>JACDFN010000003.1 GCA_013815775.1 Candidatus Saccharimonadota bacterium | reverse complement strand
GAGTAGACGGTGCCGGGGGGTGGAGGAGGTGGTGGTGGAGGCGGTGGTGGTGGTGGAGGCGGTGGCGGTGGTGGAGTGCCGGAGTTGTATTCGTCGGCGCCGGCGTCAGGTGGCGTAGAGCGAATCTCGCCGTCTATATCAGTAGTCGGAAAATCTGCCGAATTGCCGGCGTTAATAGCAGGCGATCCTGCAACGAGATGGAGATCCATACTGCCGTCAGTGGTATTACCATCTATTACCCATGCAGGGTTGACGTTGATGAGGTTACCAAGATTCTGAATGCAATTGCAGTCTATACCCAGTCCGCCGCGCATGGTGTTATAGCGGACGGCGCTTCCAGGGTATGTATAGGTTGAAAATCTTACCGAATTTCCGCCCCGTGGACAACCCGGGACACATTCAGTAGTTGCCCTATCTCCGGGCATTGGCGTATCAAAAAAATTATTCTCAAATATAATATTACTTGAGTAGCCCGGGGCTTTTACGAGCACATCAAAGTCAGTACACCTCAAAAAGGTAGAATTCCGAATAGTTACATTTTCGGTCCCCCCGCCCCAAATCATAATACATTCAGAATGCGGCTCCGGACCGCTGATTAAGTAGTCGTGATACAACACTCCGTCAATTAATATGTTTTTTGGACCGGGACAGTAATAAACGGGCGTAACCCTAACATTAGCACAAGCATTAATATGCGATACGCCATCAGTATTAGGCCCTATATCGCCTCCAAGCAGTTGAATGTTGGTAGACGAAGTTATGGTGTGGCGGTTGATATCCAAGTTACGAAAAACAACATCTTCTGAACCAAGCCAGGTTGATATTTCAGTAGCTTTCATATCTCTGAACTCGACTTGCTTGGCTCCCAAATAGGCTGCGTTATAGTTATTCCGGGCGCCAGTTGATAGACTGCCTTCAATATTTACCGACCCGCTAGAAATAAAAACTACTCGTTGGGTAGCTCCCTCTTTTGCCGTATCTACAAGAATGGTTTGGGCCGGATATGTACCGGCTGCCACCTGTACCGTATCCCCGGGACTGGCAACCCTATAAGCTCGATTAAAAGTGGCGCAAGGAGCGGTCTGACTACAAGGGTTTGCGTCTAATCCCCCGGGCGTAACGTAGTGTATCGCCGCAGAGGCGAAGCTGCGATATACAGCATAGCCACCGACTATAGCGAAGAGGGCGGCGAAGATGAGTAAGCTTCGCCTGGAGAATCTAGTGTTTTTAAAGCTTGTGTTTTGGAAGAGTTTGTTCTTCATCTTGCTTAGGGATTGTCTATGAGCCGTGGCTCTCCTGTTCTTCATTGTATTTTATAGTAATTATCCTTAAGCATTAGCATAACATTCATGAATGTAATGCTCTAGATGTTATTAGAGGCAGAGAAAATTAGCGCAAAAACAATCGAGTGTTGCTTCGAGAAGGAAGGTCTTGTAATTAGCTTATTGCTAAACATCGCTATGCCGTGCTTTTTATTTCGCTTATGCTCATTTGCCGTCTTTTCTGACACGCGTTCAAGTCCCTTTGGTAGTTAGTTTAGCAGTGCAGTGCTTATCATTTCTAGCTTATATTTTTTGCAATCAAAATACTACTTCTAAACTGAACGGACTAAATCGCGCGATACTTAAGGAAGCTCTTTAAAAAAACTTTTGTATTTTAGGAGCAGCCGGTCGTGCTACCGCAGGCACTGCAAACGTAACAGCTTCCTGCACGCTGTGTTTGGTTACCGCAGTTGTCGCATAGCGGAGCGGCATTGTCTTGCACGGCCATTAGCTTTTTAGCTGGAATATCCTGGTTTTGCGGAGCCCCTGCTGCAGTGCTGCCGGTAGCAGTTTCTCCAGCCTCGTTGGTAATCTCCTGTTCGGCTTGAGTTATAACTTCCACCTCCTCACTTAAGAGGCTGGTCTGCTCTTCGGGCATATCATCAATAGAGGCTAGTCCAACCTCCAGTTGGTCGTCAAAGCTTAGGTAGCTCTTGCCTAATCGCCGGAAGATGTAGTCGATGATGGAGCTAGCCGTGCGAATATCCGGGTCATCAGTAATACCGGCGGGCGCGAAGCTAGTATGGGTAAAGTTGCGGACATAATTTTTGAGCGGTACCCCGAACTGCAGACCATAGCTTACAGACACAGCAAAAGCGTCCATCACCCCTCGCAGAGTTGAACCCATCTTGGCGATGCTTACAAACAGCTCACCGGGTGTCCCATCCTCGTATTCGCCGACAGTCAGATAGCCTCTAGTGCCAGAGACTGTAAATTTGAAAGTCTTGGAGTTACGTATTTTCGGTAGATCGCGCCTTATGGCACTACGAGTAGACAGAAGTGCTTCGGTGATAACCTCGGTAGTTGATACAGCTGTAGGTACTTCCACAGTGGGTGCGGCTTTTTTAGCCATGGACAATGGTTGAGCTACCTTGCAATTATCCCTGTAGATAGCCACTGCTTTGAGGCCGAGCTTCCAAGCATCTAAGTGCAGCTGCTCTACGTCCTCAACCGTTGCTTCTTCTGGCATATTAACCGTTTTACTTATAGCGCCGGATAAGAACGGCTGAACGGCAGACATCATTCTGACATGGCCAGTATAGTGAATGGCGTTATCGCCCATAGAACAGGCAAAGACTGGCAAATGTTCGTCCTTGAGGTGCGGGGCACCAATTATTGTCTTCTCTACGTCAATATAATTTATGATGTCTTCTACTTGGCCGCGGCTATAGCCAAGGGCTTTTAAGGCGCGTGGCACGGTTTGATTAACGATGCTCATAGTTCCACCGCCAACCAACTTCTTGACTTTAACAAGTCCAAGGTCTGGTTCTATCCCGGTAGTATCACAGTCCATCATCAAGCCGATGGTTCCAGTTGGAGCCAACAGCGTAGCTTGACTATTTCTTACACCGTAGCGCTCAGATAATTCAACGGCTTCGTCCCATGAACTGGCAGCGGCACTAAGCAATTCTTCGGAGGCCATGGAGGGATCAATTTTATTTACTTCTCCACGGTGCATTCGTAGTACCTTATTCATGGCTTCGCGGTCTTTATGGTAACCAGCAAATGGACCAACCCGTTGGGCGATTTTAGCGCTAGTTGCGTAAGCATGACCGGTCATTAGAGCCGTGATTGCCGCCGCTTGAGCACGACCTTCATCTGAATCGTAAGGCAAGCCTTGAGCCATAAGCAAAGCGCCTAGGTTGGCATACCCAAGACCCAGCTCGCGGTAAGCCCGAGCGTTTTTTGTAATGTTTTTGGTTGGATATTCACTGTAGCCCACTAAAATCTCTTGGGCTGTAAACATGAGTTCTACAGTGTGTTTAAAGCTTTCAATGTCAAAACTAAAATCGTCATTTAGGAACTTGAGCAAGTTAATAGAGGAAAGGTTGCAAGCTGAGTTATCTAAGTGCATATACTCGCTACAAGGGTTGCTACCATTTATTCGCCCCGCGTTTGGTGTAGTATGCCAACGGTTAACAGTTGTATCAAACTGCATACCGGGGTCTGCGCATTCCCAAGCAGCTTCGGCTATTTGGCGGAAAATATCCCGGGCCTTGAGGGTGCGCATGGCTTTGCCAGAAGTAACAGCATTGAGATCCCAGTTATCGTCATTTTCTACGGCCTGCATGAACTCGTCCGTTACACGGACGGAATTATTGGCGTTTTGGTATTGAACGCTGTAGGCGTCTCTTCCATCGAGAGTCATATCCCAACCGGCCGTTTCTAGGTCACGGGCCTTACGTTCTTCGCGTGCTTTACACCAAATAAAATCTTCGATGTCAGTGTGGTCAACATTCAAAATGACCATTTTGGCAGCTCGGCGGGTCTTTCCACCGCTTTTTATGGCTCCTGCAGAAGCATCGGCGCCACGCATAAAGGATAAGGGGCCGGAGGCAGTACCGGCGCTCTTGCCAAGCGGTTCATTTGAACCGCGAAGGCTGCTCAGGTTAATACCAGAGCCAGAGCCACCCTTAAATATCATTCCTTCTTCGGTATACCAGTTAAGGATAGAGGGCATCGTGTCTTCTACTGCAAGAATAAAACAAGCACTTGCCTGTTGAGCGCGGTCGGGGGCGCCAATGTTGAACCAAACTGGTGAGTTAAAAGCAGCGCGCTGGGTCGCTAAAACGTATTTAAGCTCTTCACGAAAATCTTCGGCGCTGTCGCCTGAATCAAAATAATCTTCCTGAATACCTTGGCGAGTGATTGTGTCGGCAACTCTATCTATAAGTTGCTTTAAGGATGCTTCACGCCCCGAAGTACCAGGCGTACCACTAAAATACTTTTGGGCCACAATGTTTATAGCATTAAGGGACCAGCCCTCTGGAAATTCAACATTCTTTTGCTGAAACACGGCCTTACCGGTACCCGGATTAACGATTAGGGATTCTTTTTTAGTCCACTTCAGCTGATCGTAGCCTTTGCTGCCTGGCTTAGTGAAAAGTCTCTTAACCCCAAGTTTTGTTGCCTGTGCCATAACTATTGTCCCTCACATTCCTTAATTTGTTTTACTTTTTTATTTAGAGCTAGTCAGGTAATTAGGTGTTTATCAGTACTTAATAAATACACCACCCTTTGCTCCCCTAGACTCTTTTAATATTAATCAAAAGCTTAGCCTAAGGCAACAAATAAGCCGCAAGTGAGAGCACAACCGCAACTTTTCTCACTACCGCTTCGCTTGTTTTTTTACGGATTGGGATTTGGGATCAACTTGTGAAGACCTGGCATCTCTCATTTTTGAGAGTTCTTTTTCGAAGCCGGTTATGTCTTTAAAGTGACGATAGACGCTGGCGAAACGCACGTAAGCAACCTCGCTAAGTCCAGGTAAGCCCTGCATAACCAGCTCACCTATGCGCACTGATTCAACCTCTGGTTCACCGCGCCCATAAAGTTCGCGTTCTATACTGCCCACAAACGACTCTAGCTGCATATTAGTAACCGGTGTTTTCTCACAGGCCTTTTGTAACCCTGAGAGTAGCTTTTCTCGACTAAATAATTGCCTTACGCCGCTGCGTTTTACAACAACCAGACTTGGACGCTCTACCCTCTCGTAGGTGGTGAACCGATAGCCGCAGCTCAAACACTCTCGTCGACGCCTTATGGCATCTCCGTCAGCTACGTCGCGGGATTCAACTACCTTATTTTCGCACGATTGACAGTGGTGACACTTCACTTTTTTACCTCTTTATCCAAACTGAAAATCAACGTACTATCACTATATGTAGTGGTCGTGAAATATATATTAGCCCTACCTATGGTGCTTATGCAAGTCTTTTTTTTCAAATTTTCCATAAACATCAACCAGAATGCTATTTTTTCTTTTGGGAACCTCGAGATGAATCTCCGATATCGTTGGGTTGTATTTCTTGCGTTGTTTGATTATCGGATTCGTTCTTGGCTTTACGCTTGAACCGTCGGAGGAATGAGGGCTTCTCCAGCTCTTCATCAATGTTCGGTTGAGTGGCCGGGTCTGAGCTACCATTATCGGATAAGGACCAAATGTTTGGCGTATCATCTTTGTTAAAGTCATGAAGATCGGAACTTTCGCTTACCGGTTCCTTGAGATTCATGTCTATATCGGCCATAGTAGTGTCGTCAATTTGTTGAGTAGTCGACGTAGACCCTAGACCCTCATCTTCTATAGCAGTTCGAAGTAACTTGGCGGTCTTGGTATTACGGCTGGCATAGTATGAATCGTCAAAACCAGTAGCCACTACCGTTACAATTACCTCCCCCTCCAACTCGGGGTTAATTGTGGCGCCGAAAATAATATTGGCGTCCGAGTCAGCTGCCGTCGTAATGGTTTCAGCAACCGTATTAATTTCGTGCATTGACATATCAAGTCCGCCAATAACGTTGAACAAAATACCCCGCGCTCCGTCGATAGAAATCTCTAGCAGCGGTGAGCTGATGGCTTGCTGGGCGGCTTCAATGGCCCGATTCTCACCACTGGCTCTTCCTATACCCATTAGAGCCGACCCGGCGTTGCTCATAACAGTCTTTACGTCTGCGAAGTCCAGGTTAATAAGACCGTGTACTGAAATAAGGTCGGATATACCTTGAACACCTTGCCGTAGAACGTCATCGGCAACTTTAAAAGCTTCCAGAAGTGGAGTCCGTCTGTCTATGGTTTGGAGCAATTTATCGTTTGGAATTGTAATTAGCGTATCAACGTATTTACGTAGCTTATCAATAGCAACATCAGCATTTCGGCGTCTTTTTTCGCCTTCAAAGGCAAATGGCTTCGTGGCAAAACCAACTACTAACGCACCAGTTTCCTGAGCAACTTTAGCAACTACATGGCCCGCACCGCTACCGGTACCACCACCAGCACCTATTGTAATAAAAACCATGTCAGAGCCTTTTATGGCGTTCGCTATTTCCTCCATAGATTCCTCGGCAGCTTTCTGGCCTAAGGCTGGGTCAGCTCCAGCGCCAAGTCCACGAGTCGTTTCCTTACCGATGTGTATTTTTTGATCAGCCTTAGAGTGATGCAAGGCCTGGGCATCCGTATTAATGGCTACAAAGTCTACACCAGAGACCCCAGCTTCAACCATTCGGTTGATGGCCGCACCCCCTGCACCTCCAACGCCAATAACTTTTATCCGGGCAAAAGTTTCTATCGCAGGTTCCACTTGAGGCATTAAATACTTCCTTTCAGTCGGTTAAAATTCAAAGACCAAAGACCAAAAATCAAAGAATAAACAAATACCAAACACCAGATACTGAAATCTGAAGTTTGAAATTTGAAGTTTGAGCTTTGCGGCTTCATTAATCTATATCTCCCTAGATAGTAACCATTATATATAGAAGCCGGGTTTGAATGCAATTAATACTCAGTGCATTATTAGGCTCATTCAATTGAACAAAAAAATGATACTCTAGATCAGCCTTGGCCTTTTAGTCGTTTCAGTATACTGTTCACGGACCCACTAACAGTGCGTAAAACACCCGGCTGAGTTTCGCTGTAGCTAGCATGGGCCGCTGGACCAAGAAACATGTCGAGAAGCATAAGGCCCACAGCCGGCGCAAAACGCTGCTCATCTAGATTCCCGACTACGCTATTAATGTGACTCCACTTGCCAATGCGTGCCGGGAGCTCTAATGTATCTTTTGTAAAATCTACGAGTCCTGGAAGCTTCGAGGTTCCGCCAACGAACGTCATGCCGCCCGGTAATTTACGCGAGCGTCTTATTTTTTTAAGCTCTTTATCTATGTATTCTAACAACTCCTCGACTCGAGCCTCTACGATTATACGTACCATCTCCCTGTCAAAGCGGTGCTCCTCACCGTTTCTGACTAAGCTGGTTTCGCCAGAAGCATTTTTGGCCAAACTGGCGTGCTTTAGCTTTATCGTTTCGGCTATATCAAGCTCTGTCCTCAAGCCATAAGCTAAGTCGTTTGTTATATGCATTCCTCCCATAGGAATTACCGCTATGTGCTCAACTTCTCCATCTTCAATAACGACTAGGTTAGTTGTAGCAGAGCCTATGTCGGCTACAGCTACCCCCGATTCTTTTTGCTTACGGTCCAAAACAACTTCAGCAGCTGCCAGACTAGTCACTGTTCGATGATTGTGTATTAACTCAGCCCGCTGCAGTACTTGGTCGATACTCTTTAGGGCTGGCGTAGATGCTACAACTATATGAGTATCTACCTCGAGCCTTACGCCGTGCATACCTAGGGGGTCCTTAATATTGTCTTGACCGTCTAGCCGATAATTCTTAGCAAAAACCTGGATAATATCCTTGTTGGCAGGCAATTGGACGATCGTAGCCGCCTCTTCCACCCTCATCCGGTCGTCTGCGGTTATTTGTCGATTTGGTGACGTTATAGCAATTACGCCTTTACTGTTCATTCCCTCTACATGGGAGCCATTTATATTAATGGTCGCACTTTTAATTTCGCGGCCGCTCATACGTTCAGCTTCTGATATAGCCTTAATAACCACTTCCGCCACTTCATCTACATGAGCAATGTTGCCTTTACGCATACCACTATTGGCGACCTCAGAAAAACCTATAATGCTGGGGGTTGTAGCTTCACCGGAAAGTTCACCAACCACACATCGGACTCCACTACTACCTACATCCAGCCCGACAAAATATGATAAGCGTTCTTCTGACATGAAGTTATGCCTTATAAGAAAAACTAAAGTCTTTCTCGCCGCAGCTTATGAAGTAAAACAATGTTTGCTTAACGTGCCAAACAGAGCTGCTCTTTTCCTCTATAGTTAAAGATTCGATCATTTTTGAGTTCGTTTTTATTATAAGATTTTCTGCCCGAAGTATAACGCTAGAGGTAACAACATGCAAGCGTTAAGCCTTTTATATAAGAGTTAGTATTTCAGCACCGTCGTCAGTAATAAGTACGGTGTGCTCAAAATGTGCGCCCAGCGAACCGTCAGCCATGACTACCGTTCCGTCTTTTAAACTGCTAACATGCCAATCGCCTAGACTAGCCATAGGTTCAATAGCGATAGTCATGCCAGTGAAAAGTGTACTTCCGGTACCAGCCACGCCGTAGTTGGGGATATTAGGATCTTCGTGAATGCCATAACCGACTCCGTGCCCAACTAAATCTCGTATAATGCCTAATTTATTCTTCTGCAAGCAATTTTGAATTGCCGAACCTATATCGCCAATCCGAGTTCCATCTCCTGATATGGCTGAGATTCCTTCATGCAATGCCTTCCGAGTTCCCTCAACTAACCTCCTACTATCGGCGGACCCCTCACCGACAATTACGGTTAGTGCCGAATCAACGACGAGCCCTTGAAAGCCAAGCGTTAGATCTAACTTAACCACATCACCACTTTTGAAGGATTTTCCTTGAGGTACACCGTGAACGATGGCTTCATTAACAGACACACACATAACATCGGGGAATCCTTGGTACCCAAGAACCACGGGCTGCATGCCTTCTTTTTTGATTTGACTGAGAGCCAATCTAGAAATATCTTTTGGGGTAGCGCCAGGAGTAACTTTCCCCGCTAACATGTTTAAAATAGCGGCTAGCTTTCGGCCACCCTGTCTCATAGATTCTATCTCAGTTGGTGACTTGGCCTTCATGAGTTGTAGCTTTACCTTGGATGGCTTCCCTTATCTCGGACTCTACCGTTTCCTTGGTTTGCTCTCCGTTTATATCATAGACCCTAAACCCTTCCTCACTCAAATAATTAAGTATGGGTTTAATCTTGTTCTCGTATTCGGCGAACCGCTCCGCAATAGCAGCTTCGTAGTCATCTGGCCTGCCTCTCGCCAACAGTCTTTCTTTGACCACGTCCTTCTTGGCGTTTAAGTGAATAACAATTGGTGCAATAATTTTATGATATGAGACTTTATCCACTAGCCACCTTGCCTGTTCGATGGTTCTGGGGCTGCCGTCAAGGATAAATTCTTTACCAGCCCGTTCTCGGAGCTGATTATCGAGCAAAGGCAGCCATTTTTCATCCTCTATTAACTCACCCGCCAGCATACGTTGGGCTTCTTGGCCGTCCATAGTAGATCGAAGAAGGTCACCAATAGATATTCTTGGGCAGTCTAAACTTTTCGCTAGGAGCTCCGACTGAGTACTTTTACCTGACCCTGCTAACCCTAGAAATATAATCATTTATTCTCTAGCGCTTTCTTTACCAAGCGTGCAATAACTGCCCCATCGGCCTGTGTGCCTAGTTTAGCTTTAACGGCTCCGATTAGTCTGCCCAAATCCTTTATAGATGGCTCAGTTAATGATGAAAGTTTCTCATCTACCACTATCTGTATTTCAGATTCCTGAAGTTGGCGGGGTAAGTATTCATCAATTACAGCCTTCTCAAACATTTCAGCCTCAGCACGTTTAAGCTCACCTGCATTTTCATAAAGCTCAGCGGCTTCTTGTCGCTTTTTAGCTTCTCTCCTAAAAACAACTGCAACTTGTTCTTCGGTCAGTTGATTTGGCTTAACTTTTAGCCCCACTGCTTCATACAAAGCGGCATTTTTTAGACCCTTAAGAATTTCCACTTTTGTTTTATCACCAGATAGCATAGCTGCTTTTAATTCTTTTTCTACTCTTTCAATCATTTTTATGATCCTTCTATACTAGAGTAGATGATGAATGTTTTTCGGTTGCAGCCCAATGAAGAATTTATCATGTTAGCTAGGATAGAAGCCCCTTAAACCTTCCTCGGAGAAGTAGTTATCTGCCAAGCTTTAATTTTTTAACTTTAATAATTTTACGTTCCTGGCGAGTAATAGCTCGTAACCTTCGGTCGCGCTTGCTTATTGGTTTTTCAAAATATTGGCCCTGCTTAGCTATGGCTAAAACACCCGATTGCTGGACTTTGCGGGAAAATCTGCGTAGCAGGTTCTCTACAGACTCCTTAGAGTCTTTCTTTGTTACTTGTATCATGTCCAATTTATTCTAAACTAACAGAGGTACTTTTTCAAGTGCTATGAGGAGTGCCTGCAGATTGCCTTTAAGTTTTACAGCTGCTGCCGTTTTTGATTTATTCTTTGTGATTTAAGTACTATACTTTGAAGTTCCTTAAATATTGGAAACTGCTTATTAGTGTAGTAAATTTTGGTATTGCTTTGACGCTCTGAAATTAGAAAACCAATTTTTTCCAATCTTTTCAGCTCACGCTGAATATTGCCGGCATCCTCTTTGATTAACTTTGCTAACCCTCTGACATGGGTCTTGAAGTCAGGATATTTAGCATAAACCACTATGATTTTTCGCCGAACCCTGGAAGTAATAAATGTATCAAGCATAAGCCTCTTTATTGTTTTCCTAACAACGTCAATTATAGAACAAATGGTGCAAACTTTGCAACGTTATTACTTGTATAGGCTTTTACCCATCGGCGAAATAATGGGTATCTTTCTACTTTTTAGGGAAACAAAAGTACAATTACAGCATGCGCTATTACCAGGTGTTACTGGCTGATGCTAAATACCGATCAGCAACCCCCCTTACTTATGGCTATGAGGAAGAACTTAAGGTCATGAGTATTGTTACTGTGCCCTTAAAGGAACACTTGGTTACAGCTTTCGTCTGGGAAGAAGTGGGTAAGCCAAAGTTTGCTACCAAGACCATAAAATCTTTAGTTAGTAATCAAACTTTACCCCCAATATATATTAATCTGGCCAAATGGATGGCGGAATATTATTTCTGTACTCTTGGGGAAGCCTTGAGACAATACGCCCCATCTAAGCCGTCTATGAAACCACCCAAAGATGAACTAGCGGTTGAGTTAGTATCACCTCAGCTAGAATTTAAGCAGCCCTTAACTACTGATCAGGCGCAAACCATAGCAGCAATTGACCGCCACAAAGGAACAACTGTTTTGCTTCATGGCGATACAGGGACAGGAAAAACTAGAGTTTACCTTGAGCTGGCTGAAAAGGTCTTGGCTAGAGGTCAATCCGTTATAATTCTCACCCCAGAAATAGCTTTAACTACTCACCTGGCGCTTGCAGTAGAGCAAAAACTCAATAATCCTACTTACGTTCTTCACTCTCAATTAACTCCATCCGCTCGAAAGAAGATTTGGCTATCTATTTTAGAGGCCGATCATCCTGTAGTGGTAATCGGTGCACGGTCCGCACTCTTTAGTCCTATGCGAAATTTAGGACTCATAGTTCTAGATGAGGCCCATGAGCCGTCTTATAAGCAGGAACAGTCCCCACGCTATCATGCTGGTCGAGTTGCAAGCCAACTGGGTGTTCTAACTGGCGCTAGAGTCGTACTGGGGACAGCGACTCCATCTCTAACTGATTATTTCGTCGCCGGTAATCACCAGGCTATTGTGCGAATGAAAACTCCCGCTGTTGGAGTAAAACACACCATAGTTAAGTCGCAGATAGTTGACTTAAAAAACAGGAGTAATTTTACTTCAAATCCCTATGTCTCGAATCAGCTGCTAGAAGCCATCAGAGAAACCCTGTTAGCCAAACAGCAAGTATTAATATATTTAAATAGGCGTGGGACGGCGAGGCTTATTTTATGTGTTAGCTGTGGCTGGCAGATGGAATGCCCTAATTGCGATATTCCTCTGGTTTATCATAACGACGAATATTTAGTGCGTTGCCACACCTGTGGACACAGACAAACTCCACCAAATTTCTGCCCCAACTGTAAAAACCCCGATGTTATATATAAAAGCATTGGTACTAAAGCTCTGGCGGATTCTATTGCTCGTTTATTCCCAGACCACAGTCTGCAGAGATTCGACAGTGATAATGAAACAGGTGAAAGAGTTAACGAGCTTTATAGCGAACTGCATAAAGGCAAGATTGACATCATAGTTGGGACCCAGCTGCTAGCCAAAGGTCTTGACTTACCAAAACTGGGTCTTGTCGGCATTGTGGCTGCCGAAAGCTCGCTTTCGCTGCCCGACTATAGTTCTGAGGAACGTTCATTTCAGCTTCTTTACCAAGTAATGGGTAGAGTTGGGCGGGGGCATGGCAAGGGCCGAGTGGTGGTCCAAAGCTATAACCCTAAGTCCGTAGTGCTAAGGTCGGCCATAAACAGAAAGTTGCCAGATTTTTATGAATATGCCCTGGCGGACCGCCAGAAGTATAAATTCCCCCCCTTTAGCTACCTGTTGCAGTTAATCTGCCGTCGCACCACCTTAAAGGGCGCTCAGAGCGCCTCAGAAAAACTTGCCGAAAGTCTACGAAGCAAAAAGCTACCGGTTGAAATTATTGGGCCGACCCCCAGTTTTTTTGCCAGACGAGGAAAATATTACTACTGGCAGATAATTGTTAAAAGTAAAGATCGTAAACATCTTTTAGAGATAGCCCGGGCTACTCCTGCCGATTGGACCGTCAATTTGGACCCGGTGGACCTTCTCTAGAGTTATGATATATTTAGGGTTACTCCTTATAGGACTTCGGGGTCTTCGCTAGTTATCCGCCTTATAAGTAAAAATTTACGAAGTAACAGAGGTAAGCTATACTGATTTTGATATCATGAGCTATAAGGAACTAATCATAAGCCTCCCCAATGAACGTCTTAGACAGCGATCACGTAAAGTTGGACTTGTTACCAAAGAAATAAGCCACGTTATCGAACAGATGAAAAATGCCACCCTCGACTGGGAGGCCCATAGGCCACACGAACTCGGTGTAGCTTTAGCTGCTATCCAGATAGGGCAGCCTTGGAGAATTGTCGTTATAAGAAATAATTTCGACGATAAAACAGATCAGTCTTTTGGTGTATTTATCAACCCCGAGATTATTAAGCTGGAGGGTTCAATAGAGGAGGATTTTGAAGGTTGCTTAAGCGTGGCCTCTGTATATGGAAAAGTACCTCGATACAACAAGGTTAGGATTAGGGCGTTGGACGAAGACGGCCAGGAAGTTAGAATTAAGGCAGAGGGCTTCTTGGCCCGGGTATTGCAGCATGAGATAGACCATGTAAACGGTGTAATGTTTATAGACCACATTAAAGACGATCATCAGGCATTTTTTATGCTAACTAAAGACGGAAAGTTGGAGCCGCTGGATTATGAAAAAATCAGCTCGTCTAATATTTTTCGGGACTGAAGACTTTAGCTGCCAAAGCCTCGCAATGCTGCTCGAAGCCGGCTGGAATGTATTGGCTGTTGTTACTAAGGCCGACACCCGGAGTGGTCGTGGTCAGCGACACACCTTAGCTCCAGTTAAGGAACTGGCTATTAAACATACTATGCCTGTGCTGCAACCACAACATATATCAGAGATTGACCGCGAGCTAGCCATCTTTTCGCCAACTCACGGTGTTTTAGTGTCTTACGGAGCTATAATTCCGAAGACTATTATCGACTTGTTCCCAGGTGGAATTATTAACCTACATCCTTCCCTACTGCCGCTATATAGAGGTCCTTCGCCCATTGAGACGGTTATCCTAAATGGTGAGGAGCAAACCGGACTGTCGTTAATGAAGCTGTCGCTCAAGATGGATGCCGGCCCAGTTTATAGCCAAAAAAATGTTTCACTTTCCGGTCAAGAAAATCAAATTACACTTTCTACTAGACTAGCTAGTCTAGGAGGGCAATTTTTAGTTGAAAATCTACAGCAGATTACTAACGAATCTCTTAGCCCAATGCCTCAAAAAGAGGAGAAAGCAAGCTATACGAAATTACTTAAAAAAGAAGACGGTATGATTGATTGGAGCTTGCCTGCCAAAACCTATGAGAGACAGGTCAGAGCTTATATAAAGTATCCACGTTCCCGGGTTAGGCTAGGCGAACACGAAGTTATAATTACTAAAGCTCGAATAGCAGCAAATGCAAAAGACGGATACCTGATAAAACAGTGCCGACCGGGCTGGCTGGAGCTAGTTGAAGTTATTGCCCCTAGTGGCCGATTAATGAGTGGGGCAGATTTTCTTAGGGGTTATAAAATCTAATAAGCAGGTGGTGGGATTGGTGGTTGCGAACTTTGGGGGTCATTATCGCTGGGTTTCAATTCGGCTATGGTAGCCTCGACAATAGAAGGCGCCTGAGACCTAACCTCGGCCTTAAGCTTCTCTAGCTCATCAGCCACTACAGATTTGTAATCTGGAAAGTTTGATTCGAGCCACTTAAGAGCTCCTGACTCATCGTTGTTATCAATGTACTTTTCAAACTCATCCAGCTGCTCATCTGTCATTTGGTCGGCCAAGCGCATGCCTACTCGTAGTTCCAGAGTTTCGTAGATGTGAGACAGCATCTTGTTTTTCTCTGTCGTTGGTAAAGACCCTAGCCCTAGTTCTTGAAGAAGGTTGTCGTCTAACTGAAACATTCTATAGCCTTTAAATTATCACTACTAGTTTATCATCCTTGCCACAAAGGTCTGCTAAACTTTATCGTTAATGCTAATTTCTTACGTCTGTGAAGAAGTGCTGGCGAAGTTGTCCGCTCGAATCTTTATAAGTTAAAACATTTTGATGTAGCTCAAAACCTTGGGAAACTAAAGATCGGCGAACTTCTCTAGCGGCATTGGCCTGCTCATCCCATTCCATATCATGAATGTAAACATGTCCATTATCGCCAACAATGTCGTACTTCCCGTGGCTGTTTGGCTCAAGATTAAGGTGCTCTGGAAGCTCAATTGCTACGCCCACGCTGCCCTCGAGAGGATTGAAATAATCTAGGTTTTGCCCACTATTGCTACTTTTTCCCTGAGTATCCCCATACGGTTCGCTGTTATCATGACTATTATCTCTGTTTTCGGAATTTTCCTCATCGTCGCTACTTGAACCCTCTTCTGTGTCCCCGTCACCACTGTTTCCTTGTTCTTCTTCATTGTTACCACCGGACCCTTCAGCAGAATCAGCTCCACCAGCTATGTCATTGTGTTCCTGGCTTAACTCTTGGTGCTGCTGCGTTAAACTATCGCCGTCCGGACTGAAGTCCACCCCGTGTTCGGCTTTTAGATTATCCAGTTTATCGTTTATTTCCGAAAAAGCAGTGCCTCCTTCCTCGAGACCATTCGGGTCGATAATATCCATCATTTCCTCGTGTCCCGTCTCTAATGCACTAAGCCTGGAGTTAACTTGATCGTGTCCACCGTCAGCGCCGTATTTGTTGGCCAGCCACCAGGCTACTAAAATTCCTCCCACTGCTAGAGCAGCTGCTAAAATGCGGTTATCCCGCTCTTCAACTTCTGGCTCCTCATCCCTTGCCCATCTGCCATTTTCCCTGTGCCACATATAGCGTGAGTGCAGACTTCGCCCGTGCCTAAAATTATCCAACCTTTCCCTCCAACTGAGTCCATGAGCTGGATTTTCAGTATCTTCGTCAACAATCACTGCACCTTCATCGAGCGGAGATGTTTCCTGGTCAGCAGGGTTTTGCTGTTCGTATATCCAAGCTATCAGCAGTGCTCTTGGAACCTCTTGTTCCTCTCCTTTTTTGTCAATTACTGTCACGGTGTCTTCTTTTTCATCAAAAGATTTGACTTTGCAGTCTTCAAACTTGCTCACACCGTCTTCTTCCGTCTTGATTGGCGCTACCTGATCGGGCTGAGGCACCCAGAGTTTTATCATTCTATCTACAAAAAGACTGCTTTCGGTAGATTCTTTTAGGGATGCAGTCTCGTCGGGTTCGGCTTTAATTTGTTTTTCTAGATTAGCGACTTCTAGCTTCAGGTTATTGTTTTCCTCCTCCAGTCTGGATTTATCTTTTTTTATTTCATCCAGTTCTTCTTGCATTTTTTGCATATTGAACGTCAGTTGGTTTACTTGCTCCTTAAGTTCTTCGAGTTCTGAATTTTCTGCCACGACTTCGCCTTGCAAAAACTCCAGTTGGCTCCGCGGTATACCTAGCTTTGTTTCCTCGGCCATCAGCATATCTTCATCTTGGAAACGTGTATATATTCCATTAATAGTTACCGGCTGATCGTAAGTTTCTCCGTGCCAGATAGCACTTGCGGGCTTTTGCTTTTCATTAGAATCATAACCTCCTGCTCTTCCATAAGCTTCTAGTACTTTTTTCTCGGCAATCGGTGTAGATTTCCCGTTTTTGGTTCCGTAAAATCTTACTCCGCCCCTGGGAGTATAATTAAAATTTATTTCAGAATACTGCTTTAAACCTGTTGGAAACTGTTCTTTGCCTTCTGGAATAATTTTTGCAGAAATTTCGCTCATTATTTCTCCTCAAAACATTAGCAATATAAGCTGTTTGCGTATATGACAATAAAGTATCATTGTACAGATGTTACGTCAAGGTAGAGGTAATTATTCTAAAGAGTACGAGTTTTGCTCTCGACTCTAAATAGTTCTAATCGGTCGTTTTCAACTACTTCAAGTTTGTTAACTGTTTTCAGGCTAAGACCACACATTTCACCCTTAGGAACTTCTTTAACATCCTGCGGACCTCTTTTAAGATTCACTACCTCTAGATTATCGGCCAAAAGTTTCTTACTGCGGTACAGACGAGCAAGTGCCGGAATTTTCAAAGTTCCCTCTGATACTTCACCTCCGCATATGGTTTCGGTTTTGGTAATCTTAAAGACTCCCTTGACGATTAATTCGCCTAACTTCTCTTCGACTACTTCTGGTACAAGCCTAGTTTCCAGCTCTTTTCGTACGTCATCCAACAGCTCATAGATAACCGAATACATACGTACCGGAACCTTGTCCCGAAGCGCTAGGCGTTTGATGTTAGTGGGCAGGCTAACATTAAAGCCGTAAATTATAGCGCCCGACGTTGTTGCTGTATGTACATCGCTTTCTTTTATAATTCCAACACCTGAGCTAACTACTCTCACAGCAACTTCATCAGTTGCTAACCCCTTTAAACTGTCAATTACTGATGTTAGTGATCCTTGCACATCTGCTTTTACCACAACGTTAAGCTCATTCAATTTATTAGTCTGCGTGATAATACGAAGTAATTCGCTACTACTAGTAGCAGTCGATACACCGCCACTGCGCCGCTCTCTACCGGTCTCGCCAGAATCACCCCGGGCCTGCTTTTCACTACTAACTACTTCAAACTGGTCAGCAAACTCAGGCAATGCTTTTAAGCCTGTTATAAGTACGGGGGTTGATGGCCCAGCACTTTTTAAAGGCTTCCCGGTGGTGGCTTCTAGGTTACGCACCTTACCATAGGTGCCACCAACGGCCATAAAATCCCCAGGATTTAAAGTACCTTGTTCCACCAGAGCAACGGCTACTGGTCCCCGCCCTTTTTCCATGTGTGCCTCTATAATCAATCCCTCAGCAGGACCTTCGGTATCAGCTTTCAACTCTTCTATGTCGGTAACAAGAAGCACCATGTCCAGTAACTCATCTAGACCATCTTTGTTCTTGGCCGAAACAGGCACGACAACTGTCTCCCCTCCCCAATCCTCTGGCATAAGTTCGTTCTCAGAAAGTTGCTGCTTTAAACGATTCAAGTCTGCTCCGGGTTTATCCATCTTATTGGCAGCTACCACAATCTTTACCCCCGCTTGGCGAGCGAAACGAATAGCTTCCTTGGTCTGAGGTTTAACTCCATCATCTGCAGCAACTACTAAGATCACTAAGTCGGTTAGTCGAGCACCGTGCTCGCGGAGAGATGCAAATGCCTCGTGGCCGGGGGTATCCAGAAGTGTTATAACTCTCCCCTTACGCTCTACCTGGTAAGCAGAAAGGTGCTGAGTAATCCCACCAGCCTCAGATTTTACAACTTCAGCTTCTCTTATGGCGTCCATCAAACTAGTTTTTCCGTGATCCACATGGCCCATCATAGCCACAACCGGTGGGCGGGCTTTAGCACTTTCGCTAGACTCACGCTTTACCCTTGCCTGGGGAGCGGCGTGTTCTTTCTTAGTAAGTTCGACATCAACTTCTAATTCGCCGACTATAATTTGAGCGGTCTCGTAATCTATCTTCTCGTTAACAGTAGCAAGCACTCCGTTTTTTAGGAGTTCAGCTATCAGCTTTGAGGCCGGAAGAGTGAGGAGCTCCGCCAACGCGCCGACAGTAATATAATCATCGATCTGAATCTCAGAGGCCATAGCTTTACTCCTTTCTTCTTACGCATGCGGTTGCATTACGATTTATCTTTAATCTCTTTCAGGCTCAAGGCAATCTTGCGGTTTTCTGTATCGATTTCTAGGACCTTAAATTTCTTTTTCTCGTTCAGCTTAAAAAGCTTTTCTGGGTCAATGCTCTCATCGTCGCTCATCTCAGAGACATGAACTAAGGCCTCAACCGCTGGACTTAGTTGAACAAAAGCTCCAAACGGTGTTATACGGGTGATTTTACCCTCTACAATAGAACCCTTTTTAAACTTTTTAACTTCTGAGAGCCAAGGATCATCACTCATCTGTTTGATGCTAAGGGAAAGGCGATCCTTGTCGATAGCAATGATTTTTGCTTTTATTTCGTCGCCGATAGAGACATACTTACGAGGATCTTCAACTCTCTCCCAGGAAATCTCCGAAATATGCACTAAGCCTTCTATCCCCTCTACGTTTACGAAGGCGCCGAAGTCAATGACACCAGTGATAACTCCGTTAACTACATCGCCCACTTTTAGCTTTGTCAGGCGGGACTGCATGTCGTCCCGAACGGCTTCTTTCTCAGAGAAAATGAGCTTATTATCTCTTCGATTAACGTCTAATATTCTAACTCTTAGAGATTTATTAACCAGGTTGTTGAGCTTAGTCAAAATTTCATCTTTATCTGCATCAGAGACCCTTGGGTAGTGCTCTGCCGCTAGTTGTGATACCGGCAAAAAGCCGCGTATTCCTTCAAGTTCTACAAGAAGCCCGCCCCTGTTGGCGTCATAAGCGCTTACGTCAACGATTTCCTGTTCGTCGAAAAGCCTTTGAAGTTCACCCCAACCCCTATCCTTCACTGCACGGCGCATGGAAAGAAGAGCATAACCTTCGTCCAATTCTGGGTCCACTACGCTTGCAGTGATAGTTTCACCTTCTTTTAAATCGTTGCCTCCAACTTCTCGGCGGAATATAACCCCTATTCCATTAGGGCCAAGATCGATCCACACCTCGTGCTTACGTACGGAACTTACAGTTCCTTCAACCATATCTCCGGTTTTTATTTGCTCCACGGGGTTATCTGCAAGCAGTTCGTCCATGGTTAAATTATTCTTTGCTACCGACAAATTATCTCCTTTTTGCCAACCAAAATTTCATAAAATTTAGACTGGCAGTGTATTTTCATCCAAGCATCACTTTCCCGTCTACCTCTTTAGAAGTAGCACGCGTTAAGAAGAGCGAACCTCAGCTGATTAACCACATTTTACCTCAATAGAAGGCTTGATGTAAAGTGTTACCACACCTTAGCCAATAGTCATGCTAAAATAACTACTAAAGATGGGGCAACTTTTGCGATTTAATGGTGGTAACGACGCTGACAAGACTCAGGAAGCTGTTTATGACTAAAAGAAAGGCTTACCTGGCCATAGACATCGGAGGTACCAAAACACTCGTAGCGGTTTTTTCTGAATCAGGAGATGTGGTGTATAAGAATAAATTTTCCACAAACCCCAATTACTCAAAATTTATAGAAGAACTCAAGCAGTTAGCCAACAAAGATCTTAAGAACTATCAGCTTAAGCTATGTTGCTGCGGGGCACCCGGCTACATTGACCGCAGGCGCGGCATTGTCAGACGGTTCGGGAACCTGAACTGGCATAATGTGCCCCTCAAAGAGGACGTGGGCCGCGCATTGGGAGGAGTTGCCGTTCTAGTCGAGAATGACGCTAAGCTAGCTGGCTTATCTGAAGCAATCTTAGTTCAGAAAAAGTATAATAATGTGCTTTATTTAACCATTAGTACTGGAATCGGTGATGGAATAATCATAAACGGTAAGATAGACTCTAATTTGGCCGATAGCGAGGCGGGTCAAATGGTTATTGAACATAAGGGTCAACTGGTGCGCTGGGAAGATATAGCGTCCGGAAGAGCTTTGGTAGAGGAGTACGGTAAAAAGGCTAGTCAAATCGATGATCCTCTTATATGGAAACGCTATGTAATGGGATTGGCTAAAGGAATCGATACTCTAGTGGCTGTTTTACGACCTGAGGTCATAATAATTGGTGGTGGGGTTGGCGCACATTTTGAAAAATTTGATAAACTGCTAGTGCAGGAGCTTGAAAAATTTGAAAATAGGATGATAAAAATGCCCCCCATCCTAAAAGCGAAAAGGCCAGAGGAGGCCGTAATCTATGGGTGCTACGACTTTATCAAACAACAGAGCTAAAACCTTCGTCGCCCGTCTTAGCGGTGACTATCCAGACTTTAAATTTCGAGCGGGCCGAGAAGAGCACTGGTCGCCGCAGAGCAATACTATTACCTTTACATTAGACCAAAACGAGCAACAGCTTTGCTTTGGTTTACTGCACGAACTTGCACATGCACTCCTGGGCCATGCTAATTACAAAGGAGATTTCGAACTTATAAAATTAGAGGCTCAGGCCTGGGAGCTCGCATCTACGATAGGTAAAAAATACTCCATAGAAATAACCGAAGACCACATCCAAGCCTGCTTGGACACTTATAGAGACTGGCTACACAGGCGTTCTACCTGCCCTACCTGTGCTATGCATGTACTCCAGCGTGATACAACCACTTACCAGTGCTTTAACTGTCAGTCAATTTGGCAAGTCAGCAGCGGGCGTTTTGTTCGCCCTTATCGAAAAACAATAAAAATAAAACACGTCTGAGTAATTACTCAGACGTGTCCTCACAAAAACTTTAATGTTCGTATTTACATTAAGCGGTTTTTCGACCGCGACGTGAAATACGTCCACCTACACGACCAGCTTCAGCAGCAAGTCTTCGGTTGGCGTAAAATCCGCCAGTGTGGCCATTTTTACCACCCATGGCGCCGATGCGAGCGTAGAAGTCTTTGCCGTACTTGGTTTTGTTGGTTGAAGCAGCTTTTGCGCCGCCAGCTTTTGTTCCAGCCATATTACCTCTCCTTTACCCTCCTAAAACTTCAATGAAATTTTGGTGGATTATTAAATTAATTATCCTCGGATTATAAACAAAAAAGGGCCTTGATGACCCTCGCTATTTATTCCGAACTACGCTTATGATAGCATTTGAACCTGCTCATGTCAATAAGCTTTCCCACACTAAGCATAAGCCATTTCTTACAACAATTTCTGTCAATTTCCTCCTTTAATTTATACCAAGATCCGATATCAGAGACCGCTGAGAATCTAAATACCTATGCTCTTCCCAACGGTCTTTGGCTAAGTTTAAACGAGAATCTTGATCATCTTGAAAAAGAGTGCCAAGAGCAATTACATAGTCCTCGTATGAATCAAACAAAGACCCAATTGCGGCGACCTCAGATGGTGTTAGTACAGTCTCATAAACTAGTCGCAGTAAATGAATTGGCACCATGATACCTTCTATTTCTGCAAATTCTTGGGGTTCAGTCGGTAATTCTGCGTTCACAATTCTCTTATGATAATATATTCCCTTAATCATGATGAAAGGTGGGCGGCAGGAACATGTTTTGTAAGTAATCTTACAGCTAATGCTTTAGGGGCACCCTATGATGTGAGCATACGTAACCTAACTTTATCAGTTTTGGGAGGTGCGTAATACTAAACCCTGCGAGCACAACCCGTAGGGTTTTTTAATTTTTACAGATACTATGCGCTCAACATTTTACTCATTTTGACCTAAATCTTCTGCAATTTGTACAAGTATAGACATTTTTTCTGTATATTCATCATGTAAAATCTTGGCTGCTTGCCATAAGATATTCTCAATTTTAATGCCGGCTTCTTCCACCACTAGTCTAAGCTCCTCGTCGTCAAGGGGTTGATGACCTCTAATATATTTATCAACCAATGCGTTAGATATATCGTTTTTAACTTGGTTTAGCTTTTCCCTCTCGAGTGTATACTCACTGTTCCCTAGCCCCAAGGAAGGTTTTTCAGATTTCTCACTACTCATAACTTGTCCATCAGTATTATTCCCTGTCGTTATCAATGCAAGCACAAGCAAGAATATAATCCTTCCATGATCCACGTTAATCGATAGTTTTAGGGCAGCTACAATGCGCGTATACTTTGAGTGTGGAGCTTATTTGGATTTTAGGTGTAGCACTGCTTATTAACATCTTTGTGTTTCTGATTGCCTTTATCAAACAAACGGACAAACTTACTGATATTACCTACGCTTTTACCTTTGTTGCGGTTGCTTTGGTGGTTTACTCAACTACTCGGCAATCAGCGGTGTCTCTTATAGCAATCGTCATGGTTGGGCTATGGGCAGCTCGACTTGGCTCGTTTTTGGCCAGACGTATTAGAAGAATTGGCAGAGACAAGAGATTTGATGAGATAAGGCCTAGTTTTTGGAAGTTTGGGCGTTTTTGGAGCCTTCAGGGGCTATCTGTATGGATTATTATGATACCCAGCGTATATTTAATAGACGCAGCACCCAAAAGCTTTAAACTGCTTTCAATTGTGGGCATAATTATTTGGTTAATTGGTTTAGTTATAGAGGCAGTAGCAGACAACCAAAAAGCTTCTTTTACACAGAAAGCAGCTAACCGAGATAAATGGATAGAGACTGGGCTTTGGAAATACTCCAGGCACCCTAATTACTTGGGGGAGATGATGGTTTGGATAGGTATTTGTCTTTATGCCCTATCATACCTAACTGGCTGGTCGGCTGTAGTTTCATTGGCCAGCCCCCTTTGGATAAGTGGACTGCTTTTATTCGTAACTGGAATACCCACAACCGAAGCGAGTGCCGATAAAAAGTGGGGTAAATTATCTGCATACCAAGATTATAAAAAACGAGTTTCAGTTTTAGTTCCTAAACTATAAAGTGTTTACAGTTATAAGATCACTTTTTTCTATCCGCTTTGCTCCTTCGGAGTTATAATTTGATTTATGACAATGGGCAACTCAAATACTATTGATACCTACATAGGCACATTTCCAGAAGAAGTCCAAGCTAAGCTAGAAGAAATAAGAAAGATAATTCACCAAACAGCACCGGAGGCTCAAGAAAAAATTAGCTACGGAATTCCGACTTTTACATTAAGTGGTAATCTAGTACACTTCGCTGCCTACAAGACCCACATTGGATTTTACCCTGGCTCAAGGGCAGTAAGTGAGTTTGCCAGCGAGCTAAAACCCTATGAAACTTCAAAAGGAACGGTAAGACTCCATCTTGACAAGCCTCTGCCCATTACTCTGATACGAAAAATAGTAGAGCTCAGAGTTAAGCAGAATACCAGCGTCGCTTAGTCGGTTCTTGCCTCTTCCTCGGGGAAACGGGTTGCGAATTTAGTGGCAGTAGCACCAATACCCTCCACTAGATCCAACAGTGCTTCCTGAGACCTCTTGCCTTCTTCGTTCAGACCTTCTAGCGAGTCAATGTTCCAGCGCTTCATCAGAGGCTGTACAATCTGCTCGTTATGGATGTGTGGGTTATATATCCAGGCTTTAGCTATCCTATAAGCATGCCTCTGAAAGCCCCTTATACCGGTTCCAGGCATTTCAAATTCAGATAATTGGCGATATATGGCTTTAACTGTAGAAGTAGGATCAATTTTTAAGGCTTCATCTATAGCAGCCCGATAAAAGGTATAGTGCATTGTTTCATCCTTGGCAACGCGGTTCATTATCTCTAGAGCAGCCTGGCCGATAATTAACCGGCGCTCTTTTTCCTCTTGGGGTAGTTCATCTGTAACAGTCTCCTCAATCTTCTCTTGAGTTATCTTCCCGCTGTTTCTATGAGAAATTTGGGTTGCTAGCTCCTGAAACGTTACATAGGCAATACCATCAATTGCCCTAGTAGAGTGAGGAATAACCCCTGTCTCCATTTGGACCATGCGATCCCGCTCCAACGCTACAGGGTCTACTAAGCGTGAAACCGATAGTAGGGAGTGTAACGTATAGCCGTGCCTCCACTCCTCAGCAGTCCAACGTCCGTTCCAGGTGTGGAGCGCTTCATTACCCCTAGCAGCTTTGTTAATTTCTTCTGTATACCAGGGTAGGTTATCCTCTGTTAAAACGCCAACAATCAAAGAACTTCGTACAGACTCCGGTATCGGCAAGGTCTCAGGTGTCCACACTTCCCCTGGCTTGAAGGTTTTACCTACGTCAAATGGAATAAAATGGTCTGGAATCCATTCACCAGACTTACCCTCCCCTGTAATTCCCAAGTGCCGGTCTAGCTGCCGCTCAAAAGTGGGGGTTAGCTCGTGTAATAGGCGGTCATCATCTTCGGGGTCTATATAGGTTAACGATTCGGGAGTACTGGACATATTCTCTCTCTTTCTCGATTTTCTATCATACACTAAACAACACCGTAGGGGCAAAAAACTTACTCCGCTCACCCATACTCGATACTTTGTCACTTTACCGCTAGTTGTGGTGACATAATTCACATTAGGTCAAAAATAATTATGCTAATATGTACAATCCTAGTTCAACTAGGTAGAGTTTCGGTAAGCTATAACACCTCACAACCAACTTTGTCTGTAAAGATAACCAAGTTTGTCACAACAAAAAAGGAAAGGAGGTGTTTAAACTGGACAGCTTGTTCAATAGGCGAACGCCCAGCAAGCGCAACCGCTTCTTCAAGGGTGCAGCAATCGTGGTTGGTGCCGCTGGCGCCATCAAGGCCGGAGCGGCCCTCTACCGCACTCGGAAGCAGAACGACGACTAGTCCTTTCCGTGTCAGGAGGGGCGGCAGGTAAACTGCCGCCCCTCCACCGGTCGCTTACCGAAACTCATTTTCCATAATCGATACATTCGTTCCCCTGTGCTTGCGCATGAAGTTTTTTTGATGTTTTCTTAAAGTATGTCGGAACAGCGGCGCTACGAAGATCTTCCCCCTAGCAGAGTTATATTTCAAGATACTTCTGTAGATGAATCTTTGGCTTTAACTGTTTGGCTCGACAATGAACCGGAAACCGATTTAATGAAAGAATTAGGGGCTATGGGAACCGTAAGAGTCTACGATATACAAAGTGGTGAACTTTACCACCAAGAAAGAATGCCGCTAAGTAGATCGGCTGTTTATGGTCCTGGGCCAAATGATGATGAAGTTGAACGATGGTCGAATATAATATCCCTCTTTACCGACGAAGGCCAGACCGGTCTTTAACAGACTTTATTTCTATACTAAGAACTTGTATTTAGATATTAAGTAGGTCGAAAACTCGGTTAATGAGAAACGCCGGCCAAACCAATGCTTTTAATATAGCCAATATGAGTTCCCCGAAGCCTTCGGAATTTCCCACAAAATGTACTGCGGAGCCAATGAAACCTAGCAGGTAAACTCCTGCTATTGGCGGCGGGCTACTTTTGTTAATCAAGTTGTACTGTTTTTCTACTTTAGCCATTTTATCCTCCAAACCCATTAAGGCATAAGCGTCTTAAATTTATAAATATGCGACTACCAGTCACTACTAACGGCGGTGTTATAATTTAGTTACAAGGAGGAGCGATGGATAAAATTAACTTAGACCCCTATTTATACTTTGCGGGCGACTGTAAAGAGGCAATGGAATTCTATAAAAGCATTTTTGGAGGTAATCTAGAGGTACAAACTTATAGTGAATTTTCCGGTGACATGCCGGGTAAAAACGAGCACCCAGATTGGGTAATGCACTGCCTGCTGGACGGCGACGTAAGGCTAATGGCCAGCGACAGTCAAAAAGCAAGCCCAAGCTCAGCTAAAGTGGAGTTATCCTTGAGTGGTACAGACGATGCCAAGCTACGTAATTGCTACAATGGCTTGAGCTCAGGAGGCAAAGTAACAATGCCTTTAGAAAAAGCACCCTGGGGTGACACATTTGGCATGCTGAGCGACAAATACGGCATCGACTGGGTTATTAACATCTCCGAAATCAAAGAGTAAAGGGCTTTATTCCCAACTTCGGCATTTTATAGTCATTTTGTAGGTCTTTTACCTAGGTTCGAGAGTAGGTTCGGATGATTTTGAGAGGATTTGGTTGTCCTGATGGGCTTCCTTAATCATTACGTCTGCGGCCTCAAGTGTGCCACGCCCAACTAATCTTTCTTTGAATTCTCGTTGTGAATTATCCTTCAGCGCTTCATCTTCCCATCTTTGATGGTTGTGCGCCCTTTGGGCATTGTGGTTTGCGGATTGTATTCTTTCTTTAAGCATTGCTTTATCCTTTTTTATTTTTGACTTAACTGTTTTAATTATAGCACAAGCACTTCAAAAAGTCAAGGTGAGCTATATTCCCTCTCCTAGGAATTACTTATCGAAGGTGTTGTTTAGCCTGTCAGCCGCTGCTTGTTTACGTAGTATCTCATGAAACAGCGCTATGGCTTTTTGAGCTGCGAATTGCTCACCTTCCGTTTCCGAACTGCCTTCAACATAGCTCATTACAAGGCTCGCAGCCAATGGTTGCTCTGATAATAATTTTTTAAAGGAATCCACAAGATACTCGTCATGCCCCGACTCTTGCATATCAGCATAAGCTGCCTCGGCTGTGTCAGCAGTTACGAGTGGCAATGGATACTCACTCTTTTGGTGCTCATGATTAGTCATTTTTATACTTAACCTATTGACCCCTACTACCTAGGCCCAATCCGGAGGGGAGTATAGTTTCCCTATCGGCGCGCCGATAATCAGAATGGTCGTATTATCTTCTAGTGCCAAGACCCCCCTTTTAATAGCTGATTTTACGGATACCAGAGTGCCTTCGGGCGCTTTGACTTTCTTACCGTCCAGGCTGAACTCTACAGTGCCTTTTAGAACCACGAACAGTTCATCTTGGTTATCTTTTAGCTCATCATGAACCGGAGTTAACCATTCGCCTTTGTCTTTCGTAGCAGCATTGACACCAAAAGCTTCAATGCCCATATGCCAACGGACAGATTTCCAGCCCTTTTGAAAGGTGTCTTTCATTGGTGGGACGTTATCTATATGCTCAACTTTCCATCCTTCGTCCATGCCTAAACTATAGCAAACTGTCGGCTCTATCCCCTTTCCCCCTTCGCTCTTTCAGCCCTAATTTGGTCTATAACTACGTTCCACATTTTGGCACGTTGTTCCGGGCTCACAATTATTGACTCAGTGGCTTCCAACATTGCCTCAACCGCTGTTATTTCCTCGGCAGAGGGCATACTGTAGTCGCTTAAGACTTCTTGTGGTGGCTGATTTATAATTTCTGACATACGTTGTTTACTTCTTTGGCAAATTATACTCTTCCGGCTCAAAAAGATAAAAGGGCCCTTCTAACTCTAGAAAGCAGGTTTAAGTGGGTCCGGGAGCATCTGAAAAACAGAAATTCGGGCTCCTAGAACAAACAACGTTGGCATTTTTGCTAGATTTATTGTATTATTTGGCGATGTTTGAAATGGATCCTTCCCGTGAAGCGGGCATGAAAGAAAAAGCTGACCAGTGGTTAAACGATGTCAAATCTGAGCTAGAAAAATTAGCCGACCCTTTAGAGCTAGAGCTTGGCAATGCTAAATTCCTAGTAAAAATAGATAGGGGGATGCTGTTGTCCGAACGCCGAGTGGCGCTGTTTGCGGAATTACAAGACCGTCGAGAAGCCTTTTTTGGTGAGACGGGCGCGGACCCTCTCCTAGAGCAGTTTTACGCTTTTAGATCAGCGCTTGATGCGGATATGCAAATACCGTCTTAGTCAGAATCAAGAACATCCTTCAGGCTATAAGCCAGGAACTATCTTCTCGGGCTCGAGGAAGCAGATTTAAATGGGCCCGGGCATCGGAAAAACAGAAGCTAGGGTTAAGAAGCTCGAAGTGGTACTTCATTGAAAGTGTCAGCTGAAGCTGACCGTCTGCTAACTACAATCATCGCTGAATCAACGAGGTTTTCGTGTGCGTATTCACGTTCAGCCATATTAAACTCCTTGGTCTTCTACTTCTTTTGAATCTGTGTCTTGTTGACGCATACGTTCGCGAATTAGTTCATAGAGTGGATCATGTATAAATCTTTCGATTTCTTCCATCTCTAAATCCCTTATACCTATCTGCAGATGTGGGGGAGGTGATTCATAGGCTGTAGTAATGCGTTCAAAAGAAGTCTTTAATGCTTGCTCCACCGCTATATCATGTTCACTGTGAACACCAGTGACTAAATCGTTAGGTAATTGATCCTTTTCCGGCATAAGACCAGAACCGGGCTCTGATGGAAAAAATTCGCTCATATTAAACTCCTTCGGCTTCTTCGCCTTTTAATCTACCTAGCAAGTCTAGCAGCTTCTCCATTGAGCGGACTATGAATCTGTCTTCCCAACCCGCTGGCTCAAAACCCCAATCCTCATCTGTAGTGCCTTCGGCAGGCGGATTTACTAAATGCTCGCTCATAATTTAAACTCCCTGCTCGCCTTCTATATCACTCTGTTCAGCCGCCATCCATTCCCTTACCTCTGCAACCGCATCAGCATCAGACAGGAATGCTACATCAGAGATAGTATATTCTGGAAGCATAGTGCTAAAGGCAGAAAGTTGATCAACAGGTAAAGGTTCGCTAAAATCAACACGCTCTTCAGATGCATCTAATCTACGTAATATTTCGGCGCGCTGTCTAAAGAAATCGTTGCGCAAGCTCTCGGCTGCATCCTCAGGAAGGTTGAACGACTGTGCCAACTCCTTTATGTATGCTTCATGCGTTGTGTGAATTATAATAGTATCAGCATTGCTGACCAGATTTTTAACTCGATCGGTTTGAGTTTCCAAATACAGATCAGACAAATGATGGGACTCAAAATTTGGATATCTGTCGCTCATATTAATTCCTTAATAAACCTAATTATTTAATATTATACTACACTAATTCTCTTACGTCAATGTCAGATTATTCCGTTTATGGTTTCGGGGATCGGCTTAAACAGAAGGATGAGCATGGCCGGAAAGATGAAGGCCAAACGCATGTTTGACCGAAGGGAGTTCGGTTTGGCCAACTTTCCGGCAAGCGAAGACTATACCGTTTGAACGCAGCCCGGCGCTGGGCGCTACCCTGCCGCCCAGGATAGCTAGTATTGCTTCTTGAAAAGAAGAAAACCCCCGTTTCCGGGGGCTCTCTTATAGTTCGGCACCGTGCTATTTTCCCAGGGTTAAACCCAAGTATTGTAACCGCTGCTAGGCTTAACTGCTGTGTTCGGGATGGGAACAGGTGTTTCCCTAGCGCCATGGGCACCGACTACCTTGAAGGACAACCTACGGTTTTCCTTCAACGCCGCTTTCGGAATAAATCCGAATTTGCTAAAGCAGACTGCGGCTACTACCTTTCCCTTGTTAAGAAAAGTAGCGGAAGTCGACGCCAATGAATTATTAATGCACGAGTACGATGTAAATGTAACATCCTTTGATGCCAAATAACAGTTAGATATTTAACAAATGACCGGTAATCAGCTATTTGCTGACTACCAATAGCTAGTCAATGCACCAGCCCTCACAGACTCTCGCAAGTAAAGCCTCATGGCTCGTCTGTGAGGACTCGTAAAAAGTCAATGGACCTATTAGTACGCTTCGGCTGAATGCGTTACCGCACTTACACCTTGCGCCTATCAACCTGATAGTCTTTCAGGGGTCTCTGGGGAAATCTAATCTTGAGGTCAGTTTCGCGCTTAATATGCTTTCAGCGCTTATCTGGTCCGCACTATAGCTACCCGGCGATGCTCTTGGTAGAACAACCGGTACACCAGCGGTGCGTTCATCGCGGTCCTCTCGTACTAGCGACAAATCCTCTCAAATTTCCTGACGTCCACAGCGGATATAAACCGAACTGTCTCACGACGTTCTGAACCCAGCTCACGTACCACTTTAATCGGCGAACAGCCGAACCCTTGGAAGATGCTCCTCCTCCAGGATGTGATGAGCCGACATCGAGGTGCCAAACAGCGCCGTCTATGTGAACTATTGGGCGCTATAAGCCTGTTATCCCCGGGGTAACTTTTATCCGTTTGCGCTGCCGATACCACATTCGTAAACCAAAAATGGTTTGGACAGCGGATCACTTACTCCCACTTTCGTGCCTGCTTGGCTTGTAGGCCTCACAGTCAAGCTGGCTTATGCGTATACACTACCGATACGATTTCCATCCGTATCTAGCCAACCTTTGAACGCCTCCGCTACTCTTTAGGAGGCAACCGCCCCAGTTAAACTACCCATCAGACACTGTCCACTAACCGGATAACGGTTAATGTAAGAATAAGATTGTAACAAGGGTGGTATTTCACCGTTGGCTCCACCAGAGCTAGCGCTCTGGCTTCAAAGCCTCCCACCTATCCTACACATGTTACAACCCGATTCAATGCCAAACTGTAGTAAAGCTCCACGGGGTCTTTTCGTCCTGCTGCGGACAGACGGCATCTTTACCGTCAATGCACTTTCACCGAGCTCTTCGTTGAGACAGTACCCATATCATTACTCCATTCGTGCGGGTCAGAACTTACCTGACAAGGAATTTCGCTACCTTAGGACGGTTATAGTTACCGCCGCCGTTCACTGGGGCTTAAGTTCAAGCCGTAAAGCCTTCCCCTTAACCTTCCAGCACCGGGCAGGAGTCAGCCCCTATACATCCACTTTCGTGTTAGCAGAGACCTGTGTTTTTGGTAAACAGTTGCATGGGTTCTTTAGCTGCGGCCTAGATATGCCACAACATCCCAAAAATTGGGTTTTTGCTCCTCTTCTTCTCAGAAAGAGAGCAACCCGACAAAATGTATTCCATTTTGCCGGCGCGATGAGAAAAACCTAGGTTTTTCTCATGTTTTTGGAACATTGTGGCATACCCAGGCAGACCTTATCCCTAAGTTACGGTCGCTGTATTGCCGAGTTCCTTAACGAAGATTCACTCGTACACCTTGGTCTTCTCGACCTGAGCACCTGTGTCGGTTTGCGGTACGGTCGGCAACATACATAAGTATCAAGACTTTTCTAGTCAGTACTCTCACAGAAATTCACCTTATTCAGGTGTCTCATTCCTGGCCCGTTAGACCAGTTAGACGGATATAACCATGAATCCGCTTCTGCTACCATGCCGCGCATCTTGAAACAATATATTACCGGTACGGGATTATTAACCCGTTGTCCATCGCCTACGCTACTCGCCTCGGCTTAGGACCGACTAACCCTGGGATGATTATCATGGCCCAGGAAACCTTGCTCTTTCGGTGGAAGGGATTCTCACCCTTCTTGTGGTTACTCATTCCAGCATTCTCACTTGATAACGCTCCACCAGACCTCCCGGTCTGACTTCAATGCAATATCAACGCTCCTCTACCACGCTGCTACAAATAAATTTATAGCAGCATTCGCAGCTTCGGTAATACACTTTAGCCCCGTTACATTTTCCGCGCAGGATCTCTTGATGAGTGAGCTGTTACGCACTCTTTAAATGAATGGCTGCTTCTAAGCCAACATCCTCATTGTCGAAGAAATCCCACTTCGTTTTCCACTGAGTGTATATTTAGGGACCTTAGCTGGCGATCTGGGCTGTTTCCCTTTCGAGCGTGGAGCTTAGCCCCCACGTTCTAACTGCCGTGATACCACTGTGCGTATTCGTAGTTTGTCAAGGGTGGATACCCTTACGGGCCCCATTCCAAAACAGAGCTCTACCCCACACAGCTACCACACGACGCTAGCCCTAAAGCTATTTCGAGGAGAACCAGCTATCTCCAGGTTCGATTGGCATTTCACCTCTAACCACAAGTCATCCGGGCGTTTTGCAACTCGCTACGGTTCGGCCCTCCACGTAGTTTTACCCACGCTTCAGCCTGCCCATGGTTAGGTCACCTGGTTTCGGGTCTACTTTGCAACACTTGTCGCCCTATTAAGGCTCGCTTTCACTACGCCTCCGCCAAATGGCTTAAGCTTGCGCTGCAAAATAACTCGCTGGATCGTTCTACAAAAAGCACGCCGTCACTAGACTAAATCTAGCTCCGACTCCTTGTACGCGCATAATTTCAGGCTCTATTTCACTCCCCTATCCGGGGTTCTTTTAACCTTTCCCTCACGGTACTTGTTCACTATCGATCGTAAGACATATTTAGCTTTGGAGGGTGGACCCCCCAGTTTCAGACAGGATTTCACGTGCCCCGTCCTACTCGACACACTATAAGACAAGTCTTATAGCCTAATAATAATAAGGTTTGCAACACTTGGCATACCCGGCTTTCACGGTCTATGGCGCCCCTTTCCAGAAGCTTCTGCTCGCATCGCAAATTTTTTACCTTATGCAGACCATTGGTAGAGCCTGCTATCAGTACGGAAATCTGAGAAATTCTCAGGGCTCCGTACTGGTTAATTACTTGTCACAACCCCTTAAACATTTTCGTCTACCAACTTATCCACCTAAATAAATAGATGGAAATGGTTAAGGTTTGAGCTAGTCCCGGTTCGCTCGCCACTACTACGGGATTCGTTGTTTACTTTCCTTTCCTCTGGGTACTAAGATGTTTCAGTTCCCCAGCTTACCGCTTATCCGTCCTATATATTCAGACGGTAGCCACTAGATATGACTCTAGTGAGGTTTCCCCATTCGGACATCCACGGTTCAAAGCTTGTTTGGCAGCTCCCCGCGGCTTATCGCAGCCGACTACGTCCTTCCTCGGTGTCTTACGTCAAGGCATCCTTTATGCGCGCTTGAGTAACTTTTTACGATTACACCTTTCATCCGAAGATGAAGGGTGTGTCAAGTGCAATTGACTAGCTATTGGTTAATCACCAATTGCCGTTTGTCATTTGCTAAATTAAAACGTGCACTTCACTAATGCACGTCTACCCTAGTTTTTAAGATACAGGCCTACTTTATCCACCACTAAACGCGACAGATTGTACTTAAAGAGTTTGAGTAAGCCCAGAAAACGCGCGCTATGTCGGCGTTCATCGACTGGCCGTACTCAAACAACCTTAATATCTTAACAATTATAACAGGGGTAGTCAATCGTAAACTGATGTAGAAAAGTATACGCTTTGGCACCTGTTTTTTGTGTTAAATCTCTAACTTTTAAAGCTTTTGCATGTATACTCTAGCCTAACTGCTTCACACACAGTTGCAGTAGCGTAGATATTCCTGCCTACGGAGAGAGGTGTAGATAATGACGAAATTCCTGCTCGTAGCGTTCCTTATGCTGCTAGCGGGGGGAACAAAGTCATCGGAGGCAGCACCGCCCAAGTGGGTGGGTGTGGCTTCGAATTCAGCGTTCCAACCTGATCTTCAAGTTGCTTACGCGAAGATGAGGCTCACTTCCCTGGCCGGCTTTACAGTCGTCAGGCAGATCATTCCCTGGTCACCAGGCCAGCCTTGGCCGTCCCCTCAGGACGTTCAAAGCATCAGAAACTCAGTAGCAGCCGCAGAACTATCCGGCATCCGCATGATTCTGTCGGTATCACCGTACGGTCGCGCGCCTATCGGACCCGGTCAGCGGCGCCAGTACCGGACATTCCTGTCCACCCTGGCCCACTCTCTGCAAGGAGGTACTACAGACAAAACAGGACTCACGTTAGTTCACGGAGTTAAGGACTTCGTCATCGGAAACGAAGTCAATTCCCCGTCGTTCTGGCGGCCCCAAAAAGACGCCGCCAAGAACTACGTGACGGTGCTAGCCCAAGCTTATGACGAGCTAAAGGCTATTTCGGCCGACATCCGGGTCTACGGGGGCGGGCTTGCCTCACGTGGCTCGGTTGAGTACATCAAGGAAATGGGCAAAGCCTTCCGTGAAAGTGGACGCACAAAGCCCCTCATGGACGTTCTTTCGTACCATCCTTACGGGGTAAACTCCAGCGAGTCACCGGAAGCTTTGCATGAGGGCGCCTATGTCGGCTTCGCCGACTACAAGAAGCTGGTAGCGGCTCTCGAGGAGGCTTTCAACCGCACAGCCCAAGCCGGCTCGAGGTTACCCATCGCCTACATGGAATACGGAGTGGACAGCATTATTCCGCCTCACAAGCGGTCTTTGTACCACTCCGCAGAGCCTCCCTCGACTAAAGCGGTTAGCGAAGCTACTCAGGCGTTGTTCTACCGCCAGGCTCTGGAGCTGGCCGCCTGCCAGCCGACTGTCATCGGTACCTCGTTCTTTCACACCAGTGACGAGAGCGACTTGTCCGCTTGGCAGTCCGGATCCTTCTATGCTGACGCCACTCCGAAGTCGTCACTGCCCGCCTTCCGCCAGGCAGTAGTGGATGCCCAATCGGGCGCCATTGCAAACTGCGGATAACAAAACCCCCGGGTTGCTCGCAAGCGAGCGACCCGGGGGAATTTAATATCAGATCGATAAGGTATCTTGGTGGAGCATATCGGACTCGAACCGATGACCCCCACATTGCAAATGTGGTGCTCTAGCCAACTGAGCTAATGCCCCTTATCTTTTGACATACGGTTCAGTACTATTCCGGCTCCTATTAAGAGCACGGCTTCTAGACTGACTAGGATAATAAGACCCAGAGCTGACTCCACTATCAGGGCTCCGCCTAGACCAACTGCAAAGATTGCCGTAACAGTCGCTGCGGCTAATTTTAGCGTCTTATCCTTCCCGTAATCTGTCATTGTGATTGGTGGGCTTGCCAGGACTTGAACCTGGGACCTCGTCATTATCAGTGACGCGCTCTAACCAACTGAGCTACAAGCCCTCAAAACAACCTATATTTTTAATTTATTATTGGGTAAAAGAACAGAGGTATTGTACGTAAAAACTCCTTAAAACTCAAGCTTTGATGGTTTATACTACCAGTGAGAATAAATGGTTATGTCATTAATGGAATCATTACTAGGTATCGCGGTTGGGTTTGCCCTGATTAAGTGGAGTCATGAAGTCGTCCGCTGGCTGGGACAATACGCAGGCACCGGCATTATCAGAGATCTAGACAACCCCTATGTAATTAAGATTGTCGGGTTCGTAGTCATAGCGGCCAATATGGCGTTTCTTTTGGTGCCTATGTTTTAGAACTTTGTCGTAACATAAAGCCTAACCCTAGGTGTTCGACTAAAAAGCTTAGCGGTGCCACGAGAGGTTAAACCAGGTCTTTTAATTCTAAGAGATGTTAGCTGTACCTCGTCGCCAATTTCCCTGTTCATCACCTCAGATGCATATTTACGCAGGCTCCAAGGGTCTCCTAGATGCTCGTTGGTAGCAGGCAAGTTAATTACGTAGCTCTCTGAAACATACTCCGTTTCAGGGGGTTGCATTGCTAACTTTTCTTCTGCTTCTTCTGGTGTTTTTTTTATTTTTGTCATTGTATCTATATTAGCATAAAAGGTTTAAAAAAGCAACAGCAATAACCGCTAGGCTTGTCTCGAGGTCTTCTCAAACATATCAAGCGCTAGCATCAAATTAGCCTGACTCCACAGCAATGGCACGTGGTCATTAGCTACCCATTGGCCTCTCTCCAAAAAGTATGCTTCTGGCAATAGCAACGATTGTCCGTCCGGACCGCCGCAGACTAACTGACCTAATGAGCGATTAAGGTGCCACATTTGCCTTTCCCGAGCACTCGTATTGCCTGTCTCTTTAAACTGCTTTCCCCAATAGACAGAAAGTAGCGGGTCGAAAAGAGTCCACTGGGCTTCATTGTTTTCCTGAGCTAAGGTTTCCCGTTTTTCAAATGCACCTGGGATGAAAGTCGCTCGTTCACCAAGCTTTACTTCATCTCGAAAGTCGGGGTGCCAATAAGAATCTTTGGGATAACGGGCAATACCGATGTCTCTCACCATATGCCGCGTTATGTCGTCAACGATCATTCTTGCCTGTTCGGGACTAACAACATTCATTGGCTCAACCAAAAACAGTAAGGCTGAATCATAACGACGCTCAAGTTCTCCCGGTCCAGGCGATTCATAAGGTAGGATCTGATTTAAAGTCTCTGCTCCCTTATTAATAAGGTCTGTTAGCTCCAAAGAATTATGGTTATAGCCCAGGCTAACAAACAATTCTTTCGTCGATTTAAGGCCGGCTACAACCACGCCTATACTGGAAGCGTTAACTTTACGGGTTTCCTCCCAATGGCCGCTATCGGCATCTTCCCAGTAGCGGATTGCTCCTAGGTAACGAGTTATCAAAGCTAGTGTATTGATATCATCGGCAGATGTATTTATTTCCCCGTTCTTAATTAATCGGCTAGCTAGCCAAATCGAATATCCAACCGAGTCATTTTGAATATTAGCATCATTATAGCCAGTATAAATAAGCGTATCGCCGTCAACCCGTACTGGAGGGCGAGAATTCGGGTCTTTCGGGTCGAGACTACCATTGATAATGCCTTCCATCTTGTGTATGGTGTTTTGGTCTTTGAATATATCCAGAATAGCGCGGCCGGCAGCCGTAGCACTTTCTGTATCGCCACTTTGCCATAAACCGTCAGCTATATGAGCACTATCGCGCAGCCAGGCCATACCCATGCTGGTTATTTCACCCAGTTCACCAGGCAAAGCTGAAGCCGGGAAAAGTCCACTGCGATAGGGGTAGAAGTCCAGAGTGTGGCTAAGCTGAAGTATTTCCCGGATTTTTTCAGGATATTGTTGGAAAGCTTCAGCTAGATCAGTAAAACCAACGCGCCGATTGCCCGTTAGCAGTGATTGTTCATTTTTTTGTCTTTTTTCCATTTATAGACTATGACATAAGTAGAGATAAAAGACAATAGCTATATCTATAAACGATGCGTCGTTAACTACAAAACCGCCCTTACAGGCGGTTTTGAGTATTAAACTCTGAGTAGTGCATCTCAACGTCAGTCATATTTTAGTACTGTGTATCGTCCACCGAAGTGGAGAATAAACTCTTCAGTACTGGTAAAAGTTTATCGATATCGACCTAGCTCTCAATGTGTTGCCACGATTGATGCTAGTGTTCTCCCTAGAAAGGAGGTAATCCATCCGCACCTTCCGGTACGGATACCTTGTTACGACTTAGTCCCAATCATCTCCCCTACCTTAGGACCAGGCAAGCTGGCACGTCAGGTATTGGCGACTTTCATGACTTGACGGGCGGTGTGTACAAGACCCGGGAACGTATTCACGGTAGTATGCTGACCTACCGTTACTAGCGATTCCAGCTTCAAGCAGGCGAGTTTCAGCCTGCTATCCGAACTGAGACCGGCTTTGATGGGATTTGCTCCCCCTTGCGGGTTGGCTGCCCTTTGTACCGGCCATTGTAGTGTGTTTGTAGCCCAAGGTGTAAGGGTAATACTGACCTGACATCATCCCCTCCTTCCTCCCTGTTACCAGGGCAGTCTAGCTAGAGAAATTCAACTAACTAAAAGGGTTGCGCTCGTTGATGGACTTAACCAAACATCTCACGACACGAGCTGACGACGGCCATGCAACACCTGTCACTGCGTTCTAAAAGCACAGTCTCCTTTCGGAGACCTTCGCAGGATGTCAAACCTTGGTAAGGTTCTTCGCTTATCATCGAATTAAACAACACACTCCACCGCTTGTGCGGGTCCCCGTCAATTCCTTTATGTTTTAGTCTTGCGACCGTACTCCACAGGCGGGATGCTTAACGCGTTAGCTTCGCTACTACCGGGGTCGATACCGATAACAGCTAGCATCCATAGTTTACGGCGTGGACTACCGGGGTATCTAATCCCGTTCGCTCCCCACGCTTTCGTGCCTTAGTGTCAGCAATGAGCCAGTAGACTGCCTACGCCATCGGTGTTCCTTCTAATATCTACGGATTTCACTCCTACACTAGAAATTCCATCTACCTCTCTCATGCTCTAGCTTAGCAGTTCAAACAATGGGTATATGGTTGAGCCATATAATTTCACTGCTTGCTTACTATGCCACCTACGCAACTCTTTACGCCCAGTAATTCCGGATAACGCTTGGATCCTCCGTATGACCGCGGCTGCTGGCACGGAGTTAGCCGATCCTTATTCTTCTGCTACCGTCAAAATCGTCACAGATAAAAGCAGTTTACGACCCGAGGGCCTTCCTCCTGCACGCGGCGTTGCTCCATCAGGCTTTCGCCCATTGTGGAAAATTCCCTACTGCTGCCTCCCGTAGGAGTCTGGGCCGTTCTCAGTCCCAGTCAGGCTGATCATCCTCTCAGACCAGCTAATGATCGTCGCCTTGGTGAGCCATTACCTCACCAACAAGCTAATCATACGCAGGCCGCTCCCAAAGCGCGAAAGCTTTAATCCGAAGATCACATGCGGTATTAGACCCGGTTTCCCGGGCTTATCCCTCACTTTGGGGTACGTTCCTACGCGTTACTCTGCCGTCCGCCGCTGTCTCCAAACCCGAAGGTCTGGTTCTCGCTCGACTTGCATGTATTAGGCACGCCGCCAGCGTTCATCCTGAGCCAGGATCAAACTCTCCATAAAGAATCTGATTTTAACTTCAGATTTGAACTGACGTTGATTTGCACTACTTAATTTTCAATGAACGCTTAAAGGGATAGGCTCGCTACGTTTTTAGCGAACTGGCCCTGTTCTCTTTCTTTGTGTCTTTTTAAGTAGTTTTATAACACTCAAAAACAGGCACCCTTAAAGCTAGACCAAGTATAGCGCATAAATTCAGGGGTAGTCAACTCAATATTGATGTAGCATAAGCAACAAACTATTGATTTATTTGGTGGCTTTTTTGCCTTTAGTTTCTACGGCCGGTTCACCCGTCTCGGTTTCTTCTTCGACTTCAATAATTTTTTCAACTAGAGCTAGGGATACTACCCTGTCTTTATCATTTAAGCGCATTATACGTACCCCCTGGGTAGCCCTCCCTAGACTTGGAATGTTTTTAAGGCCTAGTCGAATTGTCTGACCTTGAGCCGAAATAATAATAACTTCTTGGTCAAGGCCAGCTAGAGTTTTAACTCCAATCAGTGGGCCGGTCTTCTTATTAACTACCGCGGAGCGTATGCCAACTCCCCCTCTCGCGTGAGCCGTGAACTGACTAACTTTAGTACGCTTACCGTAACCAAACTCACTAATAACGAATAGTGACGAGTCTTTTTCGACTATATCCATCCCTATCACACTATCTCCTGCTCGTAGTCTTATGCCCCTAACACCTCTGGATGCTCGGCCCATAGGCCTGGCATCTTTCTCATGAAAACGAATAGCTTGGCCGTGTGAGGTTGAAATAATAACCTCGTCCTGGCCGGTAGTCATGCGTATCCACTTTAACTCATCGCCTTCGTCCAACTTGATGGCAATCAGTCCGGTAGCCCGTACATTCTGATACTGCTCAAAGGGGGTTTTCTTGACCACGCCGCGAACGGTACACATCAAAAGGTTCCCGCTTTCCGAGCCTTTTTTACTGACATTAATCACCGAACTAACATTTTCCTCAGGCTGAAGTTGAAGTAAATTAACAATGGCAATACCTTTGGCGCTAAGACCAACAGCTGGAACTTCATATGTTTTCATTCTGAACACTCTTCCTTTGTTCGTGAAGAATAATAGAAAATCATGCGTAGAGGCATTTACAACATGTTCAATCACGTCTTCTTCGCGTGTGACCATTCCCCTTCGTCCTTTACCGCCCCGCCCTTGTCTCTTGTAGTCAGCGATTGAAGTACGCTTTATATAGTTTGCCGATGTAAGCGTAACAACAACCTGCTCGTCAGGAACAAGGTCCTCGTCACTCATTTTACCTAGCTCGTGCGGTACCACTTTGGTCCTACGCTCATCGCCGAATTGCTCTTTCATAGCCAGTAATTCGGCCTTAATTATCTTCAAAATCTTTTGCTCACTAGCCAATATATCCTCTAACTTTGAAATAAGTACTAGTAAGTTTTGGAGTTCAGTCTCAATCTCTTTGCGCTCTAGACCGGTAAGCTTGCGGAGCTGCATGGAAAGTATGGCTTGTGCTTGAATAGGAGTTAGCTTGAACGTCTTTATAAGATTATTCTGAGCTTCCTCGCTAGTTTGACTGGCCCGAATAGTCTTAATAACTTCATCTATATTATCTAGAGCAATTTTAAGGCCTTCTAAGATATGAGCTCTCTCCTTGGCTTTTCTTAGCTCAAACTCGGTGCGCCGACGCACCACCGACTGTCGATGTTTTATGTATTCGGTAAGAATATCTGCCAGGCCAAGTACCCGGGGTTGAATACCGTCAACTAATGCCAACATGTTGTAGTGGAAGCTCGTCTGTAGAGGAGTCATTTTATATAGCTGGTTCAGTAATTTCTTGGGGTATGCGTCTTTTTTGAGCTCAATAACTATACGAACCAGCCCCTTAGAGCTTTCATCTCGAAGATCAGAGAGACCGGTTATTTTTTTATCCCTATACAAATCTGCAATTCGCTCAACGAGAGAAGCTTTATTAACAGCGTAAGGAATTTCGGTCACTACAATCCGCTGTCTACCCTTGGCGCCCTCTTCAATATTGGCCACTCCTCTGACTACTACTCCCCCTCTGCCTGTTGTAAATGCCGATCGGATTGATTCACGCCCATAAACTATTCCACCAGTTGGAAAGTCTGGTCCTTTTACGAACTCCAGTAGGTCTTCCACCGTTGCTGTGGGATTATCAATCAGGTGAACTGTAGCGTCGATAATCTCATTTAGATTATGGGGCGGAATATTGGTAGCCATTCCAACAGCGATGCCCATTTGACCGTTTAATAGCAGGTTGGGAAGCTTTGCAGGGAGGACTTCTGGTTCTTGATAAGATCCATCGAAGTTATCGCGGAATGGAACAGTTTCTTTATCAAGATCTTCGAGAAGCGCTTCACTAGCTTTAGTCATACGAGCCTCTGTGTATCGGTATGCTGCTGCCGGGTCTCCGTCCATAGAGCCAAAGTTACCCTGGCCATCCACTAGTTGATAGCGTGTTGAGAAAGGTTGGGCTAGCCTCACCATGGCATCATAGATTGCAGTGTCACCGTGAGGGTGGTATTTACCCATCACTTCACCTACTATCTGGGCGCTCTTGATGTGCTTGCTAGTGGAGCGGAGGTTATTCTTATCCATAACGAATAAGATCCGGCGATGAACTGGCTTTAAACCGTCCCTTACATCTGGAAGAGCGCGGGCTACAATGACGCTCATGGAGTATTGTAGATAGCGTTGCTCCATCTCACTTTCTACACTACGGACGAAGTTATTAGTAGTGGGAGGGTTATTTGGCTGTTCTAGCTCACCTGGTTGGATTTTTGGCTCGTCGTTCATGGGATTAAATATCCAAGTCCTTTACGAATTTTGCGTGGGTCTGAATAAAGTTTTTACGCAGCTCTACCTCTGTTCCCATTAGCTTACTAAATATAGTATCGGCCTTTTCGGCATCCTCTACCTTGATCTGAAGAAGAACCCTTTTATCAGGATCCATTGTAGTCTCCCATAGTTGGTCGGCGTCCATCTCTCCTAAACCTTTATAGCGTTGCATGGATACTCCTGCTTGTTTAATACGGTCGTCATCGGAGTTTATTTTGTGGCCTTTTTCTCGACGGTCCGCAATCAACTTATCTATCATTCCGTCGCGCTCTAAATCCGAGTAAGCGTAGTCCTTCTTTTTACCGGAGCCGATTGCATATAGGGGTGGTTGTGCGATGTATAAGTGTCCTCCCTCTATAACCGATACCATGTGTCGGAAGAATAAAGTAAGTAAGAGAGTACTAATGTGTGCTCCGTCAACATCAGCATCCGTCATGATAACAACTTTATCGTAACGAAGACCCTCTATGTTGAACTGCTCATCAATACCCACTCCCATTGCCTTGATAAGGTTGACGATTTCCTCGTTCCCTAGCATTTTATCCAGCCGAGCGCGTTCAACATTAAGTACCTTTCCCCTAAGCGGCAGAATGGCCTGAAAATGGCTGTTACGGCCATCTTTGGCCGATCCACCGGCACTTTTTCCCTCAACTATAAATAATTCTGCTTCGCTACGATCTTTAGTAGCGCAGTCAGACAGCTTACCCGGCAATGTCGAACCCTCAAGGGCACCCTTTCGGATTATATTATCACGCGCTGCCCTTGCAGCTTTGCGAGCGCGAGCGGCAAGCAGAGCCTTGTTAACTATCCTACGAGCTACAGCGGGATGTTCCTCTAGGTAATAGTTGAACCACTCGTTCATTACCTGCTCTACGTAACCTCTAACTTCGGGGTTACCGAGCTTGTTTTTGGTTTGACCTTCAAATTGAGGATCAGGAATTTTAACCAGGATTACCGCTGTAAGGCCTTCTCTGCAATCTTCGCCAGTTAGATTTTCTTCTTTCTCTTTTATTAACCCGTTTTTTCTAGCATAGTCGTTCACGACTCTGGTGAGAGCGGTCCTGAAGCCCGTAAGATGGGAGCCCCCGTCTGGGTTGTGGACGTTGTTCGCAAACGGCATTACGGTTTCGGAATAAGCATCGCTATATTGCATTGCAATCTCAACAACACCATCCCCTATCTCTTTATCGACGTAGAATATTTCATCATCTATGGCTTCTTTGCCGCTATTTAAATGCCGAACGTATGATTCAATCCCACCCTCGAAATAAAAGGCATAACCGGCACTAGTCCGCTCATCAAATACTGTAGCCTTTACCCCCTTTGTCAAGTAAGCCTGATGCCTAAGGTAATTTATTACCCAATCATAATTAAAAACAACCGTCTCAAAAATAGTATCATCGGGGTAAAACTTAATTGTAGTACCCGTTCCATTGGCTTTCTCGCCCCTTTGTATATCGCTTTTTGGTGCACCGCGCTCATATTCTTGAGTCCAATAATATCCATCCCGAGCAACAGTAGCTACCAGCTTAGTTGAGAGAGCATTGACTACGCTTGAACCTACGCCGTGTAGGCCACTAGAGACCTTGTAGCCACCAGAGCCGAACTTACCACCGGCATGAAGAACAGTTAAAACTGTTTCAAGGGTGCTTTTTCCAGTTTTAGGGTGGGTTTCAACTGGGATACCTCGACCGTTGTCGATAACAGTAGCTCCACCGTCGGCATGTAGAATAACTTCAAGCAAAGTAGCTTCACCGGCAATAACCTCGTCAATACCATTATCAGCCAGCTCTTTTATCATGTGATGCAGGCCTTCAATACCAGTACTGCCGATATACATGCCCGGTCGTTTACGGACTGGCTCTAAACCCTCTAAGACTTGAATTTGACTGGCATCATAGGCCTGTGGTTTTGTTTTGCTCACCGCGGCTGTCCCTCACTTTTATAATTTGTTCTCTATCACCTCTTATTATAGAAGGTTACACTTCAAATAACAACCTGTTTAGACCTTGTCTGAACACATGTATTCATGTTTAAATAAGCCTACAAACCATTAATAAAGTCGAGCATATCTTAATGTTCAAAAAAATACTCGCAAATTTACCATTTAACCCCAGTTTAGTTGAACAGATAAACTTCTATTCGCATCGTTTACGAGGCGAAGCTGCACTTCGAAGATTGGGCTTTATAATGGTTATACTATCCCTGTTAGTCCAGATTGTTGCTGCACAATACCCTGCTCAGAATTCGTTAGCTGCCTCCCCAAATGACATCATAAACGGGATAACTACTAAATCTAGCTTGCTGCAAGCTTGGGACAATAACACCGGTAATATTCGAGCTATCTATGAAAAATTCGGTATTAAGAGAGCTAACATTGCGGCTATTCCCGGCGAGAAACCTAACGCTACTATCAAATCGACTAGCCGCAATTGGTGGAGCACCGGTAGATTACCGCTAACATCTTTCGGAATCAGCAGTACAAAATGGGGAGAACGAACCGTAAACGCTAGTGGCAACATTGTTTATCAGCGGCCACTTAGGGCATGGGATACTGGGCCCTCTAGTAGTTATGCGGCCTTTCAAGGTAAGAACCAGTTTGGAGTAAGTTTTTGGATACTGCAGACTTGCGGTAATCCTACATTTGATCGCCCTTATTTGCCCACCCCTCCTAAGCCAAAACTAACTGTTAATAAAACGCTTCTAACAGCTTCCAGAGTTAAGCCTGGTGAGGTTGTTAGATTCCGAATTGAGTACCAAAATGAGAGAGAGGATTCACTGGCTACCGGGTTTAAGCTGACTGATAACCTAAACCCTAACTTTGAATTCGTATCTTTAGACGATTTATCGAGCCGTAGTGGAAATACCTTGACTATAAAGCGGAGCGGAGAGCTAGGCTATAGATCATCTCCGTACGTAAGTAACCTTTCTGTAAAGGTTCGGGCAAATACGCGCAATAATACTATTATTTGCAATAGTGCTGTCATTAGCTCAACCCAAACTGGTAATAAATCATCGGCTGCTCCTTGTATTACTGTTATAAGAGAGCCATTACCCAAAACCTCCCCTAAACCCACGCCTGCACCTGCACCGGTACCTACCCCAACACCCAGCCCTAACCCCACTGTTGCACCAAACCCGCCACCCCCCACAACTGCTACTCCAAGCGGGTATTGTGTAGCTTCTACCTCCTTGGCTAGCGGTTCAAACAGAGAAGTAATTATTCGAACTGAAGCATACGTCCAAAATGGAGCTAGGGTCGTTGGCTATCTCTACGATATTGATGGCAACGGGACCTTTGACTACCGCGATAATACTTCTGCCACTCCTTACGACAAACAAATTAGCAACCTAACTGCTGGCAACCACAAAATATTGGTATACGCTGAAATTACTAGCGACGGAGGACCAACACAACAAACTGGTCCTTGCCCTACTCAAGTCATCATAGCTGAAGAACCCAGAGTAAATTTATCTAAAGCAGTTACAAACGTCACACAAAAGGTTAGTAATGCCGATGGGACTTCAGTGAAAAGCGGCGACATTATAGAATTTAAATTAACTACAAAGAATGTCACATCCAGTGACTATCGAAACTACCAAGGTGATGATTACTTTGGTGATGTCTTGCAATATGCCGAGCTAATAGATCATTCAGAGTTGTCTAATCAAGGCTTAGTGCTTGATTCTCAGAACCATCTCAAGTGGACTACCCTGAATTTGAAAGCTAACAGTTCAGAAGTAAAGACCATTCGGGTTAAGATTAAGGAGATAATTCCATCCACCAACAGTCCCTCAAGTCTTTCTCCTGACTATAACTGCGCCATATCTAATGACTATGGTAACGAAGTGACAATGAGCGTTGATTGTCCAATTGTTAAGACTGTAGCGCAGAGCGCCTCTACTAGCCTACCCAACACTGGACCCGGCACCACTTTAGCGATCGCAGGATCCGTAGCAGTAGTTGCAGGCTATTTATTCGCTCGGAGTAGAATCATGATCCGTGAATTGGAAGTTATAAAAGCCGAATACACTTTAGGCGGGGGGATGTAGGATGAGTGAAAAATTAAACTTACCTGGCAATGCAGAGATTTATCACCCGGAAGAACATGGTCCCGATCATAGCTCGGAGAAAATAGACACCTCCCCCGAGATTCAAGGTACTGTGCATGAAAATAAGCACAAGATTGAATCTATAAGAGAGGCCGCCAATAAAGAAGCCGAGAAAAGTGAACACATAATAATCGATGATGATGAAAAGCAACCCCAGCTATCAGATCAGGCTTATGTGAGCAAGGAACTAAAAACCATGGCCTATAATCGCCTTTTAGGCAGAGCGCAGAAAAATCTGAACCCGTTTCAGAAACCCATAAGCAAGTTTATGCATCAGCCAGTAGTAGAAAAAGCCAGCGAAATAACTGCCACAACTATAGGAAGACCATCTGGTATTTTGGGCGGTGGCATCATGGCGTTAGTAGGTAGCACAGTCTACTACTATCTGACTAAGCACTATGGTTATAATTACAATTTCAGTGTGTTTATCCTCTTGCTTGCAGCGGGATTCGGTACGGGATGGATTATAGAGCTATTGTTAAAAAGACTACATAAGAAATAAAGTCTAGGTCCTACGACCTGTCATAGCTTATGTTTCCTTCTCTATCTATGCGAACGCTTTTAACTTGGTCAGCCGGAACGCTTTCTTGATTGTCTCTTTGGATTTTCAGCTCCCCCGTGTCGGATTCTTTCTTCTTATGGGGTGCTGATGTTGCCTCATGGAGTGTAGATAGGCTTGGGGCTAAAGGGTTTTGTCCAGATTTACCCCGTGCATCCCAAGTAGTTCCTGGTTTTAGTGAGTGAGTATTTATTTTATTGATTACACCGCTGGCTTCCATTTTTTTACGCTTGCTCAGCCATTCGTCAAGGAAAGACGGTTTAGCGGTAGAGGATTGTACAGTCGGTGGCCCTATTGATCTATTGGTCACTGTTGAGGGACTCGCCAAAGAATACCCAGAGCCTTCAGTGAATGCATCCCTGCCTAGAAGTTGCGGTCGCTCTGGTTGCGTAGTTGCCATTCGCTTGAATATTTCCGACTCAACTATGGCTTTAGGCCTTCCGTACTTAGCCGCAGAAAGCTGTTTCAAGGCTTCACCCAACTGCTTATTTGGCTGGCCTAAGGGTGGTAAGGTTGCCATACTAAACGGTTGCACCGGAACCCCGCCAATCATCATCCGTACGGCTGTATTGGCATTGGGTAAGAACTGTAAATCATCTATGTCGAATATGGGGGCATACTGTTTAGCTAAGAATTCAGCGTCGTTTGTACCTACCCTAAAGCAAACAACCGAGCCTACATTACCGAACACGGCATCTCGAACTTCTTCCTTGAGTTGAGTAGTGAATTGGTTCGCAACTATTAAATTAAGGTGATATTTCCGAGCTTGGCTTAATATGTCAGCGAATGAATCGGTAGCAAAATTCTGGAACTCATCTACATAGAGACAAAAATCTCGTCTATATTCTTCAGGTATATCCGCCCTAGACATTGCTGCCGCCTCGAACTTCATGATAAAAATCATACCAAGCAGTTTTGAATTAAGATCCCCGGTACGACCGCGGCTTAGGTTTACCAGTAGAATTTTACCGCTGTCCATTACCTCCCGTAAATTAAATGAGCTTTTTGCTTGGCCGATTATGTTTCTCATCATCTCGTTAGAAAGAAACGCACCAAACTTACTCACGAACCAACTTACCACTTCTCCAAAATCATTTGACCTCTGTGACTGTGGCATTTCTTTGCGCCAAAACTCTAATACATTCTGATCCGTTACGTGTTTTAGTTTTTGCTCTACAAACCTCGGATCCCGGAAGAGCTTGGGTATATCAACAAAACTACCCCCTGCCGGGTCAGCCATAACCGTTAGGGCTGCGTTACGGAAAAGATGTTCATAGCGGGGACCTATAATGCCCGTCCTACCGGGGTCATATAGTTTATAGAGCATATTTATAGCTTCTTGAATTAAGAAGTCTTTTTGGTCAGGCGAGTGGTACTCAAACATGTTGAGCCCCAAAGGATAGTCCATATCGGCGGGACAGAAGTATATAACATCCTCTGTACGCTCTTTAGGAACCATTGAGAGCAATTTTTCGGCGGTATCACCATGTGGATCCACAAATGCGAATCCCCGGCCTTCTAGCATGTCCTGGAGGGCCAAATTTTCTAAGAATGTTGATTTGCCCGTACCAGTTTGTCCGACAACGTACATGTGTCGTGCCCGATCCGCCTCGGCTAGCTTTATTGCCTTCTTGGCACCTCTGAACATATTGTATCCAAGCAGAGTACCCTTTTCCGGTACGTTTCTGGGGCCATCAACTTGCTTAGAAGATTGACGCTCAAGTTGTGAAGTAGGGATGTTCTTCTGGTCTGGGAAGTGGAACAGAGTGGCGATTTCAGTTGCATTTAGGATGTTCCTAGTGTTTTGCTGAGGGAAAAAACGAAGTATATAAGCAGTTATAAAACTATCAATGTCTTTTGCGGGTACAAACTTAAAACCATTTTTTCCAGGAGCATCGTATAGCGAAAACGTAGCAATAATGTTATTCAAAACAGACTGAGCTCTATGAGAAATATTAGAAGAGGCAACCAGCCTGACGAGCACTTCATAGCCAGGCTGCTTTGTTTTTTCCTCTATGGCTTGAATAACAGATTGGTCAAGACTTGATATCTCTTTATTGGGCTCGTGCCCTTTATCTCCGTCTTTACTGTCAGGCGGCTTGGTTAAAGCTGTAAAAATTTGGCCGACTGTCCAAAAAATACTGTCAAGGCCTTTGGGCTTTGATTTTCCTCCTCGTTTTTTATCTGCTTCGGATGTAGCTGCTCGGCGCCATGAACCGTCTGCTGGCCGTAGTAGTATCTGCACCCCTGCCCCATCTTCCTTAGTAAGTGTAGATAGAGAGTTTAAAAGCGACTGCATAGTGTCTCTCTTCAGGTCAAGATATGTAGCAATCGGGTAAGCGAAGTGCTCCTTTAACACTAGTTCGCCTCCTAGAGTACCTGTTATACGGCCCACCGGGCTAAAAATATTGTGATCGGCTACTTCCTCTAGCCGGGCTGATGGGTAGGCGCTAACAATCGCTTGCTCTACTACACTTACCAATGGTACGGGTACGGCAGCATAAAAGTGCACCGAGCCGTGGGCGGCTATAATTTCAAGCCCAATATGTCTCTGGCCGTAAAACTTAGACTTAAATCCTTTCTGAAAAGTACTAGATAGTATGCTGTAGAGAGTCTGCGCTCTGGAAATATTCTCGTCGGTGACGTCCCTAGCGTCTCTACCACCCCCGTCCGTATCATCGCTTGGCGGTGGCAAGTGAATGAGCAGTGGAACCATTTTTAAACCCCGCTCATAGTTTTTCTGCTGTCGATACAGCTGACGCACATAGAAGTAACCAAAGGAGCATCCGGCCAGCGCCAAAACTAAAAAACCGCCCAGTACTAATAGGACGTTCATTTTCTTACCGTATCATCCGTCGGAATAGTCTTATTAAATCGCTTCTTTATATAATCGGCCCCCGCCTTATTAATTTCATTCTTTTGAATGAAAGGATCATTCTGCGTTCTAGCCACTATAGCTTTGGCCCTCTCTACCCACTGTTTTTCTATTAGGTCTGTATCTTGAGCTGATAAATCACTAGTAGCTATTCCAGCTGTAGTGCTGCTATCTTTACCGCCCAATTTAACAGGAATAGAAATAGCTGGCGGTACTGCTGGTGCTACGGCATATGGATTTGATGTGCCCCCCTGCTGCTTACCACTAACACCCTCTCCATCTCGGGGTGCCTCCATTGCTCGCTCTTTAAGAGTCTCGCTACCTTGGGGATCTTGAGGTAGCTCGAATTGAGGCTGAATCTCTCCGCTCTTTTTATTCATATCCATTATTATACTTCATGGATTACGCTGAATCGCTCATTAAATTTAAGTCCTTTTCGTAACATAGAAAAGCATACCTACCGTTAAAAGACATAAGGCTACTGTATCCAACAAACCTAGAGCACCAGCACTCCGGAGCATTAGTAGTAGAGTTATAGAAATACTAATAATGAAAACTACCGACCTACTCTTTGCACTTAAACTGTTCCGGTAGGTTAGAACTGATAAATAACCTACCGATACAAGAGTTATGGTTAAAGCGGCAAAAAATAGCAATGCATAAATTATGTTATGTAAAGGATTTGTAAACAATGCCAAAAGTAACATACAAAAAAAACTACCAACTGCTGAAGCGATTGGTAATTTAATGTTTTTACTTTGTGTGTCCATGCACACATTGTAGAGCTTGGAGCCTGGACGGTAAATGCGCCCTTTGTATATTACTATTTAGCGCTTACCGTCCCACGGCTTGACTGACCACTCTTCTTCCGAAGAGTGATATTCTAGCGCCTCCCGGTCGCTTATTAGTAAGTAACTTTTTATTTTTTAACTTACTGAAATTATCCTAGCAAACAATAGCTAAAAGGTCAAGTATATATTGATAGTATTTTTACATCATTACAGTTTTAATAAAGCTCAAATGTAAATTTTATGTTGTTTTGAAAACATAGTAAATATCACATAGTTGTAAATATTATGTTCGTTATTTGATCGCTTTTATTCTATGGAATACCCGTGTTTTTTCGGTCGGCTCGAAGCTTACTGCTGCAGCTTTATGGAAAGTTTAATAGGTCTTAATTTCATTTTAAAAGTAAAAATAATGCGCTATGTATTGTTTGCGTTAGTTCTAAATTTCGAACTAACTTTCACATTATTTAGCCACACAGGATACTGAGAAACCATTAGGCTTAGTTGCCAATAGCGATCGTGTTATTAATAAATTTTTGTTAAACCAAAAAAAATATTAAGTTAATATCGCCTTCTTTACATGAAGCACAAAATTTTATTCAAAATAGTAAATAACATGTTTTTGGATTTACTGTCTAGAACCGCATGCGCGAATTACCAGGATGGTTAGAGCTTATGAATTAATAAGCGAAGCCGTAATTTCCATTAGGACTAAGTTAATGTACCTGTTCGGTGTTTTAAGTTTTGTTGAACACCTATATTAAGAAGTTAATTTGAAATCTATTAAGACCTTTAACTCCTTATAAGGCCTAGTCTGATGTTATTATGAAAATCCATACGCCCTGTAGACCGGACAAGACATCATCTTAATAGCAATGGAGGCATTAAAAAATGACGCTAGCTAAGTTCTGAGTGCCATTTTAGTTAATGTTAGACCAAGTAACTTAAATAATCTATTAAGCCTTTATTCTGCTCGCTCGAATTTTATTTTAAATCCAAACATAGGTTGGTATAAAAAATGCTAGTTGAGTTGCGAAATTAAAGTTGTTTGTTCTTGAATACAACAATAAAGGTCAGTTTATATGACGTTATATGAGCATTTAAGCTTGGCTTATAGACTAAGCTGCTCAACTCATGTTTGAGTTATACACAGCTTTTTTTCATAATCGTATTGACACCCTAATTGGTACTTTATAAGATGAGGGTGGCGCTTGAATAAAAAAAGTGCTCAAAACAAAAACTGATCTGTAACAACGGCTTCTCGCAAGCCGTTGTTCCATCCAAAACCTTCCAAACATAAAAAACTCCAAACCCCCAAACCAATAGCAAAACTTATAAAAACACCCGGCAAAAACAGCCGGGTGTTTTTAAATATTGGAGCACCATCTACGAACTTACTTTATTACCGCTCTAGAAATAAGACCGATAGCCTTTTATGAAAGGGTCTCGGTTACTACTTTTTTCTTCTATTAAGTAAGACGGGGGGACTAGAAAAAATGCATTTTAAGCATAAAAAGTATCATAGATTATTCAGGTTTTCAGTCAATGCTAGTAGACGTAGAATGCCACATTAGCAATGGTCTACCGTCAATAGTTATCATTGGTGATGCATCTAAGGCGGTTGAGGAAGCCAGAGAACGCCTGCGTGCCGGGTTTGCTAATTCAACTATTGAATTTCCGCGCAAGAGAGTAACTATTAACCTCTCACCTGCCGATGTGCCAAAAGGGTCCACTAGCCTAGATTTGCCCATGGCCGTTGCTGTTTTATCTAGATCAAATCAAATTAATTACCAAGCTTCTAAAGACTACATTTTCTTAGGCGAACTTAGTCTGGAGGGTTTACTAAACCCTGTTCGAGGTTTGGTGGGAAAGATTCTTTCGGCCAAAAAAATGAACTTTAATAAGTTCTATATTCCCCTGTCCAACCTTGAGCAGGCATTAATCATTCCTGATATTGAGATCAAAGCGGCGGCAAGCCTAAGGGACGCTTACCTCGATCTTACCGGTACATTGCCATTAAGGTCTATATCTACGGGCAAAGGACGATCGATAGTTCAATCTTCAAAATCTGATTTTATCGACTTCTCTGAAATAATCGGGCAGCCTATAGCTAAGCGTGCTTTAGAGATTGCTGCTGCCGGCCACCACAACATCTTACTGGATGGCCCTCCAGGAACCGGAAAAACTATGCTCGCAAAAGCCATGTGCGGGATTTTACCAGACCTGTCGCCCAGTGAACTATTGGAGGTGACACACCTCCACAGTTTGGGAAGTGGTAATTTCGGTAAGATTGTTAGCATTAGACCGTTTAGGTCGCCTCATCATAGCGCCAGTGCTATTGCCCTCATTGGCGGTGGATCTACGCCAAAACCAGGAGAAGCAAGCTTAGCTCATAGAGGCGTTCTGTTTTTAGATGAGCTTCCGGAGTTTAATCAGGCCTGCTTAGAAGCCCTTAGACAACCCCTCGAAGATGGTAGGGTGAATATTGTCCGAGTCAAAGATTCTGCTTCTTATCCAGCTGATTTTATACTAGTGGCAACTAAAAACCCCTGCCCATGCGGCTTCTATGGAACATTGAAGACATGCATTTGCTCTGCGGCGGCAATATACAAATACCAAAAGAGGGTTTCTGGTCCGATCTTAGACCGTATAGATCTCCATCTTCCGGTGCATAATATAGACCACAGAAATTTACTAAAGCACTCCGTCGTCAAAGCGGAGTCAGAGTTAGTGAAGCACCGCGTCGAAACAGCTTATAAGTTGCAGTATCAGAGGCTTGGCCCAGCAAGGTATAACGGTTCGATGAGTAATAAAGAAATACGCACTTATGCTAACCTATCCCCCTCTGCAAAGGAATTTTTAGATAATGCCTCGATGAAATTGGCTATCTCTGCACGAGCCTATGTAAGGACTGTAAAAGTAGCAAGAACAATAGCCGACTTGGGTTCCGAGTTAAATATAAAACCAGAGCACATAGGTGAAGCATTGCAGTATAGACATAAATCAACAACCTAAAAACACCTTGAAGCTAAGAGGCCCCTCTGTTATTATCAACTTAAGTACAGATGACTAGGAGAAGCAACGATCAGTAAGATCCCCCGTATCAACAACGCAATTAGGGCGCCGCAGCTGCGTGTAGTTGGTGATGACGGTCGACAAATGGGTATCTTAAGCCGTGCTGAGGCCCTAGAAGCAGCTGCGTTAGCCGAAATGGACCTAGTCGAGGTTTCACCTGACGCTAACCCTCCTGTGGCTAAGATAGTAGACTGGGGGAAATACAATTACCAACGCACTAAGCAACTTCAGAAAACCCGAAAACATTCCAAGCCCTTGGAAATGAAGCAAATGCGTGTTGGACTTAAGATTGGCGCCCACGACTTAGAGGTAAAACTACGTAAGGTTACGGGCTTCTTAGAGGCTGGACACAAAGTTAAAATTGCTGTAGTCTATCGGGGACGTGAGTTAGCCCATAAAGAGTTAGGCTATAAGTTGGCAGACAGGATCCAAGATGATCTTGGAGAAGCAATTGCTGTGGATCAACCACCACAATTCGCTGGCCGACAGCTAACTTTTGTTATAAGGAGTACGAATGCCAAAGTTAAAAACCCATAGCGGTACTAAAAAACGAGTTACTATCACCAAAACGGGTAAAATAACGCGCCGTCATGCTACTGGTAACCATTTTTTAGAAAAAAAGAGTGGCTCCAGGAAGCGAAGATTTGCCGGTATGGAGACAATCACCGGTAAACAGGCTAAGAGTATTCGTAGGAATCTAGGAGCCTAAACAGATATGAGAGTTAAGCGAGGCGTTACCGCCCACAAGCGACACAAGAAAATTCGACAAGCCACTAAAGGCATGACTCTCGCCCACCGGTCCAGTGTTCGACGAGGCAAACAAGCTGTCACCCGGTCACTGCAATTTTCCTACCGTGATCGCCGAAACCGTAAACGAACATTTAGGGCGCTGTGGAACGCCCGCATTAACGCGGCCGCTAGAAACCACGGAACAACATACAGTAAATTAATTGCAGGGCTTAAGAAGAATCAAATAACATTGGATCGTAAAATTTTAAGTGAACTGGCTATTAGCGAGCCAAAAACCTTTGAGGCTATCATAAAAGCTTCTGCCAAATAGTTCATTACTTTGGGTGGCCAAAGTAATACAAAAACGTAACGTTTATCAACTGCAGCTTGCACTTAAGATACTAAAAAACTGCTCGAAAGTGAGCAGTTTTTTAATGAGTGGACTAACCGTAAGCCGGGTTCTGTTTTATTTGGCCATCTATCTAGCCCGCAAGTTGCCCTACGGATCGAGCGGTTAAACAACAGTCGTAGCGAGCAGCTCTTGTAGACTGTTTCCTTGCAGCAAGCAGGGTTTACCTCTCCGCCGTGTCACCACGGCGGACTGTGGGCTTTTACCTTTGAGTAAACGCGCCATTTAGGCGCTAGAACTCGTTATCCCAGACAAGCTGGGCCCACTCGTTTCACCAGTTCCAGTTCCCTGTAAGGGAGCTGGTTGTGTCGTTTCTGTGGCACTTTCCCTAGGATTTCTCCCGGTTGCCGTTAGCAACTGCTATGCTCTGTGCTGCCCGGACTTTCCTCCTATAGTAAAAACTACAGGCGACCAATCGTTAGTCCAACCCGAAGTATATTATACCTTAAGTACTATCGTTTTGCACGCTTCTGCTGATGGTCTAAGATCCGGTTAACCTCGCGATCGGCTTCCTTGTTGAGTTCTCTTGGCACGTGCACAAAGCTGACTTTCTCGAACGAGCCAGCTAAAGCCGTAACTTCTTGGTTAATAGGAGCCAGCTCTTGATTCTTAACTTTATAAAAGCCATTCATCTGATTGACGACTAGTTGGCTATCGGAAAGTAGTGTAATTTTATTAATTCCAAGTTCTCGGGCGCGCTCTAAACCCTTCTGAAGACCATAGTATTCGGCCTGGTTATTGGTTGCTATTCCAAGGTAAAAGCCACCTTTTTCAACCACGGCATCGTGTGTATCGCAAATTACGTAAGCACATGCTGACTGGCCTGGGTTTCCTCTAGAACCACCGTCGGTATACAGCTTAGCCTCTTCCAGAAGCATTGCGGGACTAGGAACATCCCCAGATAGAGGTTTAAAGTCGAAGAAAATTATTTTGACCGGTGTTTCAAAGGTAACTCGTTCTCCATAATATTGTTGATAGGTTTTTAGCATACTATCCATTGAATTGAAGGATTCGTGACCTTGCATGTCCTGGGCAGTTACTAATCCTAGTTTCTTTTCTCTAATTTCGTTTACTTTTCCCTGGCCTACAACCGTCCATGTCTTTGGTGACTTCGGATCAAATTTATCAATAATTTTAATGTCATCATTAACTGATAAATCTTTATCATCAAATAGACGCCAAGTTGAATTCTTCTTGCCGGCCAGTATTAGTTGAGCTAAGTTGTGATCGAATTTTAGTGTTTTCATTCTCTACTATCTTATAATACTTATTGTTCGACCTTTTAAAAAAGAGCAGCCTGAGCGTCAGAATTTACTGCCGTGCTTGCCTCTGGCGAAGAAAAACCATCGTTTTTGTCGTAGCTCTAAACCAGTTTTCCAAATCAAGCATACACTTGTCTGGAAAACTGAGAGGAGTAGTCGACCAAGGCTGAAGCTATAACTAAAGTAACGTTAGTTATTTTTGTTATAGCGTAAGCCGTCGTCGAACTGCGACGACGGGGTGTAGCGCAGCTGGTAGCGCGTACGGCTGGGGGCCGTGAGGTCGCAGGTTCAAGTCCTGTCACCCCGACCATTTTTTAGATTATTAGCCAAACAAAGGGGTCGGTTCGGCACTCAATTTACTCTGCGTTTGCAAAGTGGGTGTCCGCACGTGCCATCCACGGACAGCGACGCATATAGGACTCCCTTCTAAATTGAAATTGTTCAGAAAATTTTATGCCGGGAACCGACCACCTATTATTATACACCCGCCTATTTTAGCTAAAGTAGCCCGTTGGTAAGTGTAACTATAATGTTACCAACGTACGGTGCAAGAAACTGATAGAAAAGAAAGATGAATAGTACTAACCCCATCAAGCCAAATCTTTCAATAGATTCCATGAACTCCTGAAGTGGGCGCGGCGCAAAAGCATATAAAACCCTAGAGCCATCCAAGGGTGGCCAAGGAATACTGTTAAAGACTGCTAAGCCAATATTAATAGCTATGAACTGTATGAAAATATCCCCTGTTAGTCCAGATACCCCCGGCCCTAGGACTTGCAAGAGCCCCGCGGCCAGAAGGGCTAGTACGAGATTGGAGAGGGGACCCACTGCCCCCACAATCGCCCCACCGAATTCTCCCCATTTTAACCGGCTAAAATTAACTTCAACTGGTTTAGCGGCAGCAAATATCGGAGCACCAGCTATAAATAATAGTACAGGTAGAGCTAGAGTAAATACCGGGTCAATATGAACAAAGGGGTTAAAGGAAATTCGGCCTTGTGAATGGGCAGTATCGTCCCCTAGTTTCAAACTGGCTACGGCATGCATCACTTCGTGAACGGCCATGGATACCAAAAGTATTAATATAACAATAATTAAGGTGGTAGCGTTGACATCCATCAATACAAGTATAACCCATTCAATAGCTTGACTTTATCCGTTTTACTCCTTACAATTGCCATTTGATATGCAAAAATGTGAGATTACCGGTAAAGGCAAGCAGTACGGACACAACGTCAGCTTCTCTCAGCGACACACTAAAAAGGTGTGGAAGCCTAATTTGCAGACCAAAACACTTGTGGTAGATGGTAGAAAAGTCAAAATGAAAATTAGCACATCCGCCATCCGAACTCTCAAAAAAAAGGGCTTGCTCAACCTAGAACAACCCACCGAAACTAAATAGTTATTCCCTAGAATTTAGACATCTTGCAACCTTCGGTTGCCAAGTTGCCGCTTTAGATCGTCAAAGCAATGGAAGGTTTTATTGGCGTTCTAGAACAACTAGATGGGTAGCGTCTGTCAATGCACCAGGATTTGGCTTGTATTTTGCCACCGTTTCCGCAGGCTCCATCCCAAGAATTTTTAGAGCCTCAGACAATTCCTGCTGAGGAACCTGATAATTAACCTCTTTATCAGCGTAGTGAGTGGGGATTATTATTTTAGGCTCAATCTGCTTTATAATTTTCAAGGCGCCTACGGCGTCCAAAGTGTAGCCGTTTCCGCCAACCGGAACAATAGCTACGTCTACCAGCCCAATCTGCTCTAGTTGTTCCTCCGTTAACTCAGGATAAATATGTCCTACAATAGCAACTTTAATATCATCGGCAGCAACCGTATAAATGACTGACGTTGTCTCTTTTTCGCCGTCCATATGCGCCCGTGCCCCAACCCCTTTAATTATCGCTCCAGCTATCTCGTATTCTCCTGGCATATCAGCATCAAATCTTGATGGATGGCTTGGTAAGCGCTTATTAGTTTTTAATACAATATCATCTGGCTTAGTGATTGATTTTAGACCTAATTCTCCTAGATTATCGTCAATAACAATACGCGCCTTTTTAGTAGACAACCGAATGCAATTAGCACCAAAAAATTGAAGCTCCACGCTAACACTCCCTTTTACTTAAACTGATAACACTTCTTGATTACTAATTATAACCTGTTTCTTGGCGCTTATAACATTATTGATAAAGCGGTCGTTAATCTGTATTCGATACTGGTAAGTAGATAGTGGCATGGAGGTATATCTGACTTCCTTATTCTCTGACTTCTCAAGTTCAGCTATAAAACGACCTAGCTTTGTTTGATTTATATCGCCAACTATCAATACGTCTACACCGCTCTGTTCATCTCTTGTGAATTGGCCGGTTAAAATAGCTAGGTCTACCCTTCCTGTGGCTCTTACGGCCTTGGCGAGGGGATGTTCTCTCTCTACGTCTACCTTAGGGCTCTTTCCAGTACTTTTAGTTGCCTTCTTAGACGGTTCGGACGAGGCTACGCTGCCAAATATCTGCGAAAGTGCTGGATAGTGCTCATAAGTCTGATTTATCTCGTAATAGAGGCGATTATTGTTGGCGTCAGAAGTAATGATTCCTATGCTTAAAAGGTTTGCCAGTTCCCGGCGGACGGAATTTATCTGTTCATCTATTTTGCGAGTAATTTCGCGTACATAAAATGAACGGTTCGGGTTGCTATAAAAAAGCTGTAGTAGCTTAACCCGAGTTTTAGACCCAAAAAGTTGCTCGATCATTGCCTCTCCTCTGCTGGTATTGTACCAAACCCTAAGCTAGAAGACGCAATTCATTTGTTCAAAATAGTTTTAATGTATTCATACGCTTGCTTACCATCTGGAAACCATTGAATAAATTTATTACGTCGAAACCAAGTCCTCTGGCGCCTTGCATATTGCCAGTTGTCATGTATTAGATTATTTTTTGTTATTTCTAGAGGGGCTAGACCGTTTATGTAATCGCTAACTGCAACATACCCTATCCCTGCTGAAGGAAGGATGTGCTGTCCGTACTTTATAATTAACTGCTTGGTTTCCTCAACCAACCCATCTTGAAACATTTTCTCAACTCGACCGCTAATATTCTTTATCATCACCTCGTCAGGAGGAAGCAAACCCACTATTAGAGTGTTGGCAAGGTGTTTTATTTTTTTCGTATTTTCGTTGTGCCCCCTAGTTTCAATTGTTCTTATAAGATGCCGGCGGTTCCTGAGGTTAGTGGGCATTTTATAGCCATATTCACTAATAATGTCTTGTAGCTCGTGTACTTCTAGGTTTTCCAGTTTTTTGCGCTCTTCGGAGTCAACGTCAGGTCCGAATTTATATCTATAAAGAGTAGAGTCTACATATAGCCCTGTACCACCGACTAAGATGGGCAACTTACCTCGTTTTTGGATGTCAGCAATGGCTTCCCGAGCATATTTTTGAAACTGGTAGGCACTGAACCTCTCTCCGGGCTCAACCAAATCCAACCCCCAATGCTTTATTGCGCCTTGGTCACTGGCGGAGGGCTTGGCCGTCCCTATGTTCATACCTTTATAGATAGTCCTAGAATCCGCCGTAATAACCTCTCCGGTAAACTCTTTGGCAAGCTTAAGCGCTAAGTCTGACTTACCGCTGGCTGTAGGGCCTACAATGGCAAGGAGTTCTGGTCTTTGTCTATCGGCCACCATAGAAGATCACCTACTTGTACTTTATATTCTGTGTCCACTTCCACTCCTTCGACTAGTAGAGCCTTCTTGTGGCCCTCAAACCCACCAGGATATCCTCTGGCAAGGCCTCCGGACTTATTGACCACTCTCTGCCAAGGTAGGTCGGCCGGTCCAGTGTGAGCAATCTGGCCCACCTCCCACGCAGCCCATGCCGCCCCAGATAATGCCGCTAACTGCCCGTAGGTCATCACTCTCCCCTGTGGAATCTGAGCCACATAGTCATAAACCCGGTTTTTGAATTCGCTATCTACCCTGCTCATCTAACTATTTACGGGTTTTGGTATCTTGGGCAAGCTTTGCAAGCAGCTCGTCTAGAGACGATTCGGGCAGTTCCGGCAAGTCTTTACGGCTACGTGGACTCATTCGGCCGGATTCGACTTCTTTTCCACCGACTACTAAAGTATAGGGCACCTTCATAACCTCGGAGTCGCGAATTTTTTTGCCGACAGATTCGTTAGAATCATCATAGCTTGCACGCAGTCCCTGCTCGGCGGCTTTGGATACAATCTCCTTGGCCAATTCAACTATTGGTTCATCGTCATTTAGGGTTGCTATTCGTAACTGTTCTGGTGCCAGCCATAATGGAAAATGACCGTTGGTGTGCTCTAGATAGACAGATATGAACCGTTCAAATGACCCCAGTAAAGCCTTGTGAATCATTACCACTGGCTTTTGGGTATTGTCTTTATCAATATAAGTTAAGCCAAAACGTTCGGGCATCACAAAATCTAGCTGCTCGGTAGCACACTGGTGCTCCCTGCCCATCGAATCTTTTAACAGAATGTCTATTTTAGGGCCATAAAAGGCGGCGTCACCCTTGGCGATCTCGTATTCTAGCCCCAACTTCTTAGCTACATCCTCAATTGTCCTCTGAGCAAGATCCCAATTTTTTTGATCTCCCAGATAACCCTCGGAGTCATCCCGGAAAGACAGGCGGGCTTTGAACTTCATATCGAACACCGAGTACATTTCCTCGATCATCCTCATGATTTTAGTAAATTCCTCTTCTATCTGGTCCAAAGTGCAAAAAACGTGGGCATCATCAATAGAAATAGCTCTCACCCTCGAAAGCCCGTTCAGCTCGCCCTTTTTTTCGTCTCTGTATTGTACGGTGGACTCCATATAACGGATAGGGAGTTCTCTATAACTCCTGGGGCGCGAAGCATAAATCTGAATATGATGAGGGCAATTCATCGGTTTTAAGACCATCTGGTCCTTAGTTTCTTGGCTTTTTACTAAAAAGAGCTCTTCGCCAAATTTATCCCAGTGTCCCGATGTTTTATACAAATCTTCTTTAGTTATGTGGGGAATAAAAACTTTCTGGTAGCCGTTTTTTTTCTGTAACTCCTCCGAGAAGCCCAGAAGTTGATCTCGTAAAACCGTTCCCCTAGGGGTAAAAAGCGGCAAACCGGAACCAACAAGGTCTGAAAAGACAAATAAATCAAGTTCCTGGCCTAACCTACGGTGGTCGGGTTTATTCTTTAGTTCTGAACCATTCTCAGCATCCATCGTTGCTTTACATCATAACATCGGTACCAGAACAAAACCTAGGTTTTCGCCTCTAGTACCGCGAAATCATTGCACAAAGATCGTTTTATTGACCCTTTTTAGGTTAAAGGGGGTCGCAAAATGAAAAACAGCCTTCAGGGCTCTCGCAATTGCTCTGAAGACTGTGAAACGTGTGCTTAACACATCGCAAAACTCAACCTACATACGAGTATATATAAGCTAGCCTTAAAATGCTAGTACTTTTTTATTGTTTTTTTAACAAAGCTTATTCACAGATTTTTATACCATATATGGTTATTTATATTTTACTTTATATGAGTTAGTATGAGCATGTTATTGGGCACGTAGCTCAGTTGGCTAGAGCGCCACATTGACGTTGTGGAAGTCGGGGGTTCGAATCCCTCCGTGCCCACCAGATTAGCGGTGATTATTTTATTCTCTATACTCTTCGCAGATTTTTTGTAAATACCGTAGGTTATGAATGGAGGTCAATCTTCCAGCTAAGGGGTCTTTTGCCTTAAATAAGTGATTTAAAAATGCTCGGCTAAAATTCGACTGACAGCTATAACAATCACAACCACCGTCTATTACACCTTTATCCCCCTTAAATCTTGAGTTTTTCAGATTGAGACGCTGATCTTTATCTATCCAAACTGAGCCGTGCCTACCATTTCGAGTAGGAAGAACGCAGTCGAACATATCTATGCCTTTTTCAATCGCATATCTTATGTCTTTTGGTTCTCCTACGCCCATTAAGTAGTGAACTTTAGTTGGGTCGTACAATGTTGAGAGAAAATTGAGCATTAAATACATTTTCTCTCGTGATTCCCCCACCGACAAGCCGCCTATGGCTACCCCGTCTATGGATTGAGATTGTACAAATTCAAGACTTTTTTTACGAAGTTTCTCATCAAGCCCCCCCTGGACAATACCGAACAACAGGGGTCGTTCATCCTCTTTAAGATTTTTAGTTAATTTTTTAAATTCAATAACGCAGCGCTCTAGCCACCTATGGGTTCTTTCAACCGCCTCACTTGTTCGTTTTTTATCATTACGGGATAACCCCGGTACATCGTCAAAGGCCATGATTATGTCTGACCCTAACTCTATCTGGATTTTCATCGAGCTTTCAGGAGAAATTAGTACTTTCTTACCAGAATTTGGATCTATAAATTCAACCCCACCCTCTGTAATTTTACGTACGTTAGCCAACGAATAGACTTGGAACCCGCCCGAATCGGTCAGAATAGGACCCTCCCACCTGTTAAATTCATGCAAACCACCTAGTTTTTTGACTATTTCTTCACCCGGTTGTATATGCAGATGATAGGTGTTAGAGAGAAGTACTTGAGCACCGGTAGCCAAAACTTCGGTTGGTGTAACTCCTTTAACGGCGCCTCTAGTAGCCACCGGCATAAAGAATGGGGTTTTTACCGCGCCGCGGCGGGTGTTGAGAAAACCACTGCGTGCAAATTTGTTAATGTGTCTAACCTGTTGGTAGTGCTTTTCTAGCATCTTGGCTATTGTAGCAGTTATTGACACAATCAAGGTCTCGTGATACCGTAAGCAAGTTAATTTTGAGGTGTATGTGAGTACCAAAAACAGCGAAAAACCGCTTGATAATTTCAGGCTTTTTTACGAAGAAATAGCCAACATGAGACCTGTAGTAAGGCTACGAAGAGGACGATAAGGGGCAAATACCCAAGACTTAATCTTAACCGGCTGCGAAAAGTAGCCGGTTTTTGTATGCCTTTTAACTATCTATCCACCATTATTACGGGCTTTTCCACTGGACTTTTCATTAGGGTAATGTCAATATATTGACATGGTTTGTGTATATTGTAAGTCAGATACCCAAGTAGTTAATAGCCGACTTCAAAAGCGTAATAACCATGTGTGGCGCCGCAGAATGTGCACAAAATGCAATTCTGTATTCACTACCCATGAGATTGCAGATTTGAGCGGATTATTAGTAATATCAAGAGCAAGCTCTTCTGAGCCCTTTTCAGAAGATATATTGTTTACCGAGCTCCTACTTGCCCTTGCAGACCGTAAAGACAGTTACAGCGCCGCAAGAGAGCTCACAGCTACCATTGTTAAACAGCTTTTAAAATTACCGGAAAGTCCTGTCTTTACACCCAGCAAAGTCAGTTTCGTCGCCGGCGGCGTACTAAAGCGGCTAGACCAGCGAGCCTGGTTACGCTATGTGGCGGAGCACCCTTCACTGCATCTCTAAGAATCACTTTATCTTTCTTAACAGCCTTCTCCGTTACATCAAAAGTACCGAGGTAAAGGCCCAGCATTAATCTTGTTTGAGAATATATTGCCGCCGAAGCGCTAAATACAATTGAAGTAACTGGTAAATAAATCCACTGCAGCATCATCCAAACCGTTCGATGTTTTCTGTACCGCTCCGGTTTAGGTGGTAGATTGCGCATGCTCAGGTATAAAGTCACCAAGATTCCAGCCATAGCCACCGTCTGTAAACGGCTAGCTACCTGCGGTAGTTGGTTAGCCAGATAACTCTCTGGGTTTAGAAAAAAAGGTACTAAAGCCGCTAGAGCCAATATAAGCGGAGCTGTAGACCAGCTGACATGTCCTTCTAGCAACCTTAAAAATTTGGCCATTAACTTATGTCTGGGTATATTATTCTTTCTCATAAATCCCATATAGGCTACATATGAAATATCAGATGCCCCCCAAGCCCAACGACGTAATTGGATAAATTGAGCCTTTAGAGTTTTGCGATAACTACTGGCCAATACCGCGTCTTGATAGACAGGTACAAAAATTGGGTATACCTCATGGCGACCATCGTATCGAAAGTACGTCCGCCAGTATTGGTGACCGTCTTCCACTATTGTTCTGACGCTCCAGAAATCAGTATCTATAAGGGCGGCCATTGGTTGGGCGTGGGCTGAAAAATTTCGGAGGCTATGTGGCCGCATGCTTTGAACCAGCATCCAGAAGGAGTTACCTGTCGCTATAACTCGCATTGGTGCCGGAGCATCCCAAATATTGTTTAAAAACATCGGTATCGGTTGGTATGAAGCATACCTAGGCTCTTCCGTAGAACAGTAAGTGTAGGTCAAAGCTGCGAAATATTGCTTATCGGGACGGTTATCCGCATCTAAGGTTGTTACCAACACCTTTAACGGATCTATTGCCTTGTCTTCCAAGAATTTTTGGGCACCTCGGGCTGCGTAGGTGATATTACCCCCCTTACCTCTTACTTCTCCGGGCAGGTTGTCTGGGTGCATAACTGCTTCAGCGTAAAAAAACTTTGGTCCGTACTGGGCTACTAGGGCCTGGGCGGTTTGCTCTACTTCCGGGCCACCCCGCTGCTCGTAAGCCAGAAGTAGTATGAGTTTTTTAAAGTCGTAATTGCTAGCCCCTATAGCCTTTAGGGTAGGCTCAATGACATCTCGTGACTCGTTATAAGCGGCTACTATCACCACATGGATCACTTCACTGGGCTTTATCCGGCTATGGAGCATGTTACGTTTAACTCTTTCCAAGTTGATGGCATGCCATTTGGGAGCGTCTGGTGTCTTAGGCCACAGAATCTCCAAATCTTTGTTCAGTTTTCCCCACTCTGTATTCTTGTGCTGTCGCATGACTCGCCAGCCCTGCAAAGATCGTATATTTAAGGCGATGGCTCTGGTAAACCAGAGGAGTAGATAGGCGATAATAAAGAAAGCAGCAACCCTAGGGCTTAGATAGCCAAGAATTGCCGGTAAGGTCAGTATTAGCCAAGTTAAGGCGCCAGGTAATACCTCGAAAGCTCTGTATCGCCAGTCTCTATCTGAAGGTTGCGGAATTTCTATCGAGCGCATATAAAATCTACTGCAGTGAGATTAAGGCTCGGGCCACAATGATAGAAAGCGCCAACAGGAATACCCCCGCGCCTAAAATAAACACCGCTGTAGAGCGACGCACTACATACAAACGAGCGCTTAAAAGTAACGTCCCCGCAGCTGTTAGGAGCATAAAAACGGCCATGCTATAAATATCTATCGGCTTACCGCTCTGGTAGCTAGATCCGGTTACATTTTGTCGATAGGCAACAATAGTTGTCGGGTTTTTAGAGACATCGAAGGTCAGTAATACTAAACTCACCCCCACAACAACTAATGCCGATACTAGGGTGATTAGTACCAGTACTACGCGGTCGTGTAAAAATTTTTTTGGAAATTCCATATTTATTGGTGCGAGATACGAGAATCAAACTCGTGCCTCTTGCTTGGGAAGCAAGCGTACTATCATTATACTAATCTCGCAGAATGAGACAAACCTATCGGGTTTCCTCATCACTCCTTGGCAACGCTGAACCAAACGAGCAAAATTACTACTCTTTCCCTTCGTACAATTTTGTGAGCCAATGAATATGCTTACAAAATTGAGAGAAGGAGCAGCTAACAGCTTGCTCCGACGTGGAGCCGATAGGCGGATTCGAACCGCCGACCTTCACTTTACGAAAGTGCTGCTCTAGCCAACTGAGCTATATCGGCAATCCTTTTATATTACGGGGTCATCGTAGAATCATCCAGATTTTACGTAATTTGGCGCCATGCTTTAGCCAACCCCAACCAAGGTAGCTTTATAGCAGTTCAAATTAATCTCAAGAGTTTGCTAGATACATTTCCGAATTGTAAGCCCAATGGGCAAAACTAAATATTAGTAACGGTGGTAGTATTTAATTTATTCCCTGGCTCGGATGTACTTTTGTTCTTTTTGACTACGCTAAACTCGCGTTTTGTTTGTAAAACTTTCTCGATCGAGTCAAATTGGTGATTCGGCAAGACAATAAAAGTGTCTCTATTGCTGTGTATCGTTTGATATTCACTTAGTTTGATGGGGATTCTAGAGCTACAGTTTTCGTCAGAACACTCACATTTAAAATGTAACACCAAATCATCATCTCTAATCAGGTGAAGGTTGTTATCCTCAACGTGCATCGCGTCTATTGCGCCAAGGTCGTCGCCTACCTTTTCGTTTGCACGCCTAAATATCATTTCGTTTTCTATCTGACGGCGCTCCTCGATTGGCATATTCATTAAATAAAACACTAGCACCTCAGCATCTATAGGTCTGCGGCTTATCTTACAGATTAAGATAAAGAACTTAAGTAAAAAAACTTCAGAAATACTAGTTCTGGCGGGCCCGACCGGATTTGAACCGGCGATCTCCTCCGTGACAGGGAGGCGTGTTAACCGCTACACTACGAGCCCTCGTCGGTGCAAGCTGCATGCTTGCTACTCCTCTCAAGAACGCAAGCAAGATAATTACTTGTCTCACGTTTTTGGAAAAGACCATAAGAACAGAGGTTATTTTAGCAATTTAACACCTAAAAGGCAACGTAAAGGTGCTTAAAATTTTACATAGTTTTTAGGTTGTTGCTTTTTCTTCAAGGGGTCTATAAATTCCGATATGTCCTTTAAGTTGATGGAGATATGCTGGGCGGTAACACTAGCTCCATCGTTTTGTTGTACCTTGAGGACTTCTAAAGTACGGCCGGTACTGATAATACCCGACACCTCACCAGGTTTAAGTTTAAAGAGAGCCTCGGTTACTTGTGGAGGAATGTTTGGATTAGATCTAGTAATAGGTGCGCCAAAATCACCGCCACTAGCCTTAGCAGCCTCATCATCCGAAAACTGCCTAGCTAAAGTTGAAAAATCAGCCCCACTTTTGGCTTGAGCGAGTATGGCATCAGCTCTTAGTTTAGTAGCGGTATCTAGTTTAGCTACAACTTTTTCAGCCAGAATCTGAGTCTTAAGGCTACGCTTAAAATCCGATATTGACCAGCCCCAGTAATTGCGAAGTACATCTGATAAGACTTTGTTGTTATTCCCCAAGCGATTTTGGTCCCGTACAACACTAATCCGGGCCTCAACCTCCTTATTACCTACACCTATTTTGTTTTCTTTTGCCAGCTTCTTGATATAGGCTTGGTTTATAACATCCTGCAGGGCTTGTTTCCTAGATTGGTCAAGCCGCTGCATGTCCTCGTCCTCGGAGTTATTGGGCTGCTGATTCTGATAGTAGTGGATGTTTCGACGCAGCTCGAATAAATAATTTTCGTACTCAATAAAACTGTCCCCTACCCTTGCTATAGGAAATGGCACCACTTGGGTAACTCGGTAAAGGAAGGTATTGTGCTGATAAAGTCTGTAGAGTGCGACGCTACAATAAACCATGAAGGCAACTACTGCAGTTACTGCAATAACGCTCGTTATAAGGACTATACGATGCTTGGAGTGTTGAAGGGGGTATATATACTTCCGAGCACCCTTTAAAACCTCTTCGCGATGTATTGAGATAGTTTCGTTAGTTATCCGAGGCACATCCTCGACAATTGGAGAATCGTCGTTCCTATCGGAGAGCGGATTCATATTAGCGGCCCGTTGGGCAACAGCGGTTGCCTGGGGCACAAGATCCCGAACTTTTTTTCTTTTCCGTAGTTTTTTTGGTAATTTTCTTATCATGCCTCAATAACTCTTTGGTCGTCTCCTCCAAGTGGCCGGACCGTTGGATGAATCCCTAAATCTCGCAAAATATGCACCATCTTTTTCTGCACTCTTGCTGGGTGGTGCACATCACGAATAATTAAATCTCCTACATAGGTCTGTACAACTATTGTACCAAAGTTAAGTAGGGTTTCCTGGATACCTGTAATCTGATAGTTAATCATCTGAATTTGTTCAAGACCAATATCTACTACATTTACCTGCATAAGACTGCGAGTTTGCTGGATAAAACGCTTATCAGTCATAACGTAAGTACTGAAATACCACCTAACCCAGGACGGAAACAACAGGACTATTCCAATCGCAATACTAACTAAAAAGCTCCAAAAAAAGAAAGCAATGGTAGGGGGATTATTGGGGTTCACGTAGGTAAGAATAAGAGTGTAAACTGGGCCAATCAGCCAGGCAATCATAGATATGATTAAGCCTTTTCTCATAACAACAGGATGCTTCCTGAAAACAAGTAGCACCTCCTCGTCGTCGAATTGTTCTTTAAAATATTTAGGATTGCGGGGTCCTGCGGTTTTATTTTCATCTGCTCTGTCGTCCCGCTGTTTTTTGCTCATGGCTTTATTTTATCTGAAAAAATCATCAAACCAAGCTTACTACTACCTGCTTTTAGAAAAAAACCTGATGAAAGCTGGAGTATTCAGATTGGAACTACTACAATCTGAATACGCAAGCTATTGGCTTGCTCAGCATTGGCCCGGTAGCTCAGTGGATAGAGCGCCGCCGTCCTAAGGCGGGCGTCGCAGGTTCGAATCCTGCCCGGGTCACCAGCCAGCTATGCTAAAGTATTGAACTCTAATTAACAGCTCGGTAAGAAATAAGAGTTTTAGACAACTATTTATCAGTAGCAATAGTCAAATGCTCGTGGGCGCTTTTATATCCGTAAAGCTCTTCAGGCTTAAACCAATGTTTAATTTCTAATTTTGCTTCCTTTTCATCGGCAGAGGCGTGGACAATATTAGGCAAACCTTTACCGGTTGAATTCGCGTGCGCAATAGTCATATGCGCAAAGTCACCTCTTATAGTACCCGGTAGGGCGGCTTTAGGTTCGGTAGAACCTACCATTTTTCTGACTAGACTAACTGCCTCTATCCCTTCAAGGACTAAAGCCAAAACAGGTCCACTCATCATAAATTCGGTATTTTTACGATAAACTTCGTCACCGCGCCGCGTGGCTACCTTCCCAATTGTTTCATAGTGATGATGGTAGTGGTCTTCGTCTGGCATAAGCATTTTAGCGCTTATGATTTTAAGCCCTGCTCTTTCAAATCGAGTTATAACCTCTCCAATAATGCCTCTTTTTATAGCATCAGGTTTTACTAAAACTAGAGTTCGTTCCATCAGTTAATAAATATTGTAACAGATAAGAGCCCCAAAACAAACTGAACATCTTTTTTACTCAAACAGAACCCGGTGATTGAAATTACACTAGGAGGGATAAAGAATTAATGTAGTCAAGCACCAACCTGTACACTACGGCTACTACCCTGTTAGAATGGGCTTATGACTTACGAGCAAGCCATAGGAAATTTCTTGGAGTACCTAGAATTAGAACAGAACAGATCACTTAAAACTATCCAAAATTATAAGCACTACCTGACGCGGCTAAGTGACTTTGCTGGGGAAATTAAATTAGCCGATATTGACGTTGAAATGATTCGAAAATGGAGACTGTGGTTGAATCGTCTGGGGACAAATACCAGTGATGAACTTTCCAAAATGACCCAGAACTACCATTTAATAGCCTTGCGTAGTTTTTTGAGATTTTGTGCCAAGAGAGGATTGCCTGCCCTTTCGGCAGATAAAATAGAGTTGGCTCGAACTTCACGCCCACAAGTAACTTTTTTAAACCCAGAAGAGCTTGCTAGGCTAGCAGCTCAACCAAACCTCTCAAGCATGGTAGGAGCACGTGACCGAGCTATAGTGGAACTGTTGTTTTCGAGCGGTCTTAGGGTCAGTGAATTAGTAGGCTTAGACCGTGAGCACATAAATCTATCAAGACGAGAGTTCATGGTAAGAGGTAAAGGCCAAAAAGATCGCCCCATTTTTATTAGCCCAGAAGCTGCCGACTGGATTAAACAATATTTAGACAAAAGGCAGGATAATTCCAAACCACTGTTTATCAGGTACAGCGGAAGTAAAAAAGTAGACTTATCTGGCAATTATAGCCGACTTACTGCTCGGAGTGTTCAACGAATGGTAGCAAGGTATGCAAATCTTGCGGGTATAACCAAACACGTTAGCCCCCATACCCTTAGGCACTCTTTTGCGACCGACCTTCTTATGAACGGGGCAGACCTTCGTAGCGTTCAGGCTATGTTAGGGCACAGCAACATCGCAACTACCCAGATTTACACTCACGTCACCGACCCTCATCTTAAAGCGGTGCATGAGAAATTTCACAGATCTAAAGAGTCAAAAAATTAATAAACCCAAGTTGTTTTTTAGGTTAAGCGCGTCTAGTTAGGTAAGCAAGCAGGGTCCGATAGAACACTTTCATCACGTTCTGCAGGCCCGTAATCGAAAGTTCCCGGACCAATTTTAGGTAAACGGAAGCGCTTACATAGTGTCTCCAGTGATCGTAGACCTTCGTTTGTCAAGTTATAGTAGGGTTGCAGTGGAACCCTGGAGTGAATACGCTTTAAAACATCGTTACCCTCACCGGTTACATCAACGACGGCTTCAGCGCCTTGAAGTTGCACAGGAATGGTTCCATGCTTGGCTTGTATAGTTACGCCCAAGTCTTTATAGAGTGCCGTCAAGCGAATATAATAAAGCTTGGTAGCCGCTGCTGAGTTTCCGGCTACGTTATCTATCATACTATTGCAGTATCTTCCAATACCCTGAGTAAAAGGCAGTGTGCCTACTCGGCTATTAATATTACAGCGTCCGTCAACCAACTGGCCGTTAGTGCTATATAAAGCCGACCCAATTTGATCTTGAGTATTCTCGAACTTAGGATACATAAAGAACGTACGAGAAAGATTGGCCAGTGTGGAATTCGTGTTGGGACCGCTAGGAAAAGGTTCAGGTATAGGGTAGATTGTGGCACGGAGAACCCCGGTTGAGTTTTCGTCCATTTGACCCGCTACACCTTCCTGAGGTAATGGGCCAACCGGTGGATTGCCCACTACCAAAGGTCCAGGATTTATATTCCCAGAAGCATCAGCGGGATAGTTCTTATTTTCCCAACTAAAGTGAATACGATTCATCGATTCATCGGGGTTTACATACATCTTAAACACTTTAGACTCACCTGCTTTTAAGTCATAGATAAGATCGTAGGGGTTAGTCTTCAAAATTATACAAGTGTACTTGACCGTGTTGTCACTAGGATTGGGGTCATTTGGCTGGTTATAACTACCCGATATACTCGGTACGAAGAACGGCGATATTGAAGTATCTATACAGTCAGAACTCGAAGGAATAGGACTCCCGTTCTTTACTGCGTCATCAATGAACAGCCTTGCGTCATTTAAGCCAGATTCAGCTGCATAATAGGCCTGGGAAGCTAGTTCTCTGTCCAAGGCTTGCCTAAGCTCTCGGTCTGTCAACTTAGTGAAACCCAAAGTCATAAGGGCAAGTACGATAATTATCGTCATAACGATAATTATGGAAGCCAATCCGTCTTCTCCCCGATTTGTTAGTCTTATGTTCATATGCTTTACCTATTCCCTAAAGTTTACGGTTGTCTTTATGGTAGCTGTGGCACAGAACTGAGAACTTATTAACCCGCCTGTACAGTAAGGTTCGGGGTCATTTATGGCCGCCGCTGGGTTATCGGGGTTTGCGGTTGAGGCAAATACTTCCGTATCAAAACCGTAATAAATAATGTGTAGCTCTATGTTACAGCGCTCGTAAGCACATTCTATATCGAATTTGTTCAGTTGCATATCCGGCCCCAAAAGTTGCTGTGGGTCACTGCCAGCCGCTACGGCTGGTGAAGGACAGCCGCCGATAATAGTAGTCCTTTTCACTCCCTTTAAGGAGCTTGGGTTACCAAAATCGGTAACTTTTTCCCTTAGAGTAAAGCTGTAACGGTGCAGTCCAATGCAGAAATAATAAGTATTGCTACTGACTTGACAGGCTGGCAGTACTCCATTTTGATCTATACAAGAAACCTGCTGAGCGAAGCGTATGTCGTCGGCAATATTTTCTGTTATTGAGCGGGCTGCTTGGCTGGTGCTGGCATAACTAATACCCTTGTATAAAAGCCGGCCAATTTGTAGAAAAGCAGCCAAAATTACTACCAGTACGACAGAAAAAATAATCGTGGCTAGAAGCAGTTCGATTATGGTAAATCCAGCTGACTTTTCAGAGTTATTCAAGTTTACACCACCCGATTGTTTGTCTAGTGTCTTCATAGCTTAAAACCTAAAGTAAAGTTGTGATTGATTCTGTGAACCGTTGATACCGTCCCAAGTTACTTTAACTAGGTATGTTGGATATTTCTTCGCCTGAGCATTCAGGCCAGGGGCAATACTGATATTAATAAAATACTTCTCATAGCCTGTTCGGTTGATAGCACACGTATCGAGGTCGTAGTTGGCGGCCGTTAAAGTTGTTGGGTCGGAGCCAGGATTCTGGACAGGCGCCCAAGTTGACTGGTTCTGAGTTATAGCCGAGGTGTCTAAGCAGAAGTTTGTAGCTTCAACAAAATTAGCAGCCCAGTTAGTGGGCGATGAATTCAATTGCCTAAATTTCAGAGATTCTACCTGTCCTTCGGCGATTTTAAGAGCTTCTGTTCGCTCGCTGGCTGTAATTGCTTGACGCAGTGCTCTGGTGGCAAGTGCGTAGCTACTGGCAATAGCCAGTCCAACGATAGCTATGGAAAGCAAGACTTCTACGAGTGTGTCACCTCTGTTTCGGTTCCGGTTTGATGTCTTTATTCTTCGCATTCTCATATTTACCCTACTAGACACAGGGCTCAAAAGTTAGGCGAGTAGCAACTCCCCTACCCTCAGTGCTAGTTATTCTTACTATTGCTGTATCGCCATTTCGAGTGCTGCCAAAACAAACCTTCCACTCTGACATAGCTGCTGGTGTGGTAGTGCAAGGGCTTATTAGTTTTAGGCAATCTATCAGCGCCGGTGATTTAGGTGCAACGGTGGCGTCTATCTGGAATTGAACTGCCTGTAAGGTTGTCGCGCCGTTGGTTCTAGAGCTGTCTTCTGTATTAAAACTGCTGAAGAAGCCCGCTACGGCACTGTTGGTGGGGGCAGTATTGTTTTGAACAGATATTATCCTGGTACCGCTAGGAATTTTATAAGCCTCTGTAAGGTCAATTGAGCCAAAAATAGCCGGTATCGGCTTAGCATTCTCTAAGCTATCTACAACTGTCTCCTCGTTAACCAGTGCACCTGTAGTAGGCGTATATGTCCGCTTTCCAAGCATAGGATACGCAAAAATTTGGTTACTATAATCTGTCTGAGTATTAAATTGAATAGCTTTACCCAAAAATATACACTTGGGGTTAGCACCCCTTTCAACTGGGGACGAGGCACTCAGTACTGGATAATCACTTAAGGGATCTACGTTGCAGCTATATTGGCCACCACCACTGGTAAATCCATTAGCAACATCGTCCGCCCACTTCTGTAGTTTAGTATTCACATCGTTCATACTGGTAGTAAATTCTGTATGGGCTTGCTGGCCCCCTACTGCTACATAAGCAGCAAATAGCATTACCACGCTGACGCCTAAAAAAATCATTACCTCTATAAGGGTATACCCACCAAAGGTATTTCGCATAGTCATAGTATAGCATAAGCATCATCTATCTTAAGGTATAAAAATGTTGTTGTACCAGTCCAGGATTGGGCCACCAAACAGGAGTACTAAAAAAGTCGCCACAATAAGAAAGGGACCGTATGGAAGCTTACTGGCAGCCGTCTTGGCCCCCGTTAAGAGACCAGGTAAAGCAAAAAGAGTACCCAGTACTGATGCCAGCAGTATCATTAAGAAGCTTTTAGACGGTGAAGCTAGAATGGCTCCTGTTATAAGACCAAGTCGTACGTCACCGAATCCTATCCATCGCCCATTCGAAACCATAAAAAGCAACCAAAATATACCGCTGGCTACCGTTATGCTGAGAATTAACAGCACTGCCGCTCTAATTTTATTTTCTTCGAAGCCGATGATGTATGCCAGTCTGCCACTGGTAGCAACCAGAGCCGTAGGATAAATTATTCGGTTGGGCAATATCATCCAGCGGGCGTCGTATACAAGTAGCGCCGTGAGCCCCACAGAGCTCAGCAGCCAGGTTATAAATAGCAACCAGTCCCCCGCACTTTCTAAGCCTCCGGGCCAAAACAGATAGGATGTAACGAACACCGTCATCAAGCCTAATTCTGTTGCCGGGTACTGCCATGATACTTTTTTACCGCAAAAACGACACTTACCCCGGTTAATAAGCCAACTGACCACCGGTATCAAGTCCTTAGGAGTTAAAGTTTTGCCGCAGCGGGTGCACTGGCTTCGTCCAGTTACGATTGATAGGTTCCTCTTATTATTCTTAGTTTTTGATTGTTCGTGTACCCGCCAGGTCAGTGCCGACACGAAACTACCGAAAGCCAACCCCAGCCAAATCAAGAAGATAACAGTAACAGTCATTACCCCTTATGCTAACATAACTCCGCTATCAGAGCCCAAACTAGTTATGCGTTGCTACAATATTCCCTGGTAGAGTCGTTAATAAGTTAAGGTTTAATAACAAATAAAAACGAGCGGGTGTGAAACTCCGCTCGTTTTTTTATTTTTTAGCGTTTTTGTTTAGCCGTTGTCTACGCAGTAACGAGTCTCATCACGGTCAAGTCCTATCATGAGAGCATAGGTCCTTGTAGTTGGATTGGCAAGACCTGAAGCGGCCCATAACTCTCCGTCACACTTGGCGCCGTAAGCAATTACAAACTCCCCTTTACTGTCTGGTGGCGCTGGGTTGGTAGGACTCGAATAGCCTACAGGCTGTCCAAGCGAGGCAGATATAACATCATTGCCTGTAGATGGATCTGTTACCTTAACTTTACCGCTGGCTACGTAACGAGTATAAAAATCGTTCCACGTTCCAGTGCCTGTTCCGGTTTGGAAGGGATACTGGCCTTGATTATTACCCGCGTATGTCTCAATTTCAGCTTTAATACGGTTTGCTATGTTCTGGCGAGCGTTGTCCCGCTGGTTTCGCTGAAGCTGAGGCACAGCAATAAACACAATAACCATGATAAGCCCGGCTATGGCCAGTACTATCATCACTTCGATGATGGTGAACCCTGAGCTTCTTTCTTTTCTTAGTAGATTTTTCATTACGGCAAATGCCCCCTTTGCGTCTTAGCGCTTATGTTTAAACTAGTTTAATATTAGGCGGTGTTTTCATAAAAAGCAATAGGCTTTTTACCTCCCTACTCCGCTGACACCCACATGTCCTACAAGGCCGTATATAGGCAGTAGAACAGCAGCTACTATCAGAAAGGCAACTATGCCCATTATGATCATCAATACCGGCTCTACGAGTGTCGATATTGCTTTAATTTGGTTATCTACTTCTTTCTCGTAATAGTCGGCGCTTTTGCCCATCATAGCTTCCATCGCGCCCGATTGCTCGCCTATCCGAATCATATTAGGCACTAGATCGGGAAAGTGCGGCTCGCCCATAAGACCTTCCGATAAAGATTTACCGCCTTTAACTTTCTCAGCAGCCTTATTTATGGAAGAAGCTATATGAACGTTGTTAACGGCCTCGGCAGTAATACCTAGCATTTGAAGCAGGGGAACCCCGCTACCCACTAAGGTGGCTCCTGTCCTAGAAAAACGAGCCATGTAAAGTTTGACAAACAACGGTCCTACCGGCCACATTGTCATCTTTAACTGGTCTATCACTTGCTTCCCTGGTCCGGTACGTGCCCACCTGCTGAACATGAAGGCAAAGAAAACCAAGATGACTATAAAAATCCACCAGTAGTTGATTAATGCGTTAGACATGGAAAGCAAAACTTTAGTAAGTAGCGGTAACTCTGCCCCAGGCAAGCCATCGTAGAGAACTTGCACCTGAGGCAAAACTGTCGTCAACATGAAAATTACCACAGCCATCATTACAACCATAACTATGATTGGATAAATCATGGCCCCTCGGACTTTTGAGATGATGTCAGCATCTTTTTCCTGCTGATTCGCTAATCGCTCAAGTGACACGTCCAAAGTACCAGAAGTTTCTCCGGCGGCTACAAGGCTAATATATACATTGTTGAAAACCTTTGGATATTTTGAGAGCGCTACTGAAAAAGATGAGCCCGCTTCAACATCTTGAATAATGCTATTTATAATTGAACTGAAAGTCTTATTGCTAGTCTGTTCGCTAACGTTTTGAAGGCTCTGAACTATGGGTAGACCGGCGTTTATAAGGGTTGAGAGCTGGCGCGAGAATATAACTTTTTCTTTAGTAGGGATTCGCTTTAAAATCTTGTCTAAGGGACTCTTCTTACCTCCCTCTTGGGTTATTTCAAGGGCTTGTAGGCCGCGTTCCTTGAGCAACTTTGCTGCTGCTTTTTCAGATTCGGCTTGAAGCTCAGCTTTTATTTTCTTCCCGGTGGAGCTTTCCCTGGCCGTATAAGTATAAGTTAGCATGTCTCAACTAGCCTCTCATAAACCTATCAAGTTCTTGAAGATCAACCGCATAATTTCTAGCTTCATCATAACTTATGATGCCCCCATGGATAAGACCCACTAGTGTTTTGTCCATGCTCTGCATACCAAACTCCGCTCCTGTTTGAATAACTGCCTCAAGTTGGTATGATTTACCCTCGCGAATGATGTTCCGGGCTGCTGGGGTGGCTATTAGTATCTCAGCCGCCGCAATTCGTCCGCTTCCGATAGCTGGTATCAGACGCTGAGAGCAAATTGCCATAAGAATATTGCTAAGCTGGGCTCTAATCTGCGGTTGCTGGTGGGGTGGAAAAACGTCTACCATACGATCGATACTTTGGGCAGCACTGTTGGTATGTAGCGTAGCAAAAACTAAGTGGCCGGTTTCTGCGATTGTAATTGCCGCTGCAATTGTTTCTAAATCGCGCATTTCACCTATAAGAACTACGTCTGGATCTTCACGTAGTGCTGAGCGGAGAGCTGTAGAAAAGCTAAAAGTATCATAGTGTACTTCGCGCTGGACAATTACTGCTCTTTTCGACACATGAGTATATTCAATAGGATCCTCTACAGTAATAATGTGTACTGCGCGTTCGCTATTAATTCTGTTAACCAAGGCGGCTAAGGTAGTAGACTTACCAGATCCCGTAGGGCCAGTCACTAGGACTAAACCGCGGGGGTATTCGGTAAATTTGTTAATAATAGTAGGTAGCCCCAACTGTTCGATAGTTGGAATTTCGTGAGGAATCAGCCGCATGGCAGCAGCCAAGTTACCCCGTTCATGAAAAGCATTTACTCGAAAGCGGCCCAGATCACCGAAGGCAAAGCTGAAATCGAACTCCTTATCTCTAAGCAGAATTTGTTTTTGATCTTCGTCGAGCAAGCTAAAAATAAGGATCTCGACTGCTTCTTCGTTTAGCGGGGCTGATCCGTGGATAGCCAACAAAGCACCATCTACGCGCATCATGGGAGGTAAACCTACCTGTAAGTGAAGGTCAGATGCTTTACGTTTTACGATTTCGTCGAGCAGCAGTTCTATTTTTGGTTGTTGTTGCATGTCTTTGCCACCCTTTCTTTTTTCATAATAACTTCGTTTTATGCTTCGGTTGACGCTACTCTATTAACTTCTAGAAGTGTTGTTTTCCCTGCTAGTGCTTTTAAGTAACCGTCTTGGCGCATGGTTACCATGCCTTGAGATTGAGCCATTCTTTGAATTTCAGAACTTGTGGAATGTTTAATTATTAAGTCCTGAATTTTCTCTGTAACCTCAAACACTTCGTAAAGGCCCATCCGACCCTGGTACCCTGTTTGGTTCTCAGGGGTTGGTTTACCTTTGACTAAAGTATAAGCATTTTGGTCGTCTAGTGGCAAGTCGTCAAAGCCCAAGTCATCCGCTTTCTTGGTGATCTCATCTTTGGTTTTTGGTAATAAGTCTTTTAAGGTTTCATGAATTTCTGCGGTTTCGGCTTTAGTAGACTGATATTTTTCACCGCCTGGTACTACTTTTCGAACCAGACGCTGGCCTATAACAGTGTGGACTGTGCTGGCAATTAAAAAAGGTTCCACCCCCATATCGAGCAAGCGTGGTAAAATTCCCGCGGCACTGTTGGTATGGAGTGTAGAAAACACTAAGTGACCCGTAAGTGCTGCTTGTACGGCCAAGCTGGCTGTTTCCTTGTCTCGAATCTCTCCTACCATAACGACATCAGGGTCTTGACGTAGAATTGAGCGTAGCCCGGTAGCAAAGGTTAAACCAACATCTGGGTTTACCTGAATCTGGTTTACGCCCTCAATTTTATATTCTACTGGATCTTCAAGGGTAACTATATTAATGGAATCATTTTTTATTTCTTGAATCATAGCGTACATAGAGGTTGATTTACCCGAACCAGTAGGACCGGAGGTCAAAATCATTCCGTAAGGCTGTTTTAGCCCGCTTCTAAGTGCCCTTAGTGCCCTGCCGCGGTAACCCATATCTTCAAGCTTTAGACTGGTTCCAGTTTTGTCTAGTAGCCTCATAACTACCTGCTCCCCCCATACCACTGGGCTGATTGCAATCCTAAGGTCTACAGGCCGGCCATCAACGGTAATAGAAAAATTACCATCCTGAGGTATGCGGTGTTCATCAATTTTTAGATTGCTTAAAATCTTTATGCGGCTGACCATAGCTGCTTCGGCGCTTTTGGGCAGTTTCATGACTTCCTGTAATACTCCGTCAATACGGCAACGTATCTTTAGTTCTTTCTCAAGGGGTTCTATATGAATATCACTAGCCCGATTTTTGCCAGCGTAATCCATAATTGCAGCCAAGGCTTTTGCGATAGGAGAGTCCTGAACTATGGTTTTAACCTTACTTAAATTTGGCTGAAGAGATTCAACCACGCCCTCCTCAACTCCTAGATCCTCAGGAACCTTTGATAGCATGGATGTAACACCGCGCTCGATTGAGTGTTGATATTGCTCTAGAATATGCCGAATGCCTGATTCGCTCGCCGCATAAACTTTTAGGGTTTTGCCTATTTTATTACTCAAAAAATCAACCGCTTGAACATTATCGGCATCTAACATTGCTACCACAAGCCGGTTTTGCATTTTACCAAGAGGTACTGCCATGAACTGTTCGGCTGTATCTTGCGGGAGTAAATCCAGTATTTTTGGTTCAATCCTGGCCTTGCTGAGGTTTACGTAAGGAACCTTGGAAACAGCCGCCAAAGTCTTGGTAAGCTGTTCATCATTTATATGACCTTCGCTTAAAAGAAGACTGAAGAAAGGCTCGTTGTTTGCCTTAGCCTTTTCTTTGATTTGGGCCAACTTGCTATCGTCTATTGCACCGTCTTTTACCAGCATCTCTTCTACGTGCTGCTGGACGGTAGGCGATAAGACGTTCATTCGTAGGTCCCGTCCCTACGGTTTTTCATTAAATGGTGTGGTGTTTTGGCTAGTACCAATCTTAATTAGTTGTGTTGGGTTAATTGCGTTTGGATTGAAAAATGCTTGATAGTCGCTATCATTTTGCACAGGTGGGAACTTACTGCTAATTGGCTCTACGACAGCCACTTTCTCTTTACGCTGGTCAGAAGAGTTGAATATAGCATTTGCGGCTATACTTGATATAACCGCCGAAACGATAACTATCACAGCAATTAGTAAAAATTCTTTTTGCTTCATCTACTTAACCTCCTTCTGCCCAACAACAAATCCCGAGCCCAGCTGAAAGTATGTTCTGGCTTTTATAGTTAAGGTCATGGCATCTTCTTTACCGGCAAACTCTACAGTTTGAACATCGATAGGCCTTATGGAACGCTCTAGATCTTTAATTAATGTCTGAAGGGTTAAATAAGTATTACTAACCTCTAGGGTGAAGCCCATCTCGGACGGGGTTGGGTTAGCAGTTGGTTCCGGAGCCGCCAAACTATCTTGGCCTTCATCGGTCCCTCCCAGTTCTGATGGTATAAGGGCGGCACTGGTGACTATTTTCTCAACGCTAGAAGCCAGAGCTGGAAAATCGTATTGGCTAGGAAGCGCGTCTAATACTATTCTGGGATTATCTCCGTCAAGCGGGCCTTCACCGGGTAAATCTCCTCCCTTACCACCAATTATGTTGGGGTCGGCTTTCTCAAAGACGTTGTACTGAGCGGCCAGCTCTTTGCCCGCTTTAACGTTTTCTTTCAGCTGGTCAACTGCTTTATCCTTTTCGCTAATTACCTTTCTTTGGTATGAGGCCTGGCTAAGAAGTGCTTTGGCGCTAACTAAGCAAAAAACCGTAATAATAGCCGAGACCGCCATAACGACTAGGATCATGTTATTGGCTTTGTTGATCTGGAAATGTTTAGTAGAAACAGCTAGTTTCATTTACTGTACCCCTTCCTTGGGTTCTTCAGCTACAACTCCGTTAAATAGAAGGCTTGTAGGATCTTTCAAAATAGAGCGTGTAGTCGACAGCCCGGCCGGTACAATTAATTCTACTTTTTGAGAATTAATAAATAAGGTAGGGTCAAATTGGATCGTGAGAGTGTAGGTGGCACCTTTCTCGGTGATACCAAAGCTGCTTTCAAGGACCGACGGAAACGCCCTTGTCTTGGTGTCCTTGCCATCCAGTTTATAGGTAGTGAATTTTAGAGTATCAATAAAAGTATTGATAGTTTTCTGGGTGTCTGTAGTACCGTCAATTTCCATAGTATTTGTAGAAAAATCCATAGACAAAGAGCCCAGGAAAATATTGTTGGGGGTAAGCTGTGGTAAATATTGGAATAGACGCGATACCGCTTTTTTATTCTTATGCAACTCTATTAAAGACTCCAGTTGGGACTGAACAGTTAAAATCTTATTGATATCCGGAATGGCTTTAACTTCGTTTGTGTACTTTGTTATATCCTTTTCGGCGTCACTAATTTGTTTTTTATTAATTATGTAGACGGTGCTGAGCATTATAAGCAAAAGAAAGACTGCTATCCCGCTTACTAATGTTGCAATAAGCATTACGTTCCGTTTAGTACGCTGAGTCTTTAGATACTGCTGCTTTACGTCGGGAAGCAGGTTGAATTGAATCTTCATGCCGCCCTCTCCGCCAGTCCTACCGCAACTGCAAAATGGTTAGAAACAGCTAGCAGTTCGTTTTGTTTACTGGAAGGAAAAGAAACATTTCGCCAAGCATTGCCTATCTCTACGCTGATTCCAAAGCGGTTTGCGATATGTAGCGGTAACTCCGGCATTGAAGATGCCCCACCAGTAACTATAATTCTTTCTAATTTAGTGTTCGGATACCTGCTTTGGAAAAATTTTATTGATTTTTCAATTTCGGACATAAGATTGTCGATTGTACCGATGATGGCACTGTAGATTTGACCCTCAACTTTGTCTTTGCCGAGTCCAAACTTAAATATGAATTGCTCGGCCTGAGCTTGATCGATGCTCAGGTTTTGCATGGCGGTTCTAATAATAGCTTCTGATCCTACAGGGATTGCCCTAGATAAATGAGGAGCCCCGTTCATAGCTATGACCAAATCAGTAGCTTTACTTCCCACGTCAAGTATTAGCTGCGGGGTAGCTAGGTCTACAGGGACAACAGCTCTGGCCAGTGCAATACTGTCGGGTTCAAAAGCAATAACGTTCAAGCCTATGGCCTCGATTAAATCTAGCCGTCTCTCTACGAATTCGTTTGGCACACTGGTTAAAAGAATTTCTAATTTCTTAGGATCTTTCGGAGAGTCACCTATTACCGCCCAATCTACTTTTGACTGGTCTGGGTTGGTTGGGATAAACGACTCGGCTTGATAATGAATTGCTTTAGCTAGCTCGTCCATGGGCATTTTGTCCATATCAACTACAGTTGTAAAGACCCTGTGTGAAGGTAGGTTAACGGCCACGTTCTTACTTGAAATACCTGACTTGTGTATAAAATCTTTGATAACTCCGGCCAGCTTTTGCTGATCCATGTTGGAATCACTAAGCGTAATTGTGCTGTCGATAGGCATTTGGTAATACCGCTCCAGTGCTTTTATAGGCCCTGTGCCACGCAGTAACACGGCTCGCAGCGCAGTGCTACCGATGTCAAGTCCAAAAAAGTCTGATACCCCACTCAGTATATTCATGTTTATTCCATTATTTCAGATTATAGCATAAGCCTTTTTAATTTTTCTGGTCTTTTTTACTTAAAATATAGGCGGTAAACTAAACAAGCCTTCTAAGGAACTAAATATCGCTGCACCGCCACCGTTTATTGGACTAAAGTCAGGATCCCCTATTGCGACAGATGGGGTATAGTTAAAAATGTCTGCTGGCAAGCCTAGCTGCGGTGGTGGATTACCGCCGTTGTCCCTCCATAAAGTACCGTTGCTTCGTACTGGTATTACATGGCGAGCTACCACAGCGCCGTTAACTGTGAACTGGCTAAAACAGCCTGCTGGTGGACCCAGTCTAATGTTATCGGAGGTGGCTACGGAACCCCCTGGTGAACAGGTAGAGAAAATTCCATTCTCGTTGGGGTTTGCAGGTGTAGGCTGGGCTACATACAGGCCCTCTATCTTGGTAACATTTGGTGCTACGTGAATATTGCCCTCAACTATCAGCGCAAAATAAGGAATGGTGTTTGAGGTAGTGGTTATAGTCCAGTTATTTTGGTAGTCAATATTTTTTGTTATATAGACGTCACCTTTAACGTAAAAGGTAACCCGGTCACCATTGCCCACCAAATTGGGACCATTGGATCCCAGATTTAAGTACGGAACGCCTGGAGCAGTTTGGTAATAATATTGGCCGTTTTTGCCAGGGTTCAGAATTAATTTATCTTCCGGCTCATAAACTCTATTGGCCTCTAATATTTTTGGGGTTGAGTAAAAGTAGTTGGGTATGCAGTGAGCAATATTAAAGGTTGTTGAGCCATTATCTCCCCCTAGTAGTCCGCCCAGCTCATCTGAGGTGGTGTTGGCAAAATCAAGATACTCATAGTTAACAGACGGATTAAGTACTGCGCTGCTAAAGCCAAGGGGCGGTCCTCCTGAAGATCCGTCAATTAAGCCCAATGCCAGGGCCGCAAAATCGACTCTTGAGCCCAACCTGCTGGCCGGGTTACCAAATGTTCGAATCCCGCCGGAATTTTTATTACCGGTTGCCGGAGATACAAAACCTGCTTCGGTTACAGTCGGGCAGTTACCGTCTGGTTTTCTAAATGCCCCACCGGTGTGTACATCACCTTGGTTGACTCTTAAGTAAGGCCGCGTACGTGGGGTTACTTCTTGCTCACATTGTTTCAAAGTAGCATTCGTTTGGTTATTACCGTACTTAAAGCGCACTATAACTTTGCCGGTATACTCTACAGTCAAGCTCATCTTCACCTGTACCGTAGAATCACCGTTACCGCTTATAGAGTCGACTGGGTTAGGGCTAATAAAGGTTCCGGAGATTCCCGGCTGGAAAATGGTTTCTATAGCGTAATTGCCTTTGGTATTGCCTCTGGGGTCACCGCTTACATTTATTAAGTCCCGTTCAACTGACTGGCTGGTCTTTACCGGATCACCGTTGTCTGCTAAACCAAACAGGAATGAATAGGTAGAATTCAATGTCTGCCCCGGTTCATAGTCGGTATACGACAAGCTGCTGCATTCAATCGGCCGCCAACAGGGCTCCAGGGTGGTAGTGGCAATTTCAGAGCTGTTGTTCTCGCCGGGGTCGTTAGTGTTATAAAGACTTAAGATAAACGTATAACCATACTGGGGGCGTAAGCCTTCGGGCGTCGGGCCAAACAAATCTGGTAAAGAACCGTCCGCTGCGAGTGGTATTAAGCTGACTGTATCACCAGAATTTTGCACTTTAACCCATAGGACATAGCCGGGGTCATTGGTTGTAAGTTGGGCGGCATTGGCATCACCGGCACTCATTCCAGAAGTATTAACGGCGCGGGTAACTGCAACCTTCACGTATTCGCCGGGTCCAAACTCGGTGGCGTTATCGCTGCCTGCAAAAGTAGTGAAGCTGCGTGGCGGACCATTTGCTACATTGCCGCTGGCATCTTTAGTGAAGTGGTTGCCGGTATAGGTCAGGGTTGAACAATTAGCTTCAATTATTCCCCACCGGCTGTTGGGGCTGTTGGTCCATTGAACGGTAACGGTACACAGCGGGTCAGGCTGACTCGGGAACCTGATGCCGCTGGCATTAAACATACTATATTTAAATACAACGGTTTGGGCTGTAGTTCTGGCGTTTATATTAAAGGTAAACTCTCTAAATTGCCCAGGTGCCACCACGTTGGGCATAAATAGATTAGCTCCACCGGGATCAACCTGTCTAAGAGCAAATTGGGTATTCCAGTTAGTGGTGCCTGTGTTGGTGGCCCTAATCTTTATGGTTGTACCACCTCCTATAGCAACCTGTTTTGAGTTGGTTGGAATGCCTTTACATGAAGCGTTTGTAGTTTCTGTAGCACAATCCTTTGTAAAATCTATAAGAGTATTGTAACTGTCGTATGGCAGCTGGAACTGAACTCCGTTTGTGCTGTGGACATTTTCCCAAACCCACTTATACTTGCGGTATCCTAGTATTGAAATCTGAGCTTGACCCGATACGTCATCGCCCGTCTTAATGTCTAAAATTCCGCCTCCTGGAGCATCACCCACTGATGGAGCTACAGAAATAGGAATATTCCTGCCGGTTGGATTGCCGGCAGTATCGTATTCAACAAGCCGAGTCCTTACCTTATTATCAGACGCATTAACTCTTTGGTTAGGTTCTCCGGCATCAGCATCAAACCACTTTAGAGTTATACTTCTGGCGTCGTTATTAGCTACTGCGCAGCCAGGCGCAAAACCCAGCGCAAAATTCCCACGTTCACCGCTTGGCGGTAGCCCGGGACTATCATCTTTTAGGCCAAACTTGTCCCCCGACCCGGCGTAATAACTAAACCTTCCGCCGCCCGACACAACGTTGTATTTGAACATGTTCCAGCCCTGAGGTCCGGTCATAGTGGCTTCTATCTCAAAGGCGTACTTTCCCTCGGCTGGACCAAGATTTACCTCACTAAAACCACCACTATTAAAGTTAAATTGATAACTAGCCTGACAGCCGATGGTTTTGCTGGAAACCTCAAAAGGCGCAGGACCCGTTCTGGGATTGAATGGGGTGTTATTATAATTGGCTGGTGTATTATCGGGCGACAGTGGCCAAACTCTATAGATAGTTTCTGCTTCGGCGTTGTTTGGCCCCCTGTCTGGCCCGGAACCTATGCAATGGCCGCCGTCCACAATATTTATAGTGTTGCTCGAATTTGGAGAATAAAAGCGAACCGTAGACGTAGGGGCACGCAGAACATAATCAGTACCGTAAATGGCCGTTATTAAATAAACACCGTTTCCTTGGGAAAAATCTTGTGACCTAGGTAGAAAGTTATTAGGTATGGGGACACCTGTTGTTTGCTGGGCGCTAGCAGGATTGTGTAGTAAAACAAATAATAACAACCCCAGAACTGTGGCTCCGAACCCTTTTATCCCCCAACCAGTTAAAGTCTTTCTACGATAACTCATCTATGCGCTTCTTTAGTTCTTCTTTAGTTTTAATGTATTCGTCAGCCCGGTTAACATCATAAACGTCGTAAGCCCGCTGATAGAATATTACGGCATTTTTTGTATCCCCGGATTTGTCATAAAGCCTCCCGGCAGTGTAGGCGTTATAAAAAGATAATTTACCGAGCTGTGGTTTTAGTTTGGCGGCAACCTCCTCCAGACAAGCTTGCTTAGTAGGAACGTTATAAATTGCGCAAATGTTCAACAGGGTCATATAGTCCATGACTTCTCCTGTTTTTAGAGCTACTTTGCGGGCAACTTCAACAGCTTCGGGGTATTTATTGGCCCCGACGTATACACTTGAAAGGCTACGTAAATCTTCGGTATCGTTAGAGTTCTTGTACGATTCAATGGCAGAGTCAGACGCCTGGTCGGGCTGTACATATACAGGTATTTTTTTATCTTTAAAAAAGACCACCCAAACTCCAAAGACTAATAAAATTACAATAAGGGCGGTAAGCACTTTTAACAGGTATCTTCTTTTGGTGGTCCCACGATTATAGAATTCTCTTAATCTAAAGAGATAATTATTCCACTGTGGCTTTGATAGCCTCATACGTAAGCATTATAGGTACATTAGAAGTTTATCGCAACAGTTTGAATGTGCCAAAAATCATTGAATCACGGAGACGGTTCTAATTTAATAAGTTTTTTCGAGGTGCCCCGGCCTGAAATTTCAGCCGGGGCGCCTCGGAGATGACGTCTTGAGGATGGTTACTTGCGAACTATGAACTGGTACGGTGACATCTGTTCCTGCCAGATGTTTGAGCCGCGTGTCTTGAACCTGTTCACCATGTTTGTAACACACGCCCCACCGTTGGGGCACTTGCGCTTGAGCTGCAAGCTCATGATCACAACGTTTCGGATGAGCGGCCTCTTGGTCTTGGGGCCGACGAGCCTCCACGTGAACAGGTCTGCTTCAGCGATGAACGAGACAGGCTTGCCGTTGATGGTCACCTTCATCAGTCGCAGCTGCGAAGGCAGCTTGAGACTAATGATCAAGTCAGTGACTTTTGGTTCTGGTCTTACCTGGTATTGCACCGGGACGGTCATGCCAATTCTGGCATCAGAGCCCGGGCCGGCCCAGCCTGTCAGAGGAATGGCCGGGTACTCTGCCTGGACCTGGGCAGACCCAAAACCGACCGGAATGAGGGCCAGCAAGCAAGCCGTAAGGCCTGCCCACAAAAGCCTTTGCTTCGCGAGCATGTTGCCTCCCCTTGTATGAGTGGCTAGACGTCAAAGAGTTAAAGGGCACCCAGGACTGGGCGCCCTGAGAGCTAACTTAGTAATACACTAACAGAGGTGAAAAAGCAATTGCTTATGCTTTAGTTATTATTTATGTTTATTTTCTAGCTTTTGGAGTGTGTTAATGTTTCGAACCGTATTGCTCTGCTTGTACTGCGGCTTAAGTAGAAATTTTGAAAAAAGACTTTTGGTAGTCATACCTTTTTTAACCATCCAATAAATAACTTTGTCTCCCTTTTGAATTTTTTCAACCTTGTCATCAAGACTCATCGGTTCGCGGGCCAGCTGACGTGCTTTGCTATTGTCCAAAAAGACAACGTAGTGCTGAAAGGTTTTTTTAGAGCGATTAAATGGATATGCTTTAGTTATTCTAATGACCTCATCCAGATTATATATCTGAACTTTGGCTGGGTAGTTAAAGGTGCTGCCAACAATCATTTCAATCTCATTTCTCATATCCTCTGAGCTAGTGGGGTTTGCGTCAAATAAGACGTTACCAGTTTGCAGCACTGTTGAAACGTTGGTATATCCCATGTCTTCAAAGCAGTTCTTTATCTCTTCCATCTTAATAATTCTGCCGCCAACGTTAACACCTCTCAAAAGAGCCACGTAACTAGTCATATGACGATTGTAGCACCTCTGTTAGACTAATGTAGTGAGTTTATCTATAGGCATCGTTGGCTTGCCCAATGTCGGTAAGTCGACTTTATTTAACGCTCTTACAGACGCTAGAGCATTGTCGGCCAACTACCCTTTTGCCACCATTGAACCAAACACCGGCATTGTACCTATACCTGATCCGCGGCTTCAAAAGCTTGCAGATATTTACGGCACTAAAAAAATAGTTCCAGCAACCGTAACTTTTGTTGATATTGCCGGGCTTGTTGAAGGTGCATCGAAGGGCGAGGGACTAGGCAATCAATTTTTAGCTCATATTCGTAGCACTATTGCTATTTGCCATTTAGTAAGGGCGTTTCAGGATGGGGATGTTACCCGGGCCGGATCTACCGAACCAAAAGCTGACATTGAAATTATAAATACCGAGTTGGCGCTGGCAGATTTACAAACGATAGAAAAGCGCCTGCCACGTTTGGAAAAAGAAGTCCGTGCCGATCCAAAACTCAAACCCCAGTTAGAGACATTAATTAATGTACAGAGCAACCTTAAAGCAGGGTTACCCCTTTCCAGAGGCAATGATATAGACCTTACTCATATCGAGGACCTTCAACTACTAAGCGCAAAACCTACCCTTTACGTGTTTAATCTAGATGAGAAAAATATGAGTGACGGGGCTTATAAAAAACAGCTCCAGCAGTTAGTAGAGCCCAGCAAAGCTATTTTTGTTTGTGCGAAGCTAGAGAGTGAACTCCGCGGTTTAGATGAAGGTGACCGAAAAGAACTTTTAGCCAGTTACGGGCAGGATGAAAGCGGACTCATACAGCTGATACACGCTGCTTATGAGCAACTGGGATTACAAAGCTTTTTAACTGCTGGTGAGCAAGAGGTTAGAGCGTGGACTGTGCGGGAAGGAGCTACTGCTCCGGAGGCGGCGGGGGTAATTCACACCGATTTTCAACGGGGTTTTATTGCAGCCCAAGTAATTGACTATAATGACCTACTATCTGCTGGCTCAGAAGCTGCCGCCCGAGCAGCTGGTAAAGTTAGGACCGAGGGTAAAACTTATATTATGAAGCCGAACGATGTGGTTGAATTTCGTTTCAACGTATAGCCTCCCCTGCCCAAATTCAGCCTGCAAATTAATTACACCTTTTCCCTCTTTTAGTGAAAAGTTACAAAAAGCGCGTCTTATTTCGTAATCAGGGCGTTCGGGATATTTGTCTTCGTGTCATAAGAGATACTCTGCCATAAGGGTTTAGGCTGGTTCGCGGCGAATCGTGCAGAGCAGCTGCCCCCATTATTTGATGGATGTCAGCGGAGCGTTGGGCGGAGGGAGCCTGAGTGATTTGGGGGCGATACGTAGATGGCTCGAGCCTAGGGTTCTGGTTGGATTGCTGAAATTCTGGTGCTTGACCGTAGTGCCTAAGTTCCATAACCCTTTGCTGAACATAATTAGTAAGAGTACGAAGCTGTTGCCTGTATTTCATACTGGTAAAGCGGTGCTGTTTATTGATCGTAAAAATGGTTAGCGTCGAATCAAATAAGCGCGAACTATAGTCTATTTCAGAAATCATATCGTAACGAATGTCTTCAACCGTCATAAAAAGGGTTTTCTTATCTATGAGCAGTAATCTCTGATCAGTAGCTACTAATATTGCGTAGCCGCCAAAGTAGCGACCGCAAACGACGGCTACAATTCGCTCATGATCCATAAGTATATGCTGCAATTCCCTTATCTCGGCCCTAAACCATCTGCTAATATTTACGCCTAGATGTGATAACCTTGCCTCGATAATACTTAGGTGTACCATGCGCGATTTTCTCCCTACCTCATACTCCCATCATGAACTTACCCCTCTGAAAAGTCAGTAATTTTCAGCACTTATTTGACAAGACTTTTATCACATTTTACGTTTAGGAAAAATGTGACAAGATATAGGTATGCTAGCGAACGAGAGGCAGGTTGCGGCACTAGTTGGGCTTTTTAAAGAAGGCTCGAAGCTAACCTATAAAAAGGGTGAGTTCATAATTCGTCCTGGCGAGACCCCCAGCCACGTTTATTATATAGAGGAAGGACTGGTCAAAGCCTTCAATATCAGCAAATATGGCGAAGAAAATCTGCTTATTATTCGTAAAAGCCACGAAATATTCCCGCTTATACTGACTCTGACTGGAGAAGAGAAAGATATTATTTACCAAGCTCTTGTACCAACAAGCCTTTGGAGGGTAGACCAGCAGAAGTATTTAGACTATCTGCGCAGTCATACCACTGCCCTACCTCCTCTTCTTGATATGGTCACTGAAATGTATAGAATCCACTCCCAGAGAATCTTAAACCTTGAGTACCGAACAGTGCGAGAGCGATTAATATCATTCTTACTCACCATGTCTGAGCGTTTCGGTAATGAAACAGAGGAGGGGCTCAGTATCGACGTGCCCCTAAGGCATCAAGACATTGCTAGCTCTATTAATGCCAGCCGGGAAACTGCTAGCCGCGAGCTAGGAGTTTTAGAAAGAAAAGGCTTAATAAGTAATCAGCGAGCAACTATTGTCCTAAAAGACCTTGAAGGCCTTAAGTCTTATTTATAGATTTGTCTCGGCAACCGCCATATTAAATTGACGGTTGGTAGGGAGCCCCATGGGGCTCCCTACCTTTTCGGGAATAAGTGGCTAAATAAGTCCGCAAGTCCGGGCTGAATTCGGCCAAGGATAGTACCCGCGACCGGATTGGCGGGCGTATTCCGCCACCGCCATCTGCTCACGACTACTCCACTTGTTAGCTGTTCCCTTTTTCCGGAACATCGTTTCCGAATCGGGATAGCCGAGCACATGCGGGCCATAGGTGCTCTGGAATGAGATATCCATCTGCAAGCCACCGTAGTACCCGTTGCCAGTGCGCGTTGCCCAGCCTTGTCTCGGATGCCTCTCGTAGCGGTGAATACAACTCCAGTTTGCCTCGTTGCCGGTATCCAGCAGTAGCGACTTGAGATGCTCGATTTTTGCCTGAACCGAAGCTAACTGCCTTACGTGTGCACGTACAGCTCCGCGGGCAACCGTGCATAACTTGAGCGGTCCGCGGGGGTTCACCTTCCAACAAGGTTTTGCCTGTTGATTCGGGTAAAGCATCCAGCGACGTTCTTTGTTGCTGAAAAACCTAACCACGCTTTGGTGCTTGTGCTGTTGTTTCTCGAGTTTCTCGATTTGTTTCTCGACCTTTGCGATTCGAGTAGTAACCGAGCTCTTGGCCTGTGCCGTGGGTGCAAGCCCCAAGACAGCTAAAACGCTCGAAATGGCCAGAATACTCGTCACGAAAAAGCACCGTGTGCCTTGCATCGTAGAGTCACCGTCCTTGAGTAGGTACTACAACTTTAACTTCTTAGTTGCCTTGTTTCCCGACTTGCCAGTTTGCGAGCCATCCTTGCTGCCAAGAATAATCCTTAGCGACTAGGCTCGAGGTCCGCGTTTCCTACGTTGGGTGGGGTAGTTACCCCTTTGTTAGAAACATGGATCGGTCTGGCGGTTGCCGTACGAACTACCTTATCAACCCCTAGTGCTTAAAGTCAACCCCTTAAAACTACTTTAGCCGCTTTTTTAATAGATAAAATTTTTCCAAATTTCCCTTGGCGCCGCTAACTTTACTTTCGGCTTTGTCCGCAATAATGAACAATTTTTTAACCCAATCTTCAAAACCACTTAAAATTTTTCTGCGAATAGTATCATTTTTTATGATGCCTTTATTAATGTCTGCCATTCCAGCTTCAAACTGTGGCTTACACATAGCAACTATTTGAGTATTTTTGCCTACCAACCCGGCAACTGCTGGTAGCACTTCTTTCAGTGAAATAAAGCTTACATCTATAAGAACGATATCAACCCCCTGTGTTGGTTTTGACAGATTTCGGATATCCGTTTTTTCATGAAGCTCAACCTTCGAATTATTCCGTAAGTTAGGGTGCATCTGCTCGGTTCCAACGTCAACGGCAATAACTTTAGCCGCTCCGTGCTTAATTGCATAATCGGTAAACCCCCCTGTACTACTGCCAACATCCAGAACTATTTTATCTTGAAAATTTAGATTCAGTTGTCGTGCTACACTGGCCAGCTTCAAAGCCGCTCGGGATACATACAGCTCCTCCTGGCTTAACGATATCTCGCTGTTAGACCCCACAAAATAACCAGGTTTAGTGACTATTTGACCGTCTATTTTTACCTTTCCAAGCTTTACGTAGCTCTCCGCTTGACTTCGGGTTTTTACAATCCCTCTTGTTACCATAGCCATGTCAAGTCTAGTCTTTTTCATGAAAAACTAACCTTGCTTGCCACGATACGAAAATCGTCCCCCCGTCTGTAGGCTTTAACAAGACTAAGTGAATCTATGCGCAGTTTAGCTCCATATGATAGGTTGTACCCGGGCCGCCGACGAATATGAGGTTTATACTCTTCGGCAACATGAGGCCTATTTACGGCCCAATGCGCCTGAAGTGTAGCTAGCCAGTCTAGGGTCTTTGTGTGCAAGGCTAGAAGCTGCTGGCTAGGTTTAATTAAATTTATCGGAATGCTACGTTTGTGTTTAAACACATCCGACTGGCCTAAGGTAATTTCAAATGCCGGCCCCCCTGAAAATACATTTTTAAATGAATCCAAGATGTAATCTTCGTCCTTACTGGTTACGAACCAAGGGACGATTGTGAGGTGCAGTATATTGGGCTTAAATGTTGTACCCACCGGTAACCCTTTCGGAAGATATACGACCCAGTACCGAGCCTTGTCAGCTTTTTTGCCGTTCACGGTATGCTCCGCTGTTTGTATCCACCGAAATCAGGTCCCCTTGTTTTATAAAGGCCGGCACTTTAACTACTAGGCCAGTTTCTAGAGTTGCGTTTTTTGTAATAGAACTAGAAGTATCGCCTCTTACAGCGTCTTCAGTATACGTAACTTTTAAAAAGACGTTTTTGGGCAGTTCGATGTTTATTATTCGGTCATCGAAAAGCTGAGCAGTCACAGTATCTCCCTCCCTCATATATCCAGATTTTTCGTCGCCGTAGTCTGATGAGAGTTCAAATTGCTCATAGGTTTCGGTGTCCATAAAGAAATATTTTGCACCGTCCTTATATAGGTACTGTGCCGGCCGGCTCGTAACATGGGCACTGTCTAGTTGTTCATTGCCTTTGAACGTTTTATCCAGAACTTTGCCATCCACTAAACTTTTAATTCGTACGTTTACGATAGATCCGCCGCGGCCCATAACTTTTTGACCGTAATCAAGCACTTTATACGGCACGCCGTTGAGCTGGAAAATAGTGCCTTTTTTTAGGCTAGTGATACTAAGAGCCATTAGCTTACTATCCGTTTGCTACAAAAGGTAAAAGAGCTAGATGCCTAGCTCGTTTAATAGCCTTTGCCAGTTGGCGCTGTTTACTCTCGGTTAGTCCGGTCTTTTTCCGCTGTTCAATCTGCCCATATTGATTCACATAACGCTGCAGGGTCTTGAAGTCCTTGTAGTCAAAATATGCTACATCGGTTTTGTGTTTAAAAATCTTTGCCATAGTTCTCCTTAAAATGGAATATCGTCTAAGTTAATTGGTTCGTCACCGATATCTTCGATAACAACATCTTGTTCCAGAGCCTTCTTTTTAGAGCTTTTTTTGCCACTATCTTCCGCCGGGGGAGAAGACTCTTCGGTAGTAGTCGAGGGGCTTCCTCCGTCACGGCCACCCAGGAACGTTACGTCTTGGGCCACGACCTCAACTTTGCTACGTTTCATGCCGTCCTGTTCCCAACTGCGGCTTTGCAATCGCCCGCTAACAAGCGCAGGACGTCCTTTGCTGAGGTACTGAGCAACTCTCTCGCCCAGCGCTGCCCAGGCTACAATATCAACATAGTCTGTCATTTCCTGCCATTCTCCGCTGGCATTTTTGTAGCTGCGATTTAGCGCTAAGCTAAAGCTGCAAACGCTTTGACCATTGGGTGTAGTGCGCAGTTCTGGGTCACGGGTAAGATTACCCATTAAAACCACCTGATTAAAACTTCTAGCCATAGTATCCTACCTACCTTTCCTCATTTAGGTTGAATTATACTCTATTCCTCATCTGTTGTATCCGATGTTTCTTCGCTAGTATTACGCTCTGCTGCTTTTTTGGCCTTTTCCTCTTTTAAAGCTTCCGCCTTAGCCATCTTTTTAAAGTCTGGTTTGGTAATTAAAAAACGGATAATCTCATCCGTAATATTAAAAGTTTGTTCTACTTTTTGTATGTTAAGCGCAGGCATTTCGACTGTATAAAAAACATATACGGCAAAATCCTGCTTATTGATGGAGTATGCTAATTTACGCTTTCCCCAATTGTCGGTTTTGGTTATTTTACCACCGTTGCTAGTGATAATTTTCTCTACTTTGCTACTAGCCTTATCTAGATCAATTTCAAGATCCGGATGATATAGCACCGCTATTTCGTAGTTATTCAAATGGACTCCTTCTTTTGGTTATAGGCTGGGCGCCTAAAGATTTGCCCCAACCTGAAGTTTAGTTTTACATTGTTAATTTTACTTTATCTACCCCTGTTAGTCAAGTTAATAAAATTAAAAAGCCCCGAGGGCCAACAGCGCATATTTCAGCGCCGCCGGCCCACTCGGGACTTGTGGTCTTTTAGTGCAATCACCTCCTCTTAGATACGCTTGGCGAAAATCACCAAACGGAACTTCGAGTCACCTTTAGGTGTGCACGCCGATAAAACTAGATCGGCGCCACCGTTGTAGCTCGGCCGGAGGAACCAGCCTGCTCCCTTCCACACCACCCCACAGGAGTTTCTAAGCGCGCAGGGCGATGTGGTGATGGGGTAACCTTTTCGCACATAGCCATGCCCCTTTGGAGGGGGCACTACCTTGTAGCGGAAGATACCCCAGCGGGTACGGAGGAAGATTACCTCCCCTCTCCGTACTTCGCCGAGGTTCTTGAAGGGGTGAGTGTTGCTCACCCGGTGACCGGCGAAGGCCACCGTCCCCGCTTGCCAAGGTAAAGCGTTGGCTGGGTAGTGGGCGGGGCCGTACTGGAGCTCCGGAAGATATTCATTTCTTCCGGAGTACATCCTCATACTGCCTTCCACCGAAGTGACTGACAGGCCGATACTCGGAATAGCCAACGTTCCGAGCGGTTCCCCGATTGGGAGCACTGCCGGCGGACTGCCGGCGGCGATGGATATCGCCGTGGCGGCTACCGCCAACAAGCTCACGGGGTGTAGGCCGGCCTGAGCACCTCCGGCAGTGCCGGCTTGCTTAGCCGAGTCTGCTTTGGAGACTTGGTCGGCCTTGCCGGCGGTGAAGCCGGCGGTGCGTCGGGCGTGACTGCCGGCGGTGTGACGACCGGAGTCGTGACTGCCGGCGGTGTGACGACCGGAGTCGTGACTGCCGGCGGTGTGACGACCGGAGTCGTGACTGCCGGCGGTGTGACGACCGGAGTCGTGACTGTGGTCGGCGGATGAGTCACAACCGGCGTCGTGTCCGGTGGGTGTGTCTCCGCCGGATGGGTCGGGGTCGGATGGGTATCCGGATGGCACGGGTGATTCGCGTTCCCAGGGGCGCATGGTCCAGGGGTCGGATTCGGCTCGGGTGCGTGGCATGGATGGTTGGGGTTACCCGGGGCGCAGTCCCCGGCCGGCGGGTGCGTCGGGGCTGGATGGCACGGGTGATTCGCGTTCCCAGGGGCGCAGTCCCCTTCGTGATTTGTGACAGCCGGATGGCACGGGTGGCCCGGGTGGTACTGGACGCCAGCGACACAACCTGTGGTTGCGTGTGTCGGTGTGGGGTGGTCACCACCGCCGCCTTCAGCGACAGCGATAGAAGCTCCTCCTCCCGCCGCTGCTACAACAGCTGCGGCCAGAATCAACAACATCTTGCGCATTACTTCCCCCTTTCAGAGGATTGTGGACGATTGAGTTGGGAAAGACCTACTCCTCAATGAGGCGTAAACGCTCTCCCGAGAAATTCGAACATATTCTACATCATTTTAATCAATTTGTAAAGAGTCTATTGACTTTGCCTAGCTAAATGCCTCCTCAAAGCTCTTATTGTTTTTAAAGATATTTTTCGGCCATTAACGTGCTCCTTTACTATAGTGGGGAGCTTTTTTTGAGTTTTATCGATCAAGCCTTCGTCAAGCGCTTGTTTATACACGGGTTCAAGTGGTTCAACGGCAATTTCTGATGCTATAGCCAATAACCAATGCCCTAGAAACCATCTTCTGTCATTATCTCTAGATTCTATGAACTCATCGATAATGGATTCTTTTACATGCGAAAAGTCCTGGCGGATTAAGTAATTCTTCATGAAAGCAGCTAAGTTAACTTGCCCCCTTACTTCCAGTTCCCCAGTTGTTTGCAGGCGATTTCGATTTTTTGCACCAAGCTCTACCTTTTCGGTTGGATCATCGCCATACACATCAATTGCATGCGACGGAACATAGCCCGCGCATGCCAGCACGATCTGACCAAACCTCTGCTCATTTGTCGTCGGTAGGGGTGGACCTTCGAATATCGAATGATAGTCGTTGTGGGTATCAATAGGTAGAATCTGTACCCGGACATGCCTCAAGGCAAGGCCATTGATACTTGTTAAGAGCTTGTCTTTTCCAGGATGATAATGATGGTGCCAATTTGCTGAAGTCGGATCCTTAAATGACGGTACCTCTTCCGGTGGTAAGACGGGTAAAGGCATTCCAGTAAGCTCGTCATGTGGGCTTTCGATTTTCTTATAAAAACCATCACAATCCTGTTGTTGTTTAAGTTGTTCTTTAATAAGAAAAAGAGCCCTCTTGGAGGGCTCTTTTGTAAGTTCGGGTGTTCCTTGGCTAAAGGCAGGTTCCACCACAAGGTTGGGCAAACCAATGATAGGCGGTGTTTCTAGTCGATGCGACACGAGACAGCTTTAACCATTTTTATCTTAACCTCTGCCTTAATTGTAGAAAGCTTGTGGTAATTTTGCAAGGAGAAGTTGTGTGAGTTTAATCACTTATCGTCGGGCATATCGTCGTAGACATCGTCAGATTCGGCAGGTTTAACCGCAGATTCGTCGTCGCCCATAACTTCGCTAATATCCCTCACTAGCACCTGGCGCGGCTTGGCCCCGTCCGCCGGGCCAATGATTCCTTGTTCTTCCATCATATCCATCAGCCTAGAAGCACGACCGTAACCTAACCGAAGTTTCCGTTGAAGCAAGCTCGTGCTGGCCTTGCCGCTGGCAATTACCACTTCTACGGCTTCTTTCCAGGAGCTGTCCAAATCATCGCCTCCACCACTCATTACCACGCCGCCCTTGCCATTAAGCTGCACCGGCTGACTGATAACTTCATCATTATAGTCGGGCGGTCTCTGAGAACGCAGAAAGTCGCAGACCTTGGTAGTCTCGGTATCGCTGATAAGAGCAGCCTGCATACGCTTTGGCTTTGAGAATTCAGGGATTGAAAACAGCATATCCCCTCTGCCGAGCAATTTTTCGGCACCTGCTTGATCAATTATCGTACGGGAGTCAATCTGACTGACAACCGTAAAGGAAATTCGCGCTGGGACGTTGGCTTTTATAAGTCCCGTAATTACGTCCACGCTGGGGCGTTGGGTGGCAATCACCAAGTGAATTCCTGCTGCCCTAGCCTTTTGAGCCAAACGTACTACAAGTCCCTCTACGTCACGAGCCGCCATCATCATAAGGTCGGCCAACTCATCTATGACGATTACAATGTAGGGCATACCGGCTTCTTTTTTAACGTTGTTATATTCGGAAATGTTACGTTTGCCAACTTCGGCAAAAGCCTTTAGCCGTCTTTCCATCTCTGCTACCGCCCACTTAAGTGCGCTAATACACTTTTCGGGTTCAGTAATAATGGGGCTAAGTAGGTGAGGAATCTCTTTATAAAGGGCCATCTCCACTTGCTTCGGATCTACTAAAATAAGTTTCATGTCAGCTGGACTGTTCCTGTAAAGTAGGCTGGTCAAAAGCGTATTGATCATCACGGACTTACCAGAACCGGTCTGCCCGGCAATTAACAGGTGTGGCATCCGCTCGAGATCGCCGACTACGGGGTCACCGGCTATGTCTTTACCAATTACGAAGCCTAGCGAGCTTTTCTCTTCTCGCCACATGGGGCTGGTGAGAAGACCATGCATGGTTACGGTTGCAGCTTTTATGTTTGGTACCTCAATACCAACAGCCCTCTGACCAGGAATAGGCGCCTCCATGCGAATACTTTGAGCCGCTAAATCAAGAGCTAAGTTGTTTTCAAGAGCTGTTAGCCTAGATAGTTTTACCCCAGTAGGGGGCTTAAGCGTAAACTGCGTTACCCTGGGCCCTACATTTGCTCCCTCTACGTCAACCTCTATGTTAAAGTTCGCAAAAGTATCTTTAATAATCTCGGCGTTCCCCTGAACGTTGCCGGCGTCGGCTTTATCTTGCTTATCGCTAAGTAAGCTTAGCGGAGGAAACTGCCAGTTAGGGTCGCTGGCAACCGTTAGCGCAGCGTGGTCTTCTGTAGAGCTAAGCTTTTGAGCAGTATTTCTCAAACTTGCTAACCGGGGATTAGCATGATGTTCAACAGGAACGCCTTCACGCAACTGGAAGCCCGACGACATTTTCTTTTTAAGCTCCGCCAGGTCTTCGTCCCCACCTTCTCTTGGTTCACGCTTAAATAGTTCCGTTAGTCCAAGTAATGATTTTGGCTCTATACCAAGGGTAAATAATGCAGCAAAAAGAGTTAAAATAAAAAATACCGTTGATGCTAAAAACTCACCCAATGCCCCAACAAGTGCCCCGCCAACTACTTCCCCAACCTGCCCACCATATCCGCCTAGCAGAGTAAGAGTGATAGGGTCTTCGTGCACAAATGCTGCATGCAGCCAAGATGAAAAAAATACAAGTAAGCAGATTACGCCGACCATTTTAGGTAATGGAATTCGCTGGTTTTCTGTTATAAATTTCAACGAGCCAAGATATACCAGGACCAAAGGCGTAATAATTGTAGCGGCTCCCAATGCCCACCATGTACCGTCCCAAACTTCTTTTGGTATGGGTGCGTTGATGAAAGACCCGAAAGCCATAATAAATCCACCAATAATAAGACTAATGGCTCCCAGTCCACGCCAAAAACCAGACTCTTTGAGCTCAGACTTTTTCTTTTTAGTAGTTCTTTTTTTTCGTTTTTTTGCTGCCATTACGCATTCCAGTATATCTTAAGCACTACCTTAAAAGGTAATGTTGTAATTATAACACAATTATGCTTACCATGTCAATAAGGACTAGTCGACGCGGGCGTCTTGGTTGAGTAATCGCTGACGCATCTGGGCGAAACGACGCTGCTGGTCCTGGGCAACTTGCTCAGGTGTTTTGTTATCTTCATCGCCATTACCACCTTGGGAAGTATTATGGAGATTGTTGTTATTCTTCTCTACCCTACCACCAATAACGTTAACAACCGGTATGACAATGGGGCTGCGCTGGGTCTGCTCGTACAAGAAATGAGTAACGTAATCTTTAAGCTCGGCCTTGAAACGGTCCAAGTCAACTCTTTTGAAGCGCTGTGTAACCGCCCGCCTTAGCTCAGCTCTGAATTCATTCATTAGCTCTTCGTTATCTTTCATGTAGATGAAGCCACGACTAATTATGTCAGGACTGGTAAGCAAAGCACCGGTCTTTTTATCTACCGTAAGAACTACTGCCACCAAACCTTCTTCAGCCAACAGCACCCTGTCTTTAACAACAATGCTACTAACAATTGCACCTGTTTGGTCAACCAACACCGTTCCCTGAGGAACTTTGTCGGTAATTTCTATCTTGTCTTTGGTAACTGAAATAACCTCACCATTCTCAGCATTGATAGTACTTTTGCGTGGGAGGCCCCCGGCAATAGCTAAATCTATGTGACGCTTCTTTGAGCGGTATGGACCCCATATAGGGATAAAGAATTTAGGCTTAACCATTGAAATCATATCACTATATTCATCCATTCTGGCATGACCGGAAACATGCAGCGGCCCGCTACCATCGATGTCGTACGTTTCATGACGATAAACATGCACGCCTTTGCGCATCAGGTCGTCAACCATTGCGCCAACTAAAGCATCGTTGCCGGTCTCGGGGATTGGTTTACTTGACAGTATGACGGTGTCTTGCTCCTTGAGGGCTACGTTTTTGTGCTCGCCCATGCTCATTCGCACCAGGGCGGAGTTGGGTTCTCCTTGACCACCAGTGCATACCACCACAACATCCTCGTCTTTCATGTTTGATGCGCTGCTTATGGGTATGAAAGTTCCTTTCGGAATCTTCATAAAGCCATTGCGTACTGCCATCTCCAGGGTGCTTACCATACTGCGTCCATCAAGGGCCACTTTACGGTTATGGTGCACGGCGGCGTTAACGATCATTTGGATGCGGTTAACATTGGTGCTAAAGATGGCCACAAATATTCTCCCAGGAGCTTTGTCCATAATGTCGACAAAGCTTTTTTCAATAGTGCTTTCGCTGGGTGTCCGCCCTGGAAGCTCAGCATTTGTACTTTCACTCATCAGAACCAAAACGCCCTCGTTGGCTAGCTTCTCAATACGAGAGGTATCGGTTCGTTCATGGTCAAGAGGACTGGGATCTAACCTAAAGTCCCCCGTGTTTATCAACCTTCCAACTGGAGTATCGACTACTATCATGGTACTGCCAGGTATAGCGTGAGTTACTCTGATTAACTCTATAAAGAACTCCCCAATTTTTAAGCGTTCGTGGTTATCTTCGTTCATTATTACTGTTTTGAGCTCGAAACCTTCTGGCATAGGTAGCCCGAAGTTTTCAAAGATCTCTTCGACTCGCCCGATTGTAAAGCGACTGCCATAGACCGGTACATTATATTTAGGCAAGATATGAGGCAGTGCGCCGATGTGGTCTAGGTGGCCGTGGCTAATGACAAAGGCTTTGATTTTAGGTTTAATTTGGTCTAGATAGGTAGTGTCGGCAATACCGTAATTAATGCCGGGTAAATCTACGCCCAAGTCTATCCCGCAGTCAATAACAATTGCGTCATTTTTGTATTCAATGACCATCATATTTTTACTACCAGCACCATCCATTCCACCAAGACCAATAATTTTTAACCTTGGGCTGTCGTCGATAACGTTGGCTCGCCTAGGGTGTTCAAGGCCTTGTGAAGATGCGTCTAGGTACTGGCTAGCAATGCGATTGGCGTCTTGTACTGAGCGCTTTTGAGCTCTTATAGCCGCACCTCGCGATACGTTACGGCCATTGCCATTGGTACTTTTTTGCTTTGCTCCGTTTCCTCTGCTTTGAGGAGGAGCGTTTGTGGGTTTTCTCTTGTTGTCTGGATTCATCTTATAGTTTTTCCTTTCTCTTATGGAGAATTAATTTTGATTGCTTAGTTAAGTTTTAGCTAGCACCTGCGGTATGCGTCTAAAATCTTCGATTAGAGTTGCACGCATATTACCGTTATATAGCGCTGCTGCTGGATGAAATAGCGGTAAATATACTTGCCCCTGGTAGCGTTTAGGCTTACCATGGCACTCGCTTATCTTGAGGCCAGGGAGCAAAGCGTCCATGCTGTGCCGGCCTAGCGTCACGATAAGTTTAGGTTTTATGACCTCCAGTTGAGCCTTTAAATACGGTAGAAAAGCAATTTTTTCTTCAGGAAGTGGGTCTCGATTCCCTGGTGGGCGGTATTTAACTATATTGGTAATGTACACGTCGGCTCGCTTCATGTCGACTGCCTCAAGCATTTCATCCAAGAACTTTCCTGCTGCCCCGACAAACGGTAACCCTTTCTCGTCCTCATTCTTTCCAGGTGCCTCACCTATAAACACTACCTCGGCATCTGGGTTGTCGCCCCCAAAAATTAATTGTTTGGCACCTGCGGCTAGATCGGCACAGATATTAGAAGAAAGTATGTCTGCCTTAATTTTATCAAGACTTTCCTGCTTATTAGCTCTTTTGGTCATGTATTGGAATAATTTACTTGCTAAAAGCCAAACGACCAGCCTGGAAAGAATTGGCGATTCCGAAGTAAAGAGCCAAGATAGACAGACCGTACTGAGCCAGGCTGCCAGAGTCAATGGCAAGTGAGGCAAAGAGGTAGCTTAATCCTAAGAGCAATACAGCCGAGATTGCCCTAACCAACCAATTTCCTTTTAAGTTTTTTGTATCCCAATTATTTTTAGTTTTTTTCACCACTCTTTTCGCCTTTCTTATCTTTTGAATCCCTGCTCACTGCCTTCATGGAAAGTTGTAATCTACCTCGATCATCTATTGATACTAATTTTACATTAACTCGGTCGCCTTCTTTAACTACGTCGCTGGGTTTTTCCACCCTCTCTTCTTTCATTTCACTAACATGTACCAAGCCTTCCTTGCCCGGCATGATTTCCACAAAAGCTCCGAAGTCCAGGACGCTGACAACCCTACAGTTCTCGTAGATTTTACCTACTTCGGGCTCGGCGGTTAGGTCACGGACCCATTTTATGGCAGCTTTGATGCTTGCGCCGTCGGGGCTAGAGATCATTACCGTACCATCGTCTTTGATGTCAATCTCGGCTCCAGTTTCGGCAATAATCTTGTTGATTGTTTCGCCGCCTTTTCCAATAACCGTCCGGATAAGTTCCGGGTTAATGGTTATGGCCTCTACACGCGGAGCATACGGGCTAAGCTCTGGCTTTGGAGCAGGCAGAGTTTCAATGATGTGGCTGAGTATGTCGGCTCGGCCGGTTTTAGCTTGCTGCAGCGCCTCCCGCATAATATCCACCGTTATACCGTGGACCTTTATGTCCATCTGAAGAGCTGTAATGCCGGCGGCTGTTCCGGCTACTTTAAAGTCCATATCGCCCGCAAAGTCCTCCGCGCCTGCAATATCACTTAAAATTACATACTTCCCGGTATCTTTGTCGGTCATCAAGCCCATTGCAATACCACTAACTGGTGCTTTTATGGGAACGCCGGCGTCCATCATGCTTAAGCAGGCGCTGCAAGTTGCCGCCATACTCGTACTGCCGTTGCTGCTCATAATTTCAGTGACAGTGCGGATTGTATACGGAAAGTCTTTTTCGTCTGGAAGAATAGCTTGGAGAGCTCTTTGGGCCAGCGCACTGTGGCCGATTTCTCGCCGTCCGGGGCCGCCCAGGCGTTTAATCTCTCCTACAGAGAAGCCCGGCATGTTGTAATGATGGAAGAATCTTCTTTCACTATTTTCTCCCATGGTGTCGATTAACTGAACGTATGACAGTGGTGCTAACGTAGTCACATTTAAGGCTTGAGTAGAGCCCCGAGTAAAAATGCTGCTGCCGTGAGCTCTGGGTAAAATACCTACTTCGCTGCTTAAACTCCTTATATCGCCAGGTTTGCGATCGTCGGGGCGAACACCTTCTTCTAAGAGAGCTCGGCGAACTTCTTTTTTAAGCAAAATTTCAAAGGATTCTTTGTATGGCCCGAGGTCCGCATCCTCTCCCTGTTTCTTCTTGAAATGTTCAACCATCTCCTTCTTAAGGGCTGAGACCTTTTTGTGTCGGTCGTCTTGGTCGCCACGAGTATCCCGGATGCGTTCTCCCAAATATCCACTTACTTCTTTTTGAATTGCTTCATCTGGCAGCACTAACTCATAAGTTTTGGCTTCCACGCCCACTTTTTTGGCCAGTTCGCTTTGCAAGCTAATGGCGCTTTGGTAGGTTTTATGAGCCAGCTCAATTGCTTCCAGTACTGTTTCTTCGCTAACCTCATTGGCACCAGCCTCTACCATCATCACAGCTTTCTTGTTGCCTGCCACAATGATGTCTAGGTCGCTCTGCTCCAGTTCAGTAGTTGTTGGGTGAGCTTTAAGTTTGCCATCTGCCAAGCCTATGCGTGCTCCGCCCACCGGGCCGTCAAACGGAGCCCCAGAAAGGGTCAGGGCCGCGCTTACGGCAATCATTGCTATAATATCTGACCTTAGCTCCGGATCAAGGCTCAGGACCATAGCCACAGCCTGAATTTCATTGTGATAACCGTTAGGAAACAGTGGTCTAATGGGTCTATCGATCAGCCTACCGGTTAAAATCGCCTCTTCAGATGGTCGTCCTTCTCGCTTTATAAAGCGACTACCGCTTATTTTACCGGAAGCATAAAAACGTTCCTCGTAGTCAATGCTCAATGGAAAGAAGTCCAAATGAGGTGCTGGTCCGTCAGCCACGCTAACTATAGCTTCTACGACAGTATCCCCGTAACGAGCCGTAACACTCGACGTAGCCTGGAAAGCAAAACGCCCTGTTTCCAACGTGAGTTTGCGGCCACAAAAGTCACCGGAAACTTCAATTATTTTTTTACCAAATGGATTTATTGTCTGTCCCATTTGTTTTCCTTTCTATTAGTTCACGATCAGGGTGCAAATATATGCCGCTTGTGCTCTTCCTTAGCAATATATCTGATGCTCTGTTCGCGAACTTATTTTATTTAGTTAATGTGCACAAGCTTGGCACGCAGGATGCGGGCCTATAGTCTGGGCGCTTTAGCGTCTAATACCGAGTTTTTTAATTAAAGCCAGGTAAGTCTCCCCGTTCTGCTCAGCAATATATTTAAGCAAACGCTTTCTTTTGCCAACCAGCTGAAGTAAGCCTCGGCGGGCTGCAAAGTCATGTTTATGAACTTTCAAATGTCCAGTTAGCTCCGCAATACGGGCGGTCATAATTCCAACCTGTACAGAAGGAGATCCTGTGTCTTTGTCGTGAGCCCTAAGGTCTGAGCTGACCTGGGCTTTTTTCTCACCTGTTATCATCTGGTGACCAATTATAGCAACTTCTACCCCAGTTGGCAACCCAGCCTCTACCCGTTGATGTTTTCTTTAATAATATCGTAGTTTAGGCCTGGAATTATTACAGCTTGCTCGACGCTAAGCTCTCCTACCCTGGTGCGCCTGAGCGCGGACAAGTAGGCACCAGTACCAAGTTTTTTGCCTATATCTTCGGCTAACGATCTAATGTAGGTACCGCTGCTAACCCTTGCTGTAAAAATTATTTTAGGGTACTGGTATTTTATGTTCGTAATCGAGTATACCGTTATTCTTCGAGGCTCAATGTTTACCTCCCTTCCTTCCCTAGCAAGTTTATAGGCCCGCTGTCCCCCAATTTTGATGGCACTATAAGCGGGCGGTGTTTGTCGGATTTCGCCTACAAATTTATCCACTGCATCCTTAACCTCTACTTTACTCGGCCTGAGAGTACTTTTTTGAGTTAATTCACCTTCCCTATCACCTGTGGTACTGGTCGCCCCAAGTATTAATTCTGCTTCATAAATTTTATCCAACTTGCTGAATTCAGTTGCCCGCTTAGTGAATTTGCCTAAAACTAGAACCATAAGACCGCTAGCTAAAGGATCAAGCGTCCCAGTATGGCCGACTTTCAGTTTAGCGGTTGAAGTAAACGCCGATTTAGAATTTTGGGTTTTGTATTCTTGAAGTAAAATATTGCGGACTTTTGCGACTACATCAAATGAAGTCCAGCCCATGGGTTTATCTACTAATAGGATTCCTTGGAAGCCATCTCTCACAAAGGCCAGTATACTCTAGGCGCTAGGCTGTTGGGGATAGCCTGTGGGGGGTAATGGTGGAGGGAGGGGAGGTGGGGGTGAGACCGGCGGGAAGCTATAAGGTGCACTTACTATGTTGCCGTTTTGCGGCAAATTCAAGCTAGGAGTGGCTCCGTTAGGTGACGAGGTTGGAAGCGGTTGAGCGTGCAAATCAGGGCCCATTGGCTGAGCACCCAAAGCAGTAATGGGTTCGGGTTGAGCGTTGTTATATGGTTGTCCAGACATAGCGCTCTCCACGGCCACTCTGGCTGTATCAACAGACAAAGGATCTCCGGAAAGAACCGGTGTATTGTTTGGAGGTGGGACGAGTGGCGTGTTGCTCAAAATGGGAGCGGTTGCAGGTAATGTGTTGTATGGTTCAGGTTGTCTACCAAGCAATACATCTAGCGGGGTACCGTGAGGTGGAGGGGGCTGCACTATTTTAGCGTGCCCAAAAGTCCCCTCACCTGAATTGTGCCGCCCATCATTATAAGTCTCACCAACGGGACTTTGCGAGGCATTATTGATTGGGTCTACTGGAGTAGAGTTACTCTCGTTAGCCCAAGCTGGCTTATTTTCGCCCGCTGTAGTAGATGCCATTGATGCGCCCATGTAGGAGTGCCCAGTAGTTATGTTTTCGGGTGGATTCTGCGGCAGTGACGGCTGTTCTGGAACTGTGGGGGAGAAAGGAGCTTGTGATGCACCGGTTATAGGTGGAAAAGATATTGGTTGCGATAGATTTTGATCTATAGACGGAGGTGGAGCTGCAGGGATTGGTGGTAATTGAGGGGCTAGAGGAGGGAGTTCTACGGGAGGTAAAGCTATCGGTGGTGGTGGAGTAGGCATTGGTGGAACCGCAGGTTCGCTTTGAATAGGGGCAAGCTCTACGGGGGTAGGAGGTAATTGAGTCGGTATATAATTATCGGTATTTTTATCGAAATCATCTTCACTAGTTACTTTTTCGTGAGGCTTGGGTTCAACCTCCTTGTCATTGTTGGTTTTTATATTTCCCTGTTCGTCAATTACAACCTTATCGTCCTCGTCGTCTTCTTCATTTTTTGCACCAGCCTTATCTTCAACATGACTCTTTGATTCATTTTTGAATTGGTCCGCAGTTTTTATATTTCCCTGTTCGTCTATATGAATCTCGTTAGGATCTACCTCCACTTCAGGGCTATCTTTTTTAGCTAGCTGGTGGGAGATGTTAAGTATTCCGTTCACATCTTTTGGCTTACCTAAGTCGAAAGGTAGCTTATCTTTTATGGGTTGTTTTTGAGGTGGTGGTAGGCTGGGTTTTTGAGGTGGTGGTAGGCTGGGTTTTTGAGGTGGTGGTAGGC
>JACDFN010000004.1 GCA_013815775.1 Candidatus Saccharimonadota bacterium | reverse complement strand
GTGTACCAAAAGTGCTGTGACGGAGCCAATTGCGCTCCGCACTCAACATTTAGGGGAAGGTAAGGCCGGGATTTAAGTGAGTAATGCTAGGCCGCCTTGCGCAGTTGCAAAGCAATTTTGTCGCAGGCGCAGGGTAGCTCGAATTGTGTCATGGGTACCCTATTTTTAGAAAATGCGTTGAAACATCCAGATTATGGCAATCGTTGCGATAGCGCCTGCGATTATTTTAATTAGCAGTGGGTACCAAGTTTTATTACGGAGTAAATATATAAATGGTAGTGCTAGGCCAATAATAACCAGCTGGCCAATCTCTATACCAAGATTGAACGAAAGAAGAGACGATAAAAACTTATCTTCTGGGACCTCGATTTCTTTTAGAAGCCCTGCGAAACCCAGTCCGTGGAATAGGCCAAAGAAAAATATAATACCCAGTTTAGATTTTATATCTCCTATGTATTTATTATCTTTTAAAAACACACTACCAAGTGCAACAACTGCAATCGATAACGCGATAATCGGTTCTACAATTCGAGAACTAAGAGTCAGTAGCCCAGAGCCAGCCAGTATCAGGGTTATAGAGTGCGCAACGGTAAAAGCACCGGTGTATTTGAAAACATTTTTTAAGCCGGCGAACACTAACAGTAAAGATAAAACGAATAGGATATGATCTGGACCGCTCAGGATATGTTTAATACCAAGTTTTAAAAAGTCGAAAGAGTTATCGAAAAAGCTAGTTTTTTGATTAACCAGAGTAATTACATCTTGCTGACTTTTAACTTTATCGGAGTATTCAGGAGCATTTCCTTCAATGTACAGTTTAATTTGTTCCGGCGAAGCATTGGGGTTGCGTTTGATATATTCAATTACTTTTTCGGGCAGAAGCTCATGGGCTGACGCTGGCGCCGGGGCCAGCATTAAAAAACCGGATACTAAAACAAGATTGAGTATTATAAATCGCTTCATGTTCCCATCTATAAACGCTCCAAAGCTTCTTTGGCCACTTGTCTGTCTAAGATAGAAAAATGGGACTCCAGAAAATACTTGTCTAGCCCGAAAGCTTTTTTCAGATATTTGTCAGCCTGTTCTTTTTGGCCGAGCTTGTCGGCTATCATACCGGCGTGGTAAAGAACAACTGCTTGGTGCTCTCCGAGCTTCATGGCTTCCCTACTGGCTGCCTGAGCTTCGGTATAATTACCCAGGCGGTAATGGGCCCAAGACAGCGCATCGGCCGAAAAAATGTTTGGTCGAACGGCAAATGCTGCTTGGGCCAGTTCAAGAGATTTTTTTGGGTCTTTGTTGCGCTCTGATAGGAAAGTGGATAGTTCAAAATCGTTATTTACTCCGCCAGAACTGGATTTATCAAAGGCCAACTGGGCCAAAAAATATTGCTGGCTGGCTTTTTTTTTGTCTCCTTTGCCAGTATATACGTCTCCTAACGCCGAGACGTACTGAGCTAAGGGCAGAATTTCAAATGCCTGGCTAAAATATTTGATAGCTTCTTTGTGGTCGCCGCGAGCGAAGGCAACCCTGCCTAAGCCTTCCAGCGCCGGAGGGTAGCTCGGGTAAGTTTGCAAGGCTTCTTTATAGGTCCGCTCAGCTTTATCTAGGTCGCTACGGGCGTGCAGCTTGCCCAACTCAACCTGGCTAAAGGCTACATTTTCAGGGAACGAGGAGCCGGCAGAAATAGCGGCCCCAAGCGCTGATTTGGCGCCGGCTATATCACCGTAAACTTCTCTAACGTAGGCTACTCGGTTAAACGAACTAAGCTCTGGTTTCTTATCTACCATCGTTTGGAAGGATTGAACGGCTTCGTTATACTGGCCAAGCTCTATTTGCCCGTCACCCACTAGTCCCCAGTAGGCCACCGGTAAGGGGTTGAGCTGCAGGGCTTTCTTGGAAAGTTCCAAGCCCTCCCTAAACGAGTGCCTGCCGTATGCCACGGAGGCCTGGGTAGCAGCTATATCGGCGTTGGCGGTATCTAGCCCCGTGGCCTTACCCAGCAAACTGTCGCATTTCTCATAAAGGGAGGTATCAGCGTTTTCGCGTACCTTTTGCAAATACAGTTGGCAGAGGGACACATAGCGACTAGGGTTGCCTGGGTCTGCGGCTAGCCGGCTTCTGCCTATCTGAATTAGCTGGTCAGTATTACTGTACGGTCTCGTGGAACTATTGGGGTTATTCGACCGCGCGATATTTAGAACAATAGAACCGGTAAGTATTCCGGCGACTGCCACCACTACCAGAAGAATGTTTCTATTAGTTTTTAGGAAGTTTAGTACTGCGTCTGATTTCATACCTTTGGTTAATTATAATGTCGGTAGCAAAAAGTGGAGCTATTTGCTGAGGCCTGGCCAATTTATCCGGGGAGGATTAATTAAACCAGGCCTTCAACAATTTTGTATTTTTAGTTTGTAAGTTTTAGGCTCTGCTGCCACGTCTCATTAGGAGAGAAGCCGCAAGCGCTCCAAGCGCCAAGGCGCCAACAGCAATTGCAATTGTTTTGCCCATGTCATCGTCGGAGTCTTTGTCGCTATTTCCGACACTTGCTCTTTCGTCTAGTCCTGAGGTAGTGGCGTAACCATTGCTGGGTAGGGCTAGGTAAGGGAATGAACTGCGGAATGGTTTGTCGTTCTTGTCGACGCCATCACCAAGTTGAGTAGCTAAAGGATCAGGTTTGAAGTCTTTGTGGAATAGTGGGTAGACAGCGCCGGCAACTGCTTGGACCGAAATGTCGGTTACATCGTCGGCCAAACGTCGGCCATTTGGATAGCCTTGGTTATCTTTGGCTAGAACTCCCATTCTATTTGGGTTCTGGGTTGGTGCTATTGCTACATTTAAGCGCAGCTGTTCAGAAGGCTTAACATTAGGCGGTTGGGTCAAGTCGGGGATACCAGTTAGGAATATTGCTACTAAGTCATCTCTAGCTTCTGCGGTACCGAAGTTACCTTGGGGTGGAACTTTTACTTTGTATAGAGCGTTAAGTAATTTACCCAGCTCAGGATTTGTCACGCCGTTGGCGAACTGAGCGTCACCTGCTGGTACAGAGCTGTTCCAAAGGTCCTTAGCTGCCAGCGGTACTACAACTTCGTTAACCAGTGGTGCTCCCAATCGGGAAACTTGCACGTATTCTCCGCTTGATGAGGCTTTGCCCCCACCTAGCACGGTTGTACTTTGACGGGAAGAAGTTGTCCAAGCGCCTATTACCGCGGCGGCCGCTTTAGGGTCGGTTGGTCGAGATTTATCATTAGTTAATTCCGAAATAGGTACTTGGAGCGCCAATGATTGGACGCTAAAGCCTTTTAGGCCATCGCTTCCGCCACCAGCGTTACCAGGAAGTTTACGAATAGTCAGAAGGTCGAATAGTCCACCCAGGTCAGCGAAGAATGGGTCATCGCTCTGTCCGGCAAATGTTTTAACGGCGCCGACTGTCTTTACAGCTTCAGCTTGAAGTTTATCGTAGTTGGGCGTTGATTTGGGCCCAATGTTACTTGGAGGGGTAGGTATATCTTGGCCAATCACCGTTTCGGCGCCATCTTGAATCTTCGTTAAACTGTAGGTTTGGCGAACGTTCAAGTTAGGATCTGACAGTGATTTGACTGGGCCGGTGTTATACAAAAAAGTATCACCCTTTTGGGTGGTGGTAGTGAATTTATAGCGGTAGGTTATGTCCTCTACGGCGTCGCCATCATTATCAATCTTAATTTCGTACCTTACATTGTCGTCGAAAGAATAGAAATTAGGTCCGCCGGGTGGGTTTTCAAATGGTAGGTAGTTAGCGATCAAAGTAACGGTATCTGATTTATCTGGACTCACGAAGGCGTAAAAGTCAGTGCCGTCAGCCTTTGGGTCGCCTGAAATTAGCGGTGCTTCGCGGTGGCTAGAAGCCATCAGTGAGCCTAGCGGCTGAAAAGAAACAGTTCCGACCACAGCAATAAGCAGCGCAAACAGCGTAGCTTTTCTTATGTTCTTAGTAATTTTATGATTCATTCCTTATCCTCCATTTATGTCCCCTGTGATGGAACGTTTATCTTATAAAGTTAATTATATTTAATTCATAAATTATTTCTGTAAAAATTTTTACAGGCTAATTTTTATTGGCCAGGTATTTAAGAACTTCCATATAGTGGACTATTGCTTTGGGGTTTATATCCTTCAGCCATTCTTCTAGGCTTGCGGATAATTTCTTTTCAACTTTCTTGACTAGCAATCCACCCTTTTTAGTAATCCGGACTAACCTAATCCGCTTATCACTGACGTCTGATGTCCTGCCGACTAAACCTTTGTCATGAAGTTTATTGATTGAGTTTGTCATTAGGGACGTCTCCACTCCAAAAAGCTCTGCCAGCTGACTAATATTAATACCTTCCTTATTACTCTCTGAGATATGCCCAAGCAGTGTCCACTCCATCATGCTGAGATGGTACTTCTTTAGAAAATCGGCCATGTAATAGCGGAGAGCTCTATAAGCCCTGGCTTGCAGAAGCCCAGAGTGGTATGTCTTTAATTCAAATCCATTCATGTTTTATTAATATAATAAAGTAAATAATATTTTACTGTAAAAATATTAACACTAATTTGACTTTTTAAATCTCACCCAGTGCTGTTTACTGAACTGACTACGACGCCAGCTCTACCAGCCATCGTTCTGCCGGTGTTTAGGCTGAAGTTGTTTAAGAACAATCAGACGCATACTAAAAAAGCCCGGTGTTAAAACCGAGCTTTTTTAAAAGACTAAACTACTGCTCTACTCGTCGTCTGTAGCGTCTTCTATCTTTTGCTCAGTTCTGCCCTTTGCCTCATGGAATGAATCATCCATGTCATCTTTTTTATCCTTAAATTCGTCTTGTATGTCGTCCATATTGCCTCCTTTATTTATTGCTTTATTACTATACTTCTCATGATCTTAGTGGTCTGTGAAATATCTAGCAGTTATTTTGTTAGTATGTGCCGAGAATTTCATGCCAAGGGCTTTAAATGATGCCCGGCGCAATTGACATAAGACTACTTTATAGGCGATTATTTAAAAACGAAAAGTGAGGTAATACTTTAATGCTAGAGACCGCCCACGCTGCTATCCGAAGCGCGGCTACAAAACTTGGTTTGGATGAAGACGCGGTTAAGCAATTGATTGATATTAACAACGAACACATCTTTGACATAAAACTTAAAAACGGACGCACCTACCCTGCCTATAGGGTTCAACACAGTAATAAAAGAGGACCATATAAAGGCGGTATACGCTTTCATCCCGAAGTAGATATTGATGAAGTCAGAGCCCTGGCAATCCTTATGAGTTTTAAAACTGCGGCAGTTGGGCTACCTCTGGGCGGCGGCAAGGGCGGTATAGAGGTTGACCCAAAAACTTTAAATCAAAATGATTTAGAGGAACTAAGCAGAAAATACGTTCGGCATCTGCACCCCCATATTGGCCCAGACAAAGATGTGCCGGCGCCGGACGTTAATACTAATCCTGGAATTATTGATTGGATGGTAGACGAATATGAAATTATCACTGGCGATAAAACGGGAGCCAGCTTTACGGGTAAAACTGTGGCCCGCGGGGGCAGTTTAGGTAGAGACGCTGCTACCGGAAGTGGCGGGGTTATTGCCCTTGAGACTCTATTGAAACACCTTGGTAAAACCGGACAAAAACTAACCTACGGCGTCCAAGGCTTTGGCAATGTAGGATCTTTTTTTGCTACGGTGGCAGAAGGGGATCAACCTAACTGGCGGCTAATAGCGGCCAGTGATTCATCAACTGGTTTATATTGTAAGTCTGGGTTAAAACCATCAGACCTTAGCCGTCACAAGAAAAACGGGGGAAGCTTCAAAGAATATAAGGCCGACGGAGTATCCAGCATCACTAACCAGGATTTAGTTGGTCTTGAAGTAGATGTTCTAGTCTTGGCGGCCCTAGGCGATGCAGTGAACAAAAAAAATATGCACACTGTACAGGCAAAATACATAGTTGAGATGGCCAATGGACCGGTATCTAACGAGGCATTTGAGTTTTTAGATAAAAAGGATGTTGTAGTGTTACCTGACATTATCGCTAACGCCGGCGGAGTCATAGTCAGTTATCTTGAATGGCTTCAAAACAAAAGCGGCGAGCACTGGAGCGAAAGCGGAGTAAACAATAAGCTGGAAAAATATATGACCTCAGCCGTAGATAATCTATACAAAACGCACCTTAGCAAAAAAGTTTCATTGCGAGATGCAGCTTATATAAACGCTATAAAAAATCTGAGCTAAATAGGTGCTCTACAGTTCCTGCAATAACTCCAATACGCAATGCTCATCCGCGCTTAAGTATGTCTCACGGTTCATGCTGGAAACTGTTTGATAGACAGTAAACAGTTTGTTATTCGAGAACGCTTTTAACACTCTGGGGTCAATGTAGGCACTGCGGGTAACTGCTGGTGTATTGCCTAGGCTTGAGGCCACATTTTTTATACACTCCGCTACAGCTTTTCTACGGTCGTTCTCAAGCCTGGGACGCTCTTTTTTAGCTAGCTCAGCACTGGCCAATAAAGTTCCTCCCCATGTCCTAAAATCTTTAGCGGTAAATTCTTCACCCATAATCTCTTTTATGTATTCATTTACATCTGCACTCTTCACATCTTTCAGTAAACCCGACTCATCGAAGTACTTGAATACTTCGTATCCGGGCAGAGCGTCCAGACGCTTAACTAAGTCGGCTAATTGCCTGTCGGTTACTACTTTAAGGTGCTTTTTACCGCTTTTACCTACAAAGTCGAATGTAATAGTATCGCCACTTACTGAAACGTGTTTACTGCGCATTGTAGTTAAGCCGTAGCTTTCATTCTCTTGGGCGTATACCTCGTTACCAACCCGAAAATAAGCTAGGTCCATGAGTCGCACAATACAGGCCAAGACCTTTTCACGTTCTAATCCAACTTGATCTAGATGCTGCAATGTAAGTCTTCGCATATTAGGTAGGGCCCGAGCGAACCTTAAAGTTCTCTCAAACTTTTCTTTGTCTTGTCGCGCTCTAAAAGTTGGGTGGTAGATATACTGCATACGTCCGGCATCATCCATACCGGTTGCCAAAATCCGTGCCTTTTGGTTTTGGAATATCTGGACATCTTGCCAGGCTGGCGGGATTTTAAGCGACCTAAAGTAATCCAGCGATTGCTCATCGATAATCTTGATATCGCGAACATAGTAATTAAAAGATTTACGACCCGTGCGTTTTCGTCCTATTACTTTTTTGGCCATTTTTTCGTGCCTTTTATTTTTTCGCCTACGACTAATGTCTTAGGTGCATTCTACCTACATTAACATTAGCATATTTTGCTTATTCCACCTCTCAACATTAACTTGGTGGACCGATAAAGGTTGTAAGTAATTCAACTGCCGCGATGTAAAAAAGTTCGCTTGCTCATAGTAATGATTCATGCGGACGGATTCTTGCCATAGTTGTAATTTACTTAGGTGACCAAAAGGGAGAAATATATATGATAAATAAACTTATTAGCGTTGTAACTTTGGTGGGCCTCATAGCCGTCGTATTAATGGCAAGGGCAGACTCTTCGGACCCGTTGTTTTATTTTCTATCCTTAGACCCTGGAGCGACCATGTTAAAGATTACTTTAGTTTTCGGAATGTTGTTGATGGCCTTTAAAAATTCTTTCAGCAGCTCAAACTTGCGCAGTAGTATGGCGGTTTTTGGCTTGAGTCTTGTTACGGTTGGCACTGCCGGGCTTTTCATGCCTACATTCGGAAATGCTATTTATGACTTTTTAAAACCCCTCGACTTTCTACTTTTGGTCGAATCAGGTTTAGTATATAGTGCTGCGGCACTGGAGAGTCCGATTATTAAGCCTGTCTACAGAAAAGCGGAGCCAGCCGCCCCAGCCCAATTAACTGCTCCAGCTACTTCTTCTGCTTACTAACGCTTGAGCCGCAGTGCATGCATTTTGTAGCCTGGCTGGGAATGACTCCTAGGCAGTAAGGACACTTACGTGTATCGGGTTCATCAGTCTTCTTGGATTTAAAGGCAATATCGGACAATTTGTTGATAGGCTTTACTACTAAAAAGAAAACTACGGTAGCTACCAAAAGGAATGTGATGACAGAGTTAATTAAGTCACCATACAAAAAGTCGGCTCCGTTAATAGTAAAGTGGGCATTGGCGAACTTACGCTCCCCTAGGATTACAGAAATTAGGGGGTTTATTATGTCTTTAACCAGAGCATTGGCCACATTGGTAAAAGCTGCTCCAATTGCGATACCGACCGCTAGGTCAACAACACTACCGCGAAGAATAAACTTTTTAAACTCATTGAACATCTGTAAGTTCTCCTATAGTTTCAATTAATTTTACCTAAAATAAAGTATGTTAGATTTTTAACAGTCTGTCTAATCCTGCTCTGTTACGATTTCTCAGGAGGAAACAACAATGGCAGAAAGAATAATAAGAGAAACAACAACACGAGACACCACTGCAGATGACACTGTAGTGGAACGCGATCATAACCAAAACGTCTTGGCCCGACTAATTTGGTTTATCGCAGGAGTAATTTTAACGCTACTGGCCTTTAGACTGATCTTCAGTTTACTGGGGGCGAACAGGAGTAATGGCATCGCAGATTTTGTCTACGATGTTTCAGGGCCGCTGGTATCTCCTTTTTTCGGTTTGTTTGACTACAACGCCGAACGGGTTGGCGATTCTTCGGTATTCGAGGTCTACACCGCCGTTGCCATGCTGGTCTACACCGCCATAGCCTGGGGTCTAGCCTACCTAGCCACTATCAACCGAAGGGCTTAAAGACTTTTGTCTTTCATACTAAAAAACACTCCAGTTAACAGGGGTGTTTTTTATATAACAAAGCAATAATCCTTATTTAACGAAGAATTAACTAGCTCTCAAGAGCTAATGGCACTGAACCCAGAGTGGGCTGGTCGGGATTATCGCCTGGCATAGGGAATACCCAGCATTGCCTGCCCTCAACGATAGCCCTTAAGCCACCCAGGACAATCTGTGTTTCATCGCCATAGCTAACTTCTACTTCCGGAAAGGAAGCCTGGACTCGGGCTCTTAACTCCGCGCCTAATGTCCACTCTTCGCTATTTCGCAGTAGTACATCAGCACGAAGATAGTTCGGTGCTTGTGGGGTTTTTTGTTCCATAATCTCTGTTAACTCGACCAGACATTTTAGTCTTTAATATAAACCATTGTTAAAGGTACTCTCTTTGGGGCAAAAATTCAACATTTTCCATCTGAATTCTAGGAACCCTTCAAATACCCTAGCCCTTAATTAAAATACTTAAGCATGCCTAAGTATTCATTTGCGCGGAAGTTCCATTGTAATGTATTTGCCAAATCCAGCCTCTAGATCTGGAACTGTTCGCCTCGTCTGCACTTGGTAAAAAGACAGTGCGTTAAACTTGTTTTTTGGCAATCGTACCCCCAACTGTTTTTGGGTCTTGTTCCAGTAGTATAGACCACCGGAATTAATTGAGCTGGCGGAGTTGTTATCAAGACTATACCCTATGTTAACTCTGCCTGAAAGAGAGTGAAAAAACTGACCGCCTTTTAATGCCGCAGAACCTCCGCTGGCACCAAAGCTGCCGGCGTCCTGATTTTCGCTTTTAGGACTCTGTGCGACTACATCCACTAATTGAGTAACTTTTTCTACGATGTTATAAAACTTCATGCGCCCAATATATACCCCGCTACCGCCTATTAACTTGCCACTGGTAGCTGACGGTACGGAAGAATAAGCAATTTTCTGGCCGGCTTTTGGCTCCTCAAGGGCTGACTTATAAGTAATAGCAGGAACCTTTTCTAAGGTGCGCGACTCATCACCTTCTGGCTTAGGTAGAGACTCAAATTTTAGAAGAGCAATATCTTCCCCTGGTTTTACACTTATACCGGTGACCTTGCCAAGACGATTCCCTTCTTCTTGTTTGGGGTCCAAAACAAAAAACTCATAAGGACTGTTAGGGCTTAAAATATCACGAGCTTCTTGAGTGTCGGGATAGCCGTTTCGACCGGCGCTCATTAGGCCGTACTTATAGCCAGTTAGATTCTCGAAGCAATGAGCGGCAGTTATTCCACCGGAAGATCCGCTGGGTAGTTTAACTTTAACGAATGTACAGCCTCCACTTATGCCCAATTCTTTATGTTGCACCTCTAGCTTTAAAGTAGAATCCTGCAGCTTTTCAGCCTCTGATTTAGTTACCTCAACACCCCATGCCGGTAACTCTGTTATCCGCCTTAATCTGGGTGTTTGTTGTGATTCAGTATTTAGTGGTTTGCTCAACTCTGCCACGGAAGATACATTAGCCCTTGTCGTAGCCGTTTCTAAGGCTTGGCTTTCTTCGGGATTACCAACCATGGCAAGCGTGCCCATGAGCAATGCCCCAGCGTGACGTACGCTCCTGGATCTTTTAGGTTGTTCTGCTACCGCTGAATGGGGTTGATTTTCGATTTGGCTTGTCATTTTTTATTTTCTTGATCTGCTTTAACATTAACATAAACACCTTAAAAAGTCAATAAGTCCTTTTGTTAAGAAATCAGCGGCTACAGTATAAAAAGGTAGTAGAATAAAAGCATATGAATTACGTTGAAAAGCTGCGGCGCAATGCACCCCTAGTAGGCTTTGTTTTTGGATTCCTATTATCTAGGATTATTGCCCCTACCGACGAGTGGTTGGGGACGATTTTGCATGGCTTGATAGGCTCCTTAATTTTTATTGCAATAGAAAAAGTCTGGACAATGTTAGAGCAGTAGCCAAGTAAAGGTTACTTGCATGGTTTAGTCTTTAGGGTTATTTGCGTACAGAGAGGTTGCGCATAGCCCGGTCTAGCGCGCTGCTCATGATTATTGTCAAATCAATAGATTTGAGGATAAGTAGCGAGGCGTTACAATTATAGAACTCCAAGTTTTTTAAAACGGTATACGGAGGGATGGCTGAGCTGGTTGAAGGCGCACGACTCGAAATCGTGTATGGCGTTTGCGCGCCATCCAGGGTTCGAATCCCTGTCCCTCCGCCAAAGAGCCCCATGCTATTATTAACCTATGAGCGCGTGGATTGTAGCCCTGATGTTTAGCGTAGGAGCATCAACTTGGATTTATACAAAACTGCAGAGAAATAGTGGCAATAATACCAAGCAGTCGTCTATAGCGGCTGCTGTTGCTGGTCTAGTCATATTCTTTACTGCTTATTCCCTATTAAACTTGATTTTTTAAATTATGGCAGACAGCATTTTTACCCGTATTATCAAGGGCGAAATTAGTTGCGAGAAGGTCTACGAAGGTGAATTAACTCTCGCGTTTTTAGACGTAAACCCTACCCAGCCAGGCCATACCCTAGTAATTCCGAAAAAGCAGATAGACCAGCTCTGGGATCTACCTGATGAGGATTATTTGGCACTGATGTCTACTTGCAAAAAAGTGGCTCAAAGAATGAAAACAGTCCTGGGTGTTAAGAGGGTAGGAGTTAAAGTAATCGGAGAAGAAGTGCCTCATGCCCATATTCACTTAATTCCCTTTAATTCAGCCGAACAGTTCTATCAGCGACGGCCTGCGGAAGTAGACCCAGACCATAAAGTATTAGCCGAGATGGCTAAAAAACTAGCCTTTTAATACAATATTTATTGGCATTACCTCTTTGAACTGATACTATATGGCTATATGAGTTGGCTCTTTGGGTGGTGCTATGGATGAGAAAGACTTAGGTAAAAGGTTGCAGCTAGCCCGTAAGCGGGCTGGTTTAACCCAGCAGGAGCTATGTCACAGCGCTGGCCTTAGCTACTCCACCTTGGCGAAAATTGAACGCGGCGCCATAAAGTCGCCGTCGGTTTTTACCGTTGCTGGAATAGCAAGAGCAACCGGGGTACCCCTGGAAGACCTACTTGACTTGCCGGCCCAAACATCGGGGTCCCCTGCCCCGCTCGAAATTAAAAAACGCTCAAAAACAGGGGTGAGATTTGTGTATTTTGATATAGACGGCGTACTACTGCGTTTTATGGACCACGCCTTCACTGAAATCTCAAACGACAGTGGTATGCCTCTGCAAAAAGTTGAGAATATTTTTTGGCGGCACAATGATGAGGTCTGCAGGGGACAGATAAGCGAAACTGACTTTAATGCAGCTGTAGCCAAAGAGGTGGGGCTAGAAAACTTCGATTGGAGACGATACTACTTGCAGTTTACTGAAATTACACCTGGAGTTTTGGAGCTTTTGGACTGGGCAGCCCAGCATTACGACGTGGGACTTTTAAGTAACCACATGCCTGGTTTAACGGATGAACTACTTCAAAAGAATATTATTCCCGCTCACAATTACAAAACAGTGCTAGATTCCTATCAAGTCAAGAGTGTTAAACCTGAGGCCAAAATTTTTGAAGAAGCCCGTGCCCGAGCTGGCTTTGAACCCAGTGAAATCTTGCTAGTGGACGACATGAGACCTAATTTAACAGCAGCTGACCACGCTGGCTGGCAAATAGTGCTCTTTGACAGTCTATCCCCTGAAAAAAGCATAGAAAACGTTAAAGAAGTCTTGGCGTTTTAAATTTCAATCGCTTTCACTATTTTTTTTATCTCAGTATCAAGTGACGTTAGTAATTGTTTTTCTTCTTCTATTTGAGCATGACTTTGTTCAACTAAGGCCTTAGGGGCTTTTGAGGCGTAGCTTGGGTTGGATACACGCGCCTGCAGGCGTTTGATGGTTTCCTGCCTAACTACTTGCTTCTCACGCAAACTGGAGAGGTAATTCATGGCCGCAAGGTTATCAATATCTAGCCATGCATCGTATCCGGAATTAGTTAGTTTGAGGCCTTTACGTTCGCTTCCCTGGGCCTTCAAGGCACCGCCCAGCCGCCCCAAAAGTGTTATTAGAATACCCTCTTCCTCTATCAGTGGCGCTGAATTGAAATAAAGCTTAGGACGACCCACACCCAGTGCTTTAGTAATGTGGCGAGCTTCGGTAATTACTCCTATGACAGATTTAAATTCTGCGACGGCTAGGGCGTTGAACTGTACAGGCCTTGGCCAGAGCTGGTCAGCTAGAATGCTATCCCCTTCCCAAGCCAATGTTTGCCAAATGGTCTCTGTTACAAACGGGGCGAAGGGGTGGGACAACTTCAGGGTTGAGTCAAGCAAATAAGCCAGCATACTTGGGTTAGTTTGAACCTTACTTGCTTCTATATACCAGTCTGCCAGGTCGTGCCATACAAAACTGTAAATCACCTCGTATGCTTCACTTATACGGTAGGCTTCGAAAGCTTTGGATATCTCGGTGGAAGCATGGTTTAGTCGCGACAGTATCCAGTGGTCAGCCCGACTACTTGGTGTTGGTGTCGATTTTAAATGGTGGTTATCGCCCACCTTATCTTCTACAAAGCGAGCGATATTCCACAGCTTGTTAGCGAAGTTACGGCCTCCTGTGGCTTTGGAGGGCATAAATAGCTGATTGTTGCCCGGTGACTGACCGTTTAAGATGCCGATTCTAAGAGCATCGGATCCATATTCACTAATTATCTCTAGTGGACTACTAACATTTCCTTTACTTTTGCTTTGTTTCTGGCCAGATTTATCCACTATCATTCCGTGAAGGTACACGGTCTTAAACGGAACCTCCCCTGTTACGTATAAGCCAAGCATAATCATCCGAGCTACCCATTGGTAGAGTATGTCAAAGCCAGTCTCCATCAATGACAACGGGTAATGGCTCTTAAAATCATCTCCACTAGGGTAATCCAATGTCACGTAAGGCCATTGTCCGCTGGAAAACCAGGTATCGAAAACATCTGGATCTCGCTTATAGGACTTTCCGTCAACTTCGATAGATTCTTCGTGCACCCGGGCGTCGAAAATCCAGTCAGAGGCATCTTCGGTGTTCTGAAAAGCCGGTATGGGGATTCCCCAAGGAATTTGACGGCTTATATTCCAGTCCTTTAGCTCACTCAAGTAGCGTATTATCTGGTCTTTTTTATTTTTAGGGTAAAAATCAATCTTGCCGGCCTTAAGTTCTTCTATGGCTCTAGTGGCCAAAGGTTGCATTTTCACGAACCATTGCTCCCGAAGAAGTGGTTCTATAACCGTGCCACATTTATAGCACTTACCGACACTGTGGGTATAGTCCTCTACTTTTCTTAAAAGACCCTTCTTCTTAAGTGCTTCTACTACTGTTTGGCGTGCTACTGTGACCGTCATTCCTCTGAATTCTTGGGGAACGTTATTGGATAGTTTCCCTTCGGTGGTAATGAGCTCAAGCATTGGCAAATTGTTACGGCGTGCTACTTCGTAATCATTAGGGTCGTGGCCAGGCGTAACAGTTACAACTCCAGTGCCAAAATCCATGTTCACATACTCGTCAGCTATTATTTTAATATTTTTATCGGGCACCAGAGGCTGTTGAACTTCCTTACCGACCAAATGCTTGTATCGTTTATCCTTTGGGTTGACCATTAATGCTGCCTGCCCAACCTTTGTTTCTGGTCGAGTCGTGGCAATAACCACTTCCCCGCTACCGTCCGCTAACGGATAAGCTATATGCCAAAGGTTTGTTTTCTCCTCCTCGTGGACTACCTCTATATCAGAAAAGCTGGTTCCGTGAAAAGTACAGTAATTAACTATTCGAGAACCCCTGTAGATTAACCCATCTTCCCACATTTTTTTAAATGTTTGATAAGAGGTTCCTATCACCTTATTGTCGAGAGTAAAAGTGAACCGAGTCCAGTCTACGCTAGCACCAAGAGCCCTTAATTGAGCTTCAAAGTTATGTTTGTTTTTTTGAACAAAGTCCCAAACTTGTCGATATAGCTCCTCCCGGGAATAATCAAAACGACTCTTCCCTTCCTGAGCGAGCTTTTTTTCGTAAACTACCCAAGTTTCAAAGCCAGCATGATCTGCCCCCGGTACATATAGGGCTGCCTTGCCTTGTAAGCGGTGGTATCTAACCAGTGAATCCTCAATAGCCACCGTTAGGGCATGACCCATGTGTAGGTCTCCATTAGCGTTGGGGGGAGGCAGGGTTAGGCTGTAATAATCATCATGTCCTCTGTTGCTCGGCTTAAATACTCCGCTATTCTCCCATAGGGCGTAAATATCGCCTTCATATTTCTCCGGTTGGTAGGCGCTAGGTAGTTTCATTCACTATCCCCGTGTATGCTTTTTGCATTACTTAATTATAACAGGTTTTACAGGGGTAGCTATAGGGTGGTCATATAACTTTTCACGTGAAAATATGGCAAATTTAACCTAAACTTTTCACGTGAAAAGCCCAGATTAAATTGCCGTATATGGTTTTCTTTTCCCACCGTGTTTGTTTTCAAAGTAAGCATAACAAATATGCTAACTTAGAACAAGATTACATCGATAGATTGGAGTCAATATCAATAGAATAGGGGTCTGCTGCCGGCAGTTTTTTAGAGGCTTTATAGTACCCTAAACAGGCAATCATGGCGGCGTTGTCCGTACACAGCTTTATATCAGGGTAGTAAACGTTTTTACCCAACTTTTTATGTGCTGCGTCTCTTAGGGCTATATTTGCGGCTACACCTCCGGCTATAACTATGCTCTTGGGGGAGTAGCTCTTAGCAGCTGCCTCTAGGGCAATAATTAGGGTGTCAATTGCTGCCCTTTGAAAACTAGCCGCTATATCTACTTTTTGCTTTTTTGTAAGAAGTTTCGGCAGAGCAGAGGAGGGCAGTGTGTAGTCTTTACCAACCATTTGTTGGGCAGCTCGTAGGACGGCCGTTTTAAGTCCTGAAAAACTGAAATCATAAGGTCCTAACCCTTGCAGCCTACTGTCCTGCGGCCTAGCGTAGCTGGCCGCTTTGTCAGTAGTTGCAGCGCTACGCTGCGTTGCCGGCTCCGCTGCTCCTTCGCCGTATCTCAAATACGCCTCAGTCCGCTGCTCGCCGGCGCCTTGCCTAGCATCTGCCTGCAAAGGGTTAGATCGTTCTTTACGAGCTATGGGTAATTTTATAGCATCCGAATTTCCGTTTTCGGCGGCTTTGGCAATCGAAGGCCCGCCGGGGTAGGGAAGCCCGAGCATTTTTGCTACTTTATCAAAAGCTTCGCCAACTGCATCATCTGTTGTTTGCCCAAGCAGCTTATAGTTAAAATGATCCGTGAAAAGTACCAATTGGGTGTGCCCACCGGAGACAATTAACGCCAAGAGAGGGAAACGAGGCGGGGATGAGGGCAGGGAATAGCCGGCTAAATCCGTCCGAGTAAGGAAGTTGGCGTACACGTGCGCCTCTACGTGATTGATGGCGTAGAGGGGTATATTTTTCACGACAGCGAGGCTAGCCGCAGTTTGGCAGCCAATCAAAAGGCTACCTGAGAGACCAGGCCCTACAGTTACAGCAATTGCATCAATGCTTGACCAGCTTGTCTGGGCAGTTTCTAGGGCTTCTTCTATGGTGGGTAGAATAACCTCTAGGTGGCTTCTGGAAGCAATTTCAGGTACAACGCCACCGTAGACAGCATGCATATCCACACTGCTTGCAATAACATTACTTAGCAATTTATGGCCGTCTTCAACCACTGAGGCGGCTGTTTCATCACACGATGACTCTATCCCTAAAATCTTCACTAGATGTAAAGTATACTTGATACCATGAGTTTTCGTCGCTTGGTAAAGGTCGCCATCCCCACTGGAATATTTAAAAAAATTGAACCTTTTGGACACCTGGGAGAGGCAGTTTTACTAAATTTAATTTGTGGTTTTCCAGGGAGAAGACTAAAAGTAATAGGCGTTACCGGGACCAACGGTAAAACCACCACTTCGTTTTTAATTCACCGCATGATGCACGAAGCGGGCTACAAAGTGGGCCTAATGACTACTGTGGCTTACGGGGTAGGGGTTGATATTAAACCCCAGGTTGAACACATGACCACGGTCTCAGTTCCGCAACTGTTGAGGAGGCTAAAGACTTTAAGATCCGAAGGAGCGGAATGGTTAGTACTAGAAACCACCAGTCATTCACTAGCCCAGCATCGAGTGTGGGGAGTGCCGTTCTCCATAGCAGTTATGACTAACATTACCCACGAGCATCTGGATTACCACGGGAGTTTTGAAAATTACCGGGCCGCTAAGTTGAAAATGTTTAAAATGGCAGGCAGGAACCGCAAAGGAATGAGGCTTGGGATTGTCAATGCCGATGACCCGGCGGCCGACTCATTCCAACAGGCTACCCCTAACTCTTTTAGTTACGGTATTAAAAGGGGCGAACTGAAAGCTTCAGATATAAAAATGTCGGCTGCAGGGAATAGTTTTACGGCTCGCTCAGCTGTTCATGATGGGTTAAATTTGAATATTAGAACCCACTTACCAGGCAGCTTTAACATTCATAACAGTCTGGCTGCCATAGCGGTCGGTCTGAAGCTTGAAATCGAACAAACGGCCATAGAGAAGGGGATAGCCTCATTAAGCGGTGTAGAGGGCCGTATGGCGACGGTGAACGCCGGCCAGAACTTCGATGTGATAGTGGATTACGCCCATACACCAGACTCTTTCGAGAAGCTGTTTTCCGATTTAAGACCCATGATAAAGGGAAAAATGATTGTAATGTTTGGTTCGGCCGGGCGACGCGATGAGGCCAAAAGAGCAATCCAGGGCAACATTGCCGGTAGGTATGCCGACGTTGTGGTAGTAACAGAAGAAGATGATCGAGATATTGACGGGACGGAAATAATGGATCAGATTGCCGGAGGCGCCCAAAAAGCAGGAAAAACGCGGGACAAAGATTTGTTTTTGGTGCATGACCGTGCTGCGGCTATAAAATTTGCCTTAAGCAAGGCATCTAAAGGAGATACGGTGCTCCTACTGGGGAAGGGACACGAAAAAACTATTGCCCGCGCCCACGGCGAAGACTCTTGGGACGAAGTAGCTACCGCCCAAAAGATTCTGACAGTTAAGCGTTAGCACTTGATATTTATTTAGTTTTGTGGTACTATAGAAATATGGAATTACTCCCAAGCTCGGGTGATAACTACGACATAGAAAGTAGCGTTACACCAGAGAACGAAAATAAAAACGAAAATAAATATGAAGTTCTAACGACTCCTGAACTACGCGCCGAATATCTTCGATTAACCGATGGTCTTATTTGCCAGATGGTTGACAAGGGAACGGATGTAGCTATTTTCTTGGATAAATCAGCTCGTCCAGTCGCCTGGATGGTTAACGAGCTTTGGGATGTTTTAGCTCCATCTAGAGATTTGTCAGGTGAACCTCTTAAAAAACCAGAAATTAAATTTCTTAATATTGATAGAGAGCAATGGGGTGCAATACTTGGGCGCTCAGAAGATGAAGTTGGCGGAATAAACGTTGATAATTTACCCCCAAAAAGACTCGAAGAGCTAAGAGATCTTTACGCACCGATCAAAGGCCATAGCGATAAAGAAGATCAATCTTTACTCTCAGGTAAAAACGTAATGGTAGTTGATGAAGTCAGAGTATCTGGCGATACAGCTGAAATGGCTCATAAAATACTTGCTAAAGCTTTTCCGGATGCTAAGCATATATCTAAAGCTTATTGGATGGACGGGGGGGTTAAAGGAAACGACCGGACTGGCGTTCGCACCAACACCCAGCTACCGGTTTGGTATAGCGACCGTGAAACTACCGGGCGCTTAGTTGGCAATAGAGACACTAGCAGGTCTGGGGCATCAAATAGTTCAAGGCAACGCACGGGAAAATATTGGCTTAGTGCTCCATTCCGGGAACCCGACTTGAAGGGCAGACAACTTAAGCGAGAAGTTTATCAGCTTGCTGAAGATTTACGTAATCATAAGCTTTTATACATGCCTTCAGGCTCGTGGGAGCCTATAGAGCCTGTGGATGACCGGATTGAAAGAATTAACGGCATCGGTATAGAGCAATACATAGATTTACGAAGAAAATCCTCCTCTATAGGAGAACTTGTAACTAATTACACTACTTTAATAAAGTAGTTATCTAAACTAGCGGAGCTCTAGGGTGAGGCACTTAACTCCTCCGCCGGACTTTCTGAACTCTAAGATGGGTGTCCCTATGACTTCAAAGCCGGCGTCTTTATATTTTTGAAGCAGAGTTTTAGATTCATCGCTACATATAATTGTTTTCCCATCACTTGTTGCGTTGAGCCCAAAACCTCTAGCTTCGTCTAAGGTAGCTTCAATTAGGTGGGGTACGGCTGCGCGCAGGCGCTGCTGGCTGTCTTCATCAATTGCCCCTGGATAATAGGCTACCGAATTGTCAGAAAGGACAGTTAGGGAGGTATCTAAATGATAAAAATTGGGGTCTATAATACGTAGCGATACAACTTCTCGGCTAAAATACTCCCTTAGTTCATCGTGAGACTCTAAGGAGGAGCGAAAACCATATCCGGCGATGATTTTATCGCCAAAAAGCAGGGTGTCCCCTCCACCTTCAAAAAAATTCTTAGCTTTAGCCAAATTTTTATAACCATGATCTTTGAACCATGCTTCAAAATAAGCGGTTTCGGGCTGGCGCTCTTTATATAGAAAGCTACTAAGCATAACTCTATCGTCAATCACCAAAGAACAATCGGTCGCAAAAACCATATCCGGCAAGCCCTTAACTGGTTCGGCGAGCTCAACGTGCCAACCTAATCTTTGAGTGTAAATATTATAAAGCTTACGCCACTGTTCACTCGCGGATTCACTAGTCGGTTGGTCCTCTTGATGCATCCAGGGATTGATTTCGTACTCGATGTCGAAATAAGTTGGCGGACACATTAGTACAGTTTTAGGCATTGACGCCAGTATATCAGCCTAAAAAAGTAAAGCGCCGCGGCCCCCGGAGGGGGCACGCGGCTAGTCAGGTCTGTGTGTAGTAGTCTAGTTGTCCGATATCCGGTAGGTTATTTCCGAAAACTTTGACGGGATTTACTCAGCGCGTGTTGCTGGCAGCTTCAGTTGTCCGGAGACACCCCTTAGCTTTTTCTTATTAACCTCCTTCGGTAGACCCTAGTTGGGATCGGGCTCTGGGCCCGAATTTCCGTCTCACCTGGCGAAAGCAAACTTTCGCTCTCGGCAGTGAGCGCGTCCTGTGGACCGCCGTTCCTTCTGCTCCTTCTTGTGGAGCTTCTTCATGTATCGGGCGGTGCGTCTGTGGGCGCTAGGTGCCAGATTCTCGAAGAACCACGCAACGACACGTCTTACGGTCTTGAGGGCCTCGTGGGCCCTTACCCCCGGAGCAAACTTGATGATCGCGAAGGTGCGCGGGTGCTTCTTGCCGTGGTACGGAGTATCCTCGATTACCTCGGCCATCCTTTGCAGGTGATAGGCAAGGTGCTCGCAGAGTTCGTGCCGCAGGTTTGGCGGCAGCTCTTCGGATTTCCCTTGTGCAATACAGACCATCGGGGTATGCCCCTCAGTCGGTCCAAACTGCACGGCCACGGTTTGGCGAGACGGTACATCTGTCAAAACACCCTCCTAGGATCGGTGACTGACCTGACTAATATAAATTATAAACCCAAATTTATTTCAGTCAATATTATTTATCTTTTGCAAGCATGAGCATAAACAGAGTAAACAGGCAAAATTTTCTATTGACAGCCGTTTTGGCACTCGGGTATTATGAGTGCTAGCTCGACCGTGTGAGACGGACGAAAACTCATTTAAATCATGCTAATTAGAGGAGATTGTATATGGCAGTAAAATTGCAACCACTGGCTGACTGGGTAGTCGCTGAACAAGAGGAAGCTATTACTAAGACAGCAAGCGGCATATATTTACCAGATAAAGCTGCTGAAAAGCCGAAAGTAGCTAAGGTTTTAGCTACCGGCCCAGGGAAAGTAGGCGATGACAACGAGCGAATACCAGTTAGCGTCAAAGTTGGGGATCGCATAGTGTATAAAAGTTACTCAACCACAGAACTTAAAATTGATGGCACAGAGTACATACTGGTTAAAGAAGAAGATATATTAGCAACCGTTAAGTAAGGAGACTAGTTAATGGCAAAAAAAGTTTTTTATGATGATGACGCTCGGCGCCGAGTATTGGGCGGAGCACAAGTACTTTATGATGCAGTAAAGACCACTATGGGTCCAAAAGGACGTAACGTAGTAATTAGCAAAAGTTACGGTAATCCAACGGTTACCCATGACGGAGTGACGGTAGCCAAGGGGGTTGAACTTCAAGACAATGATGATGAAACGCTTGGCTACAAAGTTGGAGCTGAGTTAATAAAGCAAGCGGCCAGCAAAATGAACGATGTAGCAGGTGATGGTACAACTACCGTGACCGTTTTGACTTATCACATTTTAAACGAAGCCAATAAGCTTATTGCCGCTGGTCACAGCCCAATGATGTTGCGCAAGGGCTTAGAAGCAGCAACAAACGATGCTCTTTCACAGCTTGGTGGCCTAAGCGAAGCTGTGGTCGGTAAGAAGAACCGGGTAGCGGAGGTAGCAACAATTTCTGCAGGCGATAGTGAAATAGGAAAACTGATAGCTGAGGTAATGGAAAATGTAGGCAAAGACGGCGTTGTAACGGTTGAAGAGGGCCAGGGACTGGCTATGGAAAGCGAAGTCGTGGAAGGTTTTACTATGGACCGCGGATACGTTAGTCCCTACATGGTGACCGACACAGCCCGTATGGAGGCCGTATATGAGAAGCCGGCAATCTTGATTACCGACCAAAAGGTCAGCTCTATTCAAGATTTTCTGCCAATGCTTGAAAAACTAGCTCAAGCCGGTAAAAAGGACTTGGTATTAATTGCCGATGATGTTGAGGGAGAAGCACTTGGGACGCTGGTTCTCAATAAGCTGAAGGGCGTCTTTAACACTGTAGCCGTCAAAGCTCCAGCCTTCGGTGATCGTCGCAAAGAAATCTTGCAAGATATTGCTATTCTGACTGGTGGAGAAGTAATTTCAGAGGATGTTGGAATAACTTTTGAGAACGCCGATATATCGGCTGTAGGAACGGCTCGCAAAGTAATTGTTACTAAAGACGAGACTACAATCGTAGAAGGTGGTGGCTCAAAGTCAGCTATAAAAGCTCGCATAGACCAGATAAACAAGCAGATTGAAGCGGCAACTAGCGAATACGACAAAGAGAACCTAGAAAAACGTCGTGCCGCATTGTCCGGAAAAGTTGCTGTCATCAAGGTTGGTGGAGCTACTGAGACTGAGATTGAAGAAAAAAAGTTCCGTGTCGACGACGCTGTACACGCTGTTAAGGCGGCCATGGACGAGGGGATAGTTGCAGGGGGTGGAGTAACGTTCATAAACCTGGCTAGTTTCATTAAGGTAGATGGCAGTGATTCAGTTGCTGCGGGTAAGCAAATCTTAAAAAGCGCCCTAGAGCAGCCGTTTCGCATCCTACTGACCAATGCCGGACTAAATGCCGATGAGTGGCTGCCTAAAGTAAAAAGCGGTAAAGCTGGACAGGGTGTAGACGTTAACAAGCCGGTCAAACTTATAGATCTCAAAGCTGGAGGTATCGTTGATCCAGCGCGAGTTGCCAAAGAAGCTCTACAAAACGCCGCCAGTATAGCAGGAACGGCTATGACCATGGGTGCTTTAGTTGTCGATGTCCCCGAAAAAACTTCTGCCGCCCCCCCTGATATGGGCGGCGGCATGGGAATGATGTAACCACATGAGACACCCCCCGGGGTTCCTCATCGCAGCTGCTGAAATAAATTCAGCTTCCGCTTGCAGCAGAACTGCTGCTCTTCCCGAAAAATATTTGTATGCGCTTTTGGTTAGTTTGATAAAAGGTTGTAGAATCGGGATGTAAGGAGTTAAACCTATGGCATTATTTAGACGCCGAAACGTGGACCAAAGTGGGAATAGTTTATCCCAAATTGAATTTAACGACACTAATGAACGGCGTTGGCCTATGATGCTAGCGGCTCTGGCGGCAGCGCTGCTTATCGCCTTGATTTTATTCTATGTTGGTCGTTGGGCTTATCGATCAATTATTGGAAACGATGCAGAGCCAACACCAGTTGCTCCGATTAAACAGGACAGTTCGCCCACTCAGCAAGGCGCTAACCCGCAATCCGGAACACTACCTACTCAAGGTTCTGGTCCAAGTCCAAGCCCCAACCCACCCAGTACAATTGTAGACAGTGGCCCCGGTGACATTGCCGCTTTATTTATCGGAACTAGTTTAGCCGCCGCCGGTCTACATTATGTGATCAGCTTACGCCGCTCAGCGCGGATGACTAGCTAGGACTAGTTTCAGGAGGTTTCGCGTCTTGTTTAGTGAAGTAGTTTATTTCGTTAATGACATCTAGTAGTGCTGCTGCTCGGGTTTTATCATCGCTGATTTGGTCGGCTGCTTGATAGGCTTCTTTTACTAACTCTGCATTATCAGAAGCCTGAATAAGCATCATTGTTGTTTTAAATTTTTCTTCAGGAGTTTGCTCCAAGTGATCAATCAGTGGGGCTAGGCTTTGCAGAGCTTGTTGCTTCATTTTAAGCAGTTCTTCGTTGGAGTGGCCGTCCATTAAAGGTGAAGCCATCGGCTTGGCTGAATCATTGCTTGCTGTCCCTGGATCAGGGGAGAGGGTAAAGCTGTTGCTTGGGCTCAAGCTTGGTGGTGGGACAGGGTCGGGAAGCACTCCCATCTGTGGTACAGGATCTGGAGAAGTATTTTCTGCAAGGGGTGGTGCAGTTGAGGCAAATTTGGAAACTTTTGGTTTGATACTTACGTCGGCTCCACTTTCATAGTTACCGTCTAAAGTGGGCGGTGTCTGTGAAGGTACTGCCGCCTGGGGACCCGAATCGTTATATTGTCCCGTTGTTAAGTCACCTCGTTGATCGTTGTTACCTGAAAGTCCGAACATGCCACCCCCTAAGCTAAGCTATGAGTATTTTTTATAATCAATTACAATTATATCTAAACAGCCAGGGGAATCAAATTAGCTTATGCTTGACGACTTAAAATACATTCATCACCGAGATAGCCAGGACGCTCTTGGTATAGCTGAAAAGCAGTGGCAACAACTGGAGTACGAATTTGAGGCTCCTAAAATTTCCAGGCAATTTGATAACATTGTCTTCGCTGGTATGGGCGGGTCTGCTTTAGCTGCTTTGATTGGGAGGAGTTGGCCGGGATATAAAACACCTTTCGAAGTTTGCCGACAATACCAAATACCGGCTTACGTATCTGATAAAACCTTATTTATTGCTTCCAGCGCATCGGGCAATACTGAAGAAACACTTTACGCACTAGGCGAAGCCGAAAGCCATAAGGCAACAATCGTAGTAATTACTGGTGGCGGTAAGTTGCAGGAAATCGCCGAGCAAAAAACATATCCTTTTATACTTCTACCTAAAGTTTCACAACCCAGGTACGGAGTCTTCTACAGCCTCAATGCTCTAACTACAACTCTAGGTGCTATTGGAGCCGTTGATCTCCTAAAAACATCAGAAGAGATGAAAAAAGCAGCCAATTTCCTAAGAGAGTCTGTCTCAAACTGGTCTGTCACCGTGCCAAAGACTAAAAATCCAGCCAAGAAATTGGCAAACGAACTTGCCGGTAAGTCTCCAGTAATTTACGCCGGATCTTTGCTAGCCCCGGCTGCTTATAAGTGGAAAATTAGCTTTAATGAAAATTCCAAGTCAGTGGCTTGGTGGAATCGGCTACCGGAGTTTAACCACAATGAATTTATCGGTTGGAGCAGTCATCCGGTAGATAAGCCCTACGGTATCGTGGAGCTTCGCAGCAACCTAGAGCATGACAGGGTCCAAAAACGGTTCGAGGTCGGCGAGCGACTGTTATCCGGCCGAAGACCGGCTCCCAATGTGGTTGAGGTGCAAGGTGAAACCTTACTTGAGCAGCTTTTATGGGCAGTTAATTTTGGCGACTTTGTGTCTCTATACTTGGCTCTATTGAATAACGTGGATCCTGGGCCGGTAGATTTGGTCGAGAAATTCAAAACCGAACTCAACAAATAACCTGCTTTGGGCCACCAAAGCATTAGCTTAATAGCAGAAACCCTAGAAGGTTAGTAGTTTAATCACCTCTTAATGCTTGAATGGGGTCCTTGCGGGCGGCCTTGAGTGCCGGAGCAACGCTAAAAATAATACCCAGACTTACCGAAACTAAGACCGCCAAGGCAACCACAGGTAGAGTAATAACCGGCTGCAGGTCTGTATATATCCTTAGCCCGAAATAGATAACGGCAGAAGCGATAATACCTATGAGTCCGCCACCAATGGATAATGCCATGCCCTCCACTAAAAATTGACTTAAGATCTGGCGATTTGTGGCACCTAGTGCTTTTCTAATGCCGATTTCACGAGTGCGCTCGCTGACACTTACCAACATAATATTCATTATTCCAATGCCCCCAACCAGCAAGGAAATAGCCGCGATACCGGATATGAAGCCAGTGATGGTGTTAACTACCCCGCTGGCGATACTTAGGAGTTCGTATTGTTTTAGAACACTGAAATTTTCTTGCCCTTTGTGAGTACTAAGAAGTGTTTTTTTGACTTCTTCTATGGTCGGGTCTAGATTATCCGGGTTTTGGCCACGTACTACTATTTGCAAAATATTTAAACGGTTATCCGTAAGTCTTTTAGCGTGCGAAAATGGTATGAAAACGGCGGAATTGAAGTCGGTTTGAGCTATCGAGAATAAGCCCCCTGAGCTTTGTGACAGTATGCCACGGATTACGAAACTCTCTCCCAGTACTTCTATAGACTGTCCGACGGGGTTTAGCTCGCCGTAAATTTTGTGGGCAATATTTGGCCCGATTACTGCGAAATTTGTGTCCTCACTATCCTGTGTAAAAAATTCCCCGTACTTTACTTTTTGGTTTAAGACTTGAGACATTTCAGGGCTAGTTCCAATAACGAATACATTATCAAGCTGGCTATTACCTGATTTAGCCGAGTTGGTAACAAAGGCCATGGGTACGACTGCTTTTGCCGATGGTAGCTCTTTTAAGGCGGTAACATCAGCGTCACTTAGGGTACTGGCACTAAATAGACCTAGGAAATTAAGACTACTGCCACCACCGTTATCTTCGTTTACTATCTTGCCTGAACGAACAGTCACTACATCGCTGCCCAGTTGATTTATCTGACCTAAAATTTGATTTTTTAATCCTTGACCAAGGCTAACTATGGTAACTACTGAGCTGACACCGATAATAATACCCAGCATTGTTAGCAAACTGCGCCATTTAGATGTCCGAAGGCTGTTCACGGCTGCTTTAACGTTTCCGCTCCACATTACCTTTTAACCTTTCGTGTTCGTCGCTTGGAAGTGCTTTTTTTGCTACGGCCCTTTTCAGAATCACTCTTGGCGGCCAATTCTTTTCCTGGCACGTCGCGCATCAATGCCGAAACTCCGGCTACAATGTCGTCATCACTAACCTTGCGTCGCTCGAAGTAGGTCTTACGAGCTCCCCGGGCCATATTGCCTATTGCGGTAGTTTCATCACCTACAATCATGCCATCGTGCATATAAAGAACGCGCTCGGCGTATCGGGTAAGCTCGGGGTTGTGAGTAACTAGTAATATAGTATTGCCTTGCCTGTGAATATCAGCAAAAAGTTCCATGACGACCTTACTGTCAGTACTATCTAAATTACCGGTCGGCTCGTCGGCAATAATAATACTCGGCTTGTTGATGAGCGCCCGGGCAATTGCCGCTCTTTGGGCCTGACCTCCCGATAAGTGCCGAGGAAAAAAATACTCCCTCTCGCGCAACCCGACTCGTTCTAACATGTCACTGGCCTGTTTTTGTCGGCGAACCGGCGTCATACCCCTATAGGCTAGGGGAAGGGCAACATTTTCCAGAACATTAAGACGAGTTAGAAGATTATAAGATTGGAATACGAAGCCTATGCGGTCCCGACGAACTTTAGCCTGCTGGTTAGATCGTAGTCTGGATACGTGCCGGCCGTCTAGGACATATGGTCCGTGGGTAGGACGATCAAGCAAGCCTAAAATATTCATAAGAGTTGTTTTACCGCTGCCACTGGGACCCATTACAGCCACGAATTGACCTTTTTCTATAGATAAGGTAACTTCATCGAGCGCCAAAGTTGTCGCGTCACCGAAGCCATATAGTTTTGATACTTCTTGCAGTTCTATTAGAGCCATTTTACTAATGCTTACTCTTTTCTATTAAAAATTTGAGGCCTGCAAATCAATCCCCACAATGTTTCTCTCGGGAAGATTAACGCTGTCCTCAAATCTCTTTTCTTAGTGTACGCTCTGTTCAATACCTCAGACAAGAAAGTTAAGTTGTAAAAAAGTCTAAGATGTTTTTTTGGTAGAATACAGTAACGCGGAAGGGTCGCATAGTTGGGGCATAAGCGTCAAACCCGTGCGGCTTGACCTTTATAGCGAAGTGGCTACAATTTTTCTCAGCCGCGAGCATTTGTGCGCTGCACAAGGAAGGGTGTCCGAGCGGTTTAAGGAGCACGCTTGGAAAGCGTGTGTGCGGGCGACCGTACCGCGGGTTCGAATCCCGCCCCTTCCGCCAAGGATTCAACAAGCTTACCATCAGACTGGGGTGGACGTGCGTGGTAAAATATAGGTAGAGAAGTGAACAAAAAACTCTCTATCAAATAGTTAAGCACCTTAGCTTATTCTCAGTAATTTCTGCCAGTATATAAACACTTAATAAAAAAACGAAAGGATACTCACCATGAATGATAAGCAACAGATAAAAGACATAGTTGCCAATGTGAATCGACTACAGGACATGAAACAGTGGGAACAATTGGAGGACTATTTCGTTCAAAAACCTTATGTAGACAACAAGGCTTTAAGTGGTGAAATGCCGGCTATTATACCCAAGAAACGACTTATTGATGGTTGGCGAAGGGAAATAGGTTCATATTTTTATTCAACCCGTCACTTCATTACCCGTTTGGCGGTCAGGATGCTTAATTCGCGCAGGGCAAAGGTAACTACTGCAGTAAAACACGTTCATTATGTCGCTGACAGGGGGGATAGGTATGTTTGGACAGTCCGCGGAACCATAGACTACATGCTGGTTAAGACTTCAAGCGGTAGCTGGAAAATTAGCCAAATGGTTTTTAAGCTACAAGACCAAGTTGTTCGCCCCCTTGGCGCTGCAGCATAGCGCCAGTAAGTTCTCTAATCGCAAGCTCTTAGGTTAAGATAGACCTAAGCGAAGGAGTGGATTAATTGAACATCTTGATTGTTTATGCGCACCATGAGCCGTCGTCTTTTACGTCGGCTATGAAGAATTTGGCTATCCAGGTTTTGTCCTCACAAGGACATACTGTTGTGATGAGCGATCTATACGGCCAAGGCTTCAGTGCAGTGGCCCAGAAATGGGACTTTGTCACCACACGCGCGGAGCACTTTAACTATATGTTGGAACAAAAACACGCTGCTAATTTAGATTTGGCGTTTTCTCCTGACATACTGGGAGAAATAGAAAAAGTTAGGGCTGCGGAGGTCATAATAATTGTTACTCCTATTTGGTGGTTTAGTGTCCCGGCAATTTTGAAAGGCTGGTTTGATAGAGTGCTGGCCATGGGGGTTACATGGGATAGCGGAAAAATATACGAGAACGGACTACTTAGAGGTAAACAAGCAATGTTGGTAGCTACTGCGGGAGGTCCGTCACGGTATTACCATGAGAAGGGTCGCCACCTAGCATCGCCACAACAAATACTACACCCCATAAATCACGGAACATTAGCGTTTTGTGGACTTAATGTGCACGAGCCTTTTGTAGCCCTGGGAGTCTTAGGTCTTGACCAGGCGGGGCGCGAACAAATCTTAAAAGAACTACAGTTTAGATTAGAGCACTTAATGGATAGCCCCCAGTGGTTAAACTATTACAACTAGTGCCATCACCTTTGGTCTAGGCTATAATTATGTTCAGGATGTGGACGCTCAATAAGGCGGAAAGACGCTATTTGCAAGCAGTAGGCTTACTTAGCTTACTTTGCACTGTCCTTTTTTTACTTAGAAGTTTGCTGACAGGTCATTTTTTCTTCTTATTTATCCCCGGTAACCTTCTGCTGGCATGGACGGCTTTATTTTTTGGATGGCTGTTAGTTAGACACCTAAAAGTACAGCCTTGGTCAAGCTGGCAAAATATAGGACTTTGGATTATTTGGCTAGCTTTTTTACCTAATACTTGGTACGTACTGACGGACTTTATACACTTAAATCCAACCGGTGAGGTCAGTCAACTATTTGACATTGTCTTAATCTACAGCTTAGTTACTACTGGTTTTATCCTGGGTTTTACCAGTCTATATTTAGTACATAAAGAAGTATTGTCTAGAGTAGGGGAACTAGTTAGTAATTTGTTTGTAGCCCTAATTATCCTCATGTCTAGCTTTGCTATTTACCTAGGTCGTGATCTTCGCTGGAGTACGTGGGATGTTGTAGCTAATCCAGGGGGGCTAATATTAAACGTGTCGGACAGGGCTCTAGACCCTTTTGGTCATCCTAGAGCGATTAATGTGACAATACTCTTCTTCCTAACGCTTAGTACTACGTATTTTGCGTTTTGGATTTTTGTTCGACCAACCCATTCTAAAAAACGCTAAAAGGGGCACTCTGCTAGCATTAAGATGCACGAATTAAAAAAATCCATAGCAGTTGCAGTCAAAAATGTATTCAATGTAGACATTGAACCCGAGCTAACATGGCCGGATGAGAAGTTTGGTGATTACAGCACCAATGTTGCCCTGCAGTTAGGAAAACAGCTGAATAAAAATCCCCGCGAGGTTGCCATTGCGGTTGCTGCTAAAATGCACGCTCAACCCAAGCTGCAGGAAGTTAATATAGCCGGCCCAGGTTTTATAAATTTCAGGCTTTCTGATCGGGCCATGTGGAACGCACTGAATGTGTCCAATACACTGGCTAAACCGCTTACCGGCAAGGAGATCCTAGTAGAGTTCGGCGACCCTAACCCTTTCAAGGAAATGCATATTGGACATCTGTATAGCTATATAGTTGGTGACTGTATTTCTAGATTACTAGAAGCCAGCGGCGCCAATATTAAAAGACTTAGTTATCACGGCGATGTTGGTCTTCACGTAGCCAAAGCGATATGGGCTATGTTACAAACTGAAGCCGGTGAAGATCTCGACACACAACAGGATATTGGCATGTTCTACCGACGAGGTGATGAAGCATATAGGAATGACGAAAAAGCTTCTGAGCAAATAAAAACTATAAATGAGCACATTTATAATCAGGATGATCAGCGGATAAACGAATTGTATAGGAGCGGTAGAGAAAAAAGCTTTGAATACTTTGATGTGGTACTAAATAACATGGGGATAAAGACGAATAAGCGCTATTTTGAAAGCGAATCCGCTGAAACCGGTTCTCAGTTTGTCCGGGCGCATATAGGGAAAGTATTCAAAGAATCCGAGGGTGCCGTAATCTACAAAGGAGAAAGGGTAGGACTGCATACAAGAGTTTTCATAACTTCAAAAGGCCTCCCTACTTATGAGGCCAAGGACCTGGGGCTTGCTGAGTTAAAAAACCGACACTATCCTAACGCTGCACAGTCAATAATAATTACGGCCAATGAGCAGAGTGAATACTTTAAGGTAATGCTCGCGGCACTTTCTGAATTTGATGATGAGCTAGCAGCTAAAACTAGACATTTATCGCACGGTTTTATAACTCTTTCCAGCGGTAAAATGAGTAGTAGAAGTGGTGATGTCTATAGTGCAGTAGACCTTTTAGCTGATGTTGAGAGGGAGGCTAAAAAACTATATCCGAAATCGCCTTCCGCTACTCATCTGGCCGCAATTAAGTATGGATTTTTAAAACACCGCTTGGGTTCGGATATCGTGTACGACGCAGTAGAATCAGTAAGCTTAGAAGGCAATAGCGGGCCATACATACAGTACGCTCACGCTAGGGCCATGAGCATCCTTAGCAAAAAAGGAAAAGATAAGGCGATTACTGAGGATAATGATTTTAACTCGGCTGACCGGAGCCTAGCCCGCAAAATTATTCAATATCCAGAAACTGTAGAGCGTGCTTGTGACGAGTTATTGCCCAGTCACATTACCACTTACTTATACGAGTTGGCTCAGACTTTTAACAAATTTTACGAGAAGAGCAGGGTAGTGGGCGACCCAAGGGAGGCTGTTAGACTAACTCTGGTGGACTACTACGTAAAGGTATTAAAAAGCGGTCTGGATCTTCTTGGTATCGAAGCTCCAGAACATTTATAGAGGGGTTAAAATGAAGCAGTTCAATGACGAGGAGTTAAAAAAGAAATTAACGCCGGACCAATATAGAATTTTAAGAGAAAAAGGAACAGAGGCCCCCTTTTCAGGTAAATTCCTTAATCATAAGGAAGACGGAATGTATAACTGCGCAGTTTGTGGCGCCGGGCTTTTTGACTCTAAAACTAAATTTGATTCAGGGACCGGCTGGCCCAGCTTTTACGATGCTGCAAAATCGGACGCCATAGATCTACGCGAAGACACCAGCCACGGCATGAGTAGGTTGGAGGCGACTTGCGCCAACTGCGGCAGTCACCTGGGGCACGTATTCAAAGACGCTCATGACCAGCCTACCGGTACGCGTTATTGCATCAATTCCGCTTGCCTGGGGTTCGTGCCATCTAATGAAAATAAAAACACCCCCGATGCCAAAGAACAGGTATAAGTGGAAGTTTGACGAGCAATACTGGGAGCGGGTAGCCCAGCAACCCGACTGGTATATGCAGCTTGTGCCTTACGTGAAGAAGACACAGGAATCAATAAGTAATGTTGACGAACTGGCCAATTTTCGCAAAACTATCGGCCATTTTTTTCAAAAACTCTTAGCAGAAGAAAAGCTGGCCCTAGCTTCTGAGGGCCCAGATCTTGACGCCCAGCGTGAGCCAGTTAGTTCTGTTGTCATACACCATACAAGTAGTGCCCCCGGCTACTCGATAGACTATATGAATGCTGTCCATCTCCTGAACATCTATGCTCCATATTACTTTCAACCTACAGTTCCGGAAGAAATGGAGCTGAGGGGTAAACCGATATGGTCGGGACACTTCAAAAACGGCAAACAAAACTTTATTGGTTATCACTGGCTGATGCGTATGGATGGTTCACTCGAACACTTATTAGACGATAATCAGATTGGCTGGCATGCGGGTAATTGGAGCGTTAATAAAAGAAGCGTTGCTATTTGTTTGGATAATAATTACGAAAAAATGTGCCCATCGGAGCAAACACTGGAAGCTCTGGCCACTCATATCAGGAAAAAGTATCCCGAAGTTAAATCAGAAAATATTATGGGCCACTGTGAATCAAGTCCTGGAACCATCTGTCCGGGAGTTCATTTTTTGGAAGAATGGAAGCCTAAATTGATAGAATATCTAAAGTGATTGAACTTATTTATGAAAAAGAGTAGCCCGAGCATCGAATTTATTTCGTGCCTGGCACGACGCGCCAACCCAGAATGGGTGTTTCATAAGGCGAAATCGTAATGATTACTCATAAAGAAGTTGAGAAACATTTACTTAGTATGCCCGGAGCTACCCTGGAGTATCCATTCGGTGAAGAAGTAGCGGTATATAAAACTAGGGATAGGATGTTTGCTTTAGTAGCCGAGAAAAGTAATCCAGTACGGCTTAGCTTAAAATGCGACCCGAAGTTAGCGGAAACTCTACGTGAAAAGTACGAAACTGTAATGCCCGGCTATCATTTAAATAAAAAGCACTGGAACACCGTGCTACTGACGGGCCAACTGAGCTGGGAAGAAGTACAAGGGCTTATTAGGCATAGCTATGAGCTGGTTGTCTAGAGATTTTTTAGCTGGGGAGCGGATAAAATAATCTGTAGTGACGATAAAGAACTATCAATTATGGATTTCCCAGTCTTACCAACTGCTTCTTTAGCATTTTGGAGCTCAAACTTATATTTACCAAGTTCATCTTTAAGATACGAATAGTATGTTTGCTCAAGTTTATTTTCAGATGCGGCTTCTGTAAGCTCTGTGTCGGTTTTTTTATTCTGATATGAAAGAAAAGATTTGGGATCTATTTCAGCTCCCGTTTTGGCTAGATAGCTTATCATTTGATTTTGGCTACTCGCCAGTGTAGCTTGGGTTGTGGCTGCTAATGCCTGGGCTTCAGGGTCTTTGCTCTGTATCTGAATCAGGCCGCTAACCCGGCCAATTTCTTGGCCATACCCCAAAGCATTTATTAAGGGCTGTGGTTGGCTGGAGCTATTTTTTATAGTCGCAAAAATTAGCACTAGCAGCAATGCCAGTCCAAGAGTAATTAATATTAAAAAGAGCTTTGGTAAGCTTTTCAGTCGGCTTAACTGACTTTGCTCCTGCTGCTGCTTTTCACTCAAAATAAAGTCATATTGAGGATTAGGAGAAGGACTCGAATTCTGAGGTTGCATAAGCACTATTCTAACAGGGAAGTTATATTTGATTCTTAATATTTTTAATAAACTTCGATTCAAGCAGTTGTGTCCACGGTGAGAATAAGGGCTGGGGGAGACTGTTGAAGTCATACCATTCTAATTTTTCGCACTTATCAGGTTCGACAATGAAGGGTTGGCCATTTTGATAATCGCTGAGTATCCATATAGTTATTGATTGTCGGCTTTCCTCGGGGAACATTGTGGTGGTAACGGCGCCAAAACGAAGATTTTTAATCTTTAAGCCAGTTTCTTCCTCGACCTCGCGCTTTGCTGTATCAACAAAATCCTCACCGTACTCCAGGTGACCACCTGGTACGCTCCAACTACCGCCTCCGTGAGTGCCTTTCCTGAGAATCATTAAAAATTTTCCCTCTTTGAAAATAAACACTCCAACTCCGACGCGGACGGTCTGCATGGCCTAATGATAGCAAACCGAAGTACATCTTGTACCCCAGCCCTTAAAAGAGGTACCCTATTACTTATGGATGCGGTTGCAGAGGTAAAGGCTCGGCTAAATATTGAGGACGTAATTGCCCAGTACGTCCAATTAAAACGTACCGGACGTAATTTTAAAGGCATTAGTCCCTGGACGAATGAAAAAACTGCCAGTTTCGTAGTTAGCCCGGAAAAGCAGATATGGCACGACTTTAGTAGCGGCAAAGGCGGAGATGTCTTTAGTTTTGTAATGGAAATGGAGGGCTTGGACTTTAAAGCCACTTTAGAGCTTTTAGCTCGCCAAGCGGGGATAGATTTAGAACAATTTGGCAGCTCACGAAACTCTGGTGGCGGGGAATTAAAAACTCGAACACTTGAGGCGCTAGAAATAGCGACTAAATTTTATCAAAGACAGTTGGTAGGTAATAGAGTGGCTCTTCAATACTTACTTGGCGAACGCAAGTTTAGCAAGCAAACGGTACTTACTTGGCGGATTGGATATTCTCCAAATACTGGTCGAGGCTTAACAGACTATATGACCAAAAAGGGTTTTACCACCGATGAGTTACGGCGGGCGGGCCTGAGTATAGAACGCCAACGACGACCAGTAGATATGTTTAGAGGACGGATTATGATTCCCTTGAGTGACAGCCGAGGAGCAGTAATCGGCTTTACTGCAAGACTTCTTCACGATGAGCCTGACGCGCCTAAATATATTAATACTCCGCAAACTCCCGTGTACGACAAAAGCCGGCAGGTATTTGGCCTTCATTTAGCAAAAGAAGCTATCCGTAGGGAGGGTTATGCTGTTGTCGTAGAGGGCAACATGGATGTGATTAGTAGTCATCAAGCCGAGGTCACTAATGTAGTGGCTAGCGCCGGTACAGCCATGACAGAAATGCATCTCAAACAAATAAAGAGATTTACTGGTGATATCCGGTTATGCTTCGATAGCGACCAAGCGGGTATAGCGGCAACCGAACGAGCCATACCGCTGGCCCAAAAAACAGAAGTTAGTTTAAAAATCATTAACATCCCTGGCGCTAAAGACCCCGACGAGTTAATTCAAAAAGACACTACCTCTTGGGTGAGTGCTATCGAAAATGCGGTCTATGCTACTGATTGGCTAATTGACCGCTATAAACAACAGCTAGATTTAAAATCTGCACAAGGGAAACTTATATTTACCGATACCTTGTTGACCACGATTCGCCGATTGCGGGATCCGGTAGAGCAGGAGCACTACTTAAAGTTGATAGCTAAGCTAACTGATTCAAGCGCAGAGGCAGTGGCAGTGAAGCTTATCTCAAAACCTTCCGAAGATCAAGCTGTTAGGATTAAAAAATTAAAGAACCAGCCAGTCCAAATTAATAGGGCGCTGCTTGAATACCAGAGACTGCAAGACCACTTACTGGCTATGGTTCTAATGCAGCCCAAGCTTAGGAAACTACTGGATGATTGCCATAGGTTTTATTTTTCAAGCGGACCGCAACGCACGCTGTTTGATTTTCTCGTTAAAAACCCGAAGTTTAAAGGCGATCCTAAAATTGCAGAGGAGTTGCAAGAAGTTAGCGATTACACTAAAATAGTGGTATTACAGTTTGAGGAATTATATCAGGATCTGCCAGAACCGGATTTGTCGGAGCAGGCCCAAAACCTTAAACATCGGCTGATTGACCGTTACGTAAAACTACAAAAACACGAACTGGCAAAGGCTATGCAAGCTGCAAAAGGTGACGATAAGCAGCTAAAGAGTCTTATGGTAAAAGCTGACAAATTAAATTTACTTATTAAGCGGTAATTTTTGGGAGAATTTATGGTTAAAAAAAAGGATACATCTACTCCATCGGCTAAAAGCGTAGCAAAGACAATGCGGAGCTTCGACAAGGAGATAGAGCAGCTGGTAGCAAAAGGTAAAAAAGAAGGTCGCCTAGAACAGCGCGAAGCATTTACGTTAATTCCTGATACTCCGGCAAACATTGATGTTTTGGACCGGCTGTATAGCGAGCTTGCAGAAAATGAAATCGAGCTGATAGCAGCCGCTGAACCAACAAAAGAAGACATAGTAGACGAATGGGCAACAGAGGAAGAGGAAGTGGTACCAGAAGATACTTCCTATATTGACGATATAGCCGATGACTCCGTAAGACTTTACTTGCGTGAAATTGGTAAGATTCCACTTCTTACTTCAGAGGAAGAGTTGGCCTTGGCTCACAGGGTAGTAGCGGGTGAAAAAAAAGCTAAAGACCAGATGGCAGAGGCCAATATGCGCCTGGTAGTTTCCATTGCTAAACGATATGTCGGGAGAGGTCTGGACTTACTTGATCTCATTCAAGAAGGAAATACCGGGTTACTGCGTGCAGTAGAGAAGTTTGACCCCGATAGGGGTTTCAAGTTCAGTACCTACGCCACTTGGTGGATTCGCCAAGCGATAACTAGGGCCATTGCCGACCAGGCCCGGACCATACGTATTCCTGTTCATATGGTGGAAACCATCAACAAGCTTTTACGTACCCAGAGGCGACTGACGCAAGAACTTAATCGAGAACCTAGCAACGATGAAATAGGGGCAGCAATGGAAATGGACGTTGATAAAGTCGAGCACATCATGAAGATTAAGCAGGATATCAGCTCATTAGATGCAAGTGTTCGAGACGATGAAGAAGATAGCGTACTAGGTGATTTTATTGAGGATGAAGACGCCAAACCACCCTCAGAGTCGGCCTCTGAGCAGCTATTAAAAGAGCAGGTAAAGCAAATACTAGGCACCTTGACAGAGCGCGAGCAAAAAATTCTAAAGCTTCGATTTGGCCTGGAAGACGGCAAAAGCCATACCTTGGAAGAGGTAGGACAGGAATTTTCTGTCACCCGCGAGCGCATTAGGCAAATTGAGGCAAAGGCGCTTGCTAAACTGCGAAAACACAAAGATACCCGCAAACTTCACGAATATCTGCACTAGGCCTAATTTATTGAATGAAAGGCCCCAGATAATTTATGTACGATCCCGAGAGATACTCCCCTGATTCAAGGTCTAGTATTTCCGAGCAAATTGGAGAAAAGGTTTTGAGTATTGTTGCCCGAGACGTTGAAACAATAGGCGCTGGGGTTATTGCGGAAATTCCAGGAGTACGCCAATTATTAGAAGAAGTCCGTGAGTCAGGTATTGTGCCAGTTACAGAAATTGTTCATCTGCTTGAAAGTTACGATATAGACAGTGTTTTGATAGATGATTTTCTGCAAACTCTAGACGAAAGGCCAGAAGATATACTGGAACTGTTAGAAAAAACAGTGGAAGAAGAGTCAAGTCGGAGACCCAAGACTATAGATGATTACAATTCGGTCAGTTCCTTACAGCTTTTTTTGAATGATGTCGGTAAACACGAGCTACTGACTGCCGCTGATGAAGTTGAGCTATCAAGAGATATTGATGCTGGGGAATTGGCTGAAAAGATTAGGAGTAATAGGCATCTTGAATTTAAGGGATTCGATGAAAGAATTGTAGATTTCCCCGCTCTTAACGGCGCAGCTCCCGAAGAACTACTAGATGCCATTCAAAAAGGAATAAAAGCTAAGGAAAAGATGATCAACTCCAACCTTAGACTTGTTGTTTCTATAGCAAAAGGTTATCGCGGGCTGGGCTTACCATTTCTTGACTTAATACAAGAAGGAACTCTTGGACTAAACAGGGCTGTTGAGAAATTTGACTGGCGGCGAGGTTTCAAGTTCAGTACCTACGCCACTTGGTGGATTCGACAATCTATATCTCGTGGAATAGCTAATCAGTCCAACACCATCCGAGTACCAGTGCACGTACACGAGCGACAAGTAAAACTTGCAAAAGCTAGAAGGCAACTTACAGCAAACTGGGGTCGTGAGCCTACAATTGAAGAAGCAGCAGAGGAAGCAAGCCTACCAGTTAATCTTGCTATTGAGGCATGGGATGCTCCTCATGTGAAAAAATCACTAGATCAGCCGGTGGGCGACGACGATGATGGTTCTAACTTTGGGGACTTCTTGGCTGACGAAGCTGCAGACGAGCCCCTAGAAGAAGTTGTAAGAAATGATCATAAAGAACGTATTTTAAGACTATTGGATCAATTGACTGATAGAGAACGTACGGTTATAGCAATGAGATATGGGTTTGAGGGCGAAGAGCAGACATATGAAGTAGTTGGCCGAAGTCTGGGCATTACTAGGCAGAGGGTACATCAGCTAGAATCAGAGGCACTAAAAAAACTATCTACAATGAGAGAAATGCAAGAGATATCAGATAACATTTTTGAGTTGAATGGAGAACCACAAGATAGTTCTGAGTTATCGGAATCTGCTCTAAGCTTAAATAGTGCTTTGAGGAGCACCCATATAGAGCTAACTGACTCGGAATTGAGAACATTAGAATTAAAATTATCTGGCTATGACAAGCACGAAATATCTAAGAAGCTAGGGCTGGCTCCAAGTACAATTAAGTTTCATTGGATTAACACTAAACACAAACTAAGTGCATCTTCAGATGAAGATGCACTCCTAGCAGCCGTTGAAATCCTCAGGGGTTATAACGAGACATGAAAGACGTGAAAATTCTTGGCATTGGCGGCACGGACGCATCGGGCAAAGATACTCTAGGGGAGCTAATGGCCGAACGCCACGGCTGGCTCTTCATATCAGTTACTGATTTGCTGCGGGCAGAAGTAACGAAACGAGGTATGGTGCTAGAGCGTCCTACACTCCGCAGTATCAGTGCCGAGTGGCGACGGAGCAAAGGACCAAGCGTACTGGTGGATAAGGCCATGAAAGAATTTGAAGCTGTTGAAAAAAAATACCAAGGATTGGTGATCGCCAGCCTACGCCATCCGGCTGAAGCAGATAGGGTGCACCAGCTAGGGGGCAAAGTTATTTGGGTAGATGCCGACCCAGAGGTTCGCTACCGGCGAATTGTTGTTCGCAACCGGGGCAGTGAAGACCAAGTCACTTTTGAAGAATTTTTAGCCGAAGAGCGGTCGCAAATGCAACATTCTGGCGACGAAGCAACACTTAGCCTGGAAGGTGTGAAAGCCAAAGCTGACGTGTTTTTAGAGAACAATGGTGATGATATAGACGCTTTCAAAAACGAAGTCAATAAAGCCCTAGAAGACCTCTAATAAATTCGTGACCCGGATGAGCCGTTCTTGTATAAGCTCACATGAATGTTTTTTAATGTAATTACCGCTACTATTGAACTATGTACGAGGCAAAGCTGCCAGAATTTCAAGAAGTACCGTTTAATCCAGACAACGATACTGGGTTCGGCACCATAACGGTGATTATCAACGGTGAAGAAAAGACCGTACATGAGACCAATAATTTAATCGTGCTCTTTGAAAGTTTCTTATTTCAGCGGGCTGGCAAGACCCCCGGTAATCCCCAGGAGCTAGCCTATTACCATGCTTTAGCGTTCGAAGATAAAATCTTCCCCTCAATTGTTAGTCGGTTTGTGCAGAGACATAATGAGCTATTTGAAGTGCTAGCAAACATATCCTACGAACGTGAGAAGGAAGTTCAAGCACGTCAAAATATTAGAGAAAGTGAAAGGACTAGTAAAACTCCACACCCAGACGACCTAGCTGCTAGATTTCCGCCAGAAAAAAATAAACAGCTTAGGGATTATTATTTATCTCAGGTCTTCGATGCAATGGTTCCGATAGCCAATGAGATTGACCCAAACTATAACCCTAAAAACCTTTGCCGTTAGTAGACATAAGCAATCGAACTTTTAACCCCTTAAGCGTATACTTATAGCTGATGGCAGGTGAGAAAAAAAAGCTGGCAATTATTGATGGAAAATCGGTGTTTTATCGTGGCTATTACGCTATGCCCAACCTTTCAACCCGCGAAGGTGTGCCGACTGGAGGTGTTTATGGTTTTACGGCCATGGCGCTGGAACTTATAAAGAAGCTGAAACCAGATTATGTAGCCGTTGCCTGGGATAAGCCTAAGACTAACATACGAAAACGTGTAGAAATGTATCCGGAATATAAAGCCGGTAGAAAGCCCGCACCGCCTGACTTTTATACCCAAATACCTATCTTACACCAATTGCTCGGTGCGTTTGGTTGGCCTTTGTACGAACTGGATGACTACGAAGCGGATGACATTATGGGTACATTGGCAGTACAAGCCGAAAAGAAAGGTCTTGAGACACTTTTAATAACAAGTGACCTAGATATGCTTCAGTTAATTAACCACGACGTAAAAGTCTTTGCCTTGAAGCGCGGCTTTTCCAATATTGAAGAATTTCATCCCGAAAGCTTTGAAAAAAAATATGGGATTAAGGCCGAACAGTTCCTAGACCTAAAAGCACTTAAAGGCGATAGCTCAGACAACATACCTGGAGTACCCGGAATAGGCGAGAAAACAGCACTTGAACTTTTGAAAAGTTACGGAACTTTGGACGGTGTCTATAAAAATCTTCCGTTAGTTAAGCAAAGTGTTCAAAAAAAACTAGAGACAGGCAAGGACTTAGCATATTTGAGTAAAAAAATTGCCGCAATATGGTGCGATGCACCAATAAAGATTGATTTGCGGGCTATGGATACCAAGAAGATGGATCCGGAGCAGCTCCGCAACCTACTGCAGCAATTGGAATTTCGCAGTTTACTCAACTCCTTACCTGACTATATGAAGACGGCTTCAGTTCCATCTGAGGCAATAGTTGGTGGGGTAAAATTAAAGGTTGCAAAAAATATACTGATTGAACAAGACAACGACTTGCGAAGCCTAAAATTTAAGGCTAATGACTTACTTTTTATCCATTCACGGGCCGCTGGCAGGCATGGCACAAACCCGCTTGTACTAATTATTGGTACTAGCGAAGTAGTCTATCTGTTAGACCTAACAAAGTTGAACAAAAAAAAGGTAGCAGAAGCTCTAAACTTTTTGCTGACACCTAAAAACTTGTTTGTAGGTTACGACGTCAAGAGCGATATCAAACTATTGAAAAATCTTGGTGTTGAGGTGAGGGAAGTTGAACACGATGTGCTTGTGGCTGCCTTCCTAATAAATGCACTACTTCGAGTACAAACGATCACCGAGCTAGCTACAAGCAGCTTGCGTTACGATGGTGAGGCTTTCGAAAATATTCCTACCGAAGACTTTATTGCCAGGGGGCCTGAAATTGTGGCAGTGATTCGAGAGCTGTACCGCGGGCAGAAAAAAGCCTTGGCCGAAATGCCGAAAGTAGAAAAATTAGCCCGTGAGATAGAGTGGCCTCTAACCCCTGTCTTAGCAGATATGGAATTTGTTGGGATCAAACTGGACACCGATTATTTAAAGAAATTTTCTAAGCAGCTTGAAGGTACTATATCTGACATTGAGCAAAAGATTTACGGCCATGCTAACCATGAGTTTAATATCAGCTCGCCAGCACAGTTGGCAGATGTGCTGTTTGGTAAACTCCAACTACCGTCTACTAACATTAAAAAAGGCAAGACCGGATTTTCAACGGCCGCCCCGGAGCTAGACAAACTGCGTAGGCTGCACCCCATAATTAATCTTATAACCCAGTACCGCGAGGTGGTAAAGCTCAAAAATACTTATGTAGACACACTGCCGGAGGTTGTAGACGAAAATAGCCGGGTACATACGTCGTTCAATCTAACTATCGCCCCAACTGGCAGGCTATCTAGTGCGGATCCCAACCTGCAGAACATCCCAGTTCGGACTGAACTTGGTAAGCGAATTCGAACGGCGTTCGTGGCCGAAAAGGGGAACATGTTAATCAGCGCTGACTATAGCCAGTTTGAGCTTAGATTAGCGGCAGTGCTTTCGGGTGAACAGAGTATGATAGATGCCTTTAACCAAGATGCCGACATTCATATTGAAACCGCTGCTTTAATATACGGAATAGATTCTAAAGATGTAACTAAACAGCAGCGCTACTCTGCCAAAGCTGTAAATTTCGGAATAATGTACGGACAAGGTCCGCACGGCCTAAGCGTTGGAACGGGCATGGAGTTTAGTGCAGCACGGGAGTTTATTAAAAAATATTTTGAAATTCGCCCTAAACTAAAGCAGTACATTGACGAAGTCCGTAAACAGGCAGATGAGCAGGGTTTTGTGGAAACTTTGCTCGGCCGCCGGCGGCCTACACCAGACGTAAAATCGTCAAACTTTGCTGTGCGTGAAGCTGCATACCGTGCAGCGGTTAACATGCCCCTCCAAGGTAGTGCTGCCGATATTATGAAAATAGCTATGATAGAAGCTGCCGGTCGGCTATCAAAAGACTCAAAAATCCTACTGCAAATCCACGACAGTCTATTATTAGAAGCACCTAAAAAAGATACTGAGCAAGTAGGCAGAATCCTTAAAGAAACCATGGAAGCTGCATACAAATTACCCGTTAAGCTCAAAGCTGACATTTCTATCGGCCAAAACTGGGGCGAGCTTTAATGAGACAAACCACAGGTTTTTCTCACCGCGCCGGGCGCGGGGTAAATCCGTCGCTCGGGCTGCTCTTTTCCTTGTTGTTTAGGAGAATCAATGACTGAACACTTTGATGTAGTTGATGAAAACGATTTACCAACTGGTGCTATTACTACAAAAGAAGAAGCACACAACAACGCCATTCCTCATAGAGTAGTTGCAGTGCTTGTATTCACTCCGGCCGGAAAATTAATTATACAAGAGCATCGCAGCTTTAACAGATTGTTGGATCATTCCGTTGGAGGTCACGTTAGTGCAGGAGAATCTTATGCTGAGGCAGCAAGTCGTGAGGTGCGAGAAGAACTTGATCTTACCGTTGAACTCAAAGAAGTTGCGCTTAGCGTTCCTGCATTCGGCAAAGATCCTAGGCCGCAATTTAGCAATATCATCCACTTTTACGGTGTGTACAAAACGGAGATTCCAGGGGATTGGAAGTTCGTAGAAAATGACGAGGTTGACTCAATAATCGAAATGACTATTGATGAGGTGGTAGATGATATGAATAACAATCCTGAAAAATACCTAAACGGTTTTTTTGCTACCCTTGATGCCTATCTGAAGTCTATAAGTTCGCAAAAACGAATCAAAGCATTCGGCCAGGATTGGAGTGAGCTTTAGTGATGACTCATAACAAGTTGGTACGGGATAAAATACCAAGGATAATTATGGCTGATGGCAAAAAAGCCAATACTCGTGTGCTGAATGACAAGGAATATTTAAAAGAATTGATAAAAAAGCTTAAAGAAGAGGCAGGGGAGCTGGAAAAAGAGCCGTCAGTTGAGGAGCTGGCGGATATAAAAGAAGTATTAATTGCCATCCGACAAGCCATGGGCGTTCATTCCGGGGAGCTGGAAGATACGCGCCGTAAAAAAGCTGCCTCGCGTGGGCGATTCAAAGAGAAAATATTCCTAGAAAGCATTGAATAATGGCTAATCTTACGAACGAAGAAAAAATAACTATAAATACGTATAACAAGCTTGCTAAACAGTGGTCCTGCGGCCACATGACTAAAGGTTTCTGGAGTCAGGAGCTAGAACTTTTTAAAAATCTTTTGCCAAATGGCCGTATTTTAGAGGTGGGGGCTGGGGGTGGGCGAGACGCAAAGAGTTTGATAAAACTCGGATATGACTATTTGGGAACAGATATTTCAGACAAGCTTATCGCACACGCTCGTAAGAAAAATCCGGATGGTAAATTTAAACAAGTAAGTTTGTATGATCTTAATTTTTCTGAACTCTTCGATGGGTTCTGGTGCTCTGCTGTGCTCTTGCACGTACCTAAGAAACGCATTGATGAAGCACTGCAAGCCATAACACGAAATATGAAGCTCGGAGCAATCGGCTTTATAACCATTAAACAGGGAAATGGAGAAGGCATAGAGCAAAAAATTGAACTAGATGGGGACGGACGGTTCTTTGCCTATTGGCAAAATGAAGAATTCAAAAAAATCTTGAGTAAAAATAAATACGAAATATTAAAGGAAGGATATAGGCCAATGAGTGAGCGCTCAAAATGGCTTACTTACCATGTTAGAGTCAATTAAAGTTTATGCATGCACAGGGGATTACATAGATTAATGCTGATAAGGAAAGGAAATACATGGAGGATATATACCGTAGAGATGTTGATAGGATATTATTTAAAAACAACAAGGCTGAAGAAAGCGCAGGGTTGGCAAAGCAAGTATTCTCAAGAGCCTATAGCATGATTAAAGGTCTAGAACCGGTTCGGAGAAGCGGTATAAATTGGACTCAAGACGATGACCCAATACTTACAGTTAAAGAGAAACCCGTTACATATCAATCAGAGAACGGTAGTTGCATGCTGGTGTTAACCAATATGTATCAGGGAGAATATTGCGACAGCGTAAATGAAGATATTCTTTCGCTTGAGATTCTGCCTGCCGGTAGTTCGTATGAGGTAACTGAAGACCCTAAAGAGCATGAAAGGTGGCTGAGGAGAGACAGAGGGGAAGTGCTTTTTACGATATCTAAAGACGGAGATATAGCCAGCCCTCTTGTAAATGCGGAGCTTGCATCAACATTTCTGGATTTGTTCATTGAGAGCCAAGAGCCGGATACGTCCTAGCCAACATATACAAGAGTTCCGCCGGAATTCACCAAAAAATTGCTATAATTCAATTAAAGCAGGAAAAACGAAAATGACTTCAAGCGAAACATTAGGACATTCAGTTACAATTGACGAAGAAGAAGTTTACTCCCTCATCCACAATGTTAAGAGTGTTCGTGAAATACAACCGACTCAGTTCACTGGGCGGGTTGCGATTTGGGGAGAAATAATGGAGCAAAAAGGCAATAGAATAAACCCTAAGCTCACATATATGGAGGGAGGGCATCGTACCTCTTGGGTGGAAAACGAAGGCATAGATGAAGCAACTGGAGAAGAATTTTGTATTCATCATGTTGTTTGTGACTGCTCGGGAAATTATGATGAAAATTCTCCGCAGAAAGTTGTCAAGCGAACAGCAAAGTGCCTCTCAGCATTGAAAGCTCTTCAGCGCAGAGCTGCATATGTTGACTATACGTACAGAACTACCGAAGTACTTGATGCGCTGCGAGATCCTACTGCTGGAGATTTTGAACAATCAAATACATTCCATAAAGTGGCAGTTAAAACCATAGCAAATATTATAGAACTCGATATTAGGCATCCTGAGGAATGGCCAGCTAACGTTATAAATGGCCAACATCAAGCAAGTATTTTAGCCACACTGCTACAAGTTAACCCGGAAGTAGTAAAGTGGTATGGTCGTTTTCTTGAAGAAAAAGGAATCGTCGTTTTTGATGGCGAAACTCTTACCCCCTCCGATGACCTTCGAGAAGAATTACGTTCGGCTGCATGATAAAGGCACTAATTCGTTGAGGTGATTTGCCTATTACTTAAAATTAAATTTTATCGGCGAACTTAACAATAACTTTCATATAGATTTTCAACTCTTCGGGAGTCACTTTTTTATATATGGTATTACGGAGCTCATGGCGAAGCTCTTGCTCAATCTTGGCAACCATCTTTTCGTGTTTCTTATTGAAGATAATAGAGTGGGCCCGGCTGTCTTTAGCATCGGTCCTACGGCTGACTAATTTTTTTACCTCAAGTAGATTTACCGTGTTAGTAATAAAGGCTTGGGTGGTATCAAGTTGCTCAGCAAGCGTGGTCGTACGGACGCCGGTTTTGCCGGCATCTTTTATCAGACCAAGCACCAACCACTGCATCATTGTTAACCCATAGGGCTCGAGGATGCGGTTCTTCAGCTGCTTAAGCGCACGGAAGCTGCGTGCTTGGTACATGCCAGCCTGATAAGTTGTTATTTCACTTAGCTCAATCATTTATTTTCTCCGATGCCATCTATATATTACTGGGTTGCCGGGCGATAAGCGACAATAAGTACGTTAATATTTGGGTTATAGTGGTCATGAAAGCTATATGTACCCACATCATTAAAGGTTGACTTCCAGCCCTCATCTTTGCCGAAATCTCCTGAGCTAAAAGTACCGCTGTGTCCATGCTCATCTCCGCCTTCTCCCAGAGAGATTTTATGTTTTTTGCCGTCCATAGTATTAAATTGAACAGTTTTACCTACTGGCACGGTAAGCGTATCTGGATAGGCGCGGTCCTCTTTTAAATTCACATAAAAGTCTGGCTTGTCATTTTGGCTTTGTGATGCACGGTCTTGCTCGCGCTGACTGCGGAGTTCACTGTTAGCTGGACTGTACTTGGTTGTCCAAGCAAACGCTCCTGCAAAACCAATAATGCTCAGAAGGGCGCCAAATAGCATGTAGTTACGATATTTAAGTAGATGCATTGTTAATCTATCACTTCAATTTCTGCCTGCATGAAAGGATGGGGGGTGCAATGATATTTAAATGTCCCGACTTTCGTGAAGGTGAATTGGTGTTTTTGGCCTTTGCTAAGCAGGCTAGGACTATTAGCCTCAGACATAGAGCTATCGTCAAAGATTACATCGTGCTGGGCTGTATCGTCGTTACGCCAAGTTACAGTAGTTCCTTTTTTTATAGTTAATTTTTTTACCGTGTAGTCAATGTTCTTAATGGGGACTGTGTTGGGTTCAGCGGACGCTTCACTAGAGTTAGATTGTTTATTGCTGCTCGTATTCATTCCCGCCATATCGCTGGAACTATTGGAGGAGTTTTTAGCTATCGCTGCTACACCAACTACTACTGCAACAACTATCAGCATGATAAGTCTATTTTTCATAAGTCGTAATTTCCTTTCATCGCAACCAGGAGCGGAGCAGGGTATAAGCCCTGACTTGCTCCTGGTTATTTATGTACTATTAGTTTTTAAATTTGTCTGGGTACTGTTTAACAATAGCACCGGATATTGTAGTTGCAACTTTGCTGCCTATCTGGGCTCGTGTTTCGCGTTGCTTCGCATAAGATCCAGCTATGTCGCCGGCACCATACTTATCAACAGTCTCTTTAAGCAGCCCCACATGTTCGCTTATTAGCTGGGCTACAGCTTCTTTTGGAAGGTTAGGGTTCGCCTCAGAAAAGAATGTTGAGATTCCGTCTACGTAACCGTTCAGGTTTTGTACGGCCTTATCCATTCCAGCCTTATCGCCAGCCTTAGCGGCTACGGTATAGTCTACAAAGAACCCAATGTGGCTGTTCCATATATCATAGAACTTCTTACCAGCATCTTCGCCGTATACGCTTGCTACTGCTTTTTGTAAATCGCGCGAGTTATTATCAAGCGAAGCGGCAGCCGGCATAAAGCTTGCCGAACCGTCAAAACCTGCACGAGTTGCGGCAGATGCTAGGCTTACATGTTCCTCATTAAGACCAGTTAATATTGCCCTAAGGTCTGCAGCGGGTGTAGCAGTTGAAGCCTGCGAAGAATTCAACGTCTTAGCGTTTTTGTCGTCGTCGCCCATGCTATTACCTACGGCGTATCCCCCGATAGTACCGATTACTAATGCGATGACAGCTGCGCCAATACCGGCAGCCGATCTCTTATTATCTTCTTTATATTCAGCCATAAATATCTCCTTCTTAATTATTATTTAGTATAGCCAAATACTAGTATATATTATACTTAATAAAGTAAAGTATAAATTCTTACAAACTACTTGTTAAAAACTTATTATTTTGAGCTTTAAAAATAAGCTGACACAATAAAACCAGTGATTAAAGCGATAATCTTTGATTTTTTTGGCGTCATTTGCTCCGAAAACTACTGGCGTACTGTAAAAAGCGGGATGAATCAACCTAGTATATTTGGTGAAATTGCTGGTTCGATGCAGGTTGGCGACCTAAGCTGGAACGACTTTTTGCAAAAAATCGCTAAAGATACAAACCAAAATGTTGAGCAAGTTCGTAAACTGTACGAATCAGAGAAAATCGATATAGAACTTTTAACATATATAGATATTATCCACCAAAAATATAAAACTGCTCTCTTATCTAATGCCAGCCAAGAACACATCTCCTCCCTTGTTAAAAGAACTCATCTTAATAAGATTTTTGACGAGGTATTAATTTCATCTGAGATTGGGCTGGCTAAACCTGATCCAGCAATTTTTGAACATGCACTTGAAAAGCTTAACGTCAAACCCCAAGAGGCGGTCTTTATAGACGACCTACAAAAGCATGTTAACGGCGCGCGGCTCTTAGGCATGCATGCAGTGCAATATCAAAATTACAATCAACTCAGAACCGAACTGGGATCTATCTTATCCGCTTCGAATGACTAATTTTTTATTAAGTCCACACATTTTAATCAGTAATTGGCGTTCGAGCTGGATGGTGGCGGCCAGGGAAGAGCTAGGTACACTAACGATAAGAACGTCGCGTTGCAGCTTTACTTGACTACTGCTTTCATAACGCTTAGAGATGTAGGTTTGTACAGCGCTGATTTCGTCTGGCGGGGTGAAGTCTTTCTTCCCCAAAATTTCTTGTAGACTGTCCATCCCCCCAGTATAGCTGGACAATTATCAATTTATCCATCCTCCGTAGCGGTTGCAGCGCAACTGCCGGGGACGGGCATTTTTAAATTTTCAATAATTTTTTTATTTAGCATTTATCACAAAAAAATCCTGCTAAGTACGAAAGTTTGGGTACAATGGATGCTTTATACTAAGGGGATGCCGGAACTTCCAGAGGTAGAGACAATTCGTATCGGGCTAGCCAAATTTTTGCCGGGCCTTGTAATTGCTGACACTTGGCACGACTGGCAAAAGTCATTCCCGAACGCGCCAGCTGACGTTGCCCGTTTTATGGTTAATGCCAAAATTATCCACGTACGGCGGCGCGCTAAGGTCCTTATCATCGAGCTATCCAGCGACTATTCATTGGTTATACACCTGAAGATGACCGGGCAATTGGTTTTCAGGGGGAAAAAAGAATTTGGGGCAGGGCATCCTAGCAAAAGCTTAGTAGGCGATTTACCTGATAAATCAACAAGGGTAGTCCTAGACTTTACGGATGGCAGCAAATTATTCTTCAATGACCAACGTAAATTCGGCTGGGTACGTCTGCTGCCCGGTTTGGAAGTACCGGAGATAGACTTTTTTAAGAAAGTTGGGCCGGAGCCTCTGGAAGATGATTTCACGGTCGACAAATTCATAGAAAGGCTCGAGATTCGAAAAAACAGCCCCATAAAAGTCGTTCTGCTGGACCAAAGCGTCTTGGCGGGAGTTGGTAATATCTACGCAGATGAGTCGCTGTTCGCAGCTAAAATACACCCCTCTACTTCGGTTAAGGATGTGTCACGCTTGAAACTGGTATCTCTGCATAAGAATTTACGAGAAATTTTAAACCTCAGCATTAAAAAAGGAGGAAGTACGGATCGTAATTATGTGGATGCCAAAGGTAAAAAAGGGAGCTACCTCAGCTTCACTCAAGTCTTTCGCAAACAAGGACAGCCATGCCCACGCTGCGGCGCAGTAATTGATAAAATTCGCGTGGCTGGGCGGGGCACTCATATCTGCCCCCGTTGCCAAAGACCTCCAGCTACCATGAAGTGATATCATGTAGGGGATGGTTACGGCTTTAGTTGGGAGTAATAAGTTTGCTATGAAGCGCCGGCTTGATGAGCGGGCGAGTGCTTTCGTTTCCAAGTACGGTGACTTAGCGCTTGAGAAAATTGACGTCCAGGAAAGCGATGCTCAGTCCATCCTAGACTCCATCCAAAGTATGCCTTTTCTTTCAGAAAAGAAAATGGTCATCCTGCGCGACCTAGGTTCTAACAAACAAGCTGCCGAGCAAATTGAACAAATAATTTATGCAGCTGGATCTACTACGGAAGTAGTTATTTATGAAACGTCAATTGATAAAAGAACAGGGTATTTTAAAACTTTAAAGGAGAAAACTTCCCTTGAAGAGCATAGCTCGTTAGACGGTCGGGAGCTTGCCTCTTGGTTGGTCGAAGAAGCTAAGGCGCAGGGGGCTCAACTAAGCATTGGAGATGCATTTACCTTAATAGACCGCATCGGCAGCGATCAAGTTCGGCTTTTTAACGAACTTAATAAACTCATAACTTATCAGCCTAAAATAACCCTCAACAGTATTGAACTCTTGACTGATCAGACGCCGCATAGTCGGGTCTTTGATCTTTTGGACGCCGCTTTTTCTGGTGATAAGAAAAGAGCGCTAGAGCTTTATGAAGAGCAGAGGGCTCAAAAAGTCGAACCACAGGCAATCATGGCTATGATTACCTGGCAGCTACATTTACTAGCGGTAGTTAAGTATGCAGGCGATAAGCCTCTTAACTCAATTGCTGATGACATGAATATGAAATCGTTTCCAATTAGTAAAGCTGCCGGACTGGCTGTCCGATTAGGTGAGGATAAACTTAAAAATTTAATTAACGATGCGTTCATCATCGACTGGAAGACTAAGACTACTCCCTTAGATTTAGATGAATCAATAAGGAACTACATCGTTACGATATAGTTGTAACTACTTTTTTGAAGGCTTTTTAACGGTCGGCTTCTTAACGGAAGTCTTTGGGCTTGCTTTTTTAACTGCGGTCTTAGGAAGTTTTATACCTGCAGATTTTGCAGCTGTGGCTAGCTGAGCTTTTTTTCGGGCAGCTTTATTCTTATGAATTACGGATTTCTTAGCGGCAATATCTATTGCCGATACAGCAGCTCTTTGCGCCTTCTCTATATCAGCAGCTTTGCCCGCACCCAAGGCTTGAGAAAAGCTTTTTACGGCCTCGCGCATAATACGCTTGGTCTTGGCGTTTCGGACATTGGCTTTTGTGGCAACTTTAACCCGTTTTTTGGCAGATTTGATAACTGGCATTAATAATCCGTTCCTTAAATCAGATTGAAACTATACAGATTATAACTCCTTTTGTAAAGAGAGAGGCGTCGTTAATTTGCATTGGGGGGTAAGCCATTAAGTTCAGAAAAACAACTTTTTAAGTATTGCACTGGGGGTAGCGCTTGTGCTAATCTGACCGCAGAAGTTGTAATAATAAAAACCTCTAACCAAAAATAAAATTATGGATACGCCAGCTAAACAACAGATAGCAGAGCGGGTCAAGCAAGCTAATAACATACTGGTTACTGTAAGCTCTAACCCTTCAGTCGACCAGTTAGCTTCGGCCATTGGTTTAACGTTGCTACTAAATAAGATGGAAAAGCACGCCACGGCGGTATTTTCGGGTAAAATTCCATCGACTTTGGAATTTTTGCAGCCGGAGAAAACATTAGAAGTAAATACCGATAGCCTTCGAGATTTTATAATTTCTCTAGACAAGTCAAAGGCAGATAAACTGCGATACAAGGTTGAGGATCAAGTAGTACGGATATTCATCACACCCTACAGATCGAGTTTAAGCCAGAAGGATTTAATCTTCAGCCAAGGCGACTTCAACGTAGAAGCTGTAATTGCCCTTGGAGTGCACGACCGAACCCAGCTTGATACCGCTATTATGGCTCACGGGAGAATTTTGCACGACGCAACCGTTATATCTATTAATGCAGGGAAGACAACTTCCCAAAATTTAGGTCAAATAAATTGGCTTGACCCAACTGCTAGTAGTTTATCTGAGATGATAGTAAGTATCTCAGAGGCATTTGGGCCGGGTCTGATAGATAATCAGATGGCCACTGCTTTTCTTACCGGAATAGTTGCTGAAACGGACCGCTTTAGTAACAGTAAGACATCCCCTAAAGTTATGACAATGAGCGCTCAGCTTATGGCGGCAGGGGCTAACCAGCAGCTAATTGTTAGCAAACTAGTTCCTACTCCACCACCACCTCAAAAACCCAGCCTACCACCACCTCAAAAACCCAGCCTACCACCACCTCAAAAACAACCCATAAAAGATAAGCTACCTTTCGACTTAGGTAAGCCAAAAGATGTGAACGGAATACT
>JACDFN010000002.1 GCA_013815775.1 Candidatus Saccharimonadota bacterium | reverse complement strand
CGGCATTCCTTACCCTAAGATCGGCACTGGCTTTAGTACCCGGCTTGGCATTTAGCTCAATAGGCAGGGGAGATATCTGTAGGTTTATACCAGCATCTGTTTGAGCCTGGGTGAGGGGGGCGAGAAAAACTGCGGCGCTAATAATAAGTAGATAGACAAGTACCCTCTGCATCTTGCATATCAGTATACCAAGTTAGGTTTTGAAGAGAGTCTTATTAGTTCTTAGAATATTCCAGCACCGACATAAGTTTGAATGTCTGTATAGTCTGTTGCTGCCGAAGTAGCACCATTGATGGCTGCACGGTTTGTCAATGTAACCACCGCGTTGTTAGCCGTGCCGGTGCAAGAGACTAGATTGCGCAGTGCGGTGTCAAGCCCGCCTCCCTTACTGGCGGCTCCATCGAAGTTAGCGTCCACTGTCATTGCGCCCGTTCCACCAGTTCGTGTGGCGGTGACTCCAAGGTTGTAGCCTTCTGTGCCGGCCACTAATGCCTGGGATGCCGCGCCTACTCCTGTAGAAGCGATTGTATATGCAGCTGAAGCTGAATTAAGTCCAGTGTTGGTGTCCTTACCCCATACTTGCCAGCCGTTCTTGGCGTTAGTGTTGAGAGTAACTGTTCGGGGGGTTGGGCTGGCTGCTACAGCACCTGTCGTAAGTGTACCCAGGGCGTCAGTACTTCCTGAGAGTGCAAAGCTAAATGTTTGGTTAATACTAGCAGAAACAGTTACCTGGTCATTGCTTACAGAGGCTGTAGCATAATTTGCAGTGTCAATCTGTGACGGGCCCGTGGCACGAGTTTCTATTGAACCAGAGTTATCGGCCGTAGCGGTGCCTTTTATTGATACAGCCGCGGTGTTACTCCAGTTAAAGCAGTACAATGTGCCAACCACAAGATCGTTACTTGGAAAAGTTACAACCTGTCCAGTAACGTTAGTTGCAGTGCCTATACCCAGCCATGCGGTCCCGCCCGTAGGCCAAGCTAAGGTGGTTGTGGTCACAGTAAAGTTACCCGAGGTTCCCAGTGTGTAGCCGGTTGGAAACGTAACTCTAACATCTACTTCCGTGCCGGCCGTTGCCGGTTTGGCACAAACTGTACCGGTGGTGGCAGTAGAAGTTGTCATCCGGTCAAAGCGTACGAAAGAATTTGTAAGAGTGCCAGCGTTAGCTCTAGGTAAAAGAAACGGAAGAAGAGAAGGTAGGGCAAGTACTATTAATAATAAGAGCGCTGCTATTCGAACATTTGTTGGGTAAGATTTGATATTTTTCATATTTTTTGTAATGTTTTTTAGTTTTTCTTTTTTTAATCTACTTTGATTGTGATTAAACGTATGCGCTTTGTCAAGCATTTTACCAATATTTCCTGACCCCATATACGCCAACTAAAACTTAGCGGCGGCAATAACGGTTAGAATCTCAGCATAATCATTGGCTGCCGGGGTGCTAATGGCCGGCTTGGCTTTTAAGCTTACGCTGGCAGTCCCGCCAGTTAAAGGTGCCCCAGAGGTTAGAAGGCTACTAATAGTAGTTGAGAGGACCCCGACATTATTGCTTGTGCCGTCAAAGGGGCTTTGTTTGGTCAGCGGACCACCGGAACTCTGGGAAACACTGCCGATCTGAGCACCGAATCCTTCATTGGCGGCAGTAAGATCGGCCGTTGCCGAACTAAGCGTGTAGCTTACTGCCGAACTAAGTAGACCCCCGTTATTAGAATAAATATAAACTTCACCCCCCAGGTTTGCATTAGTGGCAAAATCCACGCCCAGGTTATTGGGGCTGCTGGTAACAGTGGCTGGCGGTAGGTTCCCAAAAGCTATCTTGAGCGCCGTTGATGGCAGGATAGCGAACCCATGAATTCCCCAGGGAGCACTGGTAGTTTGAGAGCCTCCATTTATTGTTCCCGAGGAAGCCATATCGGCCGTTTGAAGTTGAAGGGTGCCGTCGTCGGCCACCGTAGTGCTTACTTCGGCTATCGCTTCGGTCCAGTCTCCTCCGGTCTCCCCGGTGAAATTGCCCAGCGACACAGCCGCGCCCGAATGAATGAACTGAACGGCTAGTCTTTTGGCCGCTGTAGTAGTAACGCCCGCATCGGTCATTGGGGTAGCGCTATCCTGGGAGGTCGAAAAACCCTCAAAGTTGTTAGCCATCGTAGAGTCGTTTTTCCAGTCAGTGAAGCGGTATATCCTGGCGTAAGCTAAGTTACCCGCCACTACATTAGATGTTACTGTCAGAGTGCCGTTTTCCGTGCCTGCAGCACTCTTGGCAAATATAGTGGAGCGGCCTCCCCATATTGCTGCAGAGGCAATAGAGGTCCAGCCCGAGGGGGTTGTAGGAATAGCATTATCTTTAGTCTGAACTTGAAGCAACAGCAAGTTCCCTGACGCTATACCAGAGGGGTACCCCGGGGTTGGATTTCCACCATCTGCAGCTGACTCCACGCCTGCGGCAGCAAATACCGGACTTGAGGAGGGTACACCGCAGCTAGCTCCGGTGTAAAGACAAAAACTAATGGATTGGCCTACTGTCGCAGCGCTGGAAGAGGGGCCGTATCCGCTCTCCGTAAATTGGCCCTGAGTAGCTTTGGAACGTATGTAGTAAGTAGTGCTGGCGCTCAACCCTATAATGTTGGCGCCTGATGCCCCACCCCAAGTAGCGTATGTTTGGTAATCTGCCACAGTAAGGGTTGGTCCAATAGTAAGGTCGGTTTTTACGTAATTAATATTAGAAGAGAAGTTGCTGGTAGTACTTATCTGAAGGGCGTACTTAGCGTCGCTGGGATTGTTCTGTTGCCCTATAACAAACTTTAGCTTGTCGTAAAAATTACTGGGGTTGGTGAGGGTTATTGTTGGCACGTTTGCCTGTTGGGTTTCTATAAAGCCTGGTTTAGCTGAATAAGTAGCGGTACTGGCAGTTGTACCGCTTTGTTCGCCGCTTATACCCTCTAGCGAATAAGTAGCGGTACTGGAGCCGGCTGTTCCACCACTGCCAAACCCGTAACTATTTAATTGGTAATTGCTGGTGGCTGGCAGCTGAGCAAAAAACGCAAGCCCCATTACCAAAGATGAAATAAATTCTGCAATCACACTATTTCCACTCCAAACTGCCTATTATTTGGTCAGAAATACTTTTCATATCATAGCCGGAAGGGGAAAGTACTGATACAGAAGCCATTAAATCGCCACGGGCGATAAAAGTAATTCTTTCATAACCATTTTTAGAACTTGTAAATACCAAACTGTTGTTCGGCTCGCTCTCTTCTTTATATATATCCTTGTTTTGCCGTCGGAAGATTACGCCAGAACTGTTTTTCAAGCTATCCTTTGATACGCCAACAGTAATTTGCTTGTTGGCTTTGCCTGGACCGCCTAGGCTAGCTATCTCTACGTAAGTTCCGGTAGGTTTCTGCTTTAAATCAGTGTAGCCTTCCGGGTACGAAAAGCTGACATACTTGCCGTCGAACAATCCGTCCTTAGGCACGTCAGCCAGTGCCGGGTCGGTATTGGGGATATTAATCTTTTTTACGGAACCGACTGCCGGAGAGTTCATGGCTGAGAGACTAAAATATAGAATTCCAGCTACAACAAACACTGGCGATAGGATTGCTGAAATCTTAATTCGACGCCTGGTCAGATGTTTGCGAGCTTTGGGTAACCATCTCATAAGCATAAGCTGGTATGATTTTAACAAAATATTGCGACTTTAGTTTAATTTAGGCTTTTTGACCGGTAGGGAGTAAAGTATAATGAAAATTATCAAAGAGTAAAGAGGTAAAAGTGCGCCGATCCTTCACACGCCGGAAACAACCAGGGCTAACCCTATTTCAAAGAATAAGCCTTTTCTTTTTTGATCGTTCGCGCGCCACGCTGCTGCTCTGGCTGGGTATATTCGTCTTCGGCTTACTTAGTTACACCACATTTTTACGACGGGAAGGCTTTCCTAGTATCGAAATTCCATTCACCGTTGTTGGCGGATCATATGTAGTTGACGATCCGGCTAAAGTTGACACCGAGATTACTAAGCCGCTGAGCGAGATTGCTCTAAAACAGCCGAACGTCAAATCTGTCCAGGCCAGCGCTCAAGCTAATTTCTTTCATGTCTTCGTGCAGTACGAAGAAGGCACGAACGCCGATTCGGCAACTGAAAACTTGAAAAAAGCTGTCCAAAAGGCAAAGATTTTGCCACCGCAGGCGGAAGTTGAATTCGTGAAGCCACGCTTTGGCATAACCGAGCGCGGTGATGACGTAGTTATATCTTATTACGACCCCAGCGGCACTAAAACAACCCAGGAGCTTGCGCGCTCAGCCGAGGAAGCCGTCGAATATCTCAAATCTAAAAATATCGAAATGGTCCAGGACATCTCGATTATTGACCCGTTCATTAACGGAGTTAATCCGGCCACCGGCCAGCAGGAATCACGCCAGACTAGTTTTGACCGTTATGGAAAACGCAGTGGGGGCCAGTCTAAATTTTTTAACTCAGTAGTTATCGGTATCACCAGCAAGAATGGTACCGATATCCTTAAGTTTGACGATAAACTTCAGGCCGCCTTAGTAGACCTAAACGCTCAGCCGCGATTTAAAGCTGACGAATCAGTTATAAGTGCCACTTTCGCGGATGATATAAAATCTCAGATTCAAGAGCTGCAGCAGGCGCTACTAGAGGGCCTTATAGCAGTACTTATCGTGGGTGCTATCGTAATCGCGGTTAGGCCGGCAATTATCACAGTTTTGTCTATGCTTTCGGTGTTGGCGGCAACAGTAGCGGTTCTATTTCTAATTGGCTACACCCTTAACACTATAACTTTGTTCGCGCTGGTACTGGGCTTGGCGCTTATTGTCGACGATACGATTATCATGGTCGAGGCAATTGATGCTCAGCGCCGGCGGAAAAAAGATGCCCGTGGCACGGTAAAAGAGGCCAGCAGAAGGGTCGGGCGGGCCATGACGGCCGCCACCTCTACGGCAGTCCTAAGCTTTGCTCCGCTGCTGTTTGTCGGCGGAATTTTAGGCAGCTTCATACGCGCTATTCCGGTAACCATAATTCTTAGTCTTATTATTAGCCTCTTGGTCGCACTAATATTTATCCCGCGGTTTGCCCGAAGCCTAATGCTTAGCGAGAAACTAATGGGTCCCGGCGGCGAGCGGGAGATAGCTCAAGGCGTGGAGGCCGCCATCGCCCGATTCCTAACCCGGCCCATGCTTTGGGCCAAGGGCTCAGGCAAAAGACTGCTTCTTAATGGCACGGTAGCTCTAATTATCGGCTTTGGATTCATATTCGCCGGTAGCTGGCTGTTTTCTAAAGTGACGTTTAACATCTTCCCGCCCAGCAAAGACTCTAACCAGTTACTGGTTAAGTTGGACTACCCGCCGGCTACTACAATTGAAGATGCCCACCGGATAGCTCAGGATGCTGAGAAAATAGTTACTAAAGATCTTGGCCAAACTTTTCTGCTGGCTTCTTACTATGGCACCGGCAGTGACCGGTCAGCCAGTATATTTATCGACCTAACGCCTTACAATGAACGCGACATTCGTGCCCCTCAGTTGATAGAAAAGCTGGAAAGCTCCTTTAAAAACTTCAAGCAGGCTCAGATCAACATAGCCCAATTAGACGTGGGCCCTCCAGTTGCTGATTTCGGAGTGCGCATCCGAACAGACGACCAAAAGGGCGCCTACAAGTTGGCCGGTGATATCAGCAAGTTTCTTGATGGCCACAAACTAAAGCGCATTAGTGGAGAGGAAGCAACCATCATCCGTACATCCGTTGCCAATCCGGGCGCGGTTGATAGGATAGACGGTGACCGCTATGTCGAAGTCAGCGCCGAATTCGATTCGGACGACATAACAACGCTTGTAGGCATTGTCCAGGACGACATTAAAAAGGAATTTAATAAGAAAAAATTGGCTAGCTATGGATTCAAAGAAGACGTACTCGACTTCAATCTTGGCCAAGAGGAAGAAAATCAAGAATCCTTCGGCACACTGCTAATTGCCTTTCCGATACTACTGGCTGTCATTTATATACTACTGGCTTTCCAGTTCCGCTCGCTACTGCAGCCGGCTCTGATATTCATGGCTATACCGTTCAGCTTTTTCGGGATTACGCTGGGCCTTTATGTTACCGACAATGCCTTCAGCTTCTTCACCATGCTAGGTTTCTTCGCTCTAATTGGGCTGAGTATTAAAAACACCATTTTGCTTACGGACTTTGCCAATCAGGCCAAAGCTAGCGGTAAAGGAGCTGTAGATTCGGTGGTCGAAGCACTGCACGAACGATTCCGCCCGCTGATTGCCACTAGTCTTACGGCCGTAGCGTCGCTGGTTCCGCTGGCTATTTTGAGCCCGTTCTGGGAAGGGCTAGTGGTAGTTTTAGTCTGTGGTCTGCTCTCTAGCACCTTCCTGGTTATTACAGTCTTTCCCTACTATTACTTGGGTGCCGAATATCTCCGTCGGCGATTTAAGCGACGACACTTCTTTCCGTGGCTGATTCTAAATGCTGCCGTGGTAGCGTCTCTTGGAGTATCAGGTCTTGGGGCGCTCATCCTGCCGGTGCTACTGGCAGTCAATCTTATCTTGTTTTTCAGAAAAAAACTTCAAAAATTAATCAGGAGGTAGGTTATGGTCAGACCAATGTGCCAAAGCCTTACAGCCCCTAAATATTTTTTCTGGCAAACAAAAAAGTTCATTGTTGCCTAAACAATGAACTTTTAGCGCTGATTGCATATTCGACTATGCTCCGTAAGATATCATTCGGGTTTTAACGTCAGGCCGACGCTTGCATAACCGGTCTCCCTTTTTCCTCAGCGGAGGCTTAGTTAGGCCTTGCGGCCCAAATAGTTTGCCTTGTCAGGAAGACATCTGTAACCCACAGCGGAGTTGCACTCTAGAAGTGCGCATCTTTTATGGAATTACCTCTTTTCTGCAACGTACAAACAGCAAGATTGTTCCGAAATGACGGTTCTCCCTTGCCGGGCACCTCACCGGTGTCAAATATAGGATAGTCCTGCCGTGGGCCAGTAGTCAATAAAAATACTATATTACAACAAATCAAAAACATAAGCAAATAGACTTAGTATTAGGGAATTATTTGCAATATCAAGAACCAAGTTTTGGGGCAACATTTGGAACGGAATTGAACTGAGCAACCAGTTGAATTTGATTGGCCTGCTCTTGGTTGAGACCAGCTTTATCTACGTTATAAGACGCACCGCTGAGACAGACACCACCAATAGCTAAGGCCAGTAAAGAGGCTGCCGGTTTGTTTTGTATTTCAGAGTGCGTCGCCAAACCCAGCTCCAATACAGCACCGATACCCAAAGTCTGCGCCAAACGTAGTCGATAGTTGGCTTCATTAATTTTAGACTCATAAGTTTTTGGTTGTTTGTCTTTTAACTCTTGTCTTACGGTTTCTCTTATATCTTTTAAAGCAGCTAACATATGTTATATATAACAACATATTAGTAAATTACACAAGGGGGATATAATAACTATGGCTCACGGGTAGAGTGCTGTTTGACAGTGTCGCCAATGGCTTTTTGCAGACTTTTTAAATCATCCAAGCTGTTTAGCCGCACAGCTGCAACCACATCGGCTTGAAGATTGTTGCCCTCTTGATTACGGCCTTGAAAAAAAAGCACCGTTGGAACGCCTTGGTCACTAACTATCACCACATTACCGTCAGTAGTAACCACTGGGACAGTGTAATTAAGGTTAATGTTTGCTTGCTTGTCCATAGATTTATATTTCCTGCTTAGCTTTCATTGTTTGTTGGCCCTGAACGGTTGAAGTAAAAAGTTGCCACGGTAGCCAATACTAGAAATATAACTATTATTATAATAACTCCGGAGTCAGAATTTTTAGCGATTTCGGCAGCAGCATGAGAAGCCCCATCATTAACGGCTTCATGTTCTTCACCAGCGTGGGCAATATATTTCACTAAATATATAGTATCATTAACACCCTCCGTGTCTTTGCTTTGCTAGTCTTAAAACTATAAAATATTTCTATGAAGCGAAAGCTTACAATACTCCTGCTACCCAGAGTGCTAGTCCCAGTAGTATTAGTAGCGGCTAGTGTCGTTTGGATAGTAGTGGTTCGAACAGAGACTGAACCAGCCGGTCAGCTTAAAAATAACCAGGTCCTCCAACAAACCTTAAAGTCAGGCAGTACTCACGTGCCCAACCGTCAACCGGTAGTCAATCCACCACCCCAACCACCCCCGTCTACACCAATAAACACGGAAGATGACATCCTATATCCGCATGACCCCCCTCCAAATTGTGGACGGAGGCCATATGATAGCGAAAGAGTGTGCTACGAGTACGACTGTGTCAAAGAACCTTGCATCGCACCCAACCCCTATTAGTCTTTAATCTCTTTTAACATTTCATTCCAGAGTTTTGGTTTTGGTTTGGTTTCCCGAAGAAATTTATGGGGCCTATAATCACGTTTAATCAAACTTAATAATTGCTTCACTAATTCTAACTCCTTACCGCCTCTCACTAAGGCACCCGTCTACTTTAAAGCATTAAACTAAAGGGTCAAGGTTTTGTCTTGTTTCTAACAACATTAAATTTAGTGAAGGTTATTGTAAAAGCTTTTGCTTGCTTTGAGTAGGTGCGGCGTGTAAGTTGGGTTATATGAGTGAGATGTTACCTAGCGGTGAGTCAGGATTAAAAATTACTGAGGAAGATGCAATTGCTAGCCCTAAGCTAAGGGCTGAGTATTTGAGCGAGAGGATTACTCTGGTAAAAAGTGGCACACCGGTCTGGATATTGCGTAATTTTGACGGGCCCAGCGATATGGAGTCGGGGGTGATTGTCGATTTTTACGCAGCTGGCGTGCAAAGAGGATATATAGAAGGCAACGACCTGGACGGTTATCAAGTTTACGGTCCTGCCATTGAAGAGCTCGGAGACGGTCCTGTTCATTTGAATATGGAACCCGTAGATAACCGCAGTGAAGCAGAAAGAATCCTGCGTGATTATGTATATGAAGCTCTACTAAAGTGGGGGCAAGGGTTGTAAAACCAAGCAGTAAGGGTAAAAATAGTAGCAATGAATCTTGAGAAAACTGGAGACGCCGACCACCCCTATAAACTTACATTTGATGAAGACGAGGTAGAAGTAGTAGCGGCGGTATTTAAGGAAGAAATATTTCAATTAGCCAGGAAGGGTAATACTGGATCAATCTCTGGCTTTGATCGTTATTTAGCAAGCTGGGAAGAAGGCGAGCAGCGCTCAGCTAAGATTATTGATGCAGAAGACTTTGCAGAAAAGTTCGAAGACTTTCATCAACGCACAGATGAATCCATAATTGAAATTGCCCAAGAGAGTGCAACCCCTCCGTTTATGAACAACGACATAGTCTATCGCTATGCGCTAGGGAGCAAGGCTCTAAAGTTAGCACAAGCAATCAGAGAAAAAGCAGCTCCGGACTTAATTATTGAGGACTTAGACAAGGCGTTCTCCCCTTTGCTCGGTGGTGATGAGTCAAATCAGCAGCCTGAGGGATAGGTCGCCGGGTGCGAAGTTTAGTTAACTCAAAATCTTTTTGAAAGTTAGCCGGAACAGGTCTACAATTTAAATAACGTAAAGAGAGGGAAATATGGATTATCAACGACACCCCAGCGAACCAAGACAGGAGGTTTCATATAACCATCAATTGCATGAACCCAACAAAAAAAAGCCTAGGAGAATGTTGAAGCTACTAACGGCTTTACTATTAATAGTGGCGGCGGCCTATGGAACATATTACTGGCGGGACAAAGAAGCTAACACCATTACTAAGCGCCAGCAATCCGAGATAGCTGCGCTTGAGCAACGCGTAAGTGATCTTCGTAGAGCAGTTGCAGACGCAAAAAACGAAGTAGCGCAGGACGAAGCCGCAGAACCTAAGGCTCCCGCCTTGGCAACATTGGACAACATTGAGGCGGCTGTCAAATCCGGCAACTATGCCGCACTGCAGGGCTATATGGCCACAAAGGTAAATGTAATCATTGCTGCTAGCGGGGGGGTTGGTGAACGTACCGCAGCGCAGGCAGTGACGGACATAAAGTATCTCGACACAGGCACTGACCCTTGGGACTTCTCTCTTCCCGAGGCAACCCTGAGTGATTACCGTGCCGGTGACTACAAACAATACTTTCCAGCTACCGCCTTTGTGGGCAAATCCGCCAACAATTACCTAGTTTCGTTTAACTTTGATGGAGACAGTAAAATCAACGGAATCTTCATGGCCGCTAATGCCAACCAGCTCTAATAGTTACTTTTTTCTTTTAATACGCAGCTGATTAGCAGCCAATAGAACTCCGGCAACGGTAAGTCCAATTACTATTTCTCTCTTATGTTCGCCTATTCCCTCTGTAAATCTGGCAGTATATGTTCTAGAGGCATGCTTAGCACGCAAGCTTAATAATTCTGTTGATACTGCCCGTCCATCAATAATAGTTGATACTTCATGGCCTTCCGCCAAGGTTGCCTTGAAGGCTTCTGCCCTATTAGTGAAATGCTCGCCTGCCGGCCCAAAAAGTAGGTCGCTATTACCGGGGTTATCTCCTGTAATTTCCCCGGCTTCAAAAATATTGTTAGCTTCCATGATTTCGTATTATACAGTTAAGTCTTAAAGCGAAGGGTTGAACTTACCGGGAGTTAAAATAAAAATTTCACATACATCTGACTCCTAGGCTTCTATAGTGCTAAGAATAAACGGAGATTATATGTTAGGTAGAGTTATAATAATTTGGCAGCTATATAAATTAGTTAAACGGTTTAAAAATACCCACTAATCTAATTGAGATCTAAATTGGCAAACTTAAAGTAAAAATTCAATTTCGTCTGACCCATAATCCTATCTGCATAGCCCAATTGCTTATGGTTTATTAAAGTGTTATAATATGACTCACGAGAGTGACTAGGGTAAGTCTAAAAGCTAACCTAAGGTTTCGCTGATTTTCAGTGAACTCTCGAGATTCTTGACATACCTTAATACTGCGACCGAAAGGACAGAGCAATGTCTGACAATGTTCGTGGTTATGACGTTCTTCGCATCGTTCGCTTCGTTTTTATTTGCGGAGCAATTGTTCTGGGGGTAGCTGTTCTGTACCTGGCGTTTAGTCAGGAAGCCAACGCGGCTTCGCCCAGCAGCGTTGCTTTGGCTTGCGAGCGCCAGGAAATCAGTAATGGAGGCCTCAGTCTTGACTGTAGCGTTACTGCCTCATCGTGGTTCACTTTCACCGGTAGCGCGACTAATGGTTACCGGTTGAGATGGACCGTTGTTGCAGGTACCGAGACCTTCAGGGGTGTCGTGGCTGCAGATGAAAAATTCTGGTCTTCCGTAAACCCTCGGACAGCGCCAACGCTTAGTAATGCTCTGCGCAGGTCCAAGACCTGGACTCTTCGAGTAAGAGCCATACCACCGGACCAAGATGATGCAAGCATTAAATTCGTCATCCACTTCGCCGGTGACCGAAAGATCGTTGAGTCGACAATGTAGCTAATGATCAAGGTGAAGGAGGTTCTAGTACCCAATTGGGCTAGGAAGGATGTCACGGTTGGGCTATTATTTGTCTTGGTTGTTGTAGCCCTTGCGGCTCTGGCCCCTCGACTTTTTTAGCCCCCACACCGCTTGGGACCGCGCAGGCGCGGTCCCAAGCATAAACTTTATTTTTCTTCACCAACAACCTAGAGTTATAAAAGGGCAATAATGAACAACGAAATTTCCAGCGAACTGTATATTAAGCGCATAAAAGAGCTTGAAGGACAGATACTCAAACCGGTGCCTGAAAAGGTTGTAGAAGATTATCCATACTGGCGAGCAGTTCACTTAGGTGCTGTGGCGCTTAATATAATGGAGCATAGCCGAGTTTTTAAAGCTCGAAACTCCTTTGACATAATAAGTTTTACCAGCCATGACGAGGCACTGTCGATTGCAACGGACTTAGCAAAAACCTTTAGAGATGCAAATAAGTCTCAGTTTGGTGCTCAGCAATACTTCAGATTTCAGCAATTGACAAACTTAGGAGAACAATTTCATTTCCCGACATTGGTTCATAGTCTAAAAGATAGCAGTAAACTTGAACACTTAGTATTTGATGAATCGGGGCCTGGGGTCACATACAACGGGACCTTAACAGTTAATATGATAGACCCTTATTCAAGAGATGTTCTAAGAAAAATATTTGACAATAAAATAGTTTAAATTTTAGGGGTTGAACCTTTACTTATCCACCACCTTTTACACAGTTTTATCCACAATTTCGACTAACAACCATTGACAGCTTTTCCACCTGGGTATAAAGTTATCTGTACTGCCGCAAGGTAGCACCGGTGAGGCTCCCTCAAAAGAGCGTCACCAACAAAAAGGACCTCGTAAGGGGTCTTTTTTGATGCTACGATTTAGTATGTAGACAAAACGTGATATTGGGCTTATGCTTTAAGCATAAATTAAATAAGGAGAAAGCAATGGATATGAGCTTCTGGGACAAAGCTTCCAAGCTACTATTGCTGGCCGGTGGCTTAAACTGGGGCCTGATAGCTTTTTTTGATTACAATCTGGTGACAGATTTATTCGGGAGCAGTGAGGACACAGTAAGAATCATCTATGGGGCTATAGGGCTGGCAGCTGTTTGGCTTGCTTACCGAATGCTTGCATGGAGGGCCGGTCCGCCAAAGAAAAAAAGACGCTAAAAAACTTTTTTCAAAGGAAAAGCCCAGTAAGGGCTTTTTCTTTTTGCCCATCGCTCTAAAAAAATTGGACAAATAATGGGGCTTATGCTAAAGTAGTAGTATTGTTCTAAATGGATCCGGGTTTACCAGCAATATTAACTCGACTTCATAAAGCAAGAAGAGCTAATTAACTAAACCAAAGGATTCTTTTTTTATGTATAAAAATAACTATAGCCGCAGCCCGCGGCGGACGACTACTCGTAGCTACGGTAGTAGTAACCGTCAAAGCTCTAAAAACGCTCGCCAAAACATTCATCCTAGCCGCTTCGTGAAAGAGGCTAACCCAGCGCAGACGGCAGATTATACATCTGACAATAATTTCGCTGATTTTGCAATTCATCCTTTAATAAAAAGCAACATTGCTTATAAGGGCTACAAAGTGCCGTCTGAAATCCAAGACAAAACCATACCGCTGGGCCTTTTGGGGAATGATGTTGTGGGTATCGCCAATACCGGTACCGGTAAAACTGCTGCCTTTGCAGTCCCTATTTTAAATAAATTGCTACACCACAAAACTGAGCAAGCATTAATTATAGCCCCCACCAGAGAGCTCGCTATCCAGATCGAAGACCAGTGCAAGAAATTAGCGAAGAATAGCGGACTATATGGAGCTCTTTTGATTGGCGGGTTATCAATAGGACGCCAAATATCCTCACTCCGAGCTGGAGCCACCATAATCATAGGCACCCCGGGGCGTATCAAAGACCATTTGAAGCAAGGCACACTGGACTTGGGCAAATGCAAGATGGTGGTACTAGATGAAGTCGACAGGATGTTGGATATGGGTTTTATAAACGACGTGCGGTTTATTCTGGATACATTACCCGAGCAGAGACAGTCGTTCTTCTTTTCGGCTACAATGAGCCCTGAAATTAATCGGCTCATACAAACATTCACCGTAAACCCTGTGACAGTAGACGTCAAAGCAGGGGACACTAGTGATAACGTGCATCAGGATATCATCCCTTATGAAACCAAACAGGAGCGGTTAGACCTGCTGCACGACCTTTTAATTAAAGATGACGTCAAGAAGACGCTTATTTTTGGCGAAACAAAGTACGGTACCGAACGTCTAGGTCAAGAATTGAAAACTAGGGGCTTTAGCGTTGACTCACTTCACGGTGGAAAAAGTCAGTCACAACGCCAAAGGACTATGGATAACTTCAGGCAGGGGGCCACTAACATCTTGGTAGCTACTGATGTTGCCGCTCGCGGCATTGATGTGATCGACATTACCCATGTAGTTAACTTTGACTTACCGCATACTTACGACGACTATACGCACCGTATTGGACGGGCGGGAAGGGCTGGGAACATTGGTCATGCCTTAACATTTGTTCCTACTCGTCCATAGACACGATTTATTTCAAGTATAATTACCTTATAAATCTATGAAAAAAACTATTTTAATACTTCTTGCAGTAGCAGTATTGGGGGTGCTTGCGGTTTATTTTGTGAGGATAGAGGACCGAACCCCAACCTCATCAGCAGCAATAAAATCAGGCACTTATAGTAATGGTACATTTAAAGGAGTTAGCGCTGAGACTGCCTATGGCCCAGTCGAGATAAAAATTGTCATTGAGAATGGGAAAATCATTGATGTTGTTTATCTAGACATGCCCAGTGACGACGGTCGTTCTACTGAAATAACTGGTTTTTCGAGCCCAGCCTTGAAAGAGAACACGCTTAAGGCTCAAAGTGCTGAAATAGACTTCGTTTCTGGTGCAACCATCACTAGCTACGGCTATCAACAGTCTCTTCAAGCTGCGCTGGATAAAGCTTCGGGGTCCGAAGTAAATTACAGAAACTCCGAAGTATAAATAAATGCGCCGGACAGCATTCACTATGGGTACGGCGGTGGTTATAGATATCCCTGGTTTAAAAGACGATAAAATTATTGAATTGGCTTTTCAGCAATTAAGACAAATAGACGAACGATTTAGCCCTTATAAAAAAACCAGCGAACTTTACCGCTTTAATCAGGGGCTAATAGCAGCCGGTAGGGTAAGTAGTGACATGAAAGCTGTTATGAAGGCCTGCCTGGATGCAGAGATACACACCAATGGCTATTTCTCAGCTAAGTATAGTGGCATATTTGATCCTAGCGGGTATGTAAAGGGGTGGGCTGTAGATAGAGTTCGTCGGTCTATCCTAGATCAAGGACTTAATACCTTTTGCATCAGTGCTGGAGGGGATATTGTTGCCAGCAGTAACGGGGAGAAGACCTGGCGTATCGGCATCTTGAATCCACTTAAAAAAACTGAAGCTATAGGTAACATTTCAACTACTAGCCTTTCACTAGCCACTAGCGGTAACTACGAACGCGGTAACCATATTGTTAACCCTGTAACCGGCAGTGCCCCGGGTGATTTTGTAAGTGTGAGTATTGCTGGTCCGGATATTATTGAAGCCGATGTGTTGGCAACTGCAGTATTTGCTATGGGTAAGAATGGCCTAGATTTTATAGATAAACAAGAAGGTTATGAAGTGCTAGCCATAGACTCAAGGGGTAGGTTTTATTCTAGTGCTGAAATGGAGACGATGCTAGAACAAGGATTAACCATAACCGGGAAAGTAGTCTAATTTAATCTGACGGCTAGGAACACCGAGTTTACCCAACTCAATGTCAACTGCTTGCACAAACCCATACGGTCCGGATACGTAGAACAGTCTATCACTATAGTCTGGCATAGATTGTTTTATCATGGCTGAGTTGATAGGACCCCTAGGACCCCCCCAATCCGCTAAAGACAACTCTTTTGCACTTACTGTGTAAAACGTTCTAAGCCCAAAAGCGCTGGCCTTCTTAAATAAGTCGACAAAAGCAAATTCTTGGGGACTATTGGAAGAATAAAGCAGCACCGAGTCTTTGTGAATCTGGCTATCGACCGCATATTTAACAATACTTCTAAAAGGGGTAATCCCGACCCCCCCAGCAATAAAAGCCAATTTTTGGCTGACGTCTTTTGGCAATACAAAATTTCCTGATAAATGAGAAACCATTATTTTATCGCCAGGCAAGAAAGTATTAAGTCTCTGCTTAAAGCTGCTAGGATTATCTGGTAACTTAACGCTCATCATCATCTGACTTTTTTCTGTAGGAGAAGATGAAACGGTTAAGTAACGCCGGTTTCCTCTAGAGTCTGATTTACTCAAGGGCAGGGTCCACTCCATAAATTGTCCGGGTGTAAAAGAAAAAGGCTTCTTTAACGAGAAAAGGTAGCTGTAGATACCTTGGGCCTCTTTTTTCTTTTTTAAAAAAATAAGTTCAATTCGTTTGTCTCTGACCAAAGCATAAGCAAACAGGTTGCCAATAAGCAGCGCTTCTTCGGGCGCCAGTTTAAGTCTGGTAGTTGAATATAGAAGTCCGACCAAAACGGCATAAGGCAGCGCTTTGTTCAACGCATAGGGTGAAGTTAAGGGCTCTGTCAGCATTACAAACGCAAAAAACAAAAGCGGCGTAGCCGTAAAGCCTAATCTTAACCCCTCGACTAAATCACCAGAAGTGCTAAGAACTGTCACCGAAAAGACTACAACGTAAAGACCCAGGAAGGTACCCACCATAATGAAGCGCTTCATTTTTCTCAATATTAGTAGACCGCCAATTAAGAGCAGAGGAGTAGTAATGCTTGTTCCTACCCACCAGCTGGGAAAATAGTCTAGTAAAAAGCCTACTCCAAATGCACCAAAAGCCGCGGGATTTAGAATATGCCGGCGGCTCAGCACTATCAAATACTTTGAAGATACAGCCAGCAGACCTGCTGCTGCTAAAATAGCAAAGTCTGAGAGACTGCTTCCAGGGCTTAAAATTAGCGTTAAGATCAAGGCTGTTATATAGTCTGATTCTGCGTTTCGGGGTATGTCCAAGCTACGCCCAAAAAACCAGCCAGCTGACCAACAGACAGTCGTCAGAAGTAGCGCCGATAGAAATATTTGATACCACTCAAAAGGCAGCCATCCAAAACCAGCTCCTATAATCGTCCAGGCAAGGAGAATTTGAAGAAAATACAGTAATAACTTATAAGAAGTAATGGTATCTAAAAATCTGTCAATAGGCCCGGCCGTTCGGATAAAATAGTTCACTGTTCGATTATAGCTAAAATAAAGCTAATTAGGCTTTCGAAAGCAAAGCGCACAGCTTTCTTCATGGTTTGCCATGGCAATCCAGCGTTTTGACGCAGGTACTATTGGCTGAAGATCATGGAAGCCGGCCAGATCGGCAATACCACGCAGTGCCCAAGCCCCCACCCCATAGATTTGGGTTCTACCCCACAACATAGCTGCCCAGCGACCCCCGACAGGTGTAATATATATTGGTTTTTTTGCCCTATATTCTTTAGGGGCCTTACCTGAAGCCAAATCAACTAACTGATTAGCTACAAAAGCGCCGTCATGCAATGCTGTTTGGGCCATACCAGAATATGGTGTGTCGGCGTTATCCCCCAGCACATATATACCCGGTTCGGCTTGGAGATATTTGTCTACTAATGCCTTACCGTGCTCACTAAGTGCAAAGCTGTTTTGCTTTAAGAACGGGTGACAAGTAACTCCAGCCGTCCATACTACGGTGTGGCTATCAAGCGGTTTGCCGTTGACCATTAGTTCGGCTGCTGTTTGGGCCTGAACAGTCTGACCTAAGTGTAGGCTTACCCCCAAACGCCTGAGTCGTCTTGCTAGAGCCAAAGAATAGGGGCGCGGCATGCGGGGCATTAACCTGGGGGCTGACTCTACTAGCTCAACATTAACGGCTCCTCTCTTTAAGCCATGGTTCTTCATGATGTGTCGTATGTAATGGGGCAGGGCGCCGGCTAGCTCGACACCCGTGGCGCCACCGCCGATAATTATGTAGTTTACGTCGGGCTTGCTATCTTCTACCAGTTGTTGGTGAAGATGGTCGCGCAGTCTCTGGGCTTCCTCTAGAGTCTTAATGCCAAAAGCATATTTGTCTAGACCCTTTATATTGAAAAAATTAGTAACCACACCAAGGGCTATGACTAATAGGTCGTAGGAGTGACTTTTACCGGAGGCAGTCTTTACTGTCTTATTCTGTCTGTCTATGGACACCGCCGAGTCGTTAACTAGATTTATGTCTTTGTCGTGAAATATATCGCCCAGTGGAAACGAAGATATAGTCTTACTTCCACCCATAGCCGCCCTATAGAGTGTGGGATAGTAGCGAAAATTGTCTTGATCAGAAATCAGAGTAAGTTTGTAATTCAAATTACCGGCTAGCTCCAAGGCGGCTTTGACTCCCCCAAACCCACCACCCAAAATTATTACTCGTCTTTTTGTTTTTAATTTTTGCTGCTTTTGGGCCATTTGTATGTCAGTATATCAGCCTTATGAATGGAAATAGTTTTGCCCCCAGCCAGCCTTAGCCTATAATCAAAACTAAAGTAAGATGAGATTATAGGGAGACTGGCATGGTTGCTAAGGCTAAACGAGTATTATCAAAACATTCTGAAAACAAGTGGATAGTGCTTGCCCTACTGGCGTCAGCCCAGTTTATGGTGGTTCTAGACATCGCAATCGTTAACGTGGCCTTGCCGTCAATTGCTAGAGACTTAAATTTTGCTTCCGGTGACTTGCAATGGGTTATTACAGCTTATACCCTAACTTTCGGTGGTTTCTTACTGCTTGGCGGACGGATGGCAGACATATATGGGCGTCGGAAAATCTTTATATGGTCAGTTGTTGCTTTTGGCTTGGCGTCTCTGCTATGCGGCCTTGCTCAAAGTGATATGCAGCTAATAATAGCCAGAGCCTTGCAGGGGCTGGCAGGGGCGATAATGTCACCTGCTGCTCTTTCTATAGTCTTGACGGCTTTTGCAGAAGGTAAGGATCGCGATAAAGCCATGGGTGTCTGGGCGGCTGTATCGGCCGGAGGTGCCGCTGTGGGCGTACTTCTTGGAGGAGTACTTACACAGTATCTGAATTGGCGATGGAACTTCTTTGTAAACGTACCAGTGGGAATTGTTGTAGTCTTGGCTGCAGTACGACTCTTACCTCACCATATTGGCGAAGAAAACGTGAAACTTAAACTTGACCTTCTGGGAGCTGTTCTGGCCACTTCCGGACTGATGTCGCTAGTATATGGTCTGTCGAGGGCTCCTGCTCAAGGTTGGGATTCTACTACTGTTTGGGGGTTCATAATCGGTGGTTTGGCACTGTTTGTAGCGTTTCTTTGGAACGAGCGCCGGACCGCTCAACCACTAATGCCTTTGAGTCTATTTAAAATACGCAGCGTCCTGGGTGCTAACTTAGCTTTCTTAGCTATAGCCAGTACTCTATTTTCAATGTTCTTTTTCCTTACTCTCTATGTCCAAACAGTACTGGGCTACTCCCCTGTAAAGACGGGGTTCAGCTTTTTACCCGTAACCTTCATTATCGGAACAGTTTCAGCGGTTGTTGCCAATCTGGTTAGTAAAATTGGCTATAAACCACCGATGGTGACCGGACCATTAGTGCTTGCGGTTGGCCTGTTCATACTAAGTATTACTATGAAAGTCGGCGGTGATTACTGGCATAACGTCTTCCCAGGCCTAGCTGTTTGTGCTCTGGGTATGGGTTTAACATTTGTGTCGGGAACCTTAGCTGCTACAGCCGGTGTTCCTAAGCATCTATCCGGAATAGCCTCTGGAGTTCTAAATACTTCCCAGCAAGTAGGAGGAGCACTAGGGTTGGCTATCTTATCAGCGGTGGCTTTTTCTACTGTTAAGGCCGACCTTGCGACTCAGGCATCGCCACTGGTTGCGCGAGTTAATGGTTATACTAGCGGACTCAAGGTAGGAATTGGACTGGCGATCATGGGTGCTATAGCGGTGGCTTTGCTAGTTAAAAATCAAAAAGTTGACGCTAAAGAGGCTATGATGGCCGGCTAAGCTGGCTGTCCGGCGCACTGGCCACAAAGACCATGAATTTCTAGTTGATGGCTACGGGGTGAAAAGTTTTCTTTGGCGGCCACTGTATCTATCATTGTTTCAAGCATTGGGTTGGCCTGAAGGGTATGGGTGGCTCCGCATTGATTACAGTGGAAGTGGTGGTGGTGGCCTACAAACAAGTCACTGAGCTCGATTTTATACTTCCATCCTATGTTTAGGCGGTGTACTATCCCCAATCTTTCAAACAACTCAATGGTTCGGTATATTGTGGCCCGGTCTACCTTATTCGCAGCTCTGCTGATTAACACCTGCATACTTTGAGGATCTTTATGGAGCAATAAGTCAAATATGATTCTTCTGGGCCTTGTGAGGCTGAGCTTCTCTTTTACTAAAAGTGCGTGCAGGCTATCGTGATGCATAGCAAAATTATATATAATTGCGACAAATTTGCAAATATATCATTGTGTAATATTATGTAATTATGACAATTTTGTTGGCCGTAGTTAGCTGTCTAGCGGCTTTAATCGGGGGCTGGGTTGCTCTGACTCAAAAACGAAATATTGATCTGACTCTTGCACTAACTTCTGGCATACTCTTGGGGCTTGTGGCTTTCGATTTATTACCAGAGCTTTTTGAGCTAGCTGATTTAGCGGCAGTTAATACTGCTTTTCCAATGATTGCTTTTGTAGTGGGTTTTTTACTACTTCACAGTTTAGAAAAATTTATATTAGTACATCACTCTCACGAGCAGCGCTACGCACTCCATCGTCATCCACATGTTGGAGTTGCTAGTTCATTTGCTTTAGCAGGGCATAGCTTTTTAGACGGAATGGCTATCGGTCTGGCGTTTCAAATTAATAGCTCCGTTGGGGCGGCTGTAGCTATTGCCGTTATTGGGCATAGGTTTGCCGATGGGTTTAACACGGTTAACCTTATGCTTTATCATAAAAATAGCCGCCTCAAGGCAATCAAGCTGCTAATGGTAGTCGCCGTAGCTCCTCTCCTGGGCGCTCTATCGACTCTATTTTATAGTCTCTCGCAGTCCGCTCTAACTATTTATCTGGGCTTCTTTGCCGGACTCTTACTATACATAGCCGCCAGTGATATTTTGCCCCAGGCCCACAGTAAAAACCCTAGCCGCTTAACTACAGCTTTGACTCTGGCCGGTGTTATTCTCATGCTTCTTATAACCAGGCTTGCTTAGTTTGACGCCAAGTAGTATTGAGGAAATCTTCTAATTATGGAAATTGACCCTGGGCATGATAGTTGGCAACTAGTAATAATTGCGCCAATAAGAGAGAGTGAGGACGAATATCAATATGTTGAGTTCGAAACTGGACGAGTTGATGCTGATATTGAGAGTGAAGCTTTAACCGCGAGACAATTAAAGGGCAGGGCTTTTATTGGTCGGTTAAGTTTGGACGATTTGAAACTTACAGAAGACGGTTTTGTTGCTAACGGAGTTGCTCTAGAAGAAGTAGGTTCATTTTACCCAGAGTGTCGATATGAGCGCCAACGTGGCGAGCTAGCCGTCGTTACGAAAGCTAATCTTTAAAGGTATAATTTAAGTATGCTTGTGGCGATTATTATTTTAGGAGTTCTTTGTGCGGCATTGTTAGTGCTATTTTTTTTGAAACTAAACAAACCAGTAAATAACGATGCTGCAGTTCTTCTCAAAGCGGACATGACTAACTTAACGGCAGCTATGGGACAACTTAAAGACGGAATGCAAAAGCAGCTGTCGGAACAGTTGGGGCACAGCAATAAACAAATGGCAGCACAGTTTAATGCCAGTGCAAAAATTATTCAAGAAGTTACTCAAAAGCTAACAGAGTTAGAGAGAACTAATAAAAACGTGGGCGATATAGCATCTGAGTTAAAAAGTCTCCAAAATGTCCTTCAAAATCCTAAACAGCGAGGGGTAATAGGCGAGTACTACCTGGAACAGATTTTAAAAAATATGCTTCCCCCTGGGAGCTACCAACTTCAATATAAATTGTCTGAGGGCACTGTTGTAGATGCAGTCATTAAATTAGACGATAAATTATTACCCATTGATAGTAAGTTTAGTTTAGAAAATTACAACCGCCTACTAGACGCGAAACCAGAACAAAGGCCACCGCTTGAGCGAGTTTTTAAGGAAGATTTGAAAAAGAGAATTGACGAAACGGCTAAGTATATAAAGACAAATAATGGCACGCTGGACCAAGCCTTAATGTTTATTCCCAGTGAGGCAATTTACTATGACTTACTGGCCAATAAAGTAGGTCTGGCAGGCGTTAGCGGCCGTGATTTGATGCAATATGCTGCGGCTGATAAAAAAGTTACAATAGTTGGCCCGAGTACTTTATCGGCTATGTTGCAGGTTATCGTGCAGGGTTTGCGATCGATGGAAATTCAAAAAGATACCGACAAAATCCGTAAAAATATTGAACAACTAAGCAAACACCTACTAGCCCACAATGGGTATATGCAAAAACTTGGTAGTTCTTTGGGTACTACAGTTGGGCATTTTAATACGACTTATAAAGAATTAGGAAAAATTGACAAAGATGTAGTGAAAATAGCCAATACAACTCCGGGAGTTGAGCCGATACAAATCGAGAAACCTGACTTAGACTAGAGCTCTAGCCTTGTTTAAGTAAATCTATGGTAAGGGAGGCTGTCCAGCTGAAATTAGCAGCTCCGGCCGGTTGCCCGGTTAGAGGGTTAAAGTACTCGTTCATTCCACTTTTGACAACTAATGCGAGAGTTTTTTGCCGCAGCTTTTCCGCTTCAGGATAAAGGCCGTTGCGCCTTAGTCCGTCTATAATTAGCCAATTCACGTTCACCCAGGTCGGCCCTTGCCAGTACTTGATTGGATCGAAGTGAGGTGAACTTACAGGTACCGACGGAGCCGGCCAATTTGATCTAAAAAAACGGGGTTTATTAAGAAGTTCAACTAACCGAGCAACTCGCTGGGCACTAATACAACCGGCGTAAAGAGGTAGCAGCGTAGCAATCGTTGGTTCTTCAATTAATTTATGGCTAGCAAAACTACGGCTATAGTATTGCCCCGTATCCTCATCCCAAAGTTGCTCAAGGGCGGCCATAGTCCGCGACATATTGGTCATCTGAGATTCCGGCAAGGGTTTGCCGATGGTGTCTGCAATCTCTTTCAAGCAAGCGTTTGCCCTAATTAAGATGCAGTTGAAGGCCAGGTCTTCGACGGCAAATAACGACCTGCTGAGTATTGCCTCAGAATTATAAGCTTTGCGTCGCAAACGGAGTAAAGCTGCCCAATACGCCAAAGCCTCGATGTTGCTCATTCTTTCTCCCGGGGGAACGTGTCTGGTATCTCGCCGAAAGTGGTTTACTAACGTATCCAAGTGTATTTTTTCGATAAGAGAGACCCACCACGGCATTGAGTGTTTTCTTAGCTCGCTAATCCATGGAGGGGAATTATCGAGCCCTGATTCGTAAGGATGCAGCAGTAGCGCTAGCCCTTCCTGGTGTGGGTCACGTTCGGCATATATCCATTCGTGATAACGGATAAGATGAGGATAAACTTTAGCATACCAACTACGACGCTCCGGTAAGTTCATCTTCTTACCTATCCGCACAACAGCTTCGGCAACCATTGGTGGCTGGGTAAGTCCGCTGGTATATGGGTTGCGGGGTGCATAAGGACTAAGATAGCTGCGCCAAAGCTCACGTTCACGCCTACTGTGTTGAGGAGAAAAAACAATGTTTGGCAACATCCCATTGGTCCACTGACCCCGCAGCAAACTAAGAATTTCAGTTTGGGCACGTTCAACACTAAGGTGTCGAAGTCCTATAGCAATAAAACAACTATCCCAAAGCCATTGATGCGGGTATAAGTCTGAGGCCGGTACCGTCCACAACTTACGGTCGTTACGATCTAGCACTATCTTAGCTTTAGTCAGCAGTTCAGCCTCGGACGTCTCGTTCATACTGATTATGAGTATAACAGCCAAGAGCCGGTGGTTGCTTAGAGGCTTGATTGATATACTACATGTCAGATATGGGTTACGAAAACAAGCAGGTGCGGGAAACCGCCAAACTTCTTCACGACGAATTTCAGAAATTGCACGACAAAAAGGCAATTTTACGTTCGCCTAGGTTGTCGGCATTGTACGGGCATCTTAAAACCTTACCAGCCGGCGAAATGCGGGCAGCTTTTGGCAAAGAGGTGAATAAACTTAAAGCGGATCTTGAAGCTCTAGTTAAAAAAAACAACGCTGTAATTATTCCGCTAACTCCGATTGACGTCACCGCTCCGTTTGATATCAACCTATCACCGGAACAAAGGCCGGACTTAATGACATCCAAGGAATCCAGCATCCATCCGCTAACCAGGGAGATTGAGGTAATACTCGACATATTTGGGCGCATGGGTTTCGAAGCGGTTGAATCTCGTGAAATAGATGATGATTATCATATGTTCGGCTCACTGAATTTTCCATTAGATCATCCGGCCCGCGACGATTACGACACCTTCGTAACGGACGAAGGCCTTATTGCACCCGCTCACACATCAACCATGCAAAATCGCGTATTAAAAGAACGAGTCAACCAGCTTAAGAAAGGTAAAGCAATAAGAGCGGTTATACCGGGTAGGGTGTTTCGCAACGAAGATCTAGATGCCCGACATGAACACACTTTCTATCAGTTAGAAGGAGTGTATGTAGATGAAGGAATTAACGCTGGCCACCTAATCGCTACCCTAAAAGTTTTTTTGGAGGAATATTATGGCCAAAAATTAAAAGTCAAAACCCAACCCTTTTATTTTCCATTCACCGAACCTAGTTTTGAGTTCGCTCTATCTTGTCCGTTCTGCAAGGGCGAGGGCTGCCACATATGCAGCCAGAGCGGATGGATAGAGTTGCTGGGTTGCGGCATGATTCACCCAAATGTTTTGAAAGCGGGAGGTGTTAACCCCCAGAAATATACAGGTTTTGCGTGGGGCGGAGGGATTGACCGATTAGTGATGATGAAATACGGCGTAGAGGATGTGCGCCATTTTCATAGTGGTAATCTTAAATTTCTGAGGCAATTCTCATGAAAGTTAGCATTTCTTGGATAAGAGATATAAATAGTCGATATCAGTCTTCGGCTGATCCGATGCCGGGCGGGATCGATGAGCTGGTTGAGAGAATCGGCTCCCAGCTTGGAGCGGTTGACGAGTTAATCGACTTGGGTAAGAAGTACAAAGGCATAGTTGTAGCTAAAATTATCTCCTGTGAAAAACACCCAAATGCCGATAAGTTATCCATCTGTCTAATAGATGACGGCGGTGTAGTAAAGGGGGTAAGTAGAAATAAGCAGGGTCTAGTGCAGGTAGTCTGTGGCGCCAGCAACGTTCGGGCTGCGCTACTGGTAGCGTGGATACCACCAGGCGTAGTAGTACCCAGCACATTCGATAACGACCCATTGGTGCTGGAAAGGCGCGAGATTAGGGGCATTGCTAGTAACGGAATGCTAGCCAGTCCAAAAGAGCTTGGACTTGGCGACAACCAGGAGGGAATCTTGATTATCGATGAGCAACTTAAACCAGGTAGCTTATTTGCCGGCGCTTTAGGACTAGATGACTACATAATCGATATCGAAAATAAGATGTTTACTCATCGCCCAGACCTTTTCGGTATGCTTGGGATTGCTCGTGAACTTGCTGGGATTCAAGGACACGTGTTTAGGAGCCCGGCTTGGTACCGACATAATACAAAGCTACCAAACAGTAATAGTCGTGACACTCACCCCCTAAGAATTGATAATCAAATCTCAAAACTTGTACCCCGCTTTATGGCTGCGGTTTTGAAGGATGTGAAAATAAAGCCCAGCCCTAACTGGTTAGCTACCCGCTTAGCCGCTGTTGGAGTAAAACCAATTAACAACATAGTCGACTTAACCAATTATTTTATGCTGGAGACCGGGCAGCCGCTGCATGCTTATGACTATGACAAACTAAAGGCTTTGAACCCTAAGTCTAAGCATGTTAGTTTGGGCATCCGGATGTCTAAACACGGCGAAAGCCTTAGTCTAATAGGAAAAAAAGAGATTGCTCTTCAAAAGGGAGGAATCGTAATAACCGCCGGGAACATAGCTGTAGGTTTAGGAGGCGTCATGGGTGGTTCTAGCACAGAAGTTGACAACAACACTAAGAATGTCGTCTTGGAATGCGCAACCTTTGATATGAACACTACACGCAAAACGGCCATGAGTTACGGGTTATATACGGATGCAGCTACTCGCTTCACTAAAGGCCAATCACCACTGCAAAACACTGCCGTGCTAGCAAAGGTAGTTGAGGAGGCAGGGCGTCAAGCCGGTGGCCGCCTGTCTGGAAAAATTCACGATGATAACCATTTGTCGCCATCGGTGGTTAAAAGCGGCAGCCTGCATAGTCCGGTAAAAGTAGCTCCTGATTTTATAAACTCACGGCTAGGACTACAACTCTTGGGGTCGCAGATAGAAAAGCTTTTACTAAATGTGGAGTTTAAAATTATCAAGGATGGTAACGGTTTGGTGGTTACAGCGCCTTTTTGGAGAACTGACATTGAAATCCCAGAAGATATAGTTGAAGAGGTAGGACGGTTATATGGGTATGATCACTTGCCCCTTGTTTTACCGCAGAGGGACACCACTCCGGCAGTAAAGAACCAAAAAATAATGTTTAAATACAGACTTCGAAATCTGCTAGCGTCAGCTGGTGGTAATGAGGTTTTAACCTATAGCTTCGTTAAAGAAGCCTTGCTTAAAGGAGCATACCAAGACCCCAAAGACGCATATCATGTGCGAAATGCTTTAAGCCCCGACTTGCAATATTACCGGCCTAGCTTAGTTCCTAGCCTTTTGGAAAAAGTTCACCTCAATATTAAATCCGGATTCGACAGATTCTTATTATTCGAACTTGGCGTCTGTCACGTAAAAGCAGTAATTGATTCCGAAGGCTTACCGACACAATTAAACCGACTGTCGGTGGTTACCTCTTCTGGGCAAAAAGATCTAAGCGCTCCCTACTACCATGCCCGGCAGATGGTGGAGTATCTGGCAGAGAGGTTGAATATAAACAAGATTGAATTTCGTCCACTAACACCTGGGCTTAAGTTAAGCAAGCAGTGGGAAATTACAGCGGCAGCATATGAACCTTATCGATTTGCCGCTGTAGTCGCTGAGGACGCCATTGTTGGCTTAGTTGGCGAACCATGCATATCATTGAGGCAGCTTCTAAAACTACCGACCGCCACGGCCATGCTAGAGTTGGATATTGATATCCTGCATCAAAAATCTTCGACTAGCAGCTACAAACCATTAAATAAGTATCCCGAAACATCGCAGGATATTTGTCTTAGAACTGATATTGATATGAGTTTTGAAAAAATAAATAAGGTGGTTAGTGACGAAACCTCGAAATTAGGTAGTAAATATGCATACCAATGGGGACTTAAACCGCTAGATATTTTTCATAAAAAGGGTGACAGCCTACACAAGCAAATTACGTGGCGTGTTTCTCTGGTCCATAACGATCGTACGTTGACTACAGGTGAGACCAATAAGTTTATAGACGAGTTGGCGAAAGAAGTTCATGTAAAGATTGGCGCAACTAAGGTTTAATTACCTAACTACTTTGGCTATACTATAGGAAGTAATAGGAGACTAAATGAAAGATTCTTTCCGACGCGGCTTTATTATTTTTATGGTAGTTTTGTTCGTCGTAACCAGCGTTGGAATAGGGCTGGTTGGTTTTTGGCAAGCAGTTAAATCAAATGATAAAACTAATACAAGTGAGGAGAAAAAAATGGATGGACTTGCCGGCAAACCCCTAGCGAATTTTACGCCGATAGCAAAAGTGGACAGTTTGCAGAAAATAGATCAGACCGTGGGAAACGGTGCTGAAGCAAAAACGGATTCGACCGTTACGGTAAACTACACCGGCGCTATAGCTTCTAGTGGCTTGGTATTTGAAAGCTCCCTCGATAGCGGCCAGCCAGCGACACTTGGCTTAAATCAAGTTATAAAGGGGTGGACTGAGGGTGTACCGGGTATGAAGGTCGGAGGAACTCGGCGTCTGCTCATTCCTGCGGCTTTGGCCTACGGCGATCAAGCAAGCGCTACAATTCCGGCCAACTCCGATTTAGTTTTTGATATTACCCTAATAGCAGTCAAGTAGATGAACTTGACAGTAAAACACAATATATAGCGTACTTGCATTAAACTAAAGCACCATATACAATAAGTTTACAATTAGCAAATTTAACAAAAAAGGATAACAATGGTCAAAAAAATTACCGTCTTTACAACCAACACATGCTCGTATTGCGTAATGGTGAAGAAGTTCTTAGACATGAAGGGTAAGAGTTATGATGTTGTAAATCTTGACGATAACCCCGAGAGACAAGCTGAGGCTTTTAAGATGAGCGGCGCCTTGACTGTACCCGTCACAGTAGTAACCAAAGAAGATGATACCCAGGAAGTAATTGTAGGTTATAATCTTTCTCGACTAGCCCCGGCAGTAGCCTAGAAACTCTTGAACTATATGCCCAGCCAAGAAATAAAAAAAGACAATCAGGGTACTGTTGATAACCCACACGATCTGGTAGTAGTAGGTGCTGGACCAGCGGCACTTAGTGCAGCTATATACACCTCAAGAGAAGATATAAAAACTGTCTTATTCGAAAAAGGGGCTATTGGCGGCTTGGCCGCTGTTACAGACTGGGTGGATAATTATCCGGGGTTTGCTAAGGGAATATCGGGTTTAGAGCTTTCAGATGCCATGCAGTCTCAGGCCGAGCGATTCGGCGCTAAAATTGAACTAGGGGAGGTTCAATCGGTTTCCTCGGCAGATAAGCTAAAGAAAATAATGACAACCGAAGGTGATATTTATGCAAGGGCTGTACTTGTAGCTACTGGCAGCGAATACAGAAAAATTGGTGTTCCAGGTGAGGAAGAATTTTATGCCCGAGGAGTACATTACTGTGCGACCTGCGACGGGGCTTTTTATCGAGATAAACGGCTAGTGGTAGTTGGTGGCGGTAATTCTGCCGTCCAAGAGTCAATGTTCCTAACAAGGTTTACCAGCCACATAAATGTTCTAGTAAGAGGACCAAAGTTTCGAGCTAGCGAAATACTCGTCCACGAAATTGAAAAGTTTAAAAATAAAATTACAGTTCATTTTAATACCACTACCGATGAAATTGTGGGCCAGGACAGCAAAGTTCAAAAGGTTGTAGGTACCGATAAAATTTCTGGTGAAAAAGTTGAGTTTCCAACCGACGGTGTGTTTGTTTTTGTGGGATTAGATCCCAATACTGGCTTCTTGGCGGGTAGTGGCGTTGAGCTTGACGAGAACAAGTTTGTAAAATCTGATCAAAAATTGATGACCAATATTCCGGGAATTTTTGTAGCTGGCGATGTGCGTTCCGGTGCAACTCTACAGATAGCCAGCGCCAGCGGTGAGGGAGCCACTGCGGCTCTTATGATTCGGGAGTACCTAGAATCCATGGAGCGTGACCACGAACCACGTCCGGTTCACGTCTAGTCTTATTCTTTGTTTTTTATTTTATAGCGTGCCGTGAATGTCTGCATATCGAACTATATCTTATTTACTAAAACAAAGCGGTGCTGTGCTTATCTACGAAGCCTCTTGCCAATAGTTTCTGGATAGTCGGTACAGAGATAATCAACTCTGTGTTTAGAATATTTAGCGGCCTGACCTAGATTATTAACTGTATAGTAGTATAGCTTTAGGTTGTGCTGATGAGAAAACCACACTAGCGGCCGCCAAGTAAAAAGCCAGTTGTATCCGCTACCCTCAGCGCGTATTAACCTGCAAACCATCAAATGAAAAAACAGCATATATCTGAATAAAAAATAAGTCCTAGACGCAGGATAAGCCTTTTTAAGTTTATACAAATCCCACCCATAAAAGGATAGGGCTATGATACGGTTAGTGTCATAACCGCTTTGGTTCCAGCCCTCTAGGTATCTGACTAATGATTTTGACCACCCCCTTCCTTTACAGTCCAAAACCAACTCTAAACTCGACTCTTTAAGCACTAAATTGGCCGCTTGCTCCAGTGTAAGCAAATTAGGGGCTATAGTCTTCAAATCTTTCAAAGTTTTGTCTTTTATTCTTACAGCAGTTTGGTTGTTTGCTTTTATTTTTGGTCCATGGTGAACTATTAATTGCTGGTCTTTTGTTAGCCTTAGGTCTATCTCTATAGCATCGATACCAGTTTTTAGGGACCTGTTAATCCGCTTCATGCTATTTTCAGGGCCTGTTGAAATTTGGCCCGCGCGATGTCCGACTATTTTCATCTCGATGTAGTGTACAATATTATCAAAATCTAAGGAGAAACTATGCAGAATCAGCCAATCACTGCCGGAAGCGATGCCCCAAATACGGTGAATATTATTATAGAAATACAAAGGGGCGGCGGGAAGAATAAATATGAGTTTAATAAAAACACTGGCCGCCTAACACTAGACCGAGTTAATGGAACTACTGCCGCGTATCCAGCAGATTACGGCTATATTCCAGATACTCTGTGCGAAGACGGGGACCCCCTGGATGCTTTGCTGTTAATTGATGAGCCGGTAGTCCACGGAGCTGTAGTGCCGTCTCGCCCAATCGGTGTACTTTACATGGTAGACGAAGGCGAAGGAGACGAAAAACTTATCTGCGTACCGCTAAATGACATCAGTAAAGATCATATTAAAGACTTGTCGAATTTGTCGGACCAAGGTAGAAATTTTAAAAAAGTTGTAGAGCATTTCTACAGGCACTATAAAGACTGGAAGAATGACTGGCAGGGCGTAAACGTCGAATTCAAAGGATGGGGTGGAGAGCAGGAAGCCAAAAAGGTTGTCCAGGACTCCATAGCTCGCGCCAAGAACTAAGCCGCCCTAATTTATTTAGTCGAGGTAGTTGCTAAAAGTTCAGCCGAACACTAGAATAAGTCTTAAGGGAAAACGTATATGCTAAAAACCGCTAAGGGGGAAGGGTAAGCTAATATGAAGACAAAAATTGGCATTAACGGTTTTGGGCGAATTGGTCGCAGCGCTTTTAAAGTTGCCTTTGAGCGAAGCGACATTGAAATAGTAGCCGTCAACGACTTAGCGGACAATAAAACCTTAGCTCATTTGCTAAAACACGACAGCAATTACGGAACTTACCAGCACAAAGTTGGATTCGACGAACAAGGGATAATAGTCAACAATCAAAAAATCAAAGTATTGGCCGAAAAAGATCCTGCCCTGATTCCTTGGAAAGATTTGGGTGTCGACGTAGTCATTGAGTCAACTGGACTCTTTGTAGACCCCGCCAAAGCTCGTGCTCACATTGAGGCTGGCGCCAAAAAAGTTATTATAAGCGCCCCAAGTAAGGGCGAAGGTGCAAATACCATCGTCATAGGCGTTAATGAGGAAGAATTGAAAACAGCGGGCGAAATTATAAGTAACGCCAGCTGTACGACCAACTGCATAACCCCGGTCATGGCAATTTTGGAAGACCACTTTGGCATAGAAAAAGCCATGATGACTACTGTCCATAGCTATACGGCCAGCCAACGACTACAAGACGCCCCAGCGAAAGATTTGCGTGAAGCCCGGAACGCTGCGAGTAATATTGTGCCAACAACAACAGGGGCATCAATTGCAGCAGCAGCAGCTTTGCCAGCACTCGAGGGGATTTTTGGCGGGGTTTCTATTCGTGTTCCTACCCCAGTGGTTTCCATTGCCGATTTCACGGTTTTAGTAAAAAAGAATGTCACTGTGGATGAGGTTAACGAAGTATTTAAAAAAGCCGCCGCCGATGCTTACTACCAGGGAATATTAACTGTTACCGAAGAAGAACTAGTGAGCACTGACTTTATAGGTGATAGCCACTCCGCAATTGTTGATTTAAAGTTAACCGCAGTAGTCGGGGGCAACCTTTTGAAGGTAATGGCTTGGTATGACAATGAATGGGGATATAGCAACAGGCTTGTTGAGTTAACCGCTGATGTAGGTAAGGAGCTTGCCAGCGCTGGGTCAAAGTATGATGGTGCTTCTCCTGAACACAGTGAAATTCCTTCTGGAAACAGTGGCTCCAAGACGGTGGGGGCAGAGCCGCTACTGAGTGCACCTGCTTCGGCTAGCGAATTGTTGTTACCGTCCCGCGAGTCTCTCGAGCACAGCTCCGATAACAGTTCATCTGAAACACAGCGCTTCTAGTTGATTTGACTGACTATGAATATAGCGCTTGCATCTGATCACACCGGATATGAGCAACTAAAAGAGTTGCAAACTTACTTGGAGTCTATGGGCCATAGCTGTAATAATTTTGGTCCAAAATCACTTGTTCCTGACGATGATTATCCTGACTATGTCCGTCCGGCGGCCGAATCCGTAGCATCGGGAGTCTGTTCTTTTGGAATCATCCTTGGAGGTAGCGGGCAGGGAGAAGCTATGGCCGCCAATAGAGTCCAGGGAATAAGATGTGCAGTTTTTTACGGCCCGGCTGTTCCAAGGAAGGTTGTTGACGCCGAAGGTCGCACCAGCCATGATCCATATGAAATAGTACGTCTGTCTCGCGCCCACAATAACTCAAACATGCTTAGTTTAGGCGCCAGGTTTGTGAGCTTTGAAGACTTAAAGAAGGTAATTAAGCTGTGGCTAGAATCAACTTTTAGCGGCGAGGCTCGTCATGAGCGAAGAAATCAAAAAATAGACAAGGCTGATTAAGATGGCTATCATTTGTCCAACTGTAACAGCCACTACCGATGAGCAGTATAAAGAGCAGGTAGAGAGGGTTGCTCATTTTGCCCACAGAATCCATATTGACTTAACTGACGGGAAGTTCGCTCCCTCAAAATTGGTGGCCCCAGAAATGGCTTGGTGGCCGGTGGGAATAAAAGCAGATTTTCATTTGATGTATAGAGATCCGGAGGCAGCGGTAAAGTTAATTGCGGAACATCAACCCAACTTAATAATTGTGCAGGCCGAGTCGGAAGGCGACTTTACGGCATTTGCAAAGTATTGCCGCGAGAGGCAAGTTGGAGTAGGGGTCGCCTTGCTTCAGAACACTTCTCCAGAAACTATACTACCCGCTATAGATTACATTGATCATGTGATGATATTCTCAGGCAATCTAGGCTATCAAGGCGGTAGCCGAGCAGACTTAAAATTACTCAACAAGTTAAGTATTCTAAAGCGTGCAAAACCTAGTCTGGAAACTGGCTGGGACGGAGGTGTTAGTGACCAGAATATCTCCGAATTGGTATCTGGCGGTATAGATGTAGTAAATGCGGGAGGATACATCCAAAAAGCACAAGACTCCGCTCAGGCTTATCATATTCTTGAGAGAATTGCCGACGAGACTGGAACAACTTAACTGCTTATAAACAACAATCTAAGGCTTTGCTTTAATAAAGCTTGATTATGGGTCAGACTATTACTCGTTGTTATCAGCCTTTCCTTTAAGAATGGTTTTTTTACAGGTATAATCTTAAGCAAGATGAGTAAAGAGCAGAAAGGTCGCTCCATACATGAGCTGGAAAAAATAGCCAACGACATCCGGCTAGACTTAGTAAAGATGCTGGAACAAGCAGGTAGTGGCCACTCGGCTGGCCCACTAGGGCTGGCCGATATTTTTACAGCGTTATATTTTAACTTGCTCAAGCATGACCCTGATAATCCAGACTGGCCGGAACGCGACATTTTGGTGTTAAGTAATGGGCACTGTGTGCCGATTCGCTACGCAACGATGGCTCAGGCTGGTTATTTTGATAAAATAGAATTAAAGACGCTGCGAGAGTTTGGCTCACGGCTTCAAGGACACCCGGAACGCAAGAAACTACCGGGCATGGAAACTACCAGTGGTCCACTGGGTTCTGGTCTTTCTCAAGCTGCTGGTATGGCACTTGGACTACGAATGGACAACGCGCAGCACCGATGGGTATACGTAGTTTTGAGCGACGGTGAACAGGACGAGGGCAATACCTGGGAAGCAGCAATGCTGGCCAGTAAGTATAAGTTAAACAACATTATTGCCATTACTGACCGTAATAACATCCAGATAGACGGTCCCACTGAGAGCGTTATGCCCTTGGAAAACCTAAGGGACAAATGGGAAGCCTTCGGCTGGCACGTGATTGAAATAGACGGCAATAACATCGAGGCTGTAATTGACGCCTGTAACATGGCTAAGGCCATTGTCGAAAAACCTGTGATGATTATTGCTCATACCATCCCTGGCAAGGGTGTCAGCTTTATGGAATACGATTTTCATTGGCACGGTATGCCGCCAAATCACGAGCAGGCCGTGAAGGCATTGAAGGAACTCAGGACACTTGGCGGCAAAATCAGGAGCGAACATGAGTGATTTATTTCTAGCGGAAGACCGGAAGAAGTTGGAGCCGATTCGTAAAGGTTACGGAAGAGGACTTTTGGAAGCTGGCAAGCGCTGGGATAATGTCGTGGCGTTGTGCGCTGATTTAACGGAATCTACTCAGATGCATCTTTTTGCTGAAGCTTTCCCAAAAAGATACGTAGAGGTCGGGGTGGCCGAGCAAAACTTAGTTACGGTTGGCTCTGGTCTAGCGGCTATGGGTAAAATTCCTTTCGTAAGTAGCTATGCTGCGTTTAGTCCTGGTAGAAACTGGGAGCAAATCCGCACCACCATCTGTTTAAACGACCAACCAGTAAAAATTATTGGCTCTCACGCCGGGTTATATACTGGCGCTGACGGGGCTACCCACCAAATGCTAGAAGATATAGCCCTTATGAGAGTTTTACCGAATATGGTAGTAATTGCACCAGGCGATAGTGTTGAGGCTCAAAAAGCCACGCTTGCAATGGCCAGCGACAAACGACCTAACTACATGCGTGTTGCCCGCGAAGCAACACCGATTATAACGACTGATAAAACACCCTTTGAAATTGGTAAGGCCTACGTTTTTCGGGAAGGTTCTGACGTAACGCTTATCAGTACAGGCACAATGACCTACCCGGCGCTAGAAGCAGCGGAACTTTTGGAAAAAGACGGTGTCAGTGCTGAAGTTGTGCATGTACCAACCATCAAACCCCTTGACGGGGCCACTATAATTAAGAGCGTTGAAAAAACTAAACATGTCGTAACGGTCGAGGAGGCTCAAATTATTGGCGGCTTGGGCGGGGCGGTGGCTGAGCTGCTCGGAGAAAATCTACCAACGCATATGACCCGAGTGGGTATGAAAGACCGTTTTGGCGAGTCTGGTAAACCAGACGAACTGTTGAAGCACTTTGGTCTTAGCAGTGCCCATATCGCAATGGCTGTTCACCATTTAATGCTAGATCACGCTAACCATAAACACTAAATCATGCCTATACCACTTCGACAAATTAGAAAAAACTGCCAAGACGCAAGAGATACTTTCGGTAGAGCCCGAGCGGAGCACTTTGCGTTGGGAGCATTCAACCTAGATGACCAGGAAACCTTAATCGCGGTAGTGAAAGCGGCATCGAAAAAAAAGGCCCCAGTACTTGTAGAAGTAAGCAAGGGCGAGGTAGATGCGATAGGTCTGGATAATGTCCGCGATATGGTCGAGAACTACAAAGCAGAGTACGGTGTGGAAATGTACGTAAACTTGGACCACAGTCCATCGGTAACTGATGCTATTGACGGTATTGAGGCTGGTTTTGAATGTATACACATTGATATTTCCCAGGCCAATCACCAAGCAAGCGATAATGAGATTATTAGCGGGACCAAAGAAGTAGTAGAAGCCGCTAAACTCACGGGTGCAATAGTTGAGGCCGAACCGCACTATTTTGCCGGTAGCAGCAATGTACATACCGAGAATATTGACTTTGATGAAATCAAAAAAACATTTAGCACACCCGAAGCCGCTAAAGCCTTTGTTTTAGCAACCGGAATTGATACGTTTGCTGCAGCGGTCGGTAATTTACACGGATTGTATCCAGTACCAAAAACATTAGACCTGGAACTTTTAGCTAGCATTAGACAGGCAATAGACATAAATATCAGTCTGCACGGCGGAAGCGGCACTCCGCCTCACTACTTCATAGAAGCTGTTAAAATTGGGGTTACGAAAATTAACATTAATAGCGATATGAGGATGGCTTATCGAACAACTCTGGAAGAGGTTTTAGCTGAAAATAAGACCGAATACGCTGTTGTGAAACTTATGGGGTCGGTAATTGAGGCAGTACAGGCGGTAGTGGAAAGTAAGATAGAAATGTTCGGAAGCGTTGGAAAGGCCAGAGAAAATTGAGGCCCTTCCATGCTACAATAACCCTAAGCTTGAGCGTTATGATAGATAAAAAAGTAATACTTACCTATGGCAGAGTTTAACCTTGACGTACTAGCCGTCGGCGATGTTGTTACAGATGCTTTTATAAAACTGCTGGACAATGAAGCCAAGGTCGAAGAAAGTAAGTCTGGGCCACGGCTTAGCATGCCTTTTGCTACTAAAGTACCTTTTGACCATGCTCAAATAATTCCAGCTGTCGGCAATGCCGCAAATGCTGCAGCTGCTTTTGCCAAGCTAGGGCTCAACTCTGGTCTGGTTTCTAACATTGGCAGTGACAAGGGGGGGCGTGAAATACTGGCAGCTCTGCACCACTCTAAGATTGATTCCAGGTTTGTGCACATTAACCACGGTAGGGCTAGCAATTACCACTACGTTCTTTGGTACAAAGAAGAGCGTACTATATTGATTAAACACGAAGAATATGATTACCATTGGCCACGTTTTAGGATATCTGACCTTCCCAAGTGGATTTATTTTAGCTCGATTAGCAAAAATGCTATGGCTTATCATGATCAATTATCTCAATGGCTCGATTCGCACCGACCAATTAAACTTGCTTTTCAGCCAGGAACTTTTCAGATTGAGGCTGGCACGCAGCGTCTTAAGAGTATATATGCACGAACCGAAATTCTAGCGGTCAATAAAGAAGAGGCTGCCGAGATTAGCGGTGGTGATAAAAACAATATCCATCAGCTTTTCGACAAACTGCATAAGCTAGGCCCCAGAACTGTTGTTATCAGTGACGGGCACAGAGGTGCCTACGCCAGTGATGGAAGTAACCGTTATAAGATGCCTATCTACCCAGATCCTAAACCGCCACTTGAGCGAACTGGTGCTGGAGACTCATTCACTTCAACGTTCGTTGCGGCAATAATGCGGGGTGCCGACATCCAGACTGCTTTGCTTTGGGCGCCTATAAATTCAATGAGCGTGGTCCAGAAGGTCGGAGCCCAAGAGGGTTTATTAAATGCTAGGCAGATCGATCATTTTCTCCGATTAGCGCCAAGATCTTACCACCCAGAAAGGATGAACTAAGCACCTATGTCAAAGAACCTGGCCGCGCTGTTAGGAATAGATTCGCAGGTTATGGATAAGGCCATAGCCAAGCTCGAGCAGCTCAGCGGTTACCCTAGTGAAGACAATCGAATTCTATCCGAGACCAAACTTAATCTGAGGAGAAAACTTCTGGAACTTAATTTAGACCCCGACGACACAACGCCTAGGGAGCTGTATTACACGCTTGGGTCGCATTTTAATAGTGATTGCCAACAGCTTAACTCTATATTTGAAAAGAAAGTAACTTCGCTAGATCACCAGCTCAAGTTATTCGTTAACATTGTCGGCCTGGTGGGAGGATCTCAGCAGGTTTGGGTGTTAAAACGGAGTGTAGCTAAGAATTACTTGCGCCGTCAACCGCCAAAAAAACTATTAAAGCAGCTGCACTATCGTTCCGTTGAGTCAATGCTCAAGCGCGAAGATATTGATGAGCTTTACGCCGTGCTTCCCTATGTTGAGTCCACACCATGGCAGAAGGCGTTTTACCGTGTCTATTCCGATTTGACAGCGGCTGACCTTGAACTCAGGCAAGTTAGCTTTACAGCGATGCCGGTTAAGCGCTGGGGTGGAATTAGGCATGCCTCGGTTAGCACAACAGCCGCTTTAGGGGTCGTTGCTCTCTGGCCAGGTGCGGGCTTATCGCTACCGGGCAAGGTCGGTACGTTTCTGGCAGCATTAAGAGCAGTCGAGTCTATTAGATTGAACAGCCTTAGTCTCATGGGTATGCAGTTTAGGCCAGATTTTGGTCGGCAGGCTGCAGACGTATTTAGCAAGGGTATAATGCAGCAAGTTCAAGTAGCTGACTTGCCTATTAGCTGGCAAACTATTCACAATTATTACGGAAATTTACCTCAACTCGCTAACCCGTTTTTAAGTGATTCTTATCAACAATTATTCAGCTTCCATAAAAATTCACCTGCTAAGTCCCTAGCCACTCTTCATCCAATCTTCAGATGGTGGGAAAGCAACGACTTGCTCTCAGCTCCAACGAGTAGCGGACCAGTGTCATTGAATATTGCTGATAATTCAGTCAATCACACTAAGCAGTTAGCTTTTGAAAACCGGCATAACCTACATCTAAACCGATCCCTTTGGGATGAGCTTATTGCTCGATATATGAGCCACCCAGGTGTGGAGGCCTATATATTAAAACAGTTCGATAAGACTATCTCCGGATCAGGCGTTATTGACGGTCGCAGTGACCATATACCAAATTTACAAAAAGAATTTCAACTGGCTTAAAAAGGAGATATGGTGGGAACAGCTTATCAAATTTGCGTATCGGGAGCAGCTAAAGGCAATACCGTAGAAGAAGGTCGCCAACTGGCTAAACAAGCAGGAGCGGCTATAGCTCATGCCGGGCACGCACTTTTGACTGGGGCCACGACCGGCTTGCCGGAATATGCCGCCATCGGCTATAAAGACGCAAAAGGCTCGTGGAGTCTAGGGATAAGCCCGGCTGCCACCAAAGTAGAGCATGTATTAAAGTACCGTTTACCGACCGAGCCATTCGACGCAATTCTATATACCGGCCTCCACTACGTTGGCCGTGATGCTTTATTAGTGAATTCATCGGATGCGGTTGTCAGCATTGGCGGTAGGCTAGGTACACTGCACGAGTTTACGATAGCCATGGAAACTGAAACGCCAATCGGGTTTTTACGGGGTGCCGGAGGTATAGGCGATGAAATAGCCAGTCTCTTAAAGATACTGCCTAACGTAGACCCAGACTTGGCTATTTTTGAAGACGACGCCGACAAGTTGGTTGCTAGGCTTACTCATCTACTAGATAAGCTTCACAAACCCTATCGCCACATATATCGGGCCTAGACACTTCGTAGTTGTTACACTTGATAAGTGAATAAGTTCAAACTGAAAAGTGAATACCAACCTGCAGGGGATCAGCCGGAGGCAATAATTAAATTAACCAACGGCGTCGATCAAGGACTGAAAGAACAAGTTCTGCTTGGTGTTACAGGTAGCGGCAAGACTTTTACTATGGCCAATGTTATTGCCAACACACAGAGAACCACATTAGTCCTTAGTCATAACAAGACTCTAGCAGCTCAGTTATACAACGAGTTTAGGCAGTTTTTTCCAGAAAACGAAGTTCACTACTTTGTAAGCTACTTCGACTATTACCAACCCGAAGCCTATATGCCGCGCACAGATACTTACATCGAAAAAGATAGTGACATCAATGAAGAGATAGATCGGCTAAGGCATGCGGCCACTTCAGCCTTACTTTCGCGGAAGGACGTTATTATCGTTGCCAGTGTTAGTTGCATTTACGGGATTGGTTCTGTTCAAGACTACAATGACATGGCTATTAGGCTTGAGGTAAAAGAGCGCCGTGTTAGAGACAAATTCCTTCGCCAGTTGAACGATATTCAGTATAAGCGCAACGATATCGACTTTCACAGAAGTACTTTCAGAGTACGAGGAGATGTGGTTGACGTATTTCCTGCCGGTGAGCAAGTAGCCTACAGGGTTGAGTTCTTTGGCGATGAACTGGAGCGCATCACTCAGATTAATCCTCTAACAGGAGAGATAGAAAAAAAACTATCAAATCTTAGCATTTTTCCGGGGTCTCACTATGTAACTCCACACGATAAGCTTAGAAATACTCTTGATAAGATTAGAGCCGAAGCAGACGAACGAACCGCCTGGTTTAAAATGCATGACAAGCTTATAGAGGCTCAGCGGCTAGAGCAACGTGTAAAGTTTGATCTTGAAATGCTAGAGGAAACCGGCTTCGTAAAAGGTATCGAAAACTACAGTCGATATTTAACCAACCGAGAACCTGGCGAGCAGCCAGCCACTCTTCTTGATTATTTTTCAGATGACTTCTTATTGATTGTTGACGAATCTCATATGAGTATTCCCCAAGTCCGCGGTATGTATAACGGAGACAAAGCTCGTAAGGAAGTTTTAGTCGAACACGGCTTTCGCTTACCCAGTGCCCTCGATAATCGCCCTCTGACTTTTACGGAGTTCGAAAAACATGTCAACCAATTGGTATACGTTAGCGCCACTCCCGCCGAATACGAACTTTCCAGAAGTCCTAAACCTGTGGCTCAGATTATTCGCCCAACTGGGTTGCTTGACCCGGTAATTGATGTAAGACCTATTGAAGGTCAAATTGATGACCTTATAGCTGAGATAAGAAATGCCGTACAAAAAAAACATCGAGTCTTAGTAACGACTCTGACTAAACGCATGAGCGAGGATCTGGCAGAATACCTGAAAGAGTTGAATTTAAAAGTAGCCTACCTTCATAGCGAAGTAGACACTCTTGACCGCACCGATATTCTGCGAGACCTACGTCTAGGAGTTTACGATGTTTTGGTAGGCATTAATCTACTCCGTGAAGGCCTAGATCTGCCTGAGGTTAGTCTAGTCGCCATACTAGATGCCGACAAGGAGGGCTTTTTGCGAAGCGAACAGGCGCTTGTGCAGACTATTGGAAGGGCGGCTCGTCATCTTGATGGACGGGTGATTATGTACGCCGACCGAATAACCGGCAGTATGAACAGAGCTATTTCCGAAACAAACCGAAGAAGAGCCATACAGAAAAAATATAATAATGATCATAACATTACGGCAAAAAGCATCAGTCGAGCGATAAATGAAATGTTGCCACGGGCTGAGCCAGAGGAAAAACCTAAGCTGAACCTTAAAAAGATTCCAAAGGATGAGTATAATCATTTAATTAAAGATTTAACCGCTCAAATGAGTTTGGCTTCTGCCAACCTTGAGTTCGAAAAAGCCGCGGAGCTGCGGGACCTTATAGATGAAATCAAAAAGAAGCTTTAGCTCGACTTAGCTGAGGGGTTTCTCTGGTATACTTGGAGGTAGATTATGAGCAGGCTTTCTCGAGATGATGTCTTAAAATTGGCGCGTTTAAGTCGCCTCAAGCTGAGTGATGACGAAGTTGAACGGTTTCAATCGGAACTGTCTAACATACTTGATTACGTGGAAACTTTGCAGTCTGTAGAAACCGATAACCTGGAGCCAACCTCACAAGTTACAGGTTTAACCAATGTTATGCGAAAGGACGAGCTAATAGATTATCAGGCTTCAACCGATGCATTACTGGAAAATGCGCCTGAGATTCAGGACCATCAAATTAAGGTTAAAAGAATTCTAGGTTAATGCAAAATGGATGAATGGCCCAAGATATCAGACATTGCAAACAGAGTACAAAGTGGAGAGTTAAAGCCAATAGATCTCGTAAAAAAATCCATTGGGATTATTGACCAAAAGGCGGAATACCGGGCTGTTATTTCATCTATGGAAGAACGTGCAATGCATCGTGCTACCGAGATAGAAAATAGGATTGGGCGTGGAGGTAATATAGGCCGTCTGGCGGGTGTCCCCTTTATTGCTAAAGACAATTTTTTAACTTTGGGCGGTGAAACGACGGCTGCTAGTAACATTTTGAGAGGTTTTAGAGCACCTTATCAAGCAACGGTTATAGAGAGACTTGAGGCCGAGGGCGCTATATGCATCGCCAAATCTAATCTTGATGCCTTTGCGCATGGCAGTAGTACTGAAAACAGTGATTGGTTTACGACTAAAAATCCTCATGACAAGTCTCGGGTACCGGGCGGTAGCTCAGGAGGTTCAGCAGCCGCGGTTATCCTCAATATGGTTCCTTTCGCGCTCGGTACTGATACGGGGGGTTCAATACGACTGCCGGCTAGTTTCGTTGGAGCTGTGGGTGTCAAGCCTACTTACGGTTTGGTTAGTCGTAGTGGCGTAGTGGCGATGGCCAGCAGCACAGATGTGGTCGGTCCGCTTACTACTAATGTAGAAGACGCATCTTTAATATTAGATATAATTGCCGGCAAAGATAGTATGGACAGCACAACAATTGAAAGAGAAGAGTCATATCTTAATACTGGTGACGGCCTGAGGGGTAAAAGAGTCGGAATTATTAGTGAGTATCTTAATGATGGACTTGATTCTGGGGTCCGTAGCGTTATTGATAAGGCTATCGATAAGATAAAGTCTGCGGGGGCCACTATAAGCAGAGTCAGCCTTCCAAACTTACCCCTTTCCCTGGCTTCGTACTACATTATTTGTCCAGCCGAGGTTAGCAGTAACCTCTCTCGCTATGACGGCCAAAGGTTTGGCTATAGCCACAGAGATTCAAACGATCTGGCTGAGAGTTATGAGCTTAGTCGGGAGAAGGGCTTTGGAGCTGAAGCCAAACGAAGAATAATGATTGGAACCTACGTATTATCAAGCGGCTACTACGATGCTTATTACAAAAAAGCCCAACTAGTCAGAACAAAAATTATTAACGAATTTAGTGAAGTATTTAAAAATCAAGACTTACTCATAGGCCCTACGTCCCCTACAGTAGCATTTAAAATCGGTGATCGCGTCAAAGATCCTTTAAAAATGTATCTGGCTGACATGATGACAGTAGGAGCCAATATGTCAGGCAATCCAGCTATGAGCATACCTGCAGGCAATAGCAATGGGTTACCGGTAGGCCTACAATTAATCGGACCAATGCGCGGGGATCGACAAATGTTGGCTGCTGCCCAAAGCTTTGAGGGGTTGGAATGACCAACGCCATCTATCTAGTTTCCATAGCTATTTTTGGTGCAACTCTGCTGCTTATAATTAGTCGGTTGAGCAAAAAATTACCTCGTCGCCTTAATAATAAATATTATACTGAACGCTGGACGGAGCTACTTGGTAAAGTTAAGACTGCCGATGGTATGGTTCTCTCTGTGATTGACGGTGATAAATTATTAGATGAAGCGCTAAAGAAACGACACTTTAAAGGCAAAACGATGGGGGAGAGGTTGGTAAGTGCCCAACGGTCGTTAAGCGATAACGATGCTGTTTGGTATGCCCACAAACTTAGAAATCGATTGGTACACGAACCAAATATTCGATTAAAAAAACGCGAAGCACAGAACGCCCTAGCTGGTTTTAAGCAGGCCCTAAAAGATCTAGGTGCATTATGACGCCCAACGTACCTGCAACTAAGACCACTTACCTGCCGACAATCGGTATAGAGTGCCACGTACAACTCAATACCAAGACAAAGTTGTTTGCAGCAGTAGGCAACGACGCTCGCGGGGCCTCCCCCAACACCCTAATAAGTCATATATGCGTCGGGATGCCTGGGGCTTTACCGGTCCTAAACGAGAAAGCAGTGGAGCTTGCTGTTGGTGCGGCCTTTGCTCTAAATAGCCAACCGCAAGCATTCAGTAAGTTTGATCGCAAACACTATTTTTACCCCGACCTGCCTAAGGGATACCAAATAACTCAGTACGACCAACCAATAGCTAAGGGCGGATACGTGGAGATCGAGATAGAAGGAGAAAAGAAAAAAGTAGGTATTACTAGAGTGCATCTCGAGGAAGATGCTGGCAAAACTACCCACCCTGAAGGAATGGACTTCTCGCTTATTGACCTTAACCGTGCCGGCACACCACTACTTGAAATAGTAAGCGAACCGGAAATTTATAGCCCGGCTGAAGCTAAGGCTTATGCCAGGGAACTATGGTTAGTGATGAAGTATGCGCAAGTTACAGACGGAGATTTATATCATGGCCATGTTCGCTTCGATGTTAATATAAGTGTTTCAGATAAGCCGGGAATGCTGGGAACAAGGACCGAAATAAAAAACTTAAATAGCTTCAGGAGCGTAGCGGGTGCAGTTGAATATGAGATAAAGCGCCAAGCTGAGCTTCTTGAAAAGAACGAAGTTATAGTTCAGGAAACTCGCGGCTGGGATGAAGTTAAGCAAAAAACAACGCCACAACGCCAAAAAGAAGAAGCGCATGACTACCGATATATGCCTGAACCTGACATTCCTCCGCTAAAACTAAGTGCTAGCTTTATTAGCAAAGTTAAAGAGGGACTGCCCGAACTTCCATCTTCGATTAGAGAGAGCCTTTCTGAACTTCAGGTTGACCCAAAAGTTATAGAGGATATTCTTGACCGGGAGGAGCTTTTAGACAGAGTATTGGAGGTTAAACGGATAACTAAGTCTACAGAACACACTCGCCGAGTTCTATTTCAGCTATTAGACGATCCAGACTCGCTAAGCATTCACGTAAAGGATCAGATTAAAGTTTTGGAAATGATAAGTATCGGCGAACTTAGTTCGACCGCCGCCAAAGCCGTTCTTAAGGAAAGAATTAAAATTGAAGAGGACCCGAGATTAATAGCCGAGCGGATGAACCTACTACAAATCTCAAATGAGTCTGAGTTAGAAATAATGGTGCGAGAGGTCTTAGCCGATAACCCAACAGCTGTTGCTGACGTAAAAAAAGGAGAAGCAAAGGCGGTTGGCTTCTTAGTCGGTCAAGTGATGAAAAAGGCCCAGGGTAAGGCCAATCCGGAGATTACAAAGCGCCTTATAAAAAAACAACTCGATGTTTGATAACGGTTGTGGTTGCACGTGCCAAATGATTAATCGTATAATTTAGTACATGGACACAGCAGCACTAGTTTTACTGATAATAGTTAGCTCGGTTTTAGCTTTGTTTCTTTTGGTTCTTATTGTGGCACTAGTTTATTTAATTGGAATCCTCAAACAGGTTAAAAGAATTACAGAGCGAGCGGAAAATGTTGCTGACTCGATGGAATCCGCAGCTAGTATCTTTGAACGCACCGCTTCTCCGCTGGCAGTACTAAAAATAATAGGCGATATTGTCGATAAGGCTTCTCGCATACGTAAAAGAAAGGGTTAGAAAATGGCAAAGGAAGAACACAACGGTAGGAAGTTCGCTATAGGAGCATTAATTGCTGGAGCGGTCGGTTATTTAACCGGTATTTTAACAGCTCCAAAAAGCGGGAAAGAAACTCGCGAAGATATCGTTGAAAAGGCGGAAGATGTGAAAGATAGTGCCGAAGATCAACTTCAAAATGTACATGATGAACTTAATAGGATTATTAAAGACACTAAAGGCAAAACGGTAGCCCTAAAATCTAAGGCCCGTGAAGAATATAACGAGGCTGTTATTAAGGCGAAAGATGCCCAAAATAAAGCATCCAGTGTATTGAAGGCTGTAAAAGCTGGGGATGCAGATGACCCAGAACTTAGTAAAGCAATTAGGCAGGCTCAGCAAGCTAAGAAGAACCTAATGCGTTACTTAAAAGGCTAAAACCTAATCGTTGTTAAAAAAAGAGTCGTCAAAACGGGGCGGCTCTTTCTATAATGTAGTGTGATGAACAAACAAAAAAAGGGTGAGCTAAAGGCGAATGACTATGTGCACCTACATAATCACACGCAGTATAGTCTACTGGACGGACTAACTAAGATCCCTAGCTTATTAGAATATGTGAAAGATTTGGGTATGGAGGCTGTGGCTATGACTGATCACGGCACCATGAGCGGAGCTATAGAGTTTTATAAAGCCGGTCAATCCAGCGGCATAAAATCTATAATTGGCATGGAGGCTTATGTTGCTGCCCGGGGGTATAAAGATAGAGATTCCAACAAGGATCGACAATATTTTCATTTAACTATGTTGTCAATGAACAACACAGGTTATCAAAATTTAATGCGTCTTTCATCAATCGCAAATCTCAAGGGCTTTTATTATAAGCCAAGAGTAGATAGATCTTTAATTGAAAAATATAACGATGGTCTTATAATTCTTAGCGGTTGCATAGGAAGTGAGTTAAGCGATGCACTGCGACAAGGGCAATACCAAAAAGGTGTTTCAATTGCCGAGTGGTATAAGAAAATATTTGGCGATCGATACTACATAGAACTCCAAGATCACGGTCATCCGGCGCACCCGACTGCTTGGGATGAGCAAACCAACGTTAACCAGCAACTACTAAAAATTGCTAACCAGTTAAGTATCCCCGCCTTAGTTAGTTGCGATGCTCATTATTTGAAAAAGGAGGATCAAGAAGCTCATGAAATCCTACTCTGTGTACAAACAGGAGCATATTTAAGTGATGAGAAGCGATTTAGTCTTAAAGAGTTTGAGCTATATGTTGCAAATCCAAAAGACGTTATTAAAAGATGGGGAAAGGATAATCCAGAGTTAATAACTAATACTAAAAAAATTGCTGATCGTTGTGAAATAAAGATTGAACTTGGAAAAATTCTTATCCCTCAGTTCTCTACTCCCCCTGGAGAAACCGAAAAGTCTCTGCTGCAAAAAAATATATGGCGCGGGCTCGCTTGGCGATATGGGAGGGTATCAAGGGAGGAGGCTCAGAAATTAACCCTTGCTGCTGCAAAAAAAGGGTTGAGCGAAGAGGTAATAGACAGGGCAGAATATGAACTCAGCGTAGTCGACAGCATGGGATTTAACGGCTATTTCTTAATTGTTTCGGATTTTATAAATTGGGGTAAGGACAGAGAAATAGTCTTTGGCCCTGGAAGAGGTAGTGCTGCAAGCTCAATACTTGCGTATGCCACTAGAATCACCGAGATAGATCCACTTAAGTATGATCTTCTGTTCGAGCGTTTCTTAAACCCAGACCGCATAAGCATGCCAGATATGGATATTGATATACAAGATACACGCAGAGATGAAGTTATAAATTATTGTATAGAAAAATATGGTCGCGACCGTGTAGCTAATATTGCAACTTTTGGTAGGATGGCTGCTCGCAATTCAGTACGCGATGTTGCTAGGGTGTTGCAGGTGCCTTATTCAGAAGCTGATCGATTGGCAAAAATGATTCCGCCCCCAGTGCAAGGCAGACACACTCTACTTGAAAAACATTTAAAAGAAGTTAATGATCTCAAGCTTGAGAATAAACAGAACCCAAGCTCGGCTAGGGTTTTTGAGTTGGCGACTAGGCTAGAAGGGACCATAAGAAGTCATGGCGTGCACGCAGCCGGGGTTGTTATTGCACCCGATGAAATTGTTAAATATGTTCCCCTTGAAAGAGCACAGAACGGAGCTATGGCTACCCAATATTCTATGGGCCCAATTGAAGATTTAGGGCTGCTTAAAATGGACTTTCTAGGGCTTTCAAATCTAACTACAATTAAAAACACACTTAGGATTGTAAAAAAAGTTTATGGAGAGGTTATTGATATTAACTCTGTCCCCCTTGATGACCAAAAAACCTTTGAGCTTTTGCAGAAAGGTTCTACAACGGGTGTATTTCAACTCGAGTCAGCTGGAATGAAACGCTATCTAAAGGATCTCAAACCAACTATGTTTGAAGATATTATAGCTATGGTGGCCCTCTATCGCCCAGGCCCTATGCAATGGATTGAAGACTTCATTGCCCGTAAACATGGGCAGCGGAAAATTGAATATATGCACCCGGCCATGGAGCCATCTCTAAAAAACACTTACGGGGTCATTGTTTATCAGGAACAGGTTATGCAGATAAGTAAAGAGATGTGCAATTTCACAGGCGGACAGGCAGATACTCTAAGAAAGGCGATAGGGAAGAAAAACCTCGAAGTTATGGCTAAATTAAAGAATGATTTTATTGAAGGCGCAATCAAAACTGTTGGCGCGGATAAGAAAATGATGGAAAATTTCTGGCAACAGTTAGAAGAATTCGCCGCCTATTGTTTTAATAAAGTACACTCGGCGTGTTACGCCATGATTGCTTACCAGACCGCTTACCTTAAAGCCAACTACCCAGCCGCTTTTATGGCGGCGTTAATGACTAGCGATAGAGACAACACAGACCGTCTTGCTATAGAGATAAGCGAGTGTAGTAAAATGGGAATCAAGGTTCTACCACCCGACGTTAATGAATCTTTTCATGAATTTGCTGTGGTGCCTGGTACCGAACAGATACGCTTCGGGCTAGACGCGGTTAAGAATGTTGGGTACGGTGCAGTTGAAGAGATTATTCGAGCTAGGAATATAAACGGCGGAAGTTTTGAGTCAATTGACGAGTTCTGCAAAACCGTCGATTGTCATATTGTCAACCGCAAGGCACTAGAGAGTTTAATTAAAGCGGGGGCTCTTGACAGGTTTTCAAAACGGGGCAGGCTGTTGAATAATCTAGATAGTATTTTGTCCTTTTCTCACAAAGTGCAAAAAGATAAATTAAGTGGACAGGTGGATCTTTTTGGGGGCTCCACTTTATCAGCAGGTTTGATACCTCAATTACAATGGAACGACAATGGTCCCGAATATAGTCAGAATGAAATGCTGGGGTGGGAGCGTGAACTTATGGGGCTTTATATGAGTCATCATCCACTTGATGCTTATAAATTATTTTTATCTGAAAAAACCTTTCCTATCTTAGAGTTATCATTAGAAAAAGAAGGTTCAACTGCTGAGATCGGTGGGATGATAATCAGTGTTCGTGAAATATCCACAAAGAACGGAGCTAAAATGGCTTTCGTACGACTGTCTGACGTAGGTGCTGAAATAGAGGTAGTAGTATTCCCGAAAATTTACAACGAGAATCCGGAGATGTGGCAACGGGATTCCATCCTTGTCGTAAAAGGGAAGTTAAGTAGCGGTGGCAGAGGAGGCGGCAATGAATTAAAGATGTTGGCCGATAAAGCTAAGGCGGTTTCCGTAGAGGACGTTACTTCGTATGAATCTTTAAAAAAACAAATCAAAAGTTCGGGAGCCAGAACTATAGTTCAATCAAAAAAGACCGTTCCTCTTTTAAAAATTAAGCCTACATCAGTCAAGCGGCTCTATATTAGGATGCAAGATAGCCGAGATCAGCCTCTACTGATGGCTCTTAAGCAAAAACTTGAAACACATCACGGGGAAACTGAGGTAGTTCTTGTTACAGGCTCTTCAAGTGGTAAACAGGCAATAAAATTACCTCAGACGATAAGTATTAACGAGAGCAGCTTAAGAGATTTAGCTTCTGCTTTTGGTCCTACAAATATAGTGGTTCGGTAATTATTGAATATAACCGGCTGTCTGGGTCAAGATATACGCCAGGCCGACAATGACAATTAACCCAGCATCTATTAGCGGGTGTTTAATAACGAACGATTCACTGGTAACGAGTGATCGACGAAGTGAAAGAGCATGACGACTTACAAAATAGCCTGCTGCGGCTATCATTATAAAGCTCATCATTCCGGTAGCGAAAGATGTAACTGGAACTTTAGCAAATGCTAAATGAGCCTTTGAAGTTCTAAGCGCTAGCGTAACCGGCGGTTTTGATGAATCAGTGTTTGCAGGTTTTTGCTCCTTTGGCTTTGTTTGGCTAATTTGGTTTGTTTCTTGCTGGGGGGCAGGAGTTGCTAGTTCAGTGGGCGGCGATAGTTCAACGGGGGTAGGTTGAGGTGGTTGAACCGCTGGTGGTGTAACATTAGGGGTTTTGCTTTGAGGGGCGGTGGCTGTTGGTGCCGGGGCAGGTTGGCTTGTGCCTGTTGGTTTTCCATAAAAAGCTACCACAACTGTCATTGGCCCTCCACCAGCTGATGTATAGTCAGCATTATTTGCAAAACCAAAACCCACTTCTGAAAAATTTCCATCCAGCATATTTTCTTTATGGGGCGGGCTTGCTAACCAACCATTAATTACAGCTTGTTCTGTGTCAAACCCTGCAGCAAGATTTTCGCCTAGTTTTTGATAAGAATAACCTTGATTACTAACAAATATCCATGGCGGGTTCCCTTCTGGAGTATTGTGACTCCAGTAGTTTCGGGTTGCCATATCCTCAGCTTTGGCTTGTGCGGCTGAATTAAGTTTTGAATTGACTCGTAGCGACGCTACTCCATTACTGGCTCGCGCCGAGTTCGTGCTGGAGAGCAAACCCGACACCCCCATACTTGTTGCATATGCCAGAACTTTTCCTTTAGGGTTTAGAGCGGAAGCATTTAAAACACCACTCTGAAGACTAGCAGAAAGTAACACAAGCGCAATCATTAGAACTGGTAAATATGGCCAATGCACTTTGTCGAAAGCACTGCCACTAACTCCTCTGGGTTTGTGTTTGTTGCGACGCGAACTATTTTGGGTGGAGTTTTTTATTTTGGCAGCCATTTGGCAGTTATTCTAACTTGCTTTTGTCTATTTGTCCAATCCGCTTAAGGAGTGAAGCGAAGATGGTAAAGGGCTATCGCGGAAGCTACCGAAACATTGAAAGACTCTTTTTTTCCAAACATTGGAATTTGTAGTTGAACATCCGAAAGCTCAATTAAAGCCTCCTCTAAACCAGTTAATTCATTTCCCACAACTAAAGCAACATGTGAAGGCGGTGAAAATGTGTGTAAATCTTTAGCCCCCGCTGTCTGTTCTAATGCGGTGATTTGAAATTTGTTTCGCTTAACCTCCTTAAGTAGATTGTAGATGTTTTCAACATGCTCCCACCTAGCAGTGCCCTCAGCGCCTAGCGCCGACTTTTCTATTTTTTTCATTACTGCAGCCTGCTCATGTGGAATTCTGCGATCATTAGTGCTTTGCGGGTAGGGAGTATAGCCAGTTAAGTAAACCACTTCTACTTTAAGTCCATCGGCTGTTCGGAGTAGGCTGCCAACGTTATAAGCAGAGCGAACATTGTGAGCAATGAGTATGATTCGACGATCAATCATGTTGCTAAATATAAACCACTGAGCTTAGTAGACATAAGGCTAATGCTTTATAATACTCTTATATGTCACAAGACGCTCGAAGGGAAGAAGAGCTGATAACCCAACGCCGCGCTGGCGTTTTGGGAATGAGCTATATTGACACTTCGACACTTCAAAAACAACTTTTTGTAGGTATACTCTCATTGTCAGAGATGTACAAGCTTCGAGTTGTGCCTCTAAGTTCCGATGATCACAATATACACTTCGGAGTTACTAATACTACTTCTCAGCAGACAATCAGTAGTCTTAAATCAAGACTGACTGATCAGCTTTTGAGGTTTTCTATTATTTCGGAGAGTGGATTTAAAGAGTACATGCAACTTTACGATCCCCCGAAAAAAATCGAATATCATGATATCAGTCTCACTACCAACAGTGCCAACAGCGAAAAGATGATTAGTACGGTAAGCGCAACTCTCGAGCAGGTACGCCCTGATGACATGCTAGCCTATCTAGTACAGCAAGCTTACCACCTTAAAGCGAGTGATATTCATCTTGAAAATCAAAGAGAGAATGTTAGAGTTAGGTTTCGTGTTGATGGTGTTTTGCATCCAGTGGCTTATATGGGTAAAGACAAATACCGTCACTTAAGTTCCGTTCTAGCTAGTGCTGCTAACGTATCTACTGATTCTTCTGAGTCCCAAACTGGCCATATCAGCCAAACATATAAAATGTCTACCGGTGAAGACGTGACCATAAACTTGCGAGTAGAAACTGTGCCAGCTGTGTATGGAATGGACGCCGTCATGAGGCTGTTTAATATGCGCTTAGAGCTGTTTAAGCTGGAGAGCCTGGGACTAAGCGATATTGAGAGTAAGGTTGTGCAAGACATTATCCAGCACCCCACAGGTATGGTTCTTGTTGTTGGCCCAACAGGTTCGGGTAAAACAACCACGTTATATTCTCTGATCAACACCCTAAATTTACCTGAACGGAAAATTATAACTCTTGAGGATCCTGTCGAATATAATATGCCCGGCGTTGTACAAATCCCGGTCCACGGCCAGATCGATGGTCACGATTTCGCTGAAAGATTGCGAGCTGTTTTAAGACTTGATCCTGACGTTGTGATGGTTGGAGAGATTAGGGACCCAGATACCGCTAAAACAGCTCTACAGGGAGCTCTTACGGGCCACTTAGTACTCAGCACCTTTCACGCTAGTAGTGCAGCAGCAGCACTCACTAGGATGTTAGATATGGTAGGTATTAACCCTTTATTCTCTAGCGCAATGCGCCTGGTTATGTCCCAAAGACTTGTACGGAGACTTGACGATGACACCAAACAGCCCTATGCACCAGACGAATCAACCAAAGCTCGCCTACAAGAAGTAATCAATAGTCTTCCTTCGGGGGTCGACAGGCCCGACATTAGGCAGCTTACACTTTATAAACCTGGTAGTTCCGCCCTGGTACCCTTTGGCTATACGGGCCAACTGGCTATCCGCGAGCAACTACGGATGACTCCCGGGGTTCAGCAAATTCTTAAGATGCCGGCTAGCCAAATTACAACTGAAATGCTTGAATCTCAGGCAGTTGAGGAGGGCATGCGTACAATGCTACAAGACGGTGTTTTAAAGGCTATAGCCGGACATACTACTATTGAAGAAGTCTACCGGGTAGTCTAGCGCTTGTTTTAAGGGGTTTTTTAGTGTAATATTTACATAACTTATGCAAAGTGTGTTACAACAAATTGAAGCTCGACAAAAGAAGAAAGCTGTTGTTGATGTAAGAAGTGGCGACAATGTTCGTGTGCATCAAAAAATAGTTGAAGGTGGTAAAGAGCGCATCCAAATCTTCGAAGGCTTGGTAATTCGAACAAGGCGAAAGAACAGCTTATCTAGCTGCTTTACTGTCCGGCGGATTGCCAGTGGCGTGGGCGTTGAGAAGACCTACCTAATTCATTCGCCCAACGTTCTTAAAGTTGAGGTCGTTAAACGCAGTAAAGTGCGACGTAATTACATCAGTTACATGCGTGGACTGACAGGTAAAAGCGCCCGCCTAAGTGGGATGGACTTTGACAAAGATGCAGTTAACACTATAAAAGACGAAGAAGCTGAGGCTGAGGAAGCTAAAATTCAACAGCAACAGCTGGACGCGTACGATCCAGAAGCTGCAAAGAAAGAAAAAGCAGAAGAAAAAGCCGAAGCTCAGGCTGCAGCTAGTGAGCTGCTGCCCAAAAAAGAACCCAGTTCTGAAAACAAGTAATACACAACAGCTCTCTAGTTGTTTGTGAATTTTGTATAATTAAATAATGGTAGGTCTTGACGAGGTGGGAAGAGGTTCTCTAGCTGGTCCCTTGCTTGTTGTCGCGGCCCGACAGACAGCAGATTTTCCTGTTGGCCTAACCGATTCTAAACTCTTAACTAAAAAACAAAGGCTGAACTTGTTACCTTATTTGGTTAGGTGTTGCAGCTTCGGTGAGGGCTGGGTAACATCTGTGGAAATTGACCAACGAGGGATTAATAGTGCTCTGAGATTGGGCTTTAAAAGAGCGTTGAGTAAGCTACACGTCCACTATGATGAGGAAATTATTATAGACGGGGCTATTAATTACGCACCTAAATTATTTAAAAACGCTAGCTGTATAATAAAAGCCGATACCTTAGTGCCGGCCATATCAGCTGCTAGCGTTTACGCTAAACTTATTCGAGATAGCTACATGGGCCACCTAACAAAAAAGCATCCAGGCTATGGTTTTGAGAACCATGTTGGCTATGGTACCCAAGCGCATATGGCTGCTATTGCTTCATTGAAACCCATTAAGAATATTCACCGCGCTAGCTTTAAGCCTATTAAAAATTTGGTCGTAGATTAATTATGAGAACGACTAACGCCGGACTTAGGGCTGAGCAAGTGGTGGCTGATTATTTAGTTAAACAAGGTTGGAAATTATTGGCTCGGAACTGGAAGAGAACTAGGTGCGAAATTGATGTAGTAGCAAAGTACAAGAGAACTGTCTATTTCGTGGAGGTAAAATTTAGATCAACTGAATTTCAAGGTGATGGTCTGGCTTACATTACTCAAAATAAACTGAAGCAGATGAAATTCGCTGCGCAAGTATGGTGCAATGATAACCAGTGGACGGGCGACTATCGTCTCTTGGGTGCATCAGTTGAGCCCTATTTAGAGGATTTTAGGATTAAGGAAATAGTAGATATCAGCTAAAGACTGGCTTGTTTAGTGGCAAATTTCATTAAATCTTTCATAAGCTCTGGTTCAAAGGGCGAACGTAAGCCTCCATACTTTACTGCCTCTAAAAAGCCCTTAGTACCACCTATGCGGCACAATTTCATGTAGGTTCTAAGGGCCGCTTGATGATCTATCGATGCCATTAAGGCTAACTGAATAGCGCATGTTTCAGCTAGAGCGTAGTCAATATAGTAAAAAGGTGAAACGAATATATGGGATTGGCCATACCACCTTGTCTTCCTGTATTGCTCATAACCAGAGTAGTCGGCTTGCGGGAAATATTCCTGAGAGATTGAACACCACTTCTCATCTCTCTCGGCAATTGTTGATTGTGGCTTTTCATATACCCAATGCTGAAACTCATCTACAACGCTTACGTAACAAAGAGTACTAATGGCTTGTTCCCAGCGTGATAACTGAAATTTTTGAGTGTTTTCTTCGTTTAGAAATTCACTAATAAACGGAAGACATAAAAACTCCATGCCTGTTGAGTGAATTTCACATAAATCTAAAGTCCCCCACTGTAGATCAACCGCCTCAATGTGCTGGCTCTCCCAACCCTGGAAAGCGTGTCCCATTTCATGGGTTAAGGTTGATATATCGTCTGATTCGCCAGTTGAATTACAAAAAATTAATACTTTCTGTTCGTCGCTAAAGTCGGTACAAAAAGCACCTGATCTTTTTCCCGGACGGTTTTCCAGGTCAATTAATCCATTTTCACGCATAATCTCGAAATATTTTCCAAGTTTTGGGGACAATTTATTAAAGAGTATCTGAGATTTATTTAATTGACTCTTAACTGGGGTTATTTCTAGCGGTAGACTGGTGCGCGGGTCATAACCGTCCCAGGGTTTTAATATGGTTTTCCCTAACGACTGTGAAATTTGAGATACTAGCTGCCTGTTCAGGGGAACAACGTACTTTTTAACATTCTCGCGAAAGTTCCTAACTTGCGAAGGTCCATAGTCAGTTCTGCCTAAAGCTTCATATGCGTACGGTATAAAGTTTTCATGTCCTACGTTTTGGGCCATCTTATGACGAAGCTGAACTAGCTGGTCATATATACTGGACAGCTCGTCGTGGTGGTCTAAGAACCATCCCCTGTTTGCAAGGAATGCTTCTTTCCGAATGGATTCATCTGGCGATTCATAGTAAGACCGTGATTTCCAGAGTGTCATTTTTTCGCCCTGAACAGTAATTTGCGCGCTTGCCACTGTCTTTTCGTATTTTTTCGCCAATTTACCGGCGGCTATGCGCTGCTTAGTGTTCACTGGGTCTGATGGCTTTAGGTCGGCTTCATAGATCGAGATGAGTCGGCGCCCAAATTTATCCGCTACAGCTTGAAGATGTTTGCTATCCAAAAAAGCCTTGGTCAGAATATGTTCAGGCTCCTCAACGGCTGGAGCCAGAATTTCGCGCACGTATTGCTCGTCGTCCTCACTTTTTTTAAGACCCATATTTTGAGAATATCGATAACTAATTCTGGAAGCCTCGCTTCCAACGTATGATTTCAACTCATTCCACCGACCGTAAAGCTCAATCCATAATGTTGGATCCGCAGAAAGTTCTGCAGCCTTTAAATTTCTTAAGAGTTTGCCATATTCTTTTTTAGCAAAACCGGATGTCAGTTTAGTTGGTCTATTGGGGTAGTGCTTAAATCTAGAAACAGGTTTATTCATTGGTATAGCTTACCTTAAATTGGGCGGTATCATTTGTCTCAGGCACTTTGAAAATTGGAAGGTAGGTGCGGAGGTCAACATCCTTTATAGTCTTACCACCTTGCTCCGACAGATTCTGATAAGACGACAAAGGTTGTTTGCTAGTAAAGTAAATGTTAATTACGTATTCTCCGGGATATAAATTTTCTGCAGTATGAATCCTTACCTCGTCAAAAGATTTAATATGGTTAGTTCGGACAACTTGGTGATGGTATTGAATATTTTTTCTTTTGTAACTTATTACCGCAGAATGAATTTTTATACCACGCTGCTGAAGAGTAATACGTTTACTCGGCTTTCCGGTTTTTTCTCCTAAAATTTCCACCCTAAATTTGGGGGAAAGCCCCTCGTTACCTGCGGCGACTAAATGATAATGCTTTGGTGCGAAAAGAGCGGGTGAGTCCCGGTGTTTATTGAGCATAATTATCGAGTTATTATAGAAGTAAACAAGCAGTCCTCGCAAACTCTTGATGTTACAGGGTTATTTTGATATAGTTAATTTGTCATCCGGCCACTACAAGGGTCGGATTTTTTCTTGCCCACTAATACAGAAAGGATAAATTATGGAGATGGATTTTAAGCAACTAGCAGCAGCAATTAAGGTTATAGCAGAAGAAAAAAACTTACCCGAGGAACAGGTTCAGGAGATTGTCCAACAAGCCCTTGCCGCGGCCTGGAGGCGGGACTACGGAGACCGTGAACAGGAAGTTCGAGTAAACATGAATTTAAATACTGGTGAAATAACGGCCTACGTTACCAAAGAAGTTGTCAGCAATGTCGAAGATTCGAGGGCACAGCTTACTTTAAATGAAGCTCAAGTCATCCAAAAAAATGCTAAGCTAGGCGACAGCATAGAAGTTATACAGAAGGTTGAAGATTTTGGAAGGGTAGCTGCTCAAACTGCCAAACAGGTTATTTTGCAACGACTTAGGGAAGCTGAAAGAGAGATTGTCTTAACAGAATATGAGGATAAAATCGGAACCCTTGTAAACGGTGTTATAGGTCGCGTTGAAGGTAGAGTTGTTCGAGTAGATTTAGGAAAAGCTCAAGGTATTATGCCGGCCAGCGAACAAATATACGGCGAACGTTATTACCCCGGGCAGCGACTTAAATTATTCTTAAAAGATGTAGAGAAAAGTTTCCGTGGTCCTCAGTTGATCGTCAGTCGAGGAGCTAAGGAATTTATCGAGCAATTATTTAAGAATGAAGTTCCGGAAATGGAAAACGGCGCCGTTGAAATAAAGGAAATCGCTCGCGAAGCCGGAGTAAGAAGCAAAATTGCTGTCTCCAGTAATGTGCAAGGAGTAGACCCAGTGGGAACGTTTGTGGGTGGCCATGGAACACGCATTAATGCCGTACGGGACGAGATTGGCAACCAAGAAATGATAGACATAGTTGTATGGGACGACAATCCCGAAAAGTTCATAGCAAACGCTATGAAGCCAGCGAATGTTGATAGAGTCCAGATCGTCAGTGGAAATAAAAAAGCTAGAGTTATAGTGCCGGACGATCAGCTCAGCATTGCGATTGGTAAGTCAGGCCAAAACGTTAGATTAGCGGGCAAGTTAACTGGATTCGAACTTGATGTAGAGTCTGAGAAGATTAAGCTACCAGCTGAAACAGAAACCGAGGGAGATAATCAGTCAACTTCCGTAGAATCTAAGCCGGTAGTGCAGAAATTGAAAAAGAAAACTGAATTGGAAGATTCCTTACTTAAGGCTATAGAAGAGCACGGCACCGACGTTGGAAATAGCTAAAGCACGTATTAATTAAATAAATACCCAGAACCAGGAGAGTGATTGGCACTCTTGACATCCGAGTGCTAGTTTATGATATTATTTAAGTACGGGAAATTACTTACAGATACGTATGTAAAAACTCGGGTATAAGTAACCTACAACCAATTAACAGGAAAGATACTAGTCGCAATTACGCAAAACGCGGAATACAGGTTAACTTCCTGATGCGACACTGAAGGTGGCTGAGTCATCCTTCGAAAGACCAAATCTATGATGCCAAGCTCCCCTGATTTTCAAGAATTTTTAAGCCACCTAACAAATAATGCTTTGCATAGTTTAAAGCACGCCGATGCAATCGCTAAGGCTGGAGGCAGCGCCTATATCGGTACAGAACACTTGTTACTAGGCGTACTGGCCCAGAACGGTTCAATGGCCTCGAAGATTCTGGAAGGGACAGGCATAACACTAGACCGTGCTCGTTTAGCCCTCAACCTTACACCCAAGACATTGGTGATAAATATGGGAGCAAAAGGACTTTCTGAAACCGCTAAGCTAACTCTTAAAATGGCCTGGGAGATAGCTCAGGAATTCAATCAGGATTATTGCGGCACCGAGCACATTCTATACAGTATTCTCAGTCAAAAAAATGCAAGGGCCACTACGCTTCTGCGCGATATGGGGGTAGATACAGAGCGATTAAATAACGAAGTAGAGCAATTTTTAAATCGACAGCAGTTTGAAGAAAACGATAAAACAGCCGCTTCAGGCCGACGACGAGGAAAAGGGAGTAAAAAATCTGCTCTTGAGTTCTTCGGTACAGACCTTACGGAGCTGGCCCGCAAAGAAAAACTAGATCCTGTGGTTGGTCGCGAAACACAAATTCGGCGCGTGATTACTGTATTAAACCGCCGTGCCAAAAATAATCCAGTGTTGATAGGCGAGCCAGGGGTTGGCAAAACAGCCATCGTTGAAGGGATTGCTCAACGAATTGTTAGTGAAGAGGTTCCCGATAGTCTATTGGATAAGCGAATAATTATGCTGGACTTAGCCGGAATGATTGCCGGAACAAAATATCGCGGTGAATTTGAAGATAGACTAAAAAAAGTTATCGCCGAACTAGAGAACGATAAAAGCACCATTGTGTTTATTGACGAACTCCACCTAATCGTGGGGGCTGGCGCGGCGGAAGGCTCTATGGATGCTGGCAATATTTTAAAACCGTCGTTGGCTAGAGGTAAGATACACATGATTGGCGCCACTACGACTGACGAGTATAGCCGCTATGTAGAAAAAGATGCAGCACTCGAGCGACGCTTTCAACCAATTCAAGTGCCAGAAACAACGGTTCCAGAAACAATTGCAATTCTGAAAGGCTTGCGAACTCACTATGAACAATTTCACGGTGTAAAGGTTGACGACGAAGTGCTTATAGATATTGTTCAGTTCGCTAAGCGTTATATAAACGACCGATACATGCCGGACAAAGCCATTGACCTATTAGATGAAACGGCAGCCCACCTAAGAGTAAATAAAGGAAAAACTCCTCCAGCACTTAGGCAGCTTCAAAAGGAATTAAAATTAATAAACACTCGCATCGAAGACGCCGTTGATTCAGAGGACTACGAGAAGGCTGCCCGAGAAAAGCAACAAGCCAGTCAATTGAACGATCAAATAAAGAGTCTCGAGGCTACTCACAAAACAGGTAGACCGATCATCGTCAGCTCCGACGATGTAGCGGACACCATAGCTCGCATGACTGGAGTACCAGTAACTAAAGTGATAAGAAGTGAAGCTAAATACTTGGTGAGCCTAGAAAAAAATCTTGGTAAGTATATTATCGGTCAGGACGAAGCCGTCGAGACAGTTTCTAAAGCAGTCAGGCGCAGCAGGAGCGGTATTTCAAGTGAAAAACGACCAATTGGCTCATTTATATTCCTTGGTCCCACGGGCGTTGGTAAAACGGAAACTGCCAGAGTGCTGGCTAGAGAATTCTTCGGAAGCGAGGATGCCTTAATAAAGATTGATATGAGCGAGTTCGGTGAGCACCATACGGTAGCGCGATTAGTAGGAGCGCCTGCCGGATATGTGGGCTATGATGACGGCGGACAGTTGACGGAGAAAATTAGACGGCATCCCTACAGTGTGGTGTTGTTTGATGAGATAGAAAAAGCTCACCCAGATGTTTTCAATATGTTACTACAGATTCTTGAGGATGGGTCATTGAGCGATGCTAAAGGTCGCAAAGTCGACTTTACTAATACAATCATAATAATGACTAGCAACATTGGTGCTGAAAAATTGCAAAAAGAGGCCAGCTTTGGTTTTGCGGCCAGCGGTCGCTCAGACCTAAACACTTTGGACGAACTACACGCCACAAACAAAGGCAAAGTACACGAAGAGTTGAAAAAAATGATGCGCCCTGAACTTTTAAATCGAATCGATAAAACTATAGTATTTAGAGCATTAACTAGAAATGACGCTATGAAAATACTAGATCTCCAGTTAGATGATTTGCGGACACGCTTAGTGAAAAAAGGTATCGGCCTATCCGTAAGTAGACGCGCAAAAGAACATTTAATGGAACAGGGCTATGATGCTATGAATGGTGCCCGGCCCATGCGCAGGTTGCTGCAAGAAACTCTTGAAGACGCCATTGCCGCGGGCTTGCTTGAGGACATATATCGCAAAGGTGACGTAGTTTCAGTAGTTACCAAAAAAACTAAAGCTAAACAAACGGAGCTTGCTTATTTGGCCACCGCTGAGTAAGGCGGTATTGATATATACTATTAGATAATGATGGTAGTTTTCAAAAAAGGCTTAAGGCTTGCTTTTATTCTAACCCTGCTGGCACTACCCGTCTTAATTTGGTGGAAGTTTGACTACATTAACGATTGGTGGCGACTGCGCGGTTACGTACCGCCTAGAGAAATTGTTTTGCTGGCAGACAGAACCACGATGACTGACGATGGTCGGCGTATTTTCTATGTCAATCACCCCAAGTTAATTAGTCAGATAGATGAATTTCGAAAAGACTGCTTGCAAAGTGAACAAACTATTGTTCTTGGTTGTTATTATTCACCTCAGAGAGGAATAGCAGTTTATGATGTTTCCGACCCGCGCCTTGAGGGAGTTGAAGAGGTTACTTCTGCTCACGAAATGCTGCATGCTGCATACGACCGCCTTGACTCTGAAGAAAGAGACAATATAGACAAATTACTGAATAATTTCTACTCCCAAAACCTGAACGATAGCCGAATAGAAGAGACCATTAGCCTGTACAGAAAAACAGAACCTAATGATCTAATAAACGAGATGCATTCTATATTTGCTACAGAGGTTTCTCAGTTGCCTGCTGAGCTGGAAAGTTACTATAGTCGCTATTTTAAAAACCGTGCCGAAGTAGTCCGAATAGCCCAAATATATGAAAAAGAATTTACGTCGCGCGAACAACGAGCCAAGGAACTCCTAGAAGAGATCAATAGTCTAAAGAGCACAATAGAAGTCACTGCCAACGATCTTGAGGCAGATAGAAACGCTCTTGAATCTCAAAGATCGACCATTACATCCCAAGAGGAAGCTTCTAGTTTTAACCAAAGGGTCAACCGCTATAATTCTCGCCTAGCTCGATATCGTGAATTAATAGAAAAGCATAATCTTGTGGTCGAGCAATATAATGACCTTATAGTCGAACAACAAGAGCTGAGAAAGGCTATAGATACGCGACCGGTACCACAGCTGGCACAGTAACAAGCCTGATAGAATATGTTTTATAGGGAGAAAATATGGCAAAGTCATTAAGAGTTAAATATGTTTGTAGCAACTGCGACACCCCTAGCACCAGCTGGGCGGGTCGTTGTAAAACCTGTGAACAGTGGAATACACTCGTAGAGCAGGTTGAAGTAAACACAGCGACGGCTGGCGGAAGCGGTTCTATTTTAAAGACTAGCAACGTCACAACCGCTTCAAAAAACACTCTGCCTCGCATTATCACCGGTCTTGTAGAAGCCGACAATGTACTTGGAGGAGGAATAGTCCCCGGGAGTGTTAACCTGCTTGCTGGGCAACCCGGTATCGGAAAAAGTACACTTTTGCTACAAATTGCCTATAACATTGCTAAAAACTATAAGGTTTTGTACGTAAGTGGGGAGGAATCGCCTCAGCAGGTGGCACTGCGCGCTGAAAGACTAGGGGCCGAGCACAAAGACCTCCAGTTGGCCGCCTCAGGAGTGACAAATGATATAGCTAGCACAATATCTGCCGGAAATTATGCTGCGGTAATTGTAGATTCTGTCCAGTCTATTGCTCTAAATGAGATATCCTCTGCTGCAGGTTCAGTAGCCCAAATTACAAATAGCACCCAACTTCTAACAGCTGCCGCAAAGTCTTCGGGAACAGCTCTCTTGCTAGTAGGCCACGTGACAAAAGAGGGTTCAATTGCTGGTCCTAAAGTTTTGGAACATATAGTTGATGTAGTCTTACAACTGGAAGGTGATCGATATGGTGGATTTAAAATACTACGGGCCTTAAAGAATCGCTATGGAGCAACCACGGAGGCAGGAATTTTTGAGATGACCAACAAGGGCATGCAAGCTGTAGATAATCCTTCTGCCGCACTTTTAGCAGAACGGTATATTACCGATGGATCGATAGTGACGGCAACCATGGAGGGCAGTCGGGCACTCCTAGTGGAAGTGCAAGCCCTAGTTAACCCTACAAGTTATGGGTACCCTAAACGAACTGCCAGCGGCATTGATCTTAATCGAGTAAATTTACTTATCGCGATGTTAGAGCGTCGAACCAAATTAAAATTAGCAGACAAGGATATTTATCTAAATATCGTGGGGGGGATTAGACTTACGGAACCAGCCGCTGACTTAGCCATATGTATGGCAATTGCAAGCGCTGCAAAAGGGATGCAGCTAAATAAGAACGCAGTAGTGATAGGCGAGGTCGGGCTATCTGGCGAAATAAGGCATGTACCTTACCTAGATAAACGGATAGCTGAAGCACATAAACTTGGCTTTAAAGTAGTAGTCGGACCATTCATGCGCTCTGGTAGAAAACCCTCAACCTTGACTTCCGTTTCAAATATAAAAGATGCCTTGAATAATTTTCTTAAGTAAAGAATAAAACTCGAAAACTAACCGTCTCTGCCTGAACCACGTCTGTTTCCATTGCTCAATGTGGGAAGTGGAGATCTAATTCTAGTCTCATCACCACCACCAGGACCAGCGGTGAAGGCTGCAGTAACGCTGTCCGTTGCATCATATAGAACGCTGTTGATTACTACAGCAGAAACAGTTACGCTCCCGCTCGTAGTTGGAGTATAGGTTATGGATACGGTATCGCTTGGGTCATTGACGTTTCGTGACTCTATCTGTTGGCCGTTAACCAGGAAGTTTACTACACCTGGAAACTGCGGGCGTTGTTCGCTATTTAGTGGGTGACTGCTGCCAGCTGAAACGGTTGCCGTGATGGTGCATGTTGCGGCGCATATATTTGAACCATCACCTACCGTTAACGTTACCGAAGGTCTGTCGTCGCCGCAGTTATGAATATCATCTGCAGCTGTGCTGGAATTGCTTTCCGCAGCCCCCCGCCCGGTGTAAATATCTGCCGAAAAGTGATCTGCGGTGCTGTTGCCGCTAACATTTTGCTTTGCCCTCTCAGGGGTGCAAGTAGTTGCCAGCTTGTTTGAAACTTTGTCGAGTGTAGCGCTCTGGGTCGACGTTGTTTTAGGTTTGTACCACGAAGGGTATAGATCTGTGCTGGGACTCGGTTCAACTGAGCCAATACCCACGTGACTGGTAACTACGTATGCAGGTTGTTTCTGAATCCCCGGCGGTTCGGTAATGTTAGTCGGCTGCTCGCCTGCATGTGCAGCAGTCATCCAACCATTCCAAATTGGTCGGGTCATATTCTCCATAAAACCAGACATTACTTTTTGTCGGGTGTGGTAGCCAACCCATACGCCAGCAGCATATTTACCAGAGAAGCCCATTAGCCAACCATCCTTAGCATCGTTTGTTGTTCCGGTTTTAAGTCCAAAATTCCAGCCTTTATATCTGTGTATCTTCTGCCCTGCGGGAAAATAACTGGCATTTGGGTCAGACAGTATATTACCGACAATATAAGCCGATTCAGGTCGAACAGCTTGTTTAACTTCCTTGTCGCCTTCTTTTGGTTGCTTCCACTCGTAGAAGGGCTTGGCGTTGCTTTTAGCGTTAAACACCTTAAGAATATAGGTCTGGGGTATATACAGACCATTACGTGAAATAGTGGCATAACCATTAACGTGTTCGTCTAATTTAAGATATGCTCCGTCTCCAATTCCGGCCGCCCCGTAACACTTATCTTCATCTGCCGGTGTGGCTACATTCACATCCACACCAGCTTTGTAGCACTTATATCCGCTTTTAAGACCCATAGCAGAAGCTGTGCTGATTGTTTTATCAACCCCCGATATTAAGAAAGCCTTAACAGCCGGTACATTCCTGGAACCACCCAGAGCATATCTTAGTGTTAGGGGTCCTGGGTAACGATTGTCATAATTATTCAAGCAGTTCCCTCCCTTATCAGCGCGATTCTTGTTGGTGCACGGATAGCCCGGTATGGCTCCTTGTACGTCGTACAGAACTGACCCGGCACCGGCATTGGTGTTATTTTCGATAAGAGAAATGTAATCATAAGGTTTAAAGCTAGAACCTGGCGGCAGTGGTGTTTGGGCGTAATTTATTTGGCCGTACTCTTTGTTGTTGAAGTCAACCCCGCCGACCAAGGCCACCATTTGGCCGGTTTTTACATCTTCGGCGGCAAAGGCGGTTACATCCCCTCCTTGGCGGCGGACCTGTACTATGCCCTTTTGGACCTGAGTTTCAGCTATTGTCTGAAGGTTTGTGTCAAGAGTAGTGATGACCTTCCATCCGCCCACCTTGTTACAGCCTGTTTGGGTAGTGCAAATAAATTTTCTCTCTAATTCTTTTTTAGCGGCAAGTACAAAGTAGGGAGATTTAATACCGGCAAATTTAGTCTGTTGAGGAAATATTTGAGCCAGTATATCTACCTTTTTAGCTTCAGCGGCTTGTGCTTTTGTAATTTTTCTGGTTTCGACCATAGAATTAAGAACGTAATCCCTGCGTCCTAAAAATCCTTCTTTGTTAAACATCTCCTCGTTGTAGGGCGAGTATACGGATGGAGACTTAGGTATTGTTGCTAAAAAAGCAGCTTCAGCCAGAGTTAAGTCCTTAGCTGATTTATGAAAGTAGTCAGCCGATGCTGCTTGCACACCGTAGTCTACGCCGCCATAAGGAGCGGCGTTTAAATAACCGGTTAAAATCTCGTCTTTAGAGTAGGTCCGCTCTAACTCAACTGCAAGAATTAACTCTTTAGCTTTACGAGTAAACGTTCTTTGTTCGGTCCAGTCTTGGGTTAATTTAACCAGTTGCTGAGTAATCGTGGAACCCCCCTGAGCAGTCGTTTGTTTGGCCACATCAGTAAAAGCAGCTCGGGCTATCCCCCGTAAGTCAAAGCCGCGGTGATTGTAAAAATCTCTGTCTTCGACAGCAACTGTGGCATCCTTTATATATTTAGAAATCTCCTTACTTTCTACTGGGACTCTCTTGACTGCATTGTAATCCTGAAATAATAGGGTCTGACCGCTGCGATCGTAGTAACTAATACTTCCACCCAAAGTATCTCCTGAAATATCAGTGATGTCTGGCAAATCTTTACGAAAGTAGGCAAAAATACCCAAAGTCAATATAAAGAAGACTACTATTGCTATCCCCGTAATCTTTAGCGCCATGATGCCCCCATCGCGGGAGAACCAGTATACGGCGACTCTCTTTGGGTGGAGTCGCCACATCATTCTTTTTAAACGCGATTTTGGCAATCCGATCATACGCTCTACTCTACGCCGAGACTTAGCTTCTCGGAGAGCGGACCAACGCTTACCCAGTGAACTATTAGTTTTTAACGTTCGCCCACTTCTTGTTGTGGGGTATTTAGACGAACGTCTTGGGCGGTTGCTGATAGGGTGTTTTTTATCCATTAACTCTAGCTATCTCACTTCTTTCTTCCTAATTATAACAAAATAAATCTGACATGTGCTGTCAAAGCTTAGGCGGATTATTATATAGCTGCATGTTGGTGCTCAGGGTATACTAACGTAGTTAGGATAATATAAAATAACTGAGAAAGACCTTATGACTTTGAGTGATGATCTTAGCTGGCGCGGTTTCATCAAAGATAAGACGTTCGACGATTTATCTTGGATTAATAATCCAAAAACTTTTTATCATGGTATAGATGGCTCTAGCGATAGTCTCACAATCGGAAACCTGGCTCCATTAATGCTTTCAGTGAATTTAATGCGAGGCGGCTGGAATGGCGTGATATTGGTCGGCGGCGCCACTAGTTTGGTCGGGGATCCGGGAGGTAAAGAGACTGAAAGACTCTTACCCGATATAGAGATAATCTCAAATAACGTCGAAGCTATAAAAAGACAGGTGAATAAGTTGTTTATAAGCCATAAGCCTCAAGTGGTAAACAACTTCGAATGGCTGAAGGACCTTAGAGTACTAGACTTTTTACGCGATGTTGGCAAACACTATCCTATGACAGACTTGATGCAACGAGATTTTATATCTGAAAGAATGCGGGAAGGGGGTGGCGGAATAAGCTACGCTGAGTTTAGCTACACACTGATACAAGGTTACGATTTTTGGCATTTACACAAAAACTACAACGTACAGCTGCAAATTGGTGGTTCAGACCAGTGGGGCAATATGCTCTCGGGGGTCTCAATAATCCGAAAGAAGGAAGGATCCGAAGCCAACGCGTTGAGCATGCCTTTAGTAATTAATAAGTCAACGGGTAAGAAATTTGGCAAGAGCGAAGAGGGGGCAATCTGGCTAGACCCAAAAAAAACTACACCAACTGAATTTTATCAGTTCTGGATAAATACTGATGATTCTGACGTAGAGCCACAATTAAAAATCTATACCTTACTGTCAAAATCAGAGATTGAATCAATAATGGCAAAGCATTCCAAGTCTCCCGCTAAAAGGTTTGCCCAACAAGCCCTAGCATCCGAGGTTACTTCCTTCGTTCATGGCCGAGAAGAAACACATACTGCAGAAGTTATAACAAATGTTTTAACAGGAAATACCGATATAAGCCAGGTAAGCGATGGCATAGTCGAGCAAGTCAGAAACGAAATTGCATCGATTTCTGTGCCTGCGGGCACCAGTTTCATCGAAGCTTTAGTTAGTACCGGACTGGCTACTTCTAACTCGGACGCCCGAAGGCTGGTAGCCTCGGGTGCCGTATATATCAACAATAATCCAATAGAAAATGACGTCCTAAATGAAGAAGATTTTAAAAATAAACGACTAATTATAAGACGAGGAAAAGCTTTCAAGGACTCAGCCCTTGTAGAAATGGTTTAATGAATAGAATGAGAGAAAAAAGTAGCAAACCAAGGCGCAAATCAGATCAATATGACGACCCTAAGTATAACTACAAAGATTACTGGGATAACCGAGAATACGAACACTATTCCGAAGAGATGGCTATCAAGCGCTTGCTCAAGGGGCGCCGATATAAGCATGCAGTTGATGTTGGAGGGGGATACGGTCGACTCAGTAAGTATCTTGTACAGTTCTCGGATAATGTTACTCTTGCTGAGCCCAGCCAACAACAGCTTGACATAGCAAAGATATATCTTAAAGACGTACCACAGGTAAAGCAAAAAAAACTTCAGGCCGCTGATCTGAACTTCAAAGATGGATCCATGGACCTGGTCTTAGTAGTCCGAGTCCTGCACCATTTGCCAGATCCAGAGCGAGAACTTAAAGAAATAGCTAGAATTCTGAAACCCGGAGGTACCTTTATTTTAGAATTTGCCAACGATGCCCACTTCCTGAATAGGATTAGGTACGCGGCTCGGGGTAAAAAAGTGCCAAAGAGCCCAGTGGATATTAGGAGCGAAATTAACAAAAAAGCTGGTGAAATCGCTTTTGTTAACCACCACCCCAAGACTATCATCAAGATTCTAGAGCAGGCAGGGTTTGAGTTAGAAGCAGTTTTAAGTGGCTCGAATCTACGCTCCCCTAGACTAAAAAAAGTACTCGGTAAAAAGCCATTATTGGCACTTGAAAAAGTACTTCAACCCATGCTAGCGCCATTTTACTTTGGCCCTAGTGTATGGTTGAGGCTTCGCAAGTCTAACGGTAAAAAGTAGATTCATATTGTTACAATAGAACTAAGGGTGACGTTTAATTCAGGAGTAATTGAGCTTAGTGGGGTAGGAAAAGAGCTAACTAAAAAGTTGGCTGTTCTTAGCATAATCACCGTAGGTGACTTAATTGAAAACTACCCTCGTCGCTACGAGGACTATTCTCTTATTACCAAGATAGACAAACTTCGGCCAGGCGCAGTGACCCTCGAAGCAAATATTATTCAAGCTTCTGGCCGCTATGTCCGCCGGGGCATGCATATAACCGAAGCCATCGCCTCTGATGAAACAGGCAGTGTCCGGCTGGTCTGGTTCAACCAACCATATCGTGCTGGCGCCATAAAACCAGATCAGCAATACTTCATAGCCGGTGAATTCGGCTTGCGAAGAGGGCGCTTTAGCATTCTTAATCCCTCAGTGGAACTGGTCTCTGATTTTCCGGTAAATACCGCCCGCATCATTCCGGTTTATCGCGAGACTAAGGGCATCAAGTCTGCGTATCTACGTCGTCTGGTACGGGAAGCGCTTAACCTGGCGAAAGACCTAGACGAACATTTGCCGGGGTGGCTGATAAAAGGGCAAAAACTGATTGATTACCGGAAGGCAGTCATGGAAATGCATTTCCCAAGCTCCAGTGAAGCTTTGGAAACAGCAAAACGCCGGCTGGCATTTGAAGAAGTGTTTGAGTTGACTTTAGCTGCTCTATTAAATAAGTACGAGTTCACTAAAGAGGCTGCGCTGGCCATACCGTTTAATGAAAAACTGGCTAAAGATTTTGTCGGCGAACTACCATTTAAGTTAACTGACGCCCAGCGCAAGACTGTTTGGCAGGTTTACCAAGATATGAGCAGGACAATGCCCATGAACCGTCTTGTGGAAGGTGATGTAGGTTCTGGAAAAACAGTGGTTGCGGCTATGGCAGCTGTGATGGCTATGGAGCAAAAGTTTCAAGTGGCCCTTATGGCGCCTACAGAAATTCTTGCACGCCAACACACTGAGACCTTACAGACTCTACTGGGAAACGTAGGCTATGGTGATAAGGTTGGACTTCTCATTGGTGGTTTAAGCGCATCTCAGAAGAAAATTGCACATCAACGCATTGCAAATGGGGACACTGGATTAATGATAGGAACTCACGCTTTAATTGCCGAAAAAGTTGGCATGCACCGGTTGGGCTTAATCGTTATAGATGAGCAACACCGTTTTGGGGTGCAGCAGCGCAAAAAACTACAAGCCAAAGCGGGCCACATGCCTCACGTGCTACACATGACAGCAACGCCAATTCCCAGAAGCTTGGCGCTGACACTTTACGGTGAACTAGATATTTCCATTATCGATGAGCTACCACCAGGCCGACAAGAAATAAAAACTAAAATATGTTCGCCAAACTCTAGAAAACAACTTTATGCCCTAATTGACAAAGAATTGGAAGCCGGCCGGCAAATGTTTGTTGTTACTCCGCTTATTAACGACACCGAAGCTAGCGGAGGCGTGTCTGTAGAGGAGGTATACAAGCAATTATCTGAGCACGAATTCAAACATAGACGAATTGGCCAGCTGCACGGACGAATGAGCTCAGCCGAAAAAGACGTTGTCATGAAAAAGTATTTAGAACGTGAATTCGATATTTTAGTATGCACTACAGTTATAGAAGTTGGAGTTGATGTCCCAAATGCAACTATCATGCTTATCGAAGGAGCTGAAAAATTTGGACTTGCCCAACTACACCAGCTCAGGGGAAGGGTAGGCCGGGGGAATCGTCAAAGCTTTGCATTCCTGATGCTAAGTGATAGTAAAGCACCCTCCGTGCGGTTGCAGGCATTAGAAAACACAACTAACGGCTTTAAATTAGCAGAGCTAGATTTGCGTCTCCGCGGTCCCGGTGCTATTTACGGTAATTTCCAACATGGCGCACTAGACTTGCGAGTGGCAAGCCTTAGTGATACAAAACTTATAGCGGCAGCAAGAGAAGCAGCTCAAAATTTTATAGATAAGAATGAAGATATAGAAAAATACTCACACCTGCACCGCAGAGTATCTAAGCTCCGAGCAGTAACCAACCTAAATTAATATGAGAATAATTGCCGGAAAATTAAAGGGCCGCGTACTACACGAACCGCATGGCTATAAAACCCATCCCATGGGCGAAAAGATCCGTGGTGCTTTGTTTAACGTTCTCGGTGACATACAGGGACTAAGTTTCTTAGATGCATTTGCAGGAAGCGGCGCTCTTATCTTTGAGGCCATTTCTCGTGGTGCAGCAAGCGCAGTAGCCATAGAAAAAGACCGACCAGCATATGGGGTAATTGAACGAAACGCCAAAGAATTGAAGTTAGGCAAAGAAGTGGATACCATTAGAGCCAACTGCGGCGGGTGGAGCATACATAATATGGAAAAAAAATTCGACGTCGTTTTACTGGCCCCACCTTATGATAATTTACAGGAAAGTTTACTTCATACCTTAACCAAAAGACACACTAAGCCAGATGGACTCGTAGTACTTGATTGGCCGACTAAAATTGAGCCCCCCGAATTTGATGGTATGAAGGTTGCCTCAAATAAGACTTACGGTGACGCCCAACTAGTCTTTTACAATAAAAAATAGTAAAATAACATCGGTAGAGTTACGGGGATGTGGTGAAATTGGTATACACGCTAGTTTTAGGAACTAGTGCCGCAAGGCGTGTAGGTTCGAGTCCTATCATCCCCACCATAACAACGGGACAACCCCATTGGTTTTTCTTAACGCATCGGCCGGAGTGAACCCGGCTTTTTGTTTCCAACAAAAACTAATGCTGCTCTTTTCGAAAAAATGGATAATGATTCTGGTTCTGTTGCAGCTTTATCAAATTTAGAACTGTCGAGTATATTTCTTATCTTGGCGGTTGCGATAGTAGCAATGAGCAAGAGGCTTAGAGATATTGGACGTTCTCTTTAGTAGAGCCTCCTAGTGTTCGCCCCGCCCATAAACAGCATACTAGCTCTAGTTCTACTCTTTGTACCCGGCAACAAAAAATAAAAATCGGTTATTTTACGTGTTTTTTGATTTCCTGGTAGCGCAGTGCGGGGGCGACGGCATAGGCGGAACTAAGTAGAAAGGCCGCAATGGCACCGACTATTGGTAGAACGCTTGCGAGACTAAGTAGTATTGATACTAATATCACGCTGTAAACTGGCCAGGCTTGCCCGCTAGTCATATCCCAGCTTCGCTTAAATGCCTTCTTGATTGACGTTTTTTGATCCACCAGAACATAAGGAACAAAAAATAGCCTCCATACTAAAACGACACCTGGAACAATTAGCATTATCAGTCCTATAACAACTGCAATTACCAGCGATATGAAGCCTCCTATCATCTTTAACCAGAGCCAAGCGTGGGTTAGTTCCCCCCAAAGTGATTTGATTGTCGGCTTTTTTCCTTGAGCAGTTCGAAGGCTAGCGATCACTAACAGCAGGTATGATACTACGTACAAAACTAATACGATTAACATTATCCCGCCAACTGCAAAAATTCCTGAGCTAACATCAGGTCCAAATACTCCATTGGCTAACAAATTGTCCCAACCACGCCCCTGTTCTTTCTCGTCATCAAACCTGGCGAATGTTTCCCAAAGTGCCATTAGTCCGCCTATCGCAAAAAGAACCATAAACACTTCAAAATTTTTCTTAATTAGTTCGTAACTCTTGGGGAGTAGCTCAAAAGCTCCAGCTAACGCTGGTTGATGTTTAATTTTATCTTGCATTTTTAATTCCTCTTGTTTAGTTAACTACATAATGTCACCTAAAGGCACTAATTTCTATGGCAATATTTTTATCGTATAATTACGGTAATGTCTCTAACTACTCAATCCTATAAGGGTGCTCGTGATTTTTTTCCGGAAGATAAGCGTATCCAGAAGTACATGTTTAGTGTGCTACGAAAGGTGGTGGAAACCTTTGGCTACCTAGAATATGATGCACCAATAATCGAACCTATCGAACTTTATCTAGCAAAAACAAGCGATGAAATAGTTACCGAACAAACATATAATTTTCTTGATAGGGGTGGTCGACATGTAACGCTTAGGCCTGAGATGACCCCTACCGTTAGTCGCATGGTAGCTGCTCGTCGCCAAGAACTTAGCTACCCGGCACGTTGGTATAGCATCCCTAACTTGTGGCGTTATGAGCGGCCACAGCACGGTCGTTTAAGAGAACACTTTCAGCTTAATGTCGATCTTTTTGGTGTGTCGGGCATAGAGGCTGATCACGAGATTATGGTGGTGGCAGACACTATTATGCAGGCATATGGAGCTAAACGCAGCACTTATGAGATAAGAGTGAGTAGCCGGGCCTTCGTGAACTGGCTATTGCTTGAATACTTAAAGCTTGATCATTCACAAGCTACGGCCATGATTCGCCTGGTGGATCGGCTACACAAAATATCAGAAGAGGAGTTCTTGGTTGCGGGAGAGGCTCTGCTTACACCTTCTCAGCGAGAAAGCGGCACGCTTAGACAATTGCTGGTCGTTTTGAAAGCCAAAGAGGTCACGGATTTACCCTTGGTGACACAACAACATCCGGCTACAAGCGAACTTATTAAATTAATGAAAATGCTAAAAAATAACCGAATAGACAACGCCGTATTTGACCCTACTCTTATGAGGGGCTTCGATTACTACACCGGTATAGTTTTTGAGGTATTTGATAAGGAAACAGGCAATAATAGATCAATGTTCGGAGGTGGCCGATACGACGGTTTAGTGGGGGAATTTGGAGTTCAACCTTTGCCTACAGTTGGCTTTGGAATGGGAGATGTTACTCTTCAAAACTTTCTTGAGACTCATAAATTGCTGCCAACCATAAGACCTGAAACGGATGCAGTAGTCATTCTGATCGGGAATGTTTATGAAGCCTCGCAAGAAGCTTTAAGTTCCTTCCGCGCCGAAGGTGTACGGCTGGCCGTAGATACTACTGGCCGTAAATTAGACGCCCAAATACGGGGTGCCGTTAAAGGCGGACTTTCCTTCGCCCTGTTCATTGGCGAACAAGAATTAATAAGCAAGCGGTATAAACTTAAAAATTTAGTTAACGGCGAAGAACACGAGCATAGTTTTGAGCGAATAGTAAGCATCCTTAACTCCCGACATGTTCGTCAAGAAGATTTATAGTATCTTACGAATGTCTGTATAATCGGCGGGTATGCAAGTAATCAGTAAATTCAAGACTCCGACTAAAGTCACCCTAACAATAACTGCAGCACCGGACGAGTTGGAGCTGGTAAAGAAGCATGTATTGGGACACTTTAGGAAGCGTGTGAGTGTGCCTGGCTTTAGACCAGGGAAAGCACCACTTAATCTTATTGAAAAAAACATAGACCGGAAGGTGTTTTTAGATGATTTCATTGAGCACGCTATTAACGATATATATAAAAAAGCTTTAGACCACGAAAATATCCGTCCGGTTTCCATGCCTAATGTTAAATTAAAAAAGTTTGTCCCCTTTTCAAATTTGGAATTTGACGCAGAAGTAGAAACTCTAGGTGAAATAATCCTCGGTGGCTATAAGCAGATAAAACTGACCAAACCAAAGGTTACGGTCAGCACCGTGGAGATAAATGAAGTTGTAGAAAACATAGCAAAACGTTCTGCCAATCGTTCGAAAGTGGATCGGCCAGCTAAAACCGGGGATGAGGTTATTATAGACTTTTCGGGCAAAGATAAAAAAGGTCCAGTAGCTGGTACCGATGGTAAAGACTATCCACTTCTAATTGGGAGCGGTAATTTCATCCCAGGATTTGAGGAGAATATTATTGGTACACAAGCCGGTGGAACAAAAGAGTTTGACGCAATCTTTCCTAGTGATTATGGCGTAGAGTCGATGAGAAGTAGAGAAATTACGTTTACGGTGGAAGTAAAAAAAGTAAACGAAGTTGAAAAACTTAAAATAGATGACTTATTTGCTACTAAGATTGGTCCCTTCAAGCAATTAACAGATCTGAAGAACGATGTGAAGCGACAGTTAATGCAAGAGAAACAGCAGAAAGCAGACAGAGAGCACGAGTCAAGACTGATTGAAGAGATTACCAAACAAAGTAAGGTACAAGCACCCGATAGCATCGTAGAACAACAGCTAATGGAGATGGAGGGTGAAGAAAAGCGTAATTTAGTTTATCGTGGGCAGACCTGGCAGGAACACTTATCCGCTGAGGGTGTAAGCGAGCAACAACACCGAGACAGACAGCGCCCGACAGCTGAAGATCGTGTCAAGGCTGGACTTGTGCTTAGCGAGATAGCCAAGACGGAGCACTTAAAAGTAACTTCCGAAGAGTTAGAAGTTCGACTCCAGATCTTAAAAGGACAGTATCAAGATCCAAAAATGCAGGCTGAACTAGATAAGCCTGAAAACCGTCAAGATATTGAGGCTAGGCTCTTAACCGAAAAAACTATCAGTAAACTCGTTGACTATAACAAATAAACTTAAACGGTTCCTTGAAGAATAACTAGCACTCTTGACACGAGAGTGCTAATTTCTTACTATAGATACAGTATGAATTCATCTGGTAAACCGCAGAACCAAGTGCTAGTCCCGACTGTCATCGAGCAGGAAGGTCGAGTTGAGAGAGCCTATGATATTTACAGCCGACTTCTGAAGGACCGGATAATCTTTTTAGGTGATGACGTCAATGAGCACACTGCCAATCTAGTCGTTGCTCAAATGCTTTTTTTAGAAAACCAAGATCCCGATAAGGACATAATATTTTACATTAATAGTCCCGGTGGAGCTGTCTACGACGCTTTCGCTATATACGACACTATGCAGTTCGTGAAGTGCGATATCCAAACAGTGGGCATAGGCGTTCAGGCCAGTGCAGCAGCCTTTTTATTAAGTTCTGGAGCAAAGGGTAAGCGTTTGATTCTACCTCACGCCACAGTTATGGTCCATCAACCATCTGCCGGCACTAGAGGCAAGGTTACCGACATGGAGATTGATCTTCGGGAAGGTCTCAGAATGAAAAAACTGTTAAACGAAATTATGGCTAGAAACACTGGCCAAACCATGAAAAAAATAGAACACGACATGGAACGCGACTATTGGATGAGTGCCGATGAGGCTAAGAAATACGGCCTAGTAGATAAGGTAATTGATAGTCGAAAACTCGCCGAGACTGTTCAAAAACAAGCCTAGAAAAATTAGGCCTTTCATAATTAGTCCTTTAATTTTAATTTAAAGAGCTATAGTCAGGTTAAAACGCAGCTATATAAATGGTTGTTGACTCACAACACAGACTAATTCATAATGGTATGTTAAGAAGTAGTGTACTTTGGTGCTTGCTATGGGGGAAATATTTGCACGCCGAACGTAGTGTCTTCGCGAAAGCGCATAATTTATAACAACGTATGGGAAGGGAGCCTTGCTGTTGATGGCCAAAAAAAGCGATATTACTCAAAAACGAACACACTACACAAAATCTGATGACGTAATTAGTCCTCCGAACCTTGTAAACCACCAAAATTCCTCGTTTCAATGGTTTGTAGAAGAAGGTCTAGGAGAGCTATTGGCGGAAATTAGCCCAATTGACGACTACACCGGCCAAAAACTAAGTATTAGTTTTAAAGATTATCACTTTGAAGACCCCAAAATGAGCGAATCAGAGGCTCGTGAGAATAATGTCAGTTTCGACGCCCCTTTAAAAGCTACAGTCGAGTTAACAAATAAGGTAACTGGAGAAGTTAAAGAATCAGAAATTTATTTGGGGGATTATCCCTGGATGACAAGTCGAGGAACCTTTGTAATAAATGGTGCCGAGAGGGTAGTGGTAAGTCAGTTGATAAGATCATCCGGAGTATTCTTCACTGCTGAACCCCACGGTGCCCACAATCTCTACGGAGCTAAGGTAATCCCTGTTCGAGGAGCATGGCTGGAGTTTGAAACATCCGCAGCCGGAGCCCTATTCGTCAAAATTGACCGAAAGCGAAAACTCGCTGTCACAACACTCCTAAAAGCCTTTGGTTTGAGTGAAGAACAAATTAAGGATACCTTTAAGCACGTAGACCAAGGTGAGGTTAAGCACATTGAAGCTACACTCGAGAAAGATCCCAGCAAGAGTACGAATGAGGCATTAATTGAAGTATATCGGCGTCTACGTCCGGGAGATCTAGCCACTGTTGATAATGCCCGTAGCTTAATCGAAAACATGTTCTATAACTTCAAACGCTTTGACTTTGGCAAGGTGGGCAGGTACAAGCTAAACAAGCGACTGAACCTTGACGTGGATAACACAATCGAAAACAGGATCATGCGCATTGAGGACATAAGCGCCATAATTGCTGAAGTTATTCGTTTAAATGTTACCCAGGAACCCGGGGACGAAATTGACTCGCTTTCTAACAGGCGAGTAAAGCTGGTCGGAGAGCTGGTTCAACGTCAATTTCGCATTGGTCTGCTGCGTATGGAACGAAATGCCAAAGACCGTATGTCCATGAGCGAGATTGAAACCGTTACACCCGCTCAGTTAATCAACGCGCGACCGGTAGTTGCAGCAGTGAGAGAGTTTTTTGCATCCAGTCAGCTTTCACAGTTTATGGATCAAATTAATCCTCTCTCTGAACTTGCCCATAAGCGCCGTCTAAGTTCCATGGGACCCGGAGGATTATCTCGTGAACGAGCTGGTTTTGAAGTTCGTGACGCCCACGCAACTCATTACGGCCGCATCTGTCCTGTTGAAACTCCCGAAGGAGCCAACATCGGTTTAGTACTTAATTTAGCTAGCTACGCAAGAGTAAATGAGTATGGCTTTATAGAAACTCCATACAGGAGGGTCATTAATGCCGTTCCAGCCAAGCAAGCGGCTGGCCATATTGCAGCTAGTGATCTAGAGAATGAAAAAGGCAAGGTAATAGTTAAATCGGGAGCTGTAATTTCTGAAGCTGCCGCCAAGACTCTGGCAACCGTTAAGGAACGCATTACCTGGCCCGTTAAAGCCAAAGTGACAAATGAAATTGTATACCTTGATTCATCCGAGGAGGAGCGAGCGATTATAGCTGGAGCAGGTAATGCCCTTGATGAGAATGGTTATTTTATTGACCCTCGTGTCAGCGTTCGTAACAAGCTTGAACCGGGTGAGGTAGACGCCAATATTGTGACCAATATGGACTCTAGTCGGAGTCAAACTATCGGCAGTAGTGCTAGCCTGATTCCATTTATTGAGAAGAATTATGTTCTTAGATCATTAATGGGTAGTAATCAACAGCGTCAAGCCGTACCGTTGATTAAACCAGAAGCACCAATTGTAGGTACCGGTTTTGAAAGTATAGTAGCCCAAAATACAGGGCAGCTTATTGTTGCCAGCGGCAGCGGCGAAGTTATTAAAGCGGATGCCGACGAAGTGATGGTTAAGTATTCTAATGGCAAGTCTATTAAATACGAACCTATTCACTTTAATCGTAGCAACGAAGGAAGCTCTATAAATCAAGTTGTAGTGGTTAACCGAGGCGATAAAGTCAAAGAGGGTGATCCATTAATTGAAGGTATGAGCATAGCCGGAGGTGAGCTTGCTCTTGGGAAAGACCTCCTAACAGCTTTTATGCCTTGGGCTGGCTATAACTTCGAGGATGCCATAATTATTTCTCGCGAGTTGGTGGAAGACGATACTCTAACGTCCATTCATATAGTGGACTACATGACTGAAGTTCGTGAGACTAAACTTGGTCCCGAAATTGTAACAAGAGATATTCCTAATGTTAGTGAAGAGGCTCTAAGACACCTTGACGAAGATGGCATCGTTCGCATAGGTGCCGAGGTTCATCCAGGTGATATTCTAGTAGGAAAAATAACACCAAAAGGCGAGCAAGAGTTATCTAGCGAAGAACGACTTCTTCGAGCTATATTTGGTGAAAAAGCTAAGGAAGTTCGCGATACTTCTCAACGAATGAGTACAGGCCGGCACGGAAAGGTAGTGGGCGTCAAAGTATTTTCTAGAGCCTCAGGACATGAACTCAAGGCAGGTGTGATTATGCAAATACAGGTTTTTGTGGCCCAGATGCGTAAGATTTCAGTCGGTGATAAATTAGGCGGCCGACACGGTAACAAAGGTGTGATTGCAAGAATCCTACCCGTAGAGGACATGCCCTTTAATGAAGATGGAACACCAGTTGACATTATTTTGAACCCTCTGGGAGTACCGTCCCGAATGAATATTGGACAGCTGTTTGAAACGCATCTTGGAATGGCAGCCAGGGCTCTTGGTATTAAAGTTGCAAGTCCAGCTTTCAACGGAATACCAATCGAAAAAATACAAGATCTTCTTGGAGAAGCCGGTTTGCCCAAAGATGGCAAACAACAACTTTACGATGGACGTACCGGTGAAGCCTTTGCCGAGAGAACTACCGTTGGCAGTATGTATATTATCAAACTAAACCACATGGTATCTGACAAAATCCACGCCCGCTCTACTGGACCATACACAATGGTTACCCAGCAACCGTTGGGCGGAAAGGCCCAAAACGGTGGTCAGCGATTTGGAGAAATGGAGGTTTGGGCGCTAGAAGCGTATGGTGCCGCTAACACCCTACAGGAAATGCTGACAATTAAATCAGATGATGTTTACGGTCGAGCCAAGGCCTATGAAAGTATTATCAAGGGTACTGAAATTCAAGGTCCTAAAATTCCAGAAAGCTTTAACGTACTCGTTAAAGAACTTCAAGGTCTCGGACTCAAAGTTGATTTACTTGCGAACAATCAGATAATTGACGCAGAGAAAGTTTTAGCTGAAAACATTAAAAATGAAGCAGCGCACATACCCACCATCAGCCCGCTTGAGCCTATTAACGTAGGCGCTGATAGTGTAGAGCAAGTCGCTAAAGAATTTGGTATTAGCGAGGACGAAGGGTTGTCGATCTCGGGGGATGTTGAGCTAGCTACTGATGACACAGTAAACATTGCGCCTAACCAAGAAGAGGAGTCTAAATAATGCGACATTACAATTCGGGAACCGATATTGCTGACTTCGATGCAGTTCGCCTGGCTATAGCTAGTCCGGACGATATTATGGCTTGGAGTTACGGGGAGGTAACCAAACCTGAAACCATCAATTATCGAACACAGAAACCCGAAAGAGACGGTCTTTTTTGCGAACGAATCTTTGGTCCTGTGAAAGATATCAATCCCCATGATGCCAAGTACAAGGGAATTAGATCAAGGGAGGTTGCCGTAGATAAAAACGGAGAAATAGTTACCAGAAGCATAGTTCGCCGCGAACGAATGGGGCACATTAGTCTTGCCTCACCGGTAGCCCACATCTGGTTTTTGCGAGGAACCCCCAGCGCCATAGGTCTACTACTTGGTTTAACGGTAAAAAATCTCGAGAGGGTGGCTTATTTTGCTAGCTACATCATTAAGACGGTTGAAGAATCTAAGCGCGACAAGATCAAATCTGATCGCGATGCTCAGCTGGTAGCCGCGACGGCTGCTATTAGTGCACGCTATGAAAAAGAAGCCGACAAGAAGGATGCTAATATCCGAGAATTGGCTGCTGCTCGTACTAAAGAGTTGGATGAACTGGCTCGTGAGCATGAGATATTTAAAAATCAGGTTTCAAGCCTTGTAAAATTTAATTTACTTAGTGAAACCGACTACCGCAATTTACCCGAGGACCTTCAGCCTTTAATAAGTGTAGGCATGGGGGGTTCAGCACTAAGAGAACTGCTCGAGGCAGTTGACCTAGATAAGCTTATCAAAGCATTGTCTAAAGAAGCCGAGGACGCTAAAGGACAACGCAAAAAGAAAATAATGAAACGACTGCGACTTATTGAAAGTATGCAAAGGGCCGGAATAAAGCCCTCCAGTTTGTGCGTTAGCACGCTACCAGTTATTCCACCCGACCTCAGACCTATGGTTCAGCTTACTGGTGGTCGTTTTGCAACATCCGACTTAAACGATTTGTACCGACGAGTTATTAATCGTAATAATCGTTTAAAGAAATTAATAGAACTTAATGCTCCTGAAGTTATTCGGCGTAACGAACAGCGCATGTTGCAGGAAGCAGTGGATGCGTTAATTGATAACAACAATGCCCGATCTGGGCGAGCAGTAGCTGCCACAGGCCAGCGCCGCCGTCTAAAGAGCTTATCTGACATGCTTAAGGGTAAACAAGGAAGATTCCGCCAAAACCTACTGGGAAAACGCGTTGACTATTCAGGCCGGAGCGTAATTGTAGCTGGCCCTGAACTAAAAATGCATCAATGTGGCTTACCTAAAATGATGGCTTTGGAACTATTTAAACCATTTGTCATCGGCAGACTGATTGAGCAAGAGTTAGCACATAACATTCGCAGTGCAACCAGAATGATTGAATCCAGCGACTCAGCTGTTTGGGACGCCCTAGACGAAGTCATTAAAGGAAAATATGTTCTGCTTAACCGCGCTCCCAGCCTTCACCGATTGAGCATTCAAGCTTTTCAACCTACCCTCATTGAAGGTAAGGCTATTCAGCTTCACCCTCTCGTCTGTAAAGGCTTTAATGCGGACTTTGACGGAGACCAAATGGCTGTGCACCTGCCTTTATCAGATGCTGCACAGGCCGAAGCGAGAGATATAATGGCCGCTAACAAAAACTTACTAAAGCCTGCAGACGGTTCGCCGATTCTCCACGTTGAACAAGACATTGTTCTGGGTTGTTATTACTTGACTTACGAGAGACCTGGAGCTCAAAAAGAGGTTAAAACTTTTTCTCGTATAGAAGAAATTGTAATTGCATTTGACGACGGAAACGTCAGTCTTCAAACTCGAGTACAGGTTCCCTTCAGAGGAGAACTGCAAAAGACTACTGTAGGACGACTGTTTTTCAATGAGATCTTCCCAGACGACTTCCCCTTCCAAAACGAAGCTATGACAAATAAAAAACTTGGTGCTGTAATGACCATGACTTATCAGAAGTATGGTCAGGATGTAACGGCTCAGATTGCCGATGAACTTAAAGACCTTGGGTTTAAGGTCGCTACCCTATCGGGAATATCCATTGGCATGGATGATTTCTCAGACTTGAAACAATTGCCTAAAATTGTTGAAGAAGGCGAAAGCAGAGCAACAGAGATTAGTAAGCAATACAATTCAGGATTCATCACTGACGACGAACGGTACAGACTAACTGTAGAAACTTGGACAGATGTTGATGAGCAAGTTGAGAAATCACTTTCAGAGCAGTTTGCTACCGAAGATAATACCATGTCAATAGCCGTAGCTTCAGGTGCGCGCGGAAACATTAGTCAGATGAAAAAAAGCGTTGGAATGTTGGGTATGTTTGCTGATACCACTGGCCGAGCAATCGAACTTCCAGTTCGATCAAATTACAAATATGGTTTGACCCCGCTAGAGTACTTCACGGCTACCCGCGGAACACGTAAGTCTCTCATCGATATAGCGCTTCGTACTGCCGACTCAGGGTACTTAACTAGACGATTAGTAGACGTTGCTCAAGACGTATTCACAGTGGGCTATGAAACCGAAGATCCAGGTTTTCCAATCTTTCGCTCAGACGCCACTCTTATAGGTATAGGATTGGGAGATAGATTAATTGGTCGTTTCGCGGCTGAAAATGTTAAAAAATATATAAAAAGCGGCCAGTTAATAACACCAGAGGCGGCTAAACTCATACAAGAAGATTCAAGTATTGATAAAGTTAGGATAATGAGTGTTCTTTCGTGCACTAATGTACGGGGAGTAAGTCGGGAATGTTACGGGATTGACCTGGCTACTGGAGAGCTCGTAGCTAGCGACTACCCAATAGGGGTTATTGCCGCGCAATCAATTGGTGAACCGGGCACTCAGTTGTCTCTTGACTCTAAACACCGAGCGGGGGCTGTAACGGCTGGAGACGATGTTACCCAAGGTCTAACACGCGTCGAAGAACTTCTAGAGGTACGAACTCCTAAGGGTCAAGCCTATCTAACAGACATAGCCGGTGATGCCAGTGTTTGGGAAGAAGGCGACCATTACGTAGTTCAAGTAACGGCGAAGGAACAAAAATCTATCAAGCTTTCTCTAGCTGGTCGCGTGACTACATTGTCCGAGAGTGACGAAGTAAGTGCAGGAGACACAGTAGCGGCCCACGAAGACGGCAGTGAAGCAATTACATCGCCTATAACAGGAAAGGTACACATTACCGAAACTGCCATCACCATCAAGCCAACAGCCAAAAGCGTGGTACGTTACGAGATACCGGGATATAAGCAAATTTTAGTTAAAGACGGTGAGGAAGTATCTGCCGGACAGAGGTTGTCCAATGGTTCAATAAACCTCCATGAGCTCATGCTTTTACAGGGCATTGAAGCAACTCAGCGCTACATAATGAACGAGATTCTCTATATATTTGCCAGCCAGGGGCAAACTATTGCAGATAAACATCTTGAAGTGATAGTTAAACAAATGTTTAGTCGAGTTCAGATCGAAGAAGCCGGTGACAGCGAGTTCATAACTGGTGATGTTGTTAGCAAACTGGCTGTTGTTGAGTCTAACGAGCGTTTGGCAAAAGATAACAAAAACCTAGTTAAGTATAATCAGCTACTCCTAGGCATTACTAAGGCATCACTTAGCACTGACTCCTTCTTGTCGGCAGCTTCCTTCCAGGACACCACTCGGGTGCTTATAGCAGCAGCCACCAGCGGTAAAGTAGACTATTTATACGGCCTCAAAGAGAACGTAATTCTTGGACGAAGAATACCTGTAGGAACAGGCGCTAGGGCAATTAAGAGCTCAGCTCAAGATCCACAGGTTGCTGAAGAGGTGTAATTTTGCTAGAATTAACTACTGAAACTAAAGGAGAAAGAGTATGACAGCAGGGCTAACCCAGCTGTCATATAAACTTGTAAGTAGATAGTACAATGCCCACGATTAATCAATTAATCCGTAAGCCTAGAAGAAGCGCCGCCGTCAAGACTAAGTCACCGGCTCTTTCTCGAGTTGTAAATAACTTAAAAACAAAAAACTATGAGAAGCCTTCGCCATTTAAGCGTGGCGTTTGTGTGAGGGTTACCACCAAAACGCCTAAGAAACCTAACTCCGCCTTGCGTAAAGTTGCAAGAGTTCGGTTAACAAACGGCGATGAAGTATGGGCCTATATTGGTGGCGAGGGGCACAATCTTCAGGAGCACGCCGTTGTTTTAGTACGGGGAGGAAGAGTAAAAGATCTTCCGGGAGTTCGGTATCACATAGTAAGAGGTACGCTGGACCTACAAGGTGTTGCGAATCGTAAGCAAGGGCGCAGTAAATATGGCGCTAAAAAGGACACTAAATAATGCCTCGAAAAACAACTAAAAGTTTAGTTCGTGAAGTTTCGCCCGATCGCATTTACAATAGTGCAAGAGTATCGAAAGTTATAAACCGGGTAATGCGCGACGGAAAAAAACAAATGGCCGAAAGTTTGGTTTATGGAGGCATGCAAAAAGCAGCCGATAAGCTTAAAGTGCAAAACCCACTCGATGTATTTGAGCAAGCTATGAAAAATATACAACCTCACATGGAGACCAGGTCTAGGCGTGTTGGCGGAGCAAATTATCAGATTCCTTTCGAGGTCCGTGGCCAGCGCCAACAGCACTTAACTATTATGTGGTTCGTTGCTGCGGCGCGCGATCGAAAGGGAATGGGCATGCAGGATAGATTGGCCGCGGAGTTAATGGATGCCTATAACAGTACTGGCGCAGCTGTTAAAAAACGCGAAGAAACCCACCGCATGGCCGAGGCCAACAGAGCTTTTGCGCACTTCGGCAGGACCTAAAAGAATGGCTGACAAGAGATACCCGCTGAACAAGCTTAGGAATATTGGAATTATTGCACACATCGATGCTGGTAAGACTACTACAACAGAGGGTATCTTATACAGGACTGGTCTGAAGCATAAAATTGGCGCTGTTCACGAAGGCCAAACAACCACCGACTGGATGGCTCAGGAGAAAGAGAGGGGTATCACTATTACCGCTGCAGCTGTTTCCTGCTTCTGGAAAGATCACAAGATTAACATTATCGATACCCCCGGCCACATTGACTTTACGGTTGAGGTAGAACGCTCATTGCGTGTTTTGGACGGTGCGGTAGTCGTTTTTGACGGAAAAATGGGGGTTGAAAGTCAGTCAGAGACAGTTTGGCGGCAAGCCGATAAGTACAACGTTCCTAGAATTTGCTTTATAAATAAAATTAACCAAACCGGGGGTGATTTTTATAAAAGTTTGGACAGTATTCACCATAGACTGTCACGCCGCGCTCTTCCTATTCATCTACCGATTGGCTTCGAGCAATCCGTTAGCGGAGTTGTTGACCTCATTAATATGAAGTCCTACACCTACAAAAACTTTACAGATAAAAATCTTACGGAAGGCGAAGTACCTGAAGATATGAAGGAAAAGGCATTACGATATCGTAGCTTACTGGTTGAGGCAGCCGTCGAAGCCGATGATGACACTATGATGAAGTACTTGGAAGAAGGCGAAAACGCATTGTCGGAGAACGAAATTCGCTCGGCAATCCGTAAAGCTGTCCTTTCCGGTCAATTCTTCGCTGTGTCAGGCGGTGATGGCCGTGGTGTGATTGTTGAAAAACTGCTTGATGCCGTATCTGATTTCCTCCCCAGTCCAGAGGATCGGGGTTCAACTTGGGGGACTAACCCTAAAACAGGCGACGAAGTAGAGAGAAAGCCCGATTCTGCCGAACCTTTCGCGGCTTTGGCTTTTAAGATTGCTACCGATCCCTTTGTGGGCAAACTGGCATTTTTTAGAGTTTACTCAGGGAAAGTTACCGCTGGAAGCTATATCCTGAACAGCTCAACCGGGGAGAAAGAACGCGTCGGCAGAATTGTCCGTATGCAGGCCGATAAACGAGAAGACGTTACGGAAGTCGAAGCTGGAGACATTGCGGCCATAGTGGGACTAAAAGGCACAACCACCGGCAATACCCTTTGCGAGACCAGTCACCCAATTATTTTAGAAAGCATAACATTTCCAGACCCACCTGTAAGCATCGCTATTGAACCAAAAACCAAAGCCGACCAAGAAAAAATGGGTCTAGCATTGCAGCGTCTCGCAGAGGAGGACCCTACTTTTCGCATAAAAGTTGATCACGAAACGGGCCAAACTATTATATCGGGTATGGGCGAACTACACCTAGAGATCATCGTAGACCGTATGAAGCGTGAATTTACTGTAGAAGCCAACATTGGCCAACCACAGGTCGCTTACCGCGAAACTATTCGAAAAGATAACGTCGAATCGGAAGGAAAATTTATACGTCAAAGTGGCGGTCGTGGCCAGTATGGACACGTGTGGGTTCGGCTATCCCAAAACGAAGCCGGGAAAGGCTTTGAATTTATCAACAGCATTAAAGGCGGAACAATACCCAGTGAGTATATACCAGCCATCAAGGCTGGAATCGAGGAAGCAATGAGTAACGGAGTTATAGCAGGCTACCCTGTGGTTGATGTTAAGACTGAGATTTACGATGGAAGCTATCATGACGTAGACTCTTCTGAAATGGCCTTTAAAATAGCTGGAAGTATGGCGCTTCAAAATGGTGTAAAAAACGCTTCTCCGGTACTATTGGAGCCGGTAATGAAGGTGGTTGTGGTCACTCCCGAGAGTTTCATGGGAGATGTTATTGGTGATTTAAATTCTAAGCGAGGCCGCATCGAGTCAATGGAGGATCTCACACCTGGAATCAAAGAAATAACAGCTTATGTTCCGCTCGGTGAGATGTTCGGATACACAACTAATCTAAGAAGTTCAACTCAAGGCCGAGCTAGTTCTAGTATGGAATTAGATCATTACGCCGATGTTCCGGGGAATGTTACCCAAGAAATAATTTCCAAAAGTGCAAAATAAGCACGTCTTATTTTTATGAATAGTTACTTATCATCATATAATATAGTGTACTCGAGGACCTTTTATTATTCAGGGATGTATACATGAATATTGCAATGATGGTTCGGGGTTTTATCCTCGTGCCAAGACCCCCCGATATGATTTACGCACCCATAGACCTAGCCTATGCTCTGGCAAAAGGGCTCTCAGAACGCGGACATAAAATTGATTTTTATGCGCCCCTAGGAAGCAGTGTAGAAGGTGCGAATATTAGGACCTGTAATCTGAGACCGCTGGCTACCAATCAAGAAGAATTTCAGAATCTAATATCTAACCCAGCCTTAATGACGCATTACATTCCAGCCATGTGGGATAGCTACATGGCTGATGAAATGTTTGTGCGTGCTAACGCCGGCAAGTACGATTTACTTCATTTTCATCACCCCGAATCGGCCTTGCCACATGCCCGTATAAACGGGGACGTTCCAGTTATATACACCCTGCATGATCCAACCTATGACTGGTTTAAAGAGCTGTATGACCTTTACCAAACATCGAACCAGCATTTTATATCAATTTCCAATAACCAGCGGAGGGACGCACCGGATCTTCCATATGCCGCCACAGTCTATAACGGGATCGATCCTGATGACTATCCATTTTCTGAGGAGGCTGAGGACTATTTATTGTTTAGCGGGAGAATTATTCCGGAGAAAGGAGTGAAAGAAGCAGTCCAGATTGCTAAAAAATTAAAACACCGCTTACTCATAATAGGTTCGATAACTCCCGACAATCAAACCTACTTCGATCAACACATTAAGCCTCATCTCGATGACCAAATATTGTACCTGGGGTACATCGAGCGTGACCAACTCTCTAAGTATTATAAAAAGGCCAAGGCTCTTCTGACGCCAGTTCAGTGGGAGGAACCTTTCGGCCTGGCTACAATTGAAGCAATGGCAAGCGGCACTCCTGTAATTTCTTTAAAGAAAGGAGCCGCTTCCGAGCTTATAATTAATGGAAAGACAGGCTACGTGGTAGAGAGTATAGCCGAGATGATTGAGTCAGTTCAAAAAATATCAGATATAAAGCGGAAGGCCTGCCGCAAACACGCAACTGAGAACTTTTCTATTGAGAAGATGGTAGACGGCTATGAAACAACTTTTGAACAGGTACTGCGAGATCGAAAAAAATTATCTAGGCAATTCGTAAGAACTAAAATTACCAAGGTTCCCCAGAAACTTAGAGGATCCACTCAAAAACGCCATCATAAAAAAATGAATAAAATAGCTAAGAAGGCGCAATAAATACACCTTCATGAGGCCGCAATTTTAAGTGGCCGTTAAGGTTAAAGTTCGACCCAATATCTCTATATGTTGAAAGCACTACTCTGCCCTTTAAAGCTTTTGAGTCAATTATTTCAGTTTCATTTGAGAAATTAAGCACCACTGTTACTTTATCTGTTAAATTTTCTCGTACAAACCCATATATATTCTTACCAAGCTCTAAAGATTGATATGCACCGACTCGAAGTACTGTCGACTGCTTCCTGAAAGCAATTAAATCTTTATAGAGATTGAGGAACGACTCGTTGTACCGCGACTCAGATTCAACATTGCACTGTTTGTAATCTGTTGATAGTGGCAGCCAGGGTTCGGTGGTGCTAAAACCTGCGTTCATATATTCGTTCCACTGCATTGGTGTCCTTGATGGGTCACGGCCCACTCCTTCAGGCGTCGTAAAAGGATCCTTAGCTTTATTTTTCGGAATATATACATCTTGCATACCTATTTCGTCACCATAGTAGATAAAGGGGATTCCAGGCAGGCTCAAAAGTAGCATTGCCGCTGTTTTTGCCGAATCACGGCCTAATCTTGATGCTAAACGCGACTTGTCATGATTACCCATATTGTAAATTGCGGGTTGCCCTGGCAGTAATGCTTCTTGAAACAAATCTACAAAGTTTTTGTAGGTACCCGCGTCCCACGGGAATGAAATACACTCGAAATTAAAAGGTATGCAGATGTTGTGGTTCAGCCTTTGGTAATATTTAAGATAGTGGCTAATTTCACCCTGAACATCGGGATATGCCTCCGTAATCATAAATTTATTTTCATAACCCCTGCAAACATCAATCATCTCGTTGAGATAGTCGAAAAGCTTTGACCCTTGACTGCTGCAGGTGTGAAGAAGCTTGTGGTAAGAGTCATCAATGTTCTCGCGGTAGCGTGGATTAACAGGATCGTCGCGAAATTGCAGGTCTTTCGATAACCAACTAACTGCATCAATCCTTAACCCATCAACACCTTTTTCAAGCCAGAATTTCATAATTTCCTTCATTTCTTTTCGTAGATCTTGATTATCCCAATTAAGGTCAGGTTGCTGTTTTAAGAAAGTATGCAAATAGTATTGCTGTGACGATTCTTCAAACTCCCACGCTGATCCTCCAAAAACACTCATCCAATTATTTGGTGGTGAGCCATCGGGCTTGGGGTCTTTCCAAACGTACCAATTACGCTTTGGACTTTCTCGGCCAGATAAAGATTCCTTAAACCAAGTGTGTTGGTTAGAGCTATGATTAGGAACGAAATCTATAATTACACGAACGCCTCTGAGATGAGCTTCTTGGACTAGTCTGTCAAAATCGACCATACTTCCAAACAAAGGATCGATTCCTCTGTAATCGGAAACATCATAACCAAAATCAGCTAAAGGTGAGGGGTAAAAAGGGGATATCCATATTGCATTTATGCCAAGCGACTCCGGTTTTCCTGCTAGATAGTCAAGTTTTTTTATAATGCCCCGGAGGTCGCCTACACCATCACTATCCGAATCATAAAAACTTCGAGGATAAATTTGGTACACACATGCACCGTCCCACCAGTCACTCGTACCCTTAGTCTCTAAAAACACTCATATCCTTGTCGATTAGCATTACTTGTTTAGTAAGTTATATTATTTTACCAAACAAAGATCAACAAAAAAGCAAACAACATGATTAATGAAAAAGAACGCAAAAAAACCAGGACCAACCGGACTAAACCTAACCTTTGTCTTAAGCAAGCGAATAAGACCCAAAAACCCTTTACAAAAGGCATAAGTTTACCTATAATTACATTATTCTCGTGTGAGGGAGTGATTGCTTTCTCATGCTAAATAATAAGTAGCAACTAAAGGGAGATATTAAATGGCAGAAAATTTCGACAGAAGTAAGCCGCACGTTAACGTAGGTACAATGGGTCACGTTGATCATGGTAAAACTTCTTTAACAGCGGCTATTACTGCTGTTCTAGCCAAAAAACTACCTAGCTCTATCAATAAACCGGTTGCCTATGACCAAATCGACAATGCACCTGAAGAAAAAGCTCGCGGGATTACTATTGCTACTTCGCATCAAGAGTATGAATCAGAAAACCGACATTACGCTCACGTAGATATGCCCGGGCACGCCGACTACATAAAAAACATGATAACCGGCGCTGCTCAAATTGATGGAGCTATATTGGTTGTTTCGGCAGCCGATGGGCCTATGCCCCAAACTCGTGAGCACGTGCTACTGGCTAAGCAGGTCGGTGTACCTTCTATTTTAGTGTTCCTAAATAAAATGGACTTAGCCGACCCCGAGCTGGTTGAGTTAGTTGAAGAGGACGTGCGTGACCTTCTTGCTAAGTACGAATTTGACCGTGAAGCACCTATCATAAAAGGTTCTGCAACCAAGGCTCTTGAAGGAGATGCAAGCAGCGAAGACGCCATAATGGAACTAGTCAAAGCAATGGATGAGTATATTCCAGAGCCTAAACGCGATCTTGAAAAACCTTTTATGATGGCTATTGAAGATGTTTTTTCAATTAAAGGCCGAGGCACAGTTGCTACTGGGCGTGTCGAAACAGGGGTTGTTAAAGTTAATGAGGAAATTGAGATTGTAGGAATAAGACCCACAAAGAAAACAGTTGTTACTGGGGTGGAGATGTTTAAAAAGAATCTGGACCAAGGTCAAGCAGGCGACAACGTGGGCATCTTGCTAAGAGGCATAGAGAGAGATGATATTGAACGCGGACAAGTACTCACAAAACCAGGCACCATTACACCGCATACCGAATTTGATAGCGAAGTCTATATCCTGACCAAAGAAGAGGGAGGCCGACATACACCTTTCTTTAAAGGCTACAAGCCTCAATTTTACTTTCGTACTACGGACGTTACCGGAGAGGTAGAACTGCCAGCTGACAAGGAGATGGTCATGCCCGGTGATACCGTTACATTTAAAGTTAAACTGATGTCGCCAATAGCTATGGAACAGGGCTTACGGTTTGCTATTCGCGAAGGCGGGCGAACAGTCGGAGCCGGTGTAGTAACTAAAGTTACTAAATAAGGAAAAACTTACATGAGCCCTATAGAAATTGGAGACGTAGAGCGACACGCAGACAATTCAGTATGGAGAAGGTTCACCGATTCTGACGAATTGGTTGAAGGAAGTTTGTACGCGTTTTCAGGCAGCAAAAGAGTTTTTTTACGGTCGGATGATGACCACGGCCTAGGGTTGTCTGTAGAAAAAAATACATTAAATGAAGCACAGCGTGCAGTTACTGAGGAAGCTTTGGCATTGGGCGCTATTAAGCACATTAGAAGTAGTGGTGCACGTATCGAATTACCCAAACTTCGAAAGATTAGAGATTGATGGCAGAACCTAAAAAAACCACTAAACCTGCGACTCCTGAGATAAAACAAAGGATTCGTATTCGTCTAAAAGCTTACGACCACAAGGTAATAGACCAATCGGCTAAGCAAATTGTAGAAACAGCGCTTAGAACTGGGGCTAACATAGCCGGCCCAATTCCGCTGCCAACGAGGAGAAGCACATTTACTGTAGTAAAAAGCCCTCACGTTTACAAAAAGGGCCGAGAACAGTTCGAGATGCGGATTCATAAACGACTTATAGACATAACCGACCCGACCCCCAAGACGATTGATTCACTGATGAATCTAAATTTACCAGCTGGTTGTGACGCCGAAATTAAGATGTAAATTATGGTTCCAGAAATGACTTTCAAGAACGACGAAACACCACCAACTGAAGAAGACTTCTCTCCGGAAAGGGATCGAATAATAAGCTACGTGATGACTCCAATTGGTCGTTACCCCGTTGGATTATTCACGGAAATACTTTATCTACCCGAAGCATTTGAAGAAAAAGAATAATTCATAACCCTAGTCTGAAAGAAAGATATAAGAAATGCCCGGTTGGGAATTTAATTTAATAGAAGCGAAGGTTAGACATCTCATTAAGAGTACTGGTTCATCTTCTGTATAATTAATCTGATGAGTTATGTGCCGTCTAATAATATTCTTGAGAAGTATGCTAAAGTCTTAGTTAATTTTGCCTTAGACAGTGGAAAAGGCATTAAGCCAGATGATGTAATTTATCTGCATTCTCCTTTATCGGCTCTGCCCTTATATAGGACGCTCCGAAAGGTAATAATCGACTCTGGCGGCCATATAATTAGTAATTTGAGTGACGATATGAGTGGTGGAGCACGTTATTTTTATGAAAATGCAACGGATGAACAGCTGAATGGTTTTTTAGAAAAATACGCTCGTGGTTTGGTCGACCAAGTTGATCATAGAATTGCCTTGATTTCGAATTACGATATTCATGAGTTGGACGGAGTGAATCCGAGGCGAATATTGACAAGTCAAAAAGCTATGAAACCACTGATGAAATGGTTTGATGAGAAGGAAAATTCTGGTCGCTATACATGGACGCTAGCTCTCTATGCAACGCAGTCACAAGCAAAAGAGGCGGACCTTAGTCTTAAAGAGTACTGGCAGCAGATTATTCACGCCTGCTATTTGGATTACGAGGACCCACTTGAGCAGTGGCGTAAAGCCAGCGATGAAATTACTAGAGTTTCTACAAAGCTAACATCCTTGAAAATAGAAGAACTTCACATGAAAGGCAATGACGTTGACCTGCATGTACGCCTGGGCCCGGACCGCGAGTGGCTTGGTGGAAGTGGTCGGAATATACCAAGCTTTGAAATTTTTACTTCTCCGGACTGGCGCGGTACGGATGGCTGGATACGGTTTAATCAACCTTGGTATAGCTATGGCAGTGTAGTGAAAGGCATTGAGTTACATTTTAAGGAAGGTCGAGTAACTTCAGCTTCAGCTAAGCAAAACGAAAAACTACTTAAAGAAATGCTAACCACCGATGAGGGAGCTTCCCAGTTAGGTGAGTACTCGCTTACCGATAAGAGACTATCCAGAATTGACAAGTTTATGGCAAATACCCTCTTTGACGAAAATATTGGCGGGCCATTCGGCAATACCCATATTGCAGTTGGCAAATCGTATCACGACACATTTTCGGGTAACGTAAGGAACGTATCTGCTAAAACTTTAGAGAAACTAGGCTTTAATGAATCCGCAGTTCATAATGACTTAATTTCAACGTCAGACAGAGTGGTTACGGCGATACTGCCTGGCGGTGAACGAAGAATTATATATAAAAATGGGCAGTTTGAGGTTTAGGCTTTGCCTGGACAATAACCTTATGGTTAAATACGTTTATGGCAAAAAAAACTGACCAGAATCAAGAGCTAGACAGCGTCTATGTGTTAAAAATTGTGCTTTATTTAGTTCTAGGGTCGCAATGGCTTCGAATAATCACCAAGGGGGATACAGAACTTCCTATTCCAGTTGGAGCCCTAATTGGTCTTTTATTTATCGCACACGACCATTTTAAAATAGATCGTAAAGTTGAATATGCCGTGCTACTAATGGCTATGTTTGTTGGTTTTTGGTTACCTATGGGTCTAGAATTAACCTTTAATTAAAGAATTATCTTTGTAATTTTCGCAACAGATTGACAGATGAGTCTTTTGCATGTTAATCTGTTGGACATAGAGAGTTCAGTACTTGGCTCTTTTTTGTAAGTCTATTGCTGCAAAGGAGTAGATACTGCTAGAGCAAGGTCATTTTTTTGTACGCCTCGTAAAATCGAGGTTTATGCATTTATTAAGCAAAAATAAGGATAAGAGTGAAAGCACTACTAACTCGTAAAATCGGCATGACTAGCCTCATTACTGAGGACGGCTCTTCGATTGCTGTTACTTTATTATCCGCTGTAGATAACGTCATAACACAAATTAAAACTCTAGAGATTGACGGATACCAGGCTGTTCAAATAGGTGCAGAAGAAGACAAAAAAGCCGGTAAGTCTCGAAAAGGACATTTAAAAGCTTCCGGACAGACTCCAAAAATTACACGTGAGTTTCGGATTGATGAAATTGAAGAAACAACAAAAGTCGGCGACAAATTGAACGCCGACATTTTTAATATTGGCGACTCCGTTGATGTATCGGGAACTAGCAAAGGTAAGGGCTTTGCCGGAACCATTAAGCGTCATAACTTTCACCGCGGCCGAAAGACCCACGGTGGGCGTAGCTATCGACGTCCCGGCTCCATTGGCTCTATGTACCCACAGCGTATTTTTCCAGGTAAGAAAATGGCTGGACATATGGGTCATGAACGGGTGACAACCAAGGGATTAAAGGTGGCTTTAGTAGATAAAGAATTAGGCGTAATAGGGGTAAGTGGAGCCGTTCCCGGACCACGTAAAGGACTAGTGATTCTAAAGGAGTCTAAGTAGTGAGTGTTTCTACTTTTACGAAGTCTGGAGCTAAAGCGACTACGTCCGTTAAACTCGATAAAAAAGTTTTTGGAGTTGAAGTTAAAGACCACGGACTATTAAAAATTGCTTACCAAGCCTATCTTGCCAATGGTCGGGTTAACCTTGCCAAGACTAAAAAACGTGGCGAAGTGCGCGGTGGTGGACGCAAGCCTCACCCTCAAAAAGGTACCGGCAGGGCTAGGGCTGGTTCTAGTCGAAATCCATTGCAAACCGGGGGAGGAGTAACCTTCGGACCAACTGGTAGCGAGAACTACTTTATTAAACTGAATACTCGGTCTAGGCGGCTGGCTCTACGGCAGGCTCTTAGTTTGGCGGCTAAATCTGAAAAAATTATTGTCATAGATGATTTTGTTTTAGCAAGTGGTAAGACGAAGGATGCTTTAAACTTGTTAATAAAAATTGGAGCATCTGGTAAAACACTAATAGTTCTAGAATCAAAAACACCTGAAACCTCTAGGCCTATCCGCAATCTTCCCGGTACCCAGCTAATACAAGCTCGATATCTTAATGTTTATGGTGTTCTGAACGCTGATAAGATTGTTTTTAGTACCAGTGCATTACTAGCAATTGATGCATTGATGGAGGCTAAATAATGAAAAGATTGGCGGTTATTTTGAAACCTAGGCTAAGCGAGAAAGTATATGGTCTATCGCAAACTCAAAATACATATGTATTCGACGTTTCCCGTGACGCCAATAAGCATGATATCGCCGAGGCAGTTAAAAATCAGTACGAGGTTGGCATAAAAAGCGTGAGAGTGGCCAGTAGTAGAGGAAAAAGTCAGCGCAGCCTACGACGGGGTGGCCGTTCTGTGAGACATTTTCAACGAGCTAATATTCGTAAAGCATACGTAACCCTCAAAGACGGAGACAAGCTGCCAATCTTTGCAGCAGTTGAAGAACCGGCAACTAAAAAGCCGGTAAAGGAGAGTAAATAATGCCTATCAAACTCTATAACCCTACTACACCAGCTCAGCGGGGCATGACCACTCAAGACTTTGACACGATCACTACCAAAAAACCTCTAAGAGGGTTAATAAAAATAAAAAAAGGCCCAGTTGCACGAAATAATCAAGGGCGGATAACCACCCGGCACCGAGGTGGCGGAGCGCGTCGTTACTACAGATTATTAAATTACCGGCTGGAAACAGGGACTACGGCTATAGTAGAGCAAATTGAGTACGACCCTAACCGCAGTGCCAGAATAGCCCGAATTAAGGATCATAGCGGAAAGTATCACTATATTTTAGCTCCTAAAGGAATAGAAGTCGGCGCCAGAATAAGTGCGGAGGAGGAAGCTTCTATAGAAGTTGGAAACCGACTACCGCTAAAAAATATACCCACGGGAACGGTGATCCACGCCATTGAACTACAGCCGGGCAAAGGTGCTCAAATAGCTAGAACCGCCGGTGCAGGAGCACAATTAATTGCCAAGGAAGAGAAGTATGCACAAGTCCGCCTCCCTTCGGGTGAAGTAAGAATGATATCCATCGAAGCTACCGCATCTATTGGTAGCGTGGGCAATGAACAACATCAGAATATAAAGGTTGGAAAAGCTGGACGAAAAAGGCATATGGGCTTTAGGCCGTCCGTTCGTGGTGTGGTTATGGCAGCAGCCGATCACCCACATGGAGGCGGAGATGGCGGTAAGCACCGGATGGCCAGGCCCCCCACTACGCCTTGGGGTCAAAAAACTTTGGGATATAAAACTCGGAGCCGTAAGGCCAGTACTAAATTTATAGTTAGAAGTCGTCATCAGGCGAAGAGGAGACAAGGATGAGCAGATCACTTAAGAAAGGACCGTACATTGACCCAAAGCTATCAAAAAAACTGGCAGCACTAACCCCTCAAGACCGTACAGTAATAAAAACATGGGCCCGTGCTTGTACTATAGCTCCGGAGTTCGTAGGTCGTACTGTGGCGGTTCACAACGGTAAAGTACATGTTCCAGTATTTATAACCGAGAATATGGTAGGCCATAAACTGGGCGAGTTTTCGCCAACCCGCAAATTCCGTAGCCATGGTGGTAAACTTGCCAAGAGTCAAGGAGCTAAGAGGTAAACTATGCCAGCCTATGCCAACTCAAAAGGAGTCAGGATGAGTCCTCGTAAAGTCAGCGAGGTAGCTGCTTTAATTAGAGGTCGAACGATAGCTGATGCTGTAACAATTCTTGATCATACTCCCAGACGTGCCGCAGGAGCAGTCAAAGGCGTTGTTGTAAGTGCACGAGCAAACGCCGAACATAATCACAACTATAAACCTGACAGCCTTCATATAGTTGAAATTACTGTTACTGCTGGGCCGAGATTAAAACGCTACCGACCTGCTGCCCGTGGGCGAGCCTTGCCTTTTGCAAGGAAAACTAGTCATATCAAAGTTACTGTTGACGGTGAAAAACGAGCCACTAAGAAAAAGATTACTGAAGCTACCGCCAAGGAGGAAAAATAATGGGTCAAAAAGTTAATCCTATATCCATGAGGTTACAAGTCAATAAGGATTGGCGCAGCAAGTGGTTTGCCGGTAAGAAAGATTACGCAGCATACCTCAAGCAGGACCTAGCCGTTCGTCGCCACATAACTACTAAACTGGGTTCTAGAGCGGCAATCAACAAAGTTGACATTGAGCGTTCGCCAAACTTGGTCACTGTTACGATTCAAACAGCAAAAGCCGGTGTAGTTATTGGACGGGGCGGTGCGGGAGCTCAAGAATTAAAGACCGATATAGAGAAATTGTACGGTGTACCAGTAAGAGTCAATATCGAGGAGATAAAACGACCCGAACTTCAAGCTAAATTAGTTGCAGAGAATATTGCCCACCAACTAGAAAGACGGATTACTTTTAGGCGTGCCATTAAGCAATCCGCTGCCGCAACGATGAGAGCAGGCGCAAAGGGTGTCAGGGTAGAAGTTGCCGGACGATTGGGCGGTAATGAAATGTCCCGACGAGAAAAAGAGGTCCAAGGAAGCGTACCGTTGCATACCTTGCGTGCAGATATTGATTACGGAAGTGCAAGGGCACTGTATCCGGGAGCTGGAGTTATAGGTGTAAAAGTTTGGATTTACAGGGGAGAGGTAGACTAAAATGTTAATGCCTTCGCGTACCAAATACCGAAAAGTGCGAAAGGGTCGTATTCACGGCGGTACGGCCAGCTCTCTCAATCAGTTAGCTTACGGACGTTTTGCTCTTGTGAGTCAGCAGAGCGAGCGTATTACTAGCCGCCAGATAGAGGCAGCTCGTCAAGCCATGACACGACACGTTAAGCGCGGAGGGCAAATTTGGATAAGAATATTCCCACACACTCCAGTTACTAGAAAACCACAAGACGTAAAGATGGGAAGCGGTAAAGGGAACCCGGAGTTTTTTGTTGCCAAGGTTAAACCTGGAACCGTTTTATTCGAAATGGATGGAGTAGCAGAAGATGTAGCCCGGGAAGCAATGCGGCTTGCTGCTCACAAATTACCCGTTAAAACACTTTTCACCCTAAAGGAAGATCAATAATGAAAATTGTTGAAGTACGTAAACTGAGCACTGACCAACTTACCAAGCAAAGTTCTAGTTTGCGAGATGAGATTGTAGAACTACGTCGGCGCCTTTATAGTGGTGAAGTTCAGAATGTTAGAGTAATTAGGACTAAGCGCAAAGATCTTGCTCGTGTGTTAACCGTTTTAGGCGAGCAATTATCTAAGGAGGATATGTAAATGCCAAAGACTATGACTGGAGTTGTTTCAAGCGACAAAGTAGATAAGACTATCGTAATAACGGTGGCCACCCGTAAGACACACCCACTCTACAGGAAACAATACACTAAAAACACCAGATTTATGGCTCATGATGAAAAAAACGATGCAAAAATTGGAGATAGAGTCATAATCTCTGAGACTCGCCCTATCAGTGCCAGAAAGCACTTTAAACTATCTAAAATTTTAGAACGTGGGGGTGTGCGATTTGAAGAAACAGACGCCACCGCCGATGTTCTTGATAACGAACCAAAACCGGAGGGGTCTAAGTGATTCAGCAAGAAAGTCGTTTAATGACTGCTGACAACAGCGGTGCTAAGCAATTACTTTGTATACGAGTACTTGGGGGTAGTCGACGAAGATACGCTCGAGTTGGCGATATTATTGTTGCTAGCGTAAAAACGGCAAATCCGGCAGGCGGAGTAAAGAGGAAAAGCATTGTCAAAGCAGTGATTGTAAGAACACGAAGCCCTATAAAGCGTGCGGACGGTTCAACTGTTCGGTTTGACGATAACGCAGCAGTTGTTCTCGCTGAGGACAACAAAACACCCAGAGGTAGCCGGATATTCGGACCTGTGCCTAGGGAGCTACGTGAAAAGGGCTATAGTCGAATTATTTCTTTGGCTCCGGAGGTACTATAATGACACGTCAAATACATAAAATCCGCATCAATAAAGGCGACAAAGTAATAGTCCGCTCCGGGAAGTATAGAGGCCGTACTGGTAAAGTTCTTTCAGTCCAGCCTCAGCTCAATAAAGTCACGGTGGAAGGAATTAATGTTGTAAAACGACATCGTAAACCGACTGCTGCCCACCCACAAGGAGGGATCATCGAACTAACAAAACCTATTTGGGTAAGCAAGGTAGGATTACTGGACGCAGTAGCAAAAAAAGCATCGAGGATTGGCTATAAGATAAGCAAAGACGGAGTTAAAACGCGAATAATGAAAACTACTGGCAAGGAGATAAAGTAATGGCATCTCCTAAGACTAAAGTAAGCTACGAGGCTCGTTTAAAAAAAGAGTACTTCGAAAAGATTGCCGGTGAGCTTCAAAAGGAACTTAAGTTAAAGAATATTCATGACGCCCCCCGGCTGGAAAAAATAGTAGTAAATATTGGGCTAGGACGAGCCAAAGATGAGAAACGGTTGATAGAGGTAGGCGCCAATACTCTTAGAAAAATAACCGGGCAGCAGCCCGTTGAAACAATTGCTAAAAAATCCATTGCGAGCTTTAAATTACGGGAAGGAAGCAAAATAGGTCTTAAAGTTACACTTCGCGGAGAGAGGATGTATGAGTTTACTGACAGAGTTATAAATATAGTGCTGCCACGGCTCCGGGACTTTCATGGGGTAAGTGGCAAAAGCTTCGATCGACAGGGTAATTATAACCTTGGTTTCACCGATCAATCAGTGTTTCCTGAGCTAGCATACGAAGATACAGCCACAGCTCATGGCTTACAAATAGTTTTTGTACTTCGTTCAAAAAGCCCAACCTACAGTCGTTTATTACTTGAAAAAATAGGATTACCCTTTGAAAAGGAGGACAGATAAATGGCCAAGAAATCAATAATTGCCAGAGATGCTAAACGTATAAAAATGATAGAAAAGTATGCTGAGAAACGAGCCGAGATGAAAGCTGCTGGAGATTATGAAGGCCTAGCTGGTCTGCCCCGTAATTCGAGCCCTAGCCGCCATAATAATCGATGTAGTGAATCTGGTCGATCACGCAGTTACATGAGACAGTTTGGGCTATCCCGAATAGCATTCAGGGAACACGCCTCTCGGGGGGAAATTCCTGGAGTAACAAAGAGTAGTTGGTAAGGAGTAATTATGGTATCAACTGACCCAATATCAGATATGTTTACAAGAATTCGTAATGCAATAATGGTAAATAAAGCAGAAATAATACTGCCGCACTCAAATGTTAAAGAAACAGTTGCCAAAATTTTAGTTGACAGCGGGTTTTTAATGTCATTGTCGGTCCAAGTAGATAATCACCGTAAAAGTCTACAGATTAGTATTAACCCAGAAGGATCTAATGCATCTATTACTGAAATTGCGCGACTGAGCACACCGGGCCGTCGGCTATATGTTAAATCCGATAAAATACCCGTTGTGAAGCGTGGTCGCGGCATTGTGATTGTATCTACCTCTCAAGGTGTGATGACCGGCACCGATGCCATGACTAAGCGGCTGGGCGGTGAGTTAATCGCCAAGGTTTACTAGGATTGATGATATGAGTAGAATAGGAAAACTTCCAATCACATTGCCGGCCAGTGTAGAAGTCAATGTAGATAACGCCGGTGTAGAAATAAAGGGTCCCAAGGGAACGTTAAAGCAGTTTAAGATGCCTGGGTTAAAGGTTGTACTTGAAGACAGCAAGTTACTAGTTGCTAAGGAAAATGATGAGGCTGGTACTCGAGCAAAGCATGGACTTATGAGAACTCTTTTGAGCAACATGGTTGAAGGGGTTAGTAATGGTTTTGAAAAAAAACTTGAGATACAAGGAGTTGGGTACCGCGTCCAACTAGCGGACGAGACTTTGAAATTTAACCTTGGTTTTTCTCACGATGTGTTATATAAACTACCAACTGGTATACAGGTATCAATTGAGCAAAACATATTGACGGTCCGTGGGATTAGTAAGCAGCAAGTGGGTCAGGTAGCGGCAGAAATAAGGGCTTTAAAGAAACCAGAACCATATAAAGGCAAGGGTATCCGTTATTCGGATGAGCGGGTTCTTCGTAAAAGCGGTAAAAGCGGTAAAGAATAGGATAAAAAATGGATTACTTAAAACATAAGAAATTAAACCGAGCTCGCAGAGCTAACCGTGTTAGAGCGGTTGTAGTTGGCACAGCCACACGACCGCGTATGACGATAAACATCAGTAACGCACATGTTACGGCCCAGATTATCGACGACACTAAAAGTCAAAGCCTAGTCTATGCGACCACTGTGGGCCAGAAAGTTAGCGGCACCTTGACAGAGAAAGCTATTTGGGTCGGCAGTGAAGTAGCCAAAAAAGCAGCTAAAGCAAAAATTTCAAAAGTGGTTTTTGATCGCGGAAGCCGTAAATTTCATGGGCGAATAAAAGCGTTGGCAGAGGCCGCACGCTCTGAAGGATTGGAGTTTTAATTATGGTTGTCTCACAAAGATCAAGGGGGGGCATGCCCCTAGCCGAGGAAAAGATGTTTGATGAACGGGTAGTCTATGTAAACAGAGTAGCCAGGGTGGTTAAAGGAGGCCGAAGATTTCGGTTCCAGGCCTTAGTTGTTTTGGGAGATCATAAGGGCAAGGTCGGAGTCGGCGTTAGCAAGGGAGCGGATGTAGCTGCAGCTGTGACCAAAGCCACTAGTGTTGCTAAGAAACATCTAGTTAAATTACCTTTATACAAAGGGACTCTAACGCACGACGTGGAAGGCAAGGTAGGTGGAGCTCGTATATTAATTCTCCCGGCATCTCCTGGCACAGGCTTAATAGCTGGAGGCGTTGTGCGAACTGTTTTAGAAGTATCTGGAATTGAAAACGCATTATCGAAGTCCCTAGGTTCTTCTAATAGAATAAACACAGCCTACGCTACGCTGGCCGCCCTTAGTAGCATGAAAGCATCACACGAATGGACAACAAGCACAAGATCATCTAGCGCTAATAAGAAACCGAAGGAAAAAGAGGCGGATTAAGCATGAAGTACAACGAACTTACCCTGCAAAAAAACAAGCAACCCATTAGGGCGGGAAGAGGCATAAGTGCTGGTCGCGGGAAAACCGCTGGACGTGGAACTAAAGGACAAGGTGCGCGTAAAAGTGGCGGCGTACGACCGGGTTTTGAAGGTGGTCAGATGCCTCTATATATGCGGTTGCCAAAGCTACGGGGATTTAAAAGTTCACGCCCCAAGATCGAAGTTATTTATACTGGCCAGTTGGCCGTATTTAAAAAAACTACAATAACGGTTGAAGAGCTGGCTAAAGCTAAACTAATATCCAGCCCATACGCAGATGTCAAATTATTACTCAACGGCGAAGAGTTAACTGTAAAAAAAGACGTCCGTTTGCCAGCGGCCAGTCAGGGCGCTGTAGCAGCTATAGAAAAAGCTGGCGGCAGTTTTAAGATTACCGAGCGCCAAGGTCGAGTAAAAAAATCACCTGAGAGTAAAGAATAGTACATCTGCAATCTATACTGCCTCGTGTATACTTAATTAAAAGTAGAGGCTAAACGATTGAATTGGAAAATAATACTTACTTCGCTTGGTCACGCCGAAATGCGCAAGCGCATTCTGGCAGTTCTAGGGATGCTTCTGGTTTTTCGTATTCTGTCCTTCGTACCAGTTCCCCTCAGTGACCCGCAGACACTTAAACAAGTCTTGGAAAATTTACTGGCTCAAACAAGCTCTAATCAGCTCTTGGGCTTCTTGAACGTGTTATCGGGCGGTGCTTTGGCTAACTTCTCAATTATGCTTGTCGGTCTTGGCCCGTACATCAATGCGTCAATTATAATGCAGCTTTTGACTAAGGCTATACCAAAGCTCGAAGCAATGAACAAAGAAGGAGAGTTTGGTCGCAAGCGCATCAATCAGTACACGCGCATGCTGACGTTTCCACTAGCCATAGTTCAGTCCATAGGTACTATTTATCTCATCCGTCAGGCAGCATCCAGTATAGGAGGGTTAGGAGACATTACCGCCAACACATCAGCTATGCAGTGGGTCCTGATGATAGGAGCCCTTACCGGTGGAGCTATGGTGTTAATGTGGCTTGGAGAATTAATCACTGAACGTTCGATTGGAAATGGTATTTCACTCCTGATAACCGTCGGCATTGTCAGCAGTTTGCCCTCGTTGATATCTCAGCTTAAAAATAGTTTAGCTTGGGCAAAAGAAGTACCGGGAGATAAGTTAACAATTTTAAGCTACGACTTTAGCCAACGGGGCTTCATTACAGTGGTATCAATAATATTGGCTGTAATATTTATGACCTGGGCGGTTGTGAAGCTTAACGAAGCTTCTCGCAGATTAACAGTAAATTATGCCAAAAGGGTTCAGGGCAATCGTACCTACGGAGGCGTGACAACCACCTTACCGGTAAAATTAATAACTGCCGGAGTAATACCCATTATTTTTGCGGTGGCTTTTTTGAGCGTACCGAGCTTTGTTGGACAGTTACTAACTGAGGGCCAAGGTGCTGCTTTTACAGCCGCTGATACCCGTTGGGAGAAAATAGGAGTCCAACTATCGTCCCTCTTCCAAAACCCAACCGCTCAAACATTTTCAGTTGGGGGCTGGAAACCTTGGGTATACCCACTAACTTATTTTGCTCTTGTGTTCATGTTTACATATTTTTACACCAGTATTACCTTTAATTCAAAGGAGATAGCCGAAAATCTTCAAAAGCAGGGTGGGTTTATAGCTAATGTTCGAAGCGGAAAGCAAACCGAGAAATATTTAGGCAGGACGGTCAATAGGCTGACTTTTTTTGGCGCCTTGGCGCTTGGTATTTTAGCTGTAACACCTATTATTGCTCAAGTTTATGTAGACCAGAGTATAGCTCTAGGTCTAGGAGGCACAAGCGTCCTTATTCTTGTAGCCGTTTCGCTTGAAACTATGCGCCAAGTTGAATCCAGGGCTCTAATGATCACATATGATCAATACGAGCAGCCAGACTACTTCAGTGAACCAGGATTAAAGTCTTCACAAACAACTACCGGAAAGAAACGCCTGACTAAGAGGCTCGGGATTCCCAGGAGAAAATAGTAACCGGAAAAACACTTTACAACACCTTGGTTTGTTTGATACAATTGTCAGGTTGTATTTATGGCCAAAGACAAGGAAGTTATTGAACTGGCTGGGACGGTAGTCGAAGCATTGCCCGGAACGCAGTTTCGGGTAGAACTTGAAAATGGTCATAGAATCATAGCTCATGTCGCAGGTAAAATGCGGAAACATTACATCCGCTTAGTACCAGGTGACAGCGTTACGGTTGAGTTGACACCTTACGATCTTACGAAGGGTCGGATAACCTATCGCAAAAACTAGTTTTTACTAGAGAGCAGTGTGTCATCAACGAAATAAAGGAGATGATCCGCATGAAGGTGCGTGCCAGCGTAAAGAAAATTAGTCCAGACGATAAGATTGTACGCCGAAAAGGCCGAGTCTATGTAATTAATAAACTAAAGCCAAAGCACAAGCAGAGGCAGGGGTAAGTTTTAAAGTGGCTAGAATTTCAGGAGTGAGCATTCCGGACAATAAGCAAGTTGGTGTGGCCTTAACTTATATTTATGGAATCGGTCCAAAGGCAAGCTCAGATATTTTAAGCTCTACCAATATTGACCGTACAGTACGAGTGAAAGACTTAACTGGCAGTGAAATATCACGTATCCAAGAAGTTATTACCTCTCAACACACTGTTGAGGGTGAGCTACAGCGTGTGGTAATGGGTAATATTAAGCGTCTTACTGATATTGGATCTTATAGAGGGCTTCGGCACAAGGCTGGTTTACCATCTAGAGGCCAGCGAACAAGAACTAACGCCAGAACCCGAAGAGGAAAAAAGATTACTGTCGGGGGAACCGCTAGAAAGGCACCTTCTAAGACATAGTTTAGGAGAATAAATTATATGGCAGATAAAGAAGTAGATAAGTTAGAAAACAATGAAAACTCTCCTAAAGATGCGGCAGAGGTAGTAGCACCTGCTCGTAAAAAGAAATCTAAACGGCGTGCCGTACCACAGGGGCAAATTCATATTCTAGCTACCTTCAATAACACCATCGTAACTGTGACGGACACCAAGGGTAACGCTTTATCAAGTGGTAGTGCAGGAGGCTCCGGCTTTCGTGGCTCTAAAAAAGGAACAGCTTATGCAGCCCAAATAGCGGCCGAAAAGGCTATTAGCTCTGCAAGACAATTATACGGACTCGAGAAGGTTGATGTATTCGTTAAAGGCATTGGAATGGGCAGGGAAGCAGCAATCCGAACTTTATCAGGCCAAAGAGTCCAGATTGATAGTTTAAAAGATATAACTGGTGTGCCCCATGGTGGCACAAGGCCTCGTAAAGCAAAGAGGAACTAACAGGAAGCAATAATTATGGCCAGAGACACGCAATCTATAGTAAAAATGAGTCGAAGAGAGGGTTATGCTCTACATCCTAAGGCTCATAAGGCTTTGGTTAAGCGCTCGACACCACCTGGGCAACAAAAAACCCGTGGCTACCGTAATAAACCTAGTCAATATTCACTGCAGCTTAGGGAGAAGCAAAAAGTAAAAAGACTTTATGGGCTCCTTGAAAGACAGTTTGCAAAACTTATGGAAGAAGCCGTGAATACTCCCGGCCAAACCGGAGCCATACTTCTGCAAAATCTAGAAAGGCGACTTGACAACGTCCTATACAGAGCCGGTTTTGCAGTATCTAGAAGGGCTTCACGCCAACTTGCTACACATGGACATTTTACCTTGAACGGGCGTCGAGTAGACGTTCCATCCTTAAGGGTCAAGCCAGGCGATGTTTTCGTCCTTAGAGGTGCTAGTGCTAAAAGTGATTATTTTAAACACCTTGATGAGCTTAGCCCTGCCCCAGCCGATATCCCCGGCTGGCTAAAGGCAAACCGCAAGAAAGTTGAAATTACAATCACCGGGCTACCCACTAGAGAAGACGCAGAACCTGATATCAAAGAACAATTAATCGTAGAATACTACTCTCGCTAAAGGAGGCGGAGAAATATAATTATGAGTAAACTAATTCACACCCCCACACTGGCATCGGTTACGGATCACGGTCCAACTACTGCTACATTTATTATTGAGCCACTTCAACCCGGATATGGTATGACGCTTGGTAACAGCCTTCGCAGAGTTCTTTTATCTAGCATTGCTGGAGCCACTGTTACTGCATTTAAAATAGAAGGTGCAAGTCATGAATTTACTACCGTCAAGGGTGTTAAGCAAGATATCGTAGCAGTCTTGCTTAATCTGAAGGGTATTCGTTTCAAACTATATAGTGACGAACCTCAAACTTTACGACTTTCCAAAAAGGGTAAGGGACCTGTTAAGGCTAAGGATTTACAGCTCAGTGCGGATGTGGAACTGGTTAATCCAGATCATGTAATCTGCAATATAGACGACGACAAGGCATCGCTGACCATGGATATCACCGTTGAAACCGGTCGTGGTTACCGAGCGTTAGACGAAACTGGCGCTGGTAAAAAGATTAGCGATATGATTATGTTAGATGCCTTGTTTACCCCCGTACTACGGGTTCGCTACAAAGTAGAGAATACTCGAGTGGGCCGTATGACAGATTTAGATCGTTTACTCATCACTATCGATACAGATGGTTCATTGTCGCCAAGGGACGCTTTTGAAGAAGCAGCCGCCATATTAGTTAACCAGTACACCGCACTTGCCGGACAGACCCGCGTAGAGGCTTCGCTCCCCATTACTGCTGAAGGTAGTGCTTTGGGCGACGGTGGCGAAGAACCGGCAGAGTTAATGACTTCAATAGAGGGTCTGAACTTAAGCGCAAGGACAACAAATGCGTTGGTGAACAATGACATCCACACAATAAAAGACTTACTATCACTAAGTGAAGCAGAGTTGAGAGACCTAAAAGGCTTTGGTAACAAGGCTTTAGACGAAGTTAAAGAAAAAATAGCAGAATTGGAACTTTAGGGGAACAGAAATGCACCGCCACGGTTATAAAGGTAGAAAATTCGGAAGAGAAAGAGACCCTAGACAAGCCCTTATAAAAGGTCTAGCAGATGCTTTGGTGCTGAATGAATCAATCGAAACTACCTTGCCAAAAGCCAAAACATTATCCAGCTATACCGAAAAATTAATAACTAAAGCCAAGGTGGGCGATCTTCACAACCGTCGCCTGGTAATAAATGGGTTAATGACTCTCGAGGCTGCTCATAAACTGATCGATCAAATAGCCCCTCAGCTTAGTGGCCGCAACAGTGGCCACTTGCGAATACAAAGAACTACCGTTAGACGTGGCGATAATGTTCAAATGGCCAAAGTATTGTTTGTGGATGAAATTAAGAAGACCGAGATCAAAAAGGCCGATTCTAAAAATAACGAAGTCAAGCAACCGACTAAGAAACCGATTGAAAATAAAGCAACTAAACCAACACCTGCAGCTAAGAAAACAGGGGTCAAGAAACAATGAAAACATATAGTCTCAGACCTAAAAACATAAAGAGGCAATGGTATGTGTTGGATGCTTCTGAGGTCCCCCTTGGTAGGCTAGCTACGGTTTCTGCACGACTTCTTATAGGTAAAGATAAACCCACTCTCACCCCTCATATAGACGGGGGTGATTTTGTGGTAATAATAAATGCGGCAAAATTAGTAGTTACTGGCAATAAGGTTAAAGATAAACTTTACTACCGCCATAGCGGTTTTCCAGGAGGTTTATACAGAAGAACTTTGGGGGAACAAATGGAAATTGACCCTACAAAGATTATTAATCACGCCATAAGAGGTATGCTCCCAGTTAATAAATTACGAGATGGTAGACTAAAGAGGCTTAAGATTTATTCTAATGCCGAGCATCAGCACTTTGCTCAAAAGCCAAAAACTGTATCTCTAAAGAAAGGTGAACCTAAATAATGGCTGCAAATTATTTTTATGCATTAGGGAGGCGAAAGCGAGCAACTGCCCGGATACGCCTCATAAATAGCAAGGGTAAAATTACTATAAATAACACAGATTCAGCTGCTTATTTTGCTGAGAGTAAATCTCTCCTGTCTGAACTTGCTATACCGTTCAATGTTCTAGAGTTAAACCCGGAAAACTATACGCTAAGCGTCAAGGTCAGTGGCGGAGGCCATGCTAGCCAAGTTGACGCCATACGCCTTGGCGTTGCCAAAGCATTAGTCGAACTAAATGAAGATTACCGTGGCACTCTGCGCAAAGCTGAACTGCTCGGCCGTGATCCACGCGAAAAAGAACGAAAAAAATTTGGTCTACGAAGTGCACGTAAAAAGCGTCAGTTTACCAAGCGATAAAGTTCAATGGCTCGCAACAATTAAGCTATAATTATTCTTAATGAACAAAGAGGTCATTTTAACTGGTCTGCGGTCCAATAGTGAATTTCATCTTGGAAATTACCTAGGTGCTATCTTACCCATGGTGGATCTTCAAAAGAAGTATGCTGGCCAATACCAGCTAAATATGTTCATTCCTGATTTACACAGCTTTACAACACCTATCGATCATAACAACTTATATGAACAGACCCTTAAAAATCTTAAAGTTTTTGTAGCCGCCGGTCTGAATATTGAAGACCAGTATACTTTTATCTACCGCCAAAGCTACATTCCAGCCCATTCTGAAATGACGTGGTTACTTAGCTGCTTTTCGTACTACGGTGAGCTAAGACGAATGACTCAATTCAAAGAAAAAGGTCATGCACCAATTCAACGGACCGAGGAATCGGTTAGCACCCCGGTCAGTCAAAGACCTGAACCTGATTCGAATTCAGATATTATGAATTCCCCCAGCCAGGACGAGCCAGTGAGAGATGTTATCACTGCGGGACTATATCTCTACCCGGTACTAATGGCGGCTGACATTCTGCTTTACGGGGGTAAATGGATACCAGTAGGAGATGATCAGAGGCAACACGTAGAATTTACTCGAAATTTAGCATTGAGAATGAACAATAAGTTTGGTGATTTATTCGTTGTACCCGAAGATAACGTTAAACAAGCAGAATTTACAAGACGCACGGAACCAATAAGAATTCGCAGTTTACGAAACCCCGAAAAGAAAATGAGCAAGAGCGTAGAAGATCCAGCAGGAACTATTTTACTTAGTGATAAGCCAGAAGAAGCAGCACAAAAAGTTATGAGTGCTACGACTGACTCACTGGGTACGGTAAGATACGATTGGGATAAGCAGCCCGGAATTTCTAATTTACTTCAAATACTTCAACTACTAACTAATCGCCCCCAATCCGAAGTAATTAAGCAATGGGACGGTAAATCTAGCTATGGGGAGCTTAAAACGACAGTGGCAGAAGCTGTCAATAACTTTTTGAGTAAATTTCAAAGTCGGCTAGCTTCCGTTGATGATAAAAAGCTACTGCAAAAACTGGAAGCAGACGAAGAAGCTATGTCTACAGCGGCAAATACGACTCTTCTTAGAGTGCAACAAGCCCTAGGTCTCCGCCTTAAAAACTAGTATGTTGAACTTTAAGGCTGGTGAATCCAATAAAGGGAAAAGGCTGGATGTCTTCGTAAGTGAAAAATTGACCAACTATACACGTGCGTCATTAAAGTCTTTATTTGTAAACAATCAGGTGTTGCTGGATAAGCTACCGACTAAGCCTGGTCATAAACTTCGTAAGGATGACTCAGTCTCTATTGATACCACGCTAGTTGATATGGAGCCGCCGGATGTTAACTTAGAAGTAATTTATGAAGATAAAAATGCAGTAGTCGTTAACAAGCCGGCCGGCATGCTGACTCACAGTAAAGGCGCTGTTAATTATGAGTCTACAGTTGCCAGTTTTTTAAAAAATAAAATTACCGACAAGAATCTTTTCGGTAATAGGGCGGGTATAGTGCACCGGCTAGATCGGTTAACTAGCGGTGTAATCATTGGCGCTAAAAACCAGGCATCCTTAAAGTGGCTTCAAAAACAGTTTGCGGAGCGTAGGACTAAAAAAATATACACAGCAATCGTAGAAGGTAAACTATCGCCTGCCGAGGCTATAGTAGATGTTCCAATTGAACGCAACCCTAAGCATCCCCAAACTTTCAGAACCGGCTTAGGGGGTAAACCATCGCAGACAAGGTATAAGGTGGAGAGACACTTTAAAGTTATGGGAAAAGACTACAGTCTGGTAGAACTGTCGCCTGCGACAGGCCGTACCCATCAACTTAGAATTCATATGGCACACTTGGGACATCCAATTGTTGGTGATCCTGTTTACGGCCATGGAGGAAGCCAAGCAATGCTTCTTCACGCGAAGTTTCTGGAGCTAACATTGCTGGATGGAACTATTAAGTCTTTCGTAGCGCCTCTTCCTGACACTTTTAAACCCTATACTTAAGGGAAATTAATGTATGTTAAACAGTTTACTATTAAATTTATGTACTAAAAAGCAAATTGAGTACTTCCTTGATAAACCAGGACATGCTCTACTATTGGTTGGCTCTCCAGGCAGTGGTAAAAAAACAATTGCAAAAACTATTGCCTCAGAAACACTGAGAATCAATACAGGCAGCGCTCTGGAAACTTATCCGTTTTATTACCATCTGACACCTACTGATAAAAGCGAAATTACCATTGAGCAAGTTAGGAAATTAATTTACAATTTTCGACTAAGAACACCTGGTTCGAACAAGATAAGAAGAGTCGTTTTTATTGAAAACGCCAACCTGATGAGCAACGAAGCACAAAATGCTATTTTGAAAATACTAGAAGAACCAAGTAGTGAAAGTTTGTTTATTCTTACCGCACCGTCTGAACTATCATTATTACCAACTGTAAGTTCAAGAGCTCAAATAATTTACGTAAGACAGGTGTCTCTAAACGATTCTCGGCAGTACTTTATTAATAATTACTCGCAAAGTGACATCGAGGCTTCTTGGATACTTAGTCAAGGATCACCCGGTCTTATGAGTGCTTTATTACAGAACGACAGCCAACACTCCTTAAAACAAGCAGTGGAGAAAGTTAAGAAAATACTCAACCAAAATAAATATCAGAGGCTCCAATCTTTAGAAAGCATAACCAAAGATAAGCCCCAGCTTAGCCTACTTCTTGAGGCTTTTAATAAAATCTTAATCGCACTGCACCATAAAGCAGTTCAAGCAGAAAACATGGTAGATGCCGAGAGAATGCTGTCTAACAGAAGGTTAATAAACCAGCTACAGCAAGCACTTGAGCAAAACGTTGCACCCAAATTAATCAACTTAAAGCTGGTTGCTAATTTAAGACTTTAGTTTGATATACTGAGTTGGTATGTACGCCTTAGTCCTTCTTACAATATTTGGTTATCTAGTATACAGACACGGTCGCAACTACGAACGCGAGATGGCAGTTTTACCAAAAAAATTGGGAGATCGCCTTTCAAGACTATGGGAAATCGCTTATCATGGAATGCGCGAAAATCGTTTTTTACGGGCCGAGAAGGCACTGCTGACTATTTTAAAAATCGATGAAAAAAATGCGGCAGCATATAATCGCCTGGGTATCCTATACGCAAAGCAGCGCGAATATCGTGACGCAATAGACTGCTTCGAAATTGCAAGCAGCATTGAGCCAAGCTCTTCCAGCTTGCATAATTTAGGTTTGATATATTATGAAACTGAAAACTACCAGAAAGCTGCAACCGCTTTTGAACAGGCACTTAAGCTGGAAGACGTTTTAGCAGCCCGGCATATTGCCTACGCTAAAGTGCAGGAAAAATTAGGTAACGACAAATTAGTACTTCAAGAACTTCAAAGAGCTGCAGAGCTTGAACCCAATCCAGAAACATACACGCTGCTTAGCAAGGCTTACGAGTCTCGAGGAATGAGCGAAGAACTTACCCAGACACAAAAAAAGTTAGCTAAATTGATTATGCCCTCTGGAAGGCCAAAGCGTATTCTTCGCCCTAGACGAGTTGTAATATAACTCTTTAACCTGTTACACTACCCCCCGAGTTAAAATAATTGCTATAGAATATACTTATTGCCGATGTAGCTCAGTGGCCAGAGCGGCTGTTTTGTAAACAGCGGGTCGTGGGTTCGAATCCCTCCATCGGCTCCAAATATTATAAGTGTCGCCCTAATAAGCCATAAAGTATTGCCAGCTAGCTCAGACTAAAGAGGTGGTAAAATAATGGTTGGGCGCATCAACTGATACTAATTTGCAGGGGTAGTGAAGCGGTCAAACACGGCAGACTGTAAATCTGTTGGCTTTCGCCTTCGGGGGTTCGAATCCCTCTCCCTGCACCAGTTATCACTTTTAGACATACAAGATAGTCCTAACGTCGGCAATCACGATGCACTAATTATAAATTTCACGCCTATCAAGTAGAGAACACTATAACTTAGTCCAACATATATACCCAATTTGTGCTATACTTTAATTAAGCAAGTGGTTAATAAGATCTCTCCGTTGTAATAATATAAGCCCACCAGGCTAATATCATCTCGGTTAGCAGTACTAAACGCTAGCGATATTAGCTAAGAAGAAAGGTTTATTTATTATGGCAATGAAATTATATATAGGCGGTCTAGCCTACAGCGTTACGGATAGTGAGTTAGAAGCTCTTTTTGCAGAACAAGGTGGCGTAACGAGCGCAACCGTAATTAAAGATAGAGACAGCGGCCAGTCGAAAGGCTTTGGTTTTGTTGAAATGAGCGATGACAAAGAAGCTCAGAAAGCCATTGAAGAACTTAACGGCAAAGAAGTAAGTGGCCGTTCTATCGTGGTTAATCAAGCTCGTCCCCAAGAAGATAGACGCTCCGGCGGCGGATACCAGAGAAACTAGATTATCTGTCCATCCATAGGAGGGGTAACTTTTCTCGATGGACCGGCAAGTGTAACAATATGAAAAAAATTCAAAAGCATATTGAGATAGTTCGATCTTCTAACAAAGGTCTTAGTTCTCTTAGCCAAGAATCTTGCGATGCAATCTATTCTTTACTGAAGAGGCACTACTGTATTGTTGGTGTTTCCATTGTGAATAATCTAAACGATTTAAGGAATCTTGTTTCAAAGCAACCGGATCTAGTATTCATGGGTATGAAGTACCTGCCTAGCGGTATAGCTGACTGTGCTGCTGAAGATAAAAAAATATGGCTATCTACGTACCTAGAGCAGCGCGATATTGCTCATACTGGTTCGGCTGGAGAAGCAATTTGCCTAGAGTCGAACAAGCCGCTAGCTAAACAACGGGCCTTAGATGCTGGATTTACAACGGCTCCGTATATAGTGATTAAAAGGACGGAAACTGGCCTTGTAGCCGAATCTTCTTTGTCCTATCCTTTATTCGTTAAACCTTCCCGTGGAGGCGGTGGTGATGGGATAAATGACGAGTCAGTAGTCCACAACTTGATGCAATTGGACGGAAAAGTTAATTCTCATACCATAAATTTCTCTGGGGATTGGCTGATAGAGCAGTACTTACCGGGCCGTGAGTTTAGTGTCGGAATCTTGAAGGAGGAGTATTCCAAAAGATTAATAGCAATGCCCCTTGAGCTCGTAACCGAGACTAACCACCGAGGCGAGCGTATCCTTAGTCAAGAAGTAAAGTCTATGAATTTGGAAAAAACGCTGCCGGTTATGGATGTATCAGTCCGAGAAAGTGTAGTCAATATGGCAGTTGGTGTTTTTAAATGTTTAGGTGCTCGAGACTACGGTAGAATTGATATTCGATTTGATGAATGGGGTAATCCCCACTTCCTTGAAGCAAACCTAATACCAAGCCTTATAGAAGACTACGGTTCCTTTCCAAAGGCTTGTGTCGTTAATTTAGGCATGGATTATGAAAAGATGATTCTAAGCATAGTAAGGCTAGGGCTTGAACGCGCCAAGCCTACCCTGGAGGTATCCGAAAATTCCACTGTCTCTTCCATCTTTATTCCCCCAATAGAGGCAGTGCCTGCTTAGTGTTAGATAATTTGCGTTTGTTTAAAACGATTAAATTAATTGATTTAGGCTAACTTAATCCCTAAACTAATCACTAAGATTGTCAAATTTTTATTTTTATCCAAAACTAATCTAGACTTTATGCAAAAAAAATTTTTGAAATTACTTCTATCATCTCAGACTGTTTTAATAACTTCACATATCTCGCCTGACCCTGACGCGGTTAGTTCGGCCCTACTACTGGCTACAACTCTTCAGCAAAATTATCCAGAAAAAGTAATTAAAATTATTCTAGAAGAAGAGCCTACGCAAGATCTTAGCTTTCTAGCTGGATATGTGCAAATAAAATTTCAGCCCTTAACGGATAGTCTAGAAAAAATTAGACCAGATCTTTTAATCTTACTAGATGCTGGGGCCTTCAAGAGGGTGTCCCGCAACGATTCTGATCAGGTTAAAGGTTTCGTTCAGCAGCATAATGTTAAAACCATCGTTATAGATCATCACGAAGCTGAAGGGAAGGATATAGTAGACGTTTATATTAATAACAAGAGGCCAGCTACAGCCGAAGAGGTTTACGTCCTGTGTTTTGACGACTTAAAACTTAATAAGCCTAAGGGATACGCCCAGACTGCTTTACTCGGTATAATCAGCGATACCCAGAGACATAAGTTTGATCATCCCGGATATAGGGAGACCTTCCGAGTTGTAAGCGAACTACTTGATGCTGGAGCCAGTATTGAAAAACTGGAGAATGAATTAGAAAGCTACAATAAAAACGAACTGGAAGCGCTGAGCCACCTAGCAAGCAATATGAAAAGTAGTGGTAAGGGCTACAGTTACACCTTTATCACCGATGAGTTTGCTGAGGAATGGCGTAAAGCAAAAAAGTCCCATCTTGATCTAAAAAAGGCCTGTGAATTATTCGGTAATCAGTTCATCCGTAATTTCGAAAATAATAAATGGGGGTTTTTAGTATATCCGGATTCAGTCGGCGGTGAAGGTTATTACGGAGTTTCATTTCGATCACTCGTTGGGGTTAAAGACGTCGCGGAGGTTGCCAGGCAATTGGGAGGTGGCGGACACAAACCTGCAGCTGGAGCTAAATTAACAGCTAAGACTACAAAGGACGCAATTAAACAAGTAACGTCCTTAGTAGACGAATGAGTACTGCACTAATTATTTGGTAAAATGACCAGAGTGCCGTTGTAGCTCAGTGGTAGAGCACCTCCATGGTAAGGAGGGGGTCACGAGTTCAATCCTCGTCAACGGCTCCACCTTTATTACGATAGAATAAAGATAAGTAAAATCAAGAGATATTTCTCACATTTTGCGCGTGAGATAAAATACAGAGACTTGCATGATAATGGTGTGTAATAGGGTTGTACTTGTGAGGTGGCCCGAATGATTTTTAGGCCTCAAGTATAGAACTCTGCGGGAGTGTGAAGACGCAGAGTTCTTCTATTTACGGCGTTGCTTACCCCTTTCTTATCTGTTATAATTACTTCTTGATAAAACCCGAAGGGTATTTTTTATGGCTAAAAAAGGTGAAAAACGAAAAATAATTGGTCTCGTGTGTGATGCTTGCGGGCAGCGGCATTATTACAGTACTAAAAATTCTCAGAACACCCCTGATAAGATCGAATTAAAAAAATATTGTCCGGTAAAGCGTGTTAATTCCAAGCAACTTGAAACTAAAAAAAACTTGGGTCGAAACGTAGTCAAATAGCACTTCGTCTGTTTTTTTGGTATTTTGAAAGTGTCCCTAACGGGATAATAGATTATTGAAGGGGAGTAGCTCAGCTGGTAGAGTGGCGGTCTCCAAAACCGCAGGTCGCAGGTTCAAGCCCTGTCTCCCCTGCCAATATATAGATAGCTAGATTTTTAGTAATTTTGTTCAAATGCCCAATTTTTAAATCCAAGTCATTTTAATATTTGTAAAATATTTTTTGGTAGGTGTTTTTAATAAACCGAACTTCTATGATAAATAATAGTATGGGGCTGCGGAATCATAACACTAGTGCGCAGCGTGTAGTTAAAGTCACAAGCACTTTAAGTTAGTGCTTTACAGTGGTAGTATCAAATAGATGAGCAAAATTGTTCTGAGCAAACCGGTGTTAATTTGTTTATACGGCTACCCTGGGGCTGGAAAAAGTTACGTCGCTCGCAATTTGGCTGAAGTTATCCAATCAGTTCATGTTAGTGCTGACCGAATTAGAACCGAACTGTTTGAGAATCCACGCTACGACCCCCAAGAGAATGCCATCGTTAGTCACTTAATGAATTACATGTGCGAAGAATTCATGAGCGCTGGAGTAAGCGTAGTTTATGATACAAATGCCCTTAGGGTTGGTCAGCGGAGGCAGCTGCGCGAGTTAGCCCGCAAATACAGGGCAGAGTATGTTTTAATATGGCTTCAAGTTGATGTAGATAGTGCTTTTACCCGAACTCAGGGCCGGGACCGAAGAACTAACGATGACCGCTATGCAGAACCTCAAACCCGTCAAACTTTCGATAAACAGGTAGCCGGTATGCAAAACCCACAGTCCGAAGATTATTTAGTAATAAGCGGTAAGCATACCTTTGCTACTCAAAAAAGTGCTATTATAAATCGTTTTTATCAAATTGGGTTGATAGAAAGCGGAGACGTTCAATCGTCTATTACAAAACCAGGGCTTATCAACCTAGTTCCTAACCCCCATGCTGGTAGGGTAGATATGAGTCGCCGAAACATCACTATTAGATAGGATGGCCTATCGAAGCGTAATGTTACCCGACATCGGCGAGGTGTATCTATCCAAAAGGCGAGGTGCAAAATATATACGCCTAAGCATCACTCCCAGTGGCCAGGTGAGGATTGGGCTACCCAGCTGGACACCATATGCTGCCGGCATCGCATTTGCAAAAAGGCGTAAAGCGTGGATTATTCAGCAGCAGGCATTACGACCTCTTGTTCAATTGTCTGATGGCGCTAGGATCGGAAAGGCACATAGATTATGTTTTTACCCATCTCGAGGGAAAGCCAAGATCTCGTCGCGTGTGACGCAGACCGAAGTTAGAATATATACTGATCTCCCCTTTGGTGATAAGTTAGTACAAAGCGCAGCAGGAGCTGCCAGCCAAAGGGCCCTGCTTAAGGAAGCTGTGGACCTTCTGCCGGCAAGGTTAGCAACGCTGGCCCAAGAAAAAGGGTATTCTTACCGGGGTGTAAGAATTCGAAAGCTGACTTCTAGATGGGGCAGCTGCTCTAACGCTAAAGTTATTAACCTAAGCTACTTCTTAATTCAATTGCCTTGGCCGCTAATTGACTACGTCTTACTTCATGAATTAGTACACACTCGACACATGAATCATAGCCGCGAGTTCTGGAACGACTTAATTAATTCACTCCCACAAGCCCGACATCTTCAGGAAGAAATTAAAATATATAATTCTAGAATTGAAGTTTCATAATTCTTCTTGCTTAAAGAATAGATATAACGTACTATTGACATTGACGACCTACTCTAACGATGAGTAGGTTTTTTGAATAAGGGAGAGTTTTTAGTGGCAGAAAAAAAACCGCGATTACGCAAGAGTGCCCCAACCATACGCGAGAGGGCTGAAATAACCCGGAGTAAAGAGAATAGTTCTAAAAAAAGTCGGGTAAAGCGTACTTCTAGGTTAGTAAAACGGCCTTTTCTTAGGCTTAAACTTCCGCGAAATCGTTTAACGAATCCTCTCTACGGTCTTGCTGGTTTTATAGGTCGAGGTCTTAGGAAATTAATACCGAGCTATCTGATTAATTCGTGGCGTGAAGTCAACCAAGTCACTTGGCCAAACAGGAGAGAAACCTGGCGACTTACCGGAGCGGTGTTTATTTTTGCAATAATTTTTGGATCTATGGTAGCTGTCGTTGACAAAGCACTTGGGGCAATTTTTAAGAACGTAATTTTAAAGTAAAAGGAAAATTCTAAGGAAATTTTATGAGCAAACGATACGATTCATCCAAACAATGGTACGCGATTCACACATATAGCGGCTATGAAGAAAAAGTGGCAGAAAGCATAAGGCAAAGAGCTGAGTCTTTAGATATGGGTGATAAGATTTTTCAAGTTTTAGTGCCTAAGGAAAAAATGATAGAAATCAAGAACGGTAAACGCAAGGTTGTAGAAAAGCGAATTTTTCAAGGATATGTATTAGTAGAGATGATGCTTTCTGAAGATGCTTGGTATATTGTACGCAACACTCCCAATGTAACAGGCTTTGTGGGCACAGGCGCAGAGCCAACCCCCATCTCAGAAGATGAGATCGGCAAAATTTTGAAACGTATGGGCAGGGAAGAACCGAAGCATAAATTTGATTATAGAGTCGGCGAAGTTGTTAACATAATCGATGGTCCTTTTAAGGGTTTTGATGGAGCTATTAATGAAATTGATGCCCAAAAAGGTAAGTTAAAGGTATTAGTTAATATGTTTGGTCGCGAAACTCCAGTTGAGTTAGACGGTCTACAGGTAAAGAGAGTTTAAATTATGGCAACAAAAATAGTTAAAGCGAACTTAAAAATGAAAATTCGAGGAGGGCAAGCCAGCGCGGCGCCGCCTGTAGGAAGCACCTTGGGTCAGCACGGTGTTAATATGATGGATTTTGTGAACCCATTCAATGAAGAAACTAAAGACCGTCAAGGCCAAATGCTTACTGTTCATATAGCGATATATCAAGATAAGACTATGAAGTGGCGTGTTGTTGGCACCCCTACGGACGAGTTAATACTTTCAGCTCTCAATGTTAATAAAGGCTCAGGAGAACCCAATAAATTGAAATTAGATAAAAAACTGTCTGATACTCAGTTAACCCAGATAGCAGAAGCTAAAGCCAACGACATGAACACCGATGATATTGAGGCTGTGAAAAAAATGGTTGCCGGAACAGCCCGAAGTATGGGCATAGAAATCGAGTAAAAACTACTCTGGAAAGTCTTGAGTTAATTAATTAAAGATAAGTAATAAGTGGGAGGCGCTAAGCCGATAGCACCACTAGGGAGTAAATTATGGCAGAAGTCAAAAAAGCGAATAAAAGAGAACAAGCTACTAAACAAAAAACCCCGGAACCGGCCACTGATACTAAGTCGGTCGCAAAAAATGGTTCTGAAAATAAAGTGGAGGTGCTCCAGACCGAAGAAGTTATGAAAGACAACCCGCCTATTCCCAAAGCCACCGCTAAAGCGGGCAAGCGCAGCGCTAAAGCCGTGAAAGAAACTGAAGATAAGCTAGCAAAAGAAACTCGCAAAACAGGTAAAGAGGAAAATCCTAAAAAATTTAAACAACCATCTCGTAGTCGAGTTGAACGAGCTGGTAAAAAATTTAAAATAGCTTCTGAGCTAATTGATAAGACTAAGACCTACACACTGACCGAGGCAATAGACTTAGCAATTAAGACTACGACAACAAATTTCGATTCGACAATAGAGTTACATGTTAGTCTCGGAGTGGATCCTAAGCAAGCAGATCAAAATATTCGTGAAATTGTGGTTTTACCAGCTGGCACAGGCAAAACACTACGCATTGTTGCTTTCGTTGAAGGTGACGATGAACAAAAAGCTATCAAAGCAGGAGCAGACCTAGCTGGAGCTGATAAAATTCAAGCTAAACTGGAAAAGGAAGATATAGATTTTGACATTTTAGTAGCTACACCAGCTATGATGCCTCGGCTTAGTAAATACGCACGCTTTTTAGGCCCTAGAGGGTTAATGCCTAACCCAAAGAGTGGAACAGTGACTACTGACGTTGAAAAGGCAGTTAAACAGGCTAAAGCGGGGCGTGTTGAGTATCGCGTTGACAGCGCCGGCATTGTACATATGGGCATAGGTAAGACAAGTTTTGGTTCCGATAAGTTAGTTCAAAATGCTCAAGCCGCTCTTTCTAGTATAAAGTCGGCAAAACCCAGTAGCCTGAAGGGTAACTACTTTAAGACCGTTTACATTACTAGCACCATGGGACCAAGCATACGAACTGAAAACCCTTAAGCTTGCTAGTAAGTATTATTGTTAATAGACTAAATAGACAGGGGTAGGTCACCAATGGGAGTGTTTAGCAACAAACAAATAAGAGATGCACTTAGCTCGGGACATATATTATGTGAGCCTTTTATACCTAAGCATGTGTCGCATGCTAGCCTCGATGTTACTTTGGGTCATTACTACTATAGAACCGAGCGGTCAGCGGATCATCCAGTATATAACCCCTTTGATAATAAGGACGTAAAACGATACTTCGAAGGCGCGCTTAAGGCTGTACCCCATAAAAAGTGGTGCGACGACAACGGTATCAAACTTTTAAGCGGTATTCCTGCAAATCACCCGGTTATTCCCATTCGACCAGGAGAGCGAATCCTAGGGCATACTCACGAGTTTTTTGGCATAAAACCCCCTGGCGCATGTGAGGTCAAGTCTCGCTCTAGCTGGGGAAGAAGCGGTTTGGCAGTGTGCTTTGATGCTGGATGGATTGATCCTGGATATATCAATAGGTTGACTCTAGAAATTTATAATCTTAATCAAAACGAGTTAATGCTTCTGCCCGTCGGCGAAAGAATCGCTCAAATAATTTTTCATGAAACAGGCGAAGTCGAAGGAAGTTACGGGCAGGGTAGGGACCAAGGCTTCAGTGGTAAATATCAGACTGGTACTAATTTAAATAGCCTAATCAGAAATTGGCGGCCGGAACATATGCTACCAAAAGCTTACAAAGACAAGCGCTCTATGCCTAAACCGATTATAGGAATCGAGGGTTATTAGTGAGCAACGCACAAAATATTTTTTCTGGAGAAGGGGTGTTTATAGTTCTAGAAGGGGCGGACGGTTCTGGCAAAACTACTCAGTTTAGACTACTGGCGGAGCGTGTGAAGGCTATGGGATATGATGTAGAAGTTTTTGATTTTCCAAGGTATGACCAGCCTTCTAGTCACTTCGTTAAGCAGTACTTAAACGGAGTTTACGGGCCAGCCAATTCAGTTAGCCCTTACACAGCCTCCATGTTCTACGCTCTTGATCGATATGAGGCTGCTCCTGCAATTCGTAGTGCTATCGATTCCGGAAAAGTAGTTTTGTCAAACCGTTACGTCGGATCCAATATGGCTCACCAAGGAGCTAAGTTTCAAGATGAAGTAGAGCAGAGAGGTTTTTTTCTGTGGGAAGATAGTCTGGAATACAACCTTCTGGGCATACCCCGGCCAAGTATAAACATATTCTTAAAAGTTCCTGCCGAAGTTTCATACCAATTAATCGGTCAGAAAGTAACCCGTGAATATACTACCAGCAAGAGGGATGAACACGAAGCCGACATTGAACATCTACGTAAATCTGTTAAAACGTATAATCTTTTAACTCAACTTTTTCCTAAAGACTTTCACGCTGTGGACTGCGTTGAAGCTGATAAACTTCTTAGTGTCCCAGACATTAACAATAAAATATGGCAAATCGTGCAACCCCTGCTACCGCCTAGACGATTACAGACAGGTAAGGGCTCTGTTATCCGCCTAGATAAGCTTAGTGATCATGTAATCTCAGCACCTAAAGACAACATACCCAGTAAACCAGACGAGCAAAGCCTGGAGCTTAGACTTAGCAATATTAGCCTATACGCAGCAAGCCAACTGCAAGGATTCCCAGGAATTAAATTGACTCAAAAACTTCAACAGAATAATTCGGAATTAAGTTATTACAAGCTCCCTCGACTTAGCTCTTCGCTTAATCGGTTAAATAAAGAAAGCCTAGAACGTTTATCATTCCTACGTAGCGAGCTGAAAAAACATCTTTTGAAAAATTCCAAAGTTGATAAGGAAGCGATAAGCTCAGTACTTCTTTCAATTACTCCTATGAGTGCCCTAGTAACTTTACGAATTAGCGGTTCAAGTTTAGATATAGCCACTATGCTCAACTCCCTAAAATTTAATACACGAGATGAAGTGAAGTGGCTTTGTTCACAGTTAAGACAAGCAGCCCATGGCCAAAGACCGAATGTTTTTAAACTATTAGACGGACCGGTAGCTAAAGGTGCGAGCAAGACTGATGATTATGTATCTTTATTTATCGATGGCTTAGTGACAGCCCGAAGCATAGTCACTGCAGAACCGGTCCAACTTCTTTCCTGGTGGCCTCGAAATGAGTTTGAAGTTTTAGCCGATAGCATATACCCGAAAGTAAACTTATCACGATCAGAGATTATTTCTGAAATTGAAACATGGTCTTACGAGCAGAAATTAAGGGCCCTTAAGTCAGTCCTCGATAATTCCCGCAATCAAGCCTTGGACCAGTTCCGCTATCGATGGGACATTTTAGCAGATGAAGGAGTCATGAAACACTTCTTCTCTCAGCATAATGTTAAAGACTTACAGTCCCAACCCTTAACCGCGCGCTACGGCTATGATGTACCCGGCTTTCTAGCGGCCGCCAAGGTTGATGATATTTTCATGGAGTCTTTTGAGTTATTTTCTAGTTTATTTTCCGCTGTTCAAAGCGCGGGGAGAGAAGATATATTAGAGTATTTCACGTTATTCGGACATAAACGGCGATGGCTTTTCTCCATGACACTAAAAGATTTGCAATCTTCGCAGCCAGAGATTAATGCAGCTCAGCCATACTCGTCTTTAATGTCTCTAATGAATAAGCAGCTTGCATTAGCCCACCCGTTAATCGCTGAACACTTACTTGATAAGGTTACGGTTGGGGCATCGGATGTTCTCTCAAATAAACAAAAAAATATACGAAATTATCGCCAAATATCATCAGCAAAACCTCTTAAATAACTTGCATCCCAACCCCTTATATGGTAATTTATTAAGTAACTACCGAAGATAGTAGCTGGCACGTGTGACGTGACTTAATTTTGCTACCGAGGCTGTGAATATTTTAGGATAAATCACTAATTAATCTTTGTAGTAGCCAGAGATTTTTTTTATTTTTGGCGGATAGTAAACGACTTCTAAGAAGTCTAATAAGTAAAAAATACTCTAAAAAAGAAAGGAGAATTAATGGCTTTAAGTAAAGATAAGAAGAAAGAAATAGTTGCCGAAGCGAGTGATCTGCTGGCTGAATCAAAATTGACCGTTTTTGCGCGTTACCCTGGTACATCTGTTAAATCAATGCAACAGTTGCGCAATGATAGCCGGAATAACGGAACGCAAATTCGAGTTATTAAAAACCGGTTATTTAAAAAAGCAATTAGTAAAAATGAAAACTACAAAGATCTTGATACTGGGATAATCCAGGGTCAACTTTTGTACGCGTTTAATTCTCAAGATGAGGTTGCACCCGCCCAAAGTTTGGCAAATTTCGCTAAGATTGAACCTCAACTTGAATTTGTAGGAGCACTTACCGCTGATGGTCGAATGTTAGAGCCAGATGAAATCAAGACTTTGGCGAGTTTACCCAGCAAACTACAGCTTCGAGCACAACTAGTTGGTACTTTTGCGGCTCCAGCCAGTAGCTTTGTAAGGGTTCTAGCTGGAAACGTAAGAGGCGTTATGAATGTGTTAAGCGCAAGAGCAACTAATATTAGTCAATAACAATTGAAAGGAAAATATAATGGCAGAAAATAATAATGAAGTTAGTTCCGTAGAAGTTCCCAAGGAGTTCGCAACAATCGTAGAAAAGCTCGACAAAATGAGCGCTCTGGAAATAAGTAAATTTGTGAAATTCTTAGAAGAATATTGGGGAGTAAGCGCCGCTGCACCAGTTGCAGCTGCAGCTACTGGTTCAGGCAGCGGAGAGAGTACTGAAGTAGCCGAAGAAAAGAACGAATACGACGTTGTTCTTAAAGACGCCGGTGCCCAAAAGGTTGCAGTTATCAAAGCAGTTAAGGAGATAACCGGTTTAGGGCTCGGTGAGGCGAAGGCAATTGTAGACAGCGCGCCTAAGCCGGTCAAAGAAAAAGCGACTAAAGACGAGGCCGAGGCTGCTAAAAAAGCACTTGAGGATGCCGGCGCTACGGTGGAACTAGTATAGCTACTTACGTTTAAGCGTTTGTCGTTCAGAGACAGCAAGCAGTCCTGATTGGGAGTGTTTATCCACAACCCCTAATCATGGCTTTTGACTTGAGGCTTAAACTGTGGTAGTTTTGGGGTAAGTGTAAGCAAACAAAGATCAGGGAGAGGCTGGAGAGTTAAAAAGCAAAATGTCAGAAATACCCGAAAAACAAATTAAACGGCTGCGAGCTTTAATTGGTGAAGCAGAAACAAGCCTAGCAGCAGCCAAAGAGCTAATAGTAAGCCTTGTGGGAGACGATCCAGTGCTAGCAGACAGGGTAAAGGATCAAGCTCTGGGTAAGGTGATCGAGGGTGTATTTGATGGTCAAAATATGGTCGGAAGCGACAGTAAAACATATCCGGTACCAGCTAATTATGCTAGTAAGTCTAAGCTTGTCCAAGGAGATATTTTAAAATTAACCATCGCTGATGATGGTGCTTTCATGTATAAGCAAATCGGCCCCATCCCCCGCAAGCAAATTGTTGGTGTCTTGAATCAAAAAGACGGACATTACTTTGTGGACGTAGGCGGAAAGCAGTACAGAGTGCTACTTGCAAGCGTGACCTATTTCAAAGCAAAGCCAGGGGATCAAGTTAGCGTAAATGTCCCCGAAGACACGACAGTCGATGTTGAATGGGCTGCTCTCGAAGCAGCTCTTTAAATAAGAAGTATCCAGTAAAAGAATAATCAACAACGTCCAGTAGCGTTTTTTTTGAGTATAATTAGTTAACTATGGGTCAGGCACTATATAGAAAATACCGTTCGAGGACGTTCGATGATGTTATCGGCCAAGAACACATCACCGAAACTATGAAAAGTGCTATAAAAAATAAACGTATTAGTCATGCCTATCTGTTAGCGGGCCCTAAAGGAGTAGGCAAAACTAGCGTTGCTAGAATTTTTGCCCGCGCTGTAAATAAATTAGACTACCAGGACGACTCTGTACACCTTGATATCATAGAGATTGACGCTGCAAGCAACCGTCGCATAGATGAGATAAGAGATCTACGCGACAAAGTACACATCACCCCGACATCTGCTCAATATAAAGTTTATATTATCGATGAAGTGCATATGCTTACTAGAGAAGCTTTTAATGCACTCTTAAAGACGCTTGAAGAGCCCCCTGCTCACTGCATATTCATTTTAGCCACCACTGAGGCTCATAAAGTTCCGGAAACTATAATCAGTCGAACTCAACGATTTAACTTTACGAAGATATCTAACAACCAAACGACCAAGCACCTTGCCCAAATTGCTAAAAAAGAGAACATTAAGATTGATAGCGAAGCACTAGATATCTTAGCCGAGCATGGTGATGGAAGTTTTCGTGACAGCATAGGATTGTTAGATCAACTATCCGGCAGTGGCAAGCTCATTACAGCTGAACTTGTTCAAACACACCTTGGGCTACCTTCGTCCTCCACTGTAAGATCGTTAATTAATTCAATTGAACAGGGTATAAGCCCCAGTACTATAAAAAACATTGAGAACCTTTGGCTCCATGGGGCAAACCCGGTCTTAGTAGCCAAGTTTTTGGGCCGTGTGCTACGGCTTAAGCTAATAGAGGAAGACCCAGCGCCGTTGTGGTTGGTTCCAACCCTGAAACAACTACTCGAAGTCTCTTCTAGCTCAAACCCCAGAGATTTTTTAGAGATATGTTTACTTGAAGCGACAGCGAAGAATGTTTCAGAAAAGCCCCCTAAAGCAGCATCCTCTATAAAGGCAAAGAATGAAGTTAAAGCTCCAGCAATTGATGTTCTGAGTAAAAAAGAGACCGCACCGAATAAGCCTAAAGCCAAGGACCAAATAGCCTTCGATCTAAGTATGTGGCCGCAGGTTATAGGTAAATCAAAAGAAAACGCTGCCTCGTTATATACTGCACTTCGATTGGCGATACCACAGATATCCCCAGAGAACTTAACTTTAGTATTTGAGTTTCCTCTGCACAAAAAAAAGATTAGTCAATCCAAGAATATAGATCTTATTGCAAGTATTATTGAGGATGTAACCGGCCAAAAGGTTAAAATCGAGTGTACAGTCGATAAAGAAATGTTTGAGAAAAAAATGCAAGGCAAAGTTGCCCACGTTAAATCTTCAAACGTTCTACCAGAACTTAATTCAGTAGAAGCCATTAACAATATCTTCGGGGCTGCTGAGGTGTTAGAATCTTAATTATATGAGCAATAGGAAATGGATAAGATAGCTTCTAACCTCGCGATACCACCTCAGAATCTCGATATCGAGGCCAGTGTTTTGGGCAGTTTACTAATTGAGGGTGAATCTTTTGTAAAGATTGCCGACTTATTAAACCCGGAAGATTTTTACGACGAAAAACACCGCAGAGTATTTGCTTCTATGAGGATGCTGCATGATAAACGAAGCCCAGTCGACATTCTTACCTTGAGCGAACAGCTAAAAGCTGAGGGTCAACTAGATGCCGTGGGGGGAGCAGGTTATTTGACCGAGCTGACAAATTTTGTGCCAACTGCAGCCCATTTGGAACAATACGCTCAAATTGTAGCCGATAAAGCCATCCGACGCCGTTTAATTAGTGCTTCACAGGACATCACCAGCATTGGATACGATGAAAATAAAAGCTTGCAAGAACTTATTGAAGAAGCCGAATCAAGACTATTTCAGGTTAGTCAACGACACGTACGCCAAGATATTATCAGCCTAGAGTCCATATTAGGGGATAGCTTTGACCGTCTTGATGATCTACACAGACATAAAGGGGGTCTGAGGGGAATTCCGACAGGTTTAAGGGATATTGATAAGTTACTGGCGGGCTTGCAAAGATCCGACTTACTGGTTGTGGCCGCCCGTCCATCTATGGGTAAGACCGCTATTATGCTCAATATGTCTCTTAATATAGCCACCAAGGCTAACCAAGGGTCAGTTTTATTTTTTAGCTTAGAAATGAGCAAGGAACAGTTGGTAGACCGATTGCTGGCAGCAGAGGCGGGTGTAGATGCCTGGAAATTGCGCACAGGTGAAGGATTAACTGATCAAGATTTTGAGCGGTTAAGTTCTGCTATGGGGGAACTAGCTGAAGCTCCAATTTTTCTCGATGATACCCCAGGAATAACCGTAAGCGATCTACGAACTAAGGCACGACGCTTACACCACCAGCACCCCCTTGCTGTAATTATGGTTGATTATTTACAACTGATGAGCGGTGGATCACGGTTTGCATCAGCGGCTAACCGAGTACAAGAAATATCAGAAATTAGTAGAAGTCTAAAAATTCTAGCCAGAGAACTTAATGTTCCGGTTGTTGCAGCCAGTCAGCTAAGTCGTTCAGTCGAAAGTCGTAGCCCACAAATACCTCAGCTAGCGGACCTGCGTGAATCAGGATCAATCGAGCAGGATGCCGATATAGTAGCCTTCTTGTACCGCGAAGAGTACTACAACCCCGATACTGATAGGCAAAATATTACGGATATTTTTATAAAAAAACACCGTAACGGTCCAGTAGGCAACGTGGAGTTATTCTTTGATCGAACGCAACAAAGGTTTAGAGACTTAGATAAGCGCCACGATCAACCCTTTAATGATTAATTTGTTATACTTGGATACATGAGTAAAGTCACAAATAAGTGGCCTTTTTTAAGTCGGCAGGGCGGCTTGATAACAGTTCTTTTTTTACTTTCTGTAGTACTTTTTTTATATACTTGGCGTCTAGGAACATTAACAACAGGATTAAGCCAGGCCGAGTCAGCGTCTCGGCAAAGCAGTAGTAGCTTAGATAATATTATTTCGGACCCTACTTTCGCTCCCCATAAGCTGGTCCAGTTAGGGTTTCAATCTGCTGGGCAAAGCGGCGCTTTTTGGATGCGCCTTAGCTCGGTATTGTTTGCCTTGGCATTGCTGCTTTTTTTCTACACGCTTCTACGTTTATGGTTTGGTAGGCTTGTCAGTTTACTGGGAACTATGCTGCTTGCCGGGACTCCGTTTATTATTCTTTCAGCAAGAAGTGCAACTCCGTATATATTACTTCTTACACCTATTGCTCTATTAGCCTCCTACGTTTGGTTTAGTAAAACAGACAAAAAAACATTAGCATGGTTTACGCTAATGGTGGTTCTTGGCGTGGCATTATATACCCCCGGTACAATTTATTTTGTGTTATTAGGGTCCTTAATCTTTCGAAAGAAGCTTGTTCACTTACTGGCCCCAATGCGCAGTTGGGTGGTAATAAGTCTGTTTGCCATTCCTCTGCTATTTATGGCCCCAATAGTGATGGCGTCTATCGAGAATCCTTCGGTTGTTAAGTCTTTGATGCTTATTCCTTCTGAGTTAGCCAATTCAACTGAAGTCATGAAATCCACCGCATGGGCTGGCTTATCTCTATTTTGGATGACCAGAGATAGCCACTCCTTAGTAATAGGACGGCTGCCCATGCTTAACGCTTTGCAGATAGTTTTAGGTTTGTTTGGACTTTATGCCATGTGGACTCGTGCCCGCCGAGAGTTGTACCTTCTTATAGGAATGTTTGTACTCGGTATTATAACAGCTGGGGTATTCAATAATTTATTATATTTAATTCTTAGCCTGCCAGCAGCCTGTATCTTAAGCGCTGCCGGACTTCGTTATTTATACAAGGAGTGGAGGACTGTATTTCCTTTAAATCCATTGCCGAAAGCTCTGGCCGTACTTCTCATGGTTACAGTCGTTGGCCTTCATCTTTTGATAGGGACACGCTACAGTCTGGTTGCTTGGCCCAGCACATTGGCTACAAGAAGCACCTACGTGATAAAATGACTCTATATAAGGGAGTAGTAAATTGACCAAATTTGATCAAGCCAAGCTTTTGATGCGTGCCCGTAAACTTCAAAAAGAATTACAAAAAGAAGTGATAGTAGTAGAGGCAGGCGATGGTGCAGTTAAAGTAGAGATAACTGGTGAGCAAAAAATAAAGAAAATTAGCATTGATCCTGAGCAGGTAGACCTTGAAGATGTAGGACAATTAGAGCGATGGCTAGAGGATGCTATTAAAGACGCCATCGGCCAAAGTCAACGCTTGGCGGCTGAAAAAATGCAACCAGTCATGGGTGCTCTAGGAAATTTAGGCTTATAAATATTTTATGGCGCAGGTTATACCAGGGCCTCTTCAAGATTTAATTGATGCTCTAGGTCAACTACCTGGAGTAGGCCCCCGTACGTCGGAGCGGTATGCGTACTACTTACTTCGTAGCGACCGCTCTAAAGCACAAAGTATCCTAGAATCCATTAAAAAACTACATTCCGGGACTAAATACTGCCCAAAAACATTTGCTCTTATAGAGAGCGGGCAAGACGTAAGCCCTCTGTATAGTAACCCTCGGCGTAAGAAGACTATTGTGGCCGTTGTAGCCGATCCATTTGATATAGTTGCAATCGAAAAAACAAACAGTTTTAGTGGCACCTACCATGTTTTGGGAGGGCTCGTCTCACCAATAGATAACGTAGGACCTGAGCACCTACATATTAATGAGCTGATTAATAGGGTAGATGCCGACAAGGTAGAAGAATTAATTTTGGCCACCAACGCAAGCATAGAAGGAGAGAGTACGGCTTTGCTGATTATGCAGAAGTTAGAAGGCAAGCCTTTAAAGATCACCCGGCTTGCTCGGGGGATATCGGTGGGTATGGATCTAGAGTATGCTGACCAAATCACCCTGACTCGTGCTTTCGAAGGCCGTCAGTTGATGTAGCTAGCCTCTAAAGCATACCCTTAAGGTGTTATAATGTAGTTTAATGGAAGATTATAGTGAAGCTGGAGCTATAGCCGATGCTATAGCTGATGCCGAGCACATTGTTGTTGTACAAGCCGATAACCCAGATACCGATAGCCTGGCTAGTTCGTTAGCGCTAGAACATATCCTTGAGGAGTTAGGTAAAAAGGTTACCTTGTACTGTGGGGTCGACCTCCCTACCTATCTAGAGTACCTAGATGGTTCAGATCGTGTAATAAAAGAATTCCCCAAAAGCTTTGATGCTAGCATAATTGTTGATACTAGTAGCGATACTCTTTTAGAACAACTAGAAAAAACAGGAGCAAAGGCGTGGCTAGCCTCTAAGCCGAGTATTGTTATCGATCATCACAGCACCAAACCCAGCATAAGCTTCTCGGCAATTATGTGTTGTCATCCTGCTGTGGCCACTACAGAGATTATTTACGGACTCGCCAAGCAGTTGGGTTGGGCGCTGAATAAACAAGCAAAGGAATTTTTAGCTATAGGTATCCTGAGTGATAGCTTGGGTTTAATGAGCGAAGCCACAACAGCTAAATCAATCCATACCGTCGCCGAGCTTGTAGAAGGTGGTATTAAATTGGCTGAAATTGATAGCGCCCGGCGAGCGACAATGCGCCGAGAGCCCGAACTGATAAGATACAAGGGCTTATTGCTTCAAAGAGTTGAGTTTCATAGCAATAATCGTATTGCCACAGTAACCATTCCGTGGGAAGAAATTGAGAAGTTTAGTCCTCTTTATAACCCCTCAATGCTAGTAATAGATGATATGCGCCTGGGCAAAGGTACAGACATTGCCATATGTTTCAAAGTATACCGAGACAAGAAGGTAACTGCGAAGATACGGAGTAACTACGGGCGCAGTATAAGCGATAAAATAGCTGAACATTTCGGAGGTGGCGGACATCCATACGCAAGCGGATTTAAAGTTCAAACCGGGCAAAGCTTCGACGAAATTAAAGCAGAAGCAATAAATGTCGCTTCATCGCTCCTTGACGAGCTTGAGGAACACGGGGCATGAGGCTTTACAACACTATTACTAAGCAGACTGAGCATTTCGAGCCGCGGGGAGATCAGGTGATGCTTTACAGCTGCGGCCCAACCGTTTATGACTTTGCGCATATTGGTAACCTGCGGGCCTACGTTTTCACCGACACCCTTCGACGAACTTTAGAGCTATCCGGGCACAGCGTAAAGCAAGTGATGAACATCACTGATGTTGGCCACCTGTCCAGCGACGGTGATGAAGGTGACGATAAACTAGAGAAAGGAGCCAACCGCGAGGGAAAGTCTGTCTGGGAGGTCGCCAAATTTTACGAAGAAGCCTTCAAGAGGGACAGCAATTTACTAAATATTCTTTCGCCCAACGGATACACCGATAAAAAGCGCAGTGACAACTACGCCAGAGCAACTGATTTCATTGAATCTCAACTTGCATTAATTATGTTACTTATGGATAAAAAAATTGCTTACCAGACTGAAGAAGCAATTTATTTCGACGTTTCGCAGGCTCCTGACTACGAAATACTGACTAAGCAAAAAATAGAGGAGAAAGAGGTTGCTGCCCGGAAAGAAGTTGTTACGGATCGCAATAAGCGTCACCCCCAAGACTTTGCTCTTTGGTTTTTTACGGTTGGTAGGTTTGCTGGACATTCTATGCACTGGGATAGTCCTTGGGGCAAAGGTTTTCCAGGGTGGCACCTAGAATGCTCAGCGATAGTCCACGAAACTCTGGGTGAACCACTCGATATACATACCGGCGGGGTAGACCATATAGGTACCCACCACACCAACGAAATAGCCCAAACAAAAGCGGCCTATGATAAGCAGCTCTCTCGTTTCTGGATACACAACGAACATCTCTTAGTTAATGGAGAAAAAATGAGCAAAAGTCTTGGCACTTATTACACCTTAGACGATATCATCAAAAAAGGTTACGATCCTTTAACACTAAGGCTGTTGTATCTGCAGTCGCACTATCGCAGCCATATGAATTTTTCATGGGAATCATTAGAGGCTGCCCAAAACCGACTTAAAAGCTTGAGAGCATTTGCTGACTTACGTTTTCAAGCCCAGTCACAAAATAACGATTCCAGCGACATGTTCAGTCTTCTTATTCAGAAATTTATAGCTCACTTGCGGGATGATTTAAATACTCCATTGGCGATAGCAGCTTTAAGCGATTTAATAGACAACGTAGGACAAAAAGGCCTGAGCAAACAAGACCTGGGTCAATTTGAAGAATTTTTGAAGCAACTAGATGATGGTCTGGGTCTTAGACTACTGGACCGGGACGATATACCTGAAGAGACAAAGAAACTTATTCTTGAACGTGAAGCAGCTCGTGGGTCTAAAGACTGGCAAAGCGCTGATGATATAAGAGCCCAGCTACTGGACCTAGGATTGGAGCTAGAGGATAAAGCTGCTGGACCTATTTGGTCTCGGCTATCTTAGCTTTTATACCGCGCCGCTCAAGCTGATCCTCGAGCAAGATTTTTACTGTACTGGCTGCAGGTATTGCTACAATTGCACCTAAGATACCGCCAAAACTTATACCAATTAAGGCAGATATAAAGACCATTAGTGGGGTAAGTTCGCTGATGCGTGATTGAATATAGGGTTGAATAGATAGGTTTTCTATCTGCTGGTAAATAATAAAGAATACTAGCACCACAATCCCGAGTGTAAATGAATTGAGTAGACAGACTAAAACAACAAGGGCTGTTGAGATTAAATTACCGAATAATGGAATTAGCGCAAAAACAGCCACTATGCCAGCAAGAGCGGCGGCATTTATGGACACGTCTAGAACTGCACTGGATACCGTCAGTGCTATAAACGCCATGGTTCCAGCAAGAGCAGCCAGCAGTACCTGACCGTTCACAAAACCGCTGACCGATTTATACATTTTATAGGCAAGCTTTTGGTGATGTTCCCGACGCTTATCAGGCATTGTGGCCCACCATAATTTAATCCAACGGGGACCTTCAACAAGCATCATAAAGGTCATCACAAGCACAGCCAAAACGGAAATTACTACCCCTGCAACCCTTTTGCCGGTATCCAGAAGTGCTCCGCCAAAGTTACTATACTCTGAGGCAAAATCATTTGCGCTACTGGCCAGTCTATCGTTTAAGTTATACCGCTCTACGGCCCTGGACAGGCTTGTGTCTTGCTCTTGAAAGTTTTCAACAATACTAGGAACTTCAATAATAAAATCCCTGGTCTGTTGAACTAAGGGTGGAATAACCAGTACGAAAAAACCAGCCAAAAACATAATAACAGTAAGAAAAGCTACTGCCGTAGCCCGAGCGCGGCTTTTAATTTTCAGCCTGCGTGACATCCAACTGACAACGGGGTTAAGGGCTAAGGCTAGAAAGAAGGATACAAATATTAAAGTTAGTGGGCGAGAAATCTCATCTATAAAGTGAAAAAAGAGAATTGCGCCAGCTACCAACAAGATTGTTCGAATAATAGTGCGATTGGTAATGTTTACGGTAATCTGACGATCAGAGTTCATTTAGAATTTATTATGGCTTTTTAGTCTTTTTTTAGCAACAGCCGAGCGGTAAATCTCAACAAGCTTTGCTCCCACTATTTCTATGTCGTATTTTTTAACATCTTGCTGCTGTTTAAGGTGTATTCTTGCTGATAGCTCTTTATTGTTCATTAAATTTTCAAGCAGCAACGCTAGTTGGTTAGGGTTTTTTGGATCAAAAAGAGCCTCGGGTTCAAGAACTGTTTTATAGCCAGGGTTATTGCCACCTATCACTACGCCTGCTCCGGCAGCCATTGCCTCAATTAGCACGATCCCAAAGCTTTCACCGTAAAGGGAGGGGAAGCAAGCAATATCGGTACTTCCTAAGAGGTTTGGTTTGTCGTTCTCGTCAATAAAACCTAGAAAACTAACCTGTTTTTGTAAATTGTTTTTCTTAACGAAGTCCTCTAATTCATTCCTATCAGGCCCGTCCCCAGCAATAGTTAACCGGGCGTTTGGATACTTTGCGGCTATAATCAGAAAAGCCTTTAGTAAAAAAAGGCACCCTTTACGCTCCACTAATCGACCTAGGAAAATAATGTGGCTGCCAGACCTAGCTATTTTTTTTGTTTTTCCAAAAACTGCAGATTCCACCACATTCGGCAACACTGATGATTCGCGCTTTAGGGTTTGCTGTGCAAACTCAGCAGCTGACGTACTGACGCTTAGCATCTTATCTACCCGCTTCAAGCTTCTTCCATATGTCAGTCTCAGCAGTTTTGTGCCCCAGCTGGCCATCCAGCCCGCCGGTAAAATATGAAAAGTTCCAACTACGGCTGTGAGGGCCGCTGAGTTATTAATTACAGTTTTTGCCATGAAAGGGGAGTAAGGAATTTGTATGTGGAGCACGTCAAATTCTTCAAAACTTAAAATTTCTCGAACCCTACTTTTTTTAACTGGAAGAGGTGTAGTAAGTCGATTACCGTTAAATGAAACTGGAATGTTTTTTGACAAACTATACACTCTACCGCCTTGCCATTGCTCTAGGGTAGTCTGCCCCACCAAATATCTAACCTCGTGACCTTGAGCACTAAGCCATTTACCTAGTGTCTTTACATATTGAGAAACTCCGTCAGGCCGGTCCAAACTGTCGTCAAAAACTAAACCTATCTTAAGTTTTTCGCTGTTTGGATTTTTTAATTGCATCCTCATACACCTTCATATACTGGTCGGCTACTTTGGGAAAATCGAACTCTTTTACGCGCTTGTTTGCCCACTTGCTCCACAGACGCCTAAGGCCTTCATCAAAAGTCATAAGTTCTAGCCGGCGGGCAAAATCAATAGTGTCTTGGGGGTTCACTAGCGACAATGCCCCCCGGTCGACCATCACCGACTGATAGCCTGGATTATCCCCAGCAACTACCGGCAGGTCGGCAGCCATTGCCTCAAGCAGTACAACTCCAAAGCTTTCCCCGAAATAAGCAGGCGAGCAAAAAACATCAGCCCGGTGCAAATGATGAATTTTTTCATCTTCACTAATAAAACCCAGGAAGGTAACGCGGGGAATTTCGTTTGTTGCCACGTAGCGACGTAGTTTTTGGCTGTCTGGTCCTTGGCCGGCTATCAGCAGTTGAATGTACTCGTTTCTGTGGGCAATTTCCGAGAAGGCCTTAAGTAAAAATTTTACTCCTTTTCTTTCTTCAAGTCGGCCAATATATAAAATAGTTTTCATGCCGGGGTTGCGAATGGCCCGCGCCGGGCGGCGAGAATATTTCTTAAAGTCTATCCCGTTGGGTACTACGGTAATAGGAACTTTTTTTAAACTGAGAAGATATTCCATTGCTGGCACAGACACTGCCGTAAATGCGTCAAAATACTTTATTTGCGGCTTGGTATAAGGAATAAATACGTTGCTGACTGTCTTGGCTGTCAAGGTGTCTAAGAAACGAGCATGCATAGTTGCTACGTTTGCCGACTTTGACCGCATCAGAAGCTGGCGCCCCCATACCGGAACCCAGGGCTCATGAAAGTGAAGTAAATCAAATTTTTCTCGCTCAAAAACTTCGTCAATTGCGTCGGTATCTACCGACACAGACCATTGCCAGTTTGTACCAGCAAAAGCGGTCGTGTTCATAGATACGCCCAGGGTAATAATTTCCTTGGGTACCTGGCCTTCGTACTCCCGCGGAAGGGGTGTCAAAATACGGACGTAATGACCGCGTTTTTCAAAAGTCTTTTGCAGTGTTAGTACTTGTTCTTGGACTCCACCACCACTAAAAATATTATATGGGCAGACTAATCCGATTCTCATAGTCATTATTATACTTTAGTTAACTCATATTACTTAAGCAGACGCCGAAGAGTTATGGGAATGTAGGGTTCGGCTTCTTTTGCAGTAGCGACTACAGATGGTGAGTGTGCCGGTACATGTGCCCATAGATGATGAAAGTCTTTGTATATTTCGCGCATGTGTTGTTCTACTCGTACGTTATCAAAATATCTATCGTTGGCTATGGATACATGATACACAGGCAGATCTATATGCTTTCCTCGCAAATTAAGATTAAGCATTGTTTCGCCCATTTTCATATAGGTTCTTACGTCGTTACTTTGCCAAAGGTTTATCTCGAAATCTATACGTTCCCGGCGAGCCTGCTTGCCGTGCTGGCGAAGTTTGGAGTGTTTACTTTCAACCAAACGGTAGGCGAAGCGGATAAATATTTTTCGGAATAAGATATGCCGAATAAAGCTAGACATGATCCTACCTGATAAAAAGGGTGCTGCCGAACGAAACAGTAAAAAGGTAGATCTTTTAAATATAAAATCTTTTTTGTTAGTAAAGCCGGCCATGCTAACCAAAAGGTCAATTTTTTTAGCCAGTTCAGGGTATTTTTGAAGCATTCTGGTAACTATCATAAAACCCAGGCTGGTGCCTGCCATAGTTAGTCTTTTGTTGCGATATCGTAACTTAATAAAGGCCGCTAAATAATCTGCCATGTTATCTAGGGTGGGTTCTTCGCCAATTTTATAAAATGATTGCATCCCCCCGAAACCGGGTAAATCAGGGATAGTCACCCCGCCGTATTTATTCAAATACTCTGCAACCCCATAGACTCTTTCTAAGCTGGAGTGATGGCCGTAAATGAATAGAATCTCGCGTTTTTTACCACGCTTAGGAGGAATACGAAGCATCCGCCCCTGAAGTCCATTCATATATAACGGCAGAATGTAATCTGCCGGCTTTTTTACGGTTTCGGCCATTTCTATAACAGATTATACGATTATTTTTATCACCTGAGAACCCCTGTAGACTTCACATGGTGCTCGGGATACAATATTACAGGTACTGGGACGTGGCCAAGTGGTAAGGCACTGGTTTTTGGTACCAGCATTCGTAGGTTCGAATCCTACCGTCCCAGCCATCCTTCGTCGCTCAGACTTTAGCCTGGGCTATGAAGGATTATTGACCGGCTAGGTTGAAGAACCGTCTAGTGAGCGTTAGCGAACGGAAAGGTTCGGTGAAGTGAAAGCACGCGCCGGTGCTTGCACCGAGCATGCTTGAGCGGAAAAAGGACGAAGTCCGCTATCCTACCGTCCCAGCCAGTCTTCGACTAACAGAGATAGACCCTACTGCTATGCTGCGGATTTGAGATGGTATGAACTTTCGCACTGAAAAAAATATATAAAATTGATAACATATATATTCTTAAGTAGAAGGGATAATTATGAATCCAAATAAAGCACTTTGGGAAAAAGGCGACTTCACACATATTGCTAAGGGTATGCAAGAGAGCGGTGAGCTGCTCGTCAATGGACTTGGAATCATCAAAGGACTTAAAGTTTTGGATCTTGGCTGCGGCGATGGAACGACGGCTCTGCCGGAGGCAAGGCTAGGGGCGGATGTGTTGGGGGTCGATATCGCGAGCAATCTTATTGAGGCCGGTAGAAAGCGTGCCGAAGATGAGGGTCTCACGAACTGTAGGTTTCAGGAAGGCGATGCGTCCAATTTGCACGAGCTGAATGATAATACATTTGATCTTGTCGTTAGTATCTTTGGCGCCATGTTCGCGCCAAAGCCGTTTGAGGTGGCCAAGGAGATGGTGCGTGTGACACGACCTGGAGGTCGGATTATCATGGGAAACTGGATTCCCAATGATCCAACATTGGTGGCACAGATCTTGAAAATCAGTTCCACATATTCGCCACCACCACCGGAAGGGTTTATTAGCCCTATGACGTGGGGGATTGAAAGCAACGTGGTTGAGCGATTTGCAGGTGCGGGTGTGTCAAAAGAGAAAATATCATTTATCAGAGACACCTATACCTTTAATTCTCCCGGCACACCATCAGAGCTCGTTGCTGAATTCAGAAAATACTACGGGCCAACCATGAATGCATTTGAAGCTGCCGAAAAGAACGGCCGTGCAACCGATCTACAAAAGGAGCTGGAAGTTCTGTTCACAAGTCAAAACAAAAGTTCTAACAAGGATGCCACTTCTATTCCTGCAACCTTTTTACGCGTAACGGTAGCTCTTTAAAACTAAAATAGTCCTAGACCGACATGCTCAGCCGCAAAAAACTCGGACTTTCATGCAACAACCTAGGCCTGAGCCATGGTCGAATAGCTGAATGGGCAGCCTTGACTAACAAGCAAATAAAACATAAGCTTGAATTATCAATTAATACACTATTTTCTAGATAGCGTAGATTATGCAAAAAAAAGTTTTAAAAAACGATACCTTAAACCTTAAACAGCGCGTCAGATTTGATAAATTTGGACTACTTGTTTTTGCAGTATTGTTTGGTCTAATTGGTTTTTATGTGCTTTATCGCTCCGAGGCACTTCCCAGCTCAAGGACACCTTCGGTGCTTACAAGCCCAGGGTTTATAGTCAATCCTACCTCTAAAAACCTAAAAAGAGGTGAAGTTCTAACAGTCACGGTATACGTAAATTCATTTTCTGAGCCTATTAACGCCGTACAGGCTAATATTTTATACTCAGCTGATAAGTTACAATTTGTTAGCATTAACAGCTCTACAAGTCCCTTTGAGGTTCAGGCCCAATCAACCGGGGGTAACGGGGTAGTTAAAATAGCCAGAGGTCATGTAGGATCATTATCTGGCCAGCAAGAAGTGTCTAAGATTACATTTACAGCCCTGGCCAAGGGCTCAACCCAGGTAACATTTACCGACGGCTCTGCCGTAGTTAGGTCTACGGACAACAAAGACATATTGTCTCAAACCATCGGTGGAAAATATAATATAAGATAAGTCTGCTAAATACAGCCTGGCTGATCAAAATAAACAACAAGTAATATTTAAAATAAACACCCGTAAACATGGCGAAAAAAATCGACACTTTATCTTGGCTTCAATCCACGGCAATTAGAGTAACTAGGATACATTTTTATTATATTGCTGCTTTTCTTGGGTCGATCATTGTCTTTGACTCTTGGAATTTGCTAACCAACGAAGCAGTTATTAAGTTCTGGACAGTAGGAGGAGCTTTGCTTGTTTTAAACACTTTGCTTTGGTACATCTCAAGAATTAAGTTTTCTAAGGATTTAATATATATCAGCTCTGTGCAGATTCTAGTTCTTGCCGACATAGTGTTTGCTTCTTTAGTTGTCTACTGGCAACGCGGACTGGCAAGCAATGCAGTAGCGTTGTTTGCGGTGCCTATTATTACAGCCGCTGCCCTTCGAAGCCGAACAATGCTTATGGCGACAGCGGCACTGTCTGCAGCTGCATATTCAATATCAGCTGTCCGTTACTTTTATGCTCATTACGGAGAAAGTTTTCGAGTAGAGCTATATGGTGAAGTAGGGTTCTACAGCGCCATTTTTTTTGTTATTGCTTGGCTTCTACTAGCAGCCGTTTCACCTAGCTCAAAAGAGCAATGATAAAAGAAAACAGCAATTGTTAAATATTTTACTGAATCATTGCGGTAAACATGCAATCTTAGGTTAAGAAGTAGGCTTTTCAGGCATGCCTGGTTTAGGGTTAATACCAAAAAATTAAATACGAACTGCTGAGGTGAATATCTTGAGAGTGGAGACCAAAAATTTTGAAATTGCTACAACTGAGAGAGGAAAACCGGATGCTGATATACTTTTTTTGTGTCTAGCTGGCTTGGTTGAATCAAAAGACCACCCTCATATAAAACACCACGTAGAAACCGCCGCTAGGCTTGGCTGTCTTGCGGTTGCTCCTGACCCACCTGGTATATGGGGGAGTGGGGAAAATACTGAAAATTACACCACGACCAACTACATACAGTCTGTTAAAGAACTTATTAAATACTACAACAGAAAGACGATTATTATGGGGCATAGTTTGGGCGGGAGAGTTGCTACTGTGGTGGCCATAGAGGACCACGCAGCAGAAACCCCACAAGTAATTGGAGTAGTGCCTGCTATGTCGGGTGACACTTTTGCCCGCGAAGATAATTTTTATGAAAGAGTGGAGGAATGGCAAAATAACGGCTCTAAGTCTTTTAGCGTCGATATGCCCGAAGATCCTCGACGGACTAGCGAATTAGAGCTACCCTATTCTTTTTCAGCTGACGCACAGCAATACAACGCCAGAGAAGGACTTGATACACTCACAATTCCTAAGTTTTATATCGCTGGTAGATATGATAGTGTGGTAAGTCCATCGTTGGTCAAAGAAACATTTGAAGTCGCTCCTGAGCCTAAGGAATATTATGAAGTTAATTCTGGACATCACTATAGACGCCACCCTAAGATTGTTAACCAAGTGAGCTCTTTGGTGGCAAACTTTATAGAGCGGACCAGAAACCAAAGTAGAACATATCAATAAGATAACTTCATAATTGGGTTAGTGGTTGCTATACTGCCATTATGTTTCTATCTGGGGCAGAGACGGAAGCTTACTTCAAGAAGCTGGAGAGTCTCTTAAAATTACCTAGGGCTGATTCTCAATTATTTCAAGCCATAGTTAATGCGCCTTTTCATAACCGCCCCAATACGACCCTTATGGGACTTGGCATTGTGGTATTGCTGCTTGTAGACAAGCAACAGAACCTTATTCGACGAATAGCTTTATCTGAAACCGAGCCGGCTAAAGGGGCCGTTGATTATTCGGTAAAGCCATTTAAGGAAATTGTGATACCAGTGGATTTTAAGGGTAATTTTATTGCCGAGGCTATCAGAAGTGGAAGATATCAGCAGACCAGCGACTGGCAATACTTATTTGCGCCCGACCTATCCCCAGAAGAAGCTAGACTAAACCAATCAGGTGCCGGTGTTGGTTGCAGTTTTGTTTACCCCCTAAACCAGGCCCGCGATGGTGGAGCGTTAATTTTTAGCTACTTCATAATGCTAGATAGAATCAATACTAAGCACCGAGATTTTATGTACAGATATGCCAAGCTAGTATCGGCAGTACTGGAAAAGAAGTAGCGAGTGTAGCTTAAACTCCATATTTTAAATTATTATTTTCTAGCGATGGGCGAGCAGCAAAAAAAGTTGCGGAAGGGGCAATAATTACTTCTCGGCATCTTCCGCTCTGCCACCACAGCAGTTCAACCGGGTCATCGGATCCGCTTCCGGGATCTATGAGTATTGATCTATAACTATAGGGGTGCCACTTCTCAGGAAACTCAAGTCCGTTGGCTGCTTTAGGGTTCGTACGGGCAAAGTCTTGAACTATTATTAGGCCATCGGGAGCTAATGCTTTCTTTGCATTGGCGAGAACGGAGGCTACCTCATCTTCGCGAAGTTGATGTAACATGGTAAGGATTGTAATTACATCGTACTTTTCTACTGGTGACTTTACTTTAATAAAATCATCAACTCCATCATTATCTGTAAAATCTAAGGTTGATAAAATCAAATTAGGTACAGACTCCTGGGTTAACTCGTCAAAATCTTTAATAGCATCGGTATTTTCTGCTATTTCGCTTGGATAAAAACAGCTTTTTATCCATTTGCCTTGACCTGTGTCTTGTACTCCCATAATATCAACAGCTGCACTTGGCCCGAATTCCAATGGACTACCAAGTAGCCTATTGATATGTGTGGTTAGCGGTAATGATTCTTCAAGGTTAGCCTTTGCACTATTTGGAACGTCACCCGGTACCGGTATAACTACTCTTATGTCCTTTTCTAGCTTGTTTGTCATAAGGCCTTTAGCGCCAGCACCTATGCTAGTTCCAATGTCTAGATAATTAATGGGGCGATCGAACCTATTGCCATATAATGCCAAAATTAGCTGAGGTCCTTTGTATCTCGCTGGAACATTAGTTTGCACTTCACGTAGGGCTAAATCTGAGTCATAGGCATCATGATTCCATTTATTATTCAACAGCTCTTGAATCCCCTCCGCCCAACCTTCGGCAGTGGTCGACAGTTCTGCATAATCGGCTCTGTCTCTCAAATGGTGTTGAGTAGTTCTTAGCCAGTGATTAATGGCATAGAGTGGTGTAGTTGGCCTGTTGCGTTCGTTCCGAAAGTCTAACATAAACCCCAATGAAGCTCTTACACGGTCGTCGGTTGCAATTAAATACCGCCCAGCAAACGCAAATTCTCTAATCCGAGCATCTCCACCGGTGGGATGAGCCGTCCAGGCCTCTAGATTGTCAAAAAGACCTTGAAGCTGTCCAAATTCCTGAGTTGCAAGATGTTCGGGTAAGTTGTGGTAGATATCTTCCTCAAAAGAGTAAGAAAGCCTCTCAATCATAGAATTATTTTGACATCTTTAGGCTAATTTGTAAATATTACAGATAGGCGTTTAGGAAAAAAGTAAATGTACAATGGTATATTATTTGATTTATGTATTATAAGAAGGTGACCAAAAGGGCGAAGGTAGTGAAAAATTATTCGAAAATCAGCTTACCGTTGATGCATAATTTAACCGAACTAGTACCCGGGATGGTTGCTTTATATAACATCCGCACTGGTGAATATATATATGTAAATCAATCAATTAAGAAAATTCTAGGCTATAGTCCTAATGATTTTATGGAAAAGGGCATCGAGTTTGTGGCATCGCTAGTTCACCCCATTGATCTGCCGAAAATTATAAAGAAAAATGATGAAGCTTTAAAACGAGCTAATTCTGTCGGCCAGACAACCAACGACAGCGATCCTATTGTTAGCTTCGAGTATCGTATGCTTCACAAAAATGGATCCTGGGTATGGCTACACACCGACGGTATGGTATACAGCCGCACTTCGAAAGGAAAAGTGGAGCAAATTGTTAACGTTTCAATGGATATTACCAAGCGTAAAAAGACAGAGGAAGACCTGTTAAAACTAACCACGGAGCTTGTGGCCTTAAACACCTCTAAAGATGAGTTTGTAGCAATTACATCACATCAACTTCGCACTCCAGCAACAGCTGTTAAGCAATATCTGGGATTGTTACTTGAGGGTTACACCGACAAAGTAACGGAGGGCCAAAAAGTTTTCTTGGACCTTGCCTACGAAAATAACGAAAGACAGCTGCACATCGTTGACGAAATATTAAAAATTACCCAACTAGATCTTGATAAAGTACAACTCCGGCCAAAAATTGTAAATATCTCCAAGGTGGTCGACGAGGCAGTGGATGCCCTGCAAAATAACTTTCGCAGTAAGCAACAGAAAATCTTCATTAAAAAACCCCCCAGCATTGTGAAAGCATTTGTTGATGTGGAACATTTGCGAACTGCTATAGAAAACACCTTAGAGAACGCCTCTCAATACAGCTATGAAGGGAGGAAAATAGCTGTTACTTTAGAAGATGTGGAATCTGTGGTGAATATTAAAATCACAGATGAGGGAGTAGGGATAGACAGCTCCGATTTTTCCAAATTATTTCAAAAATTTTCTCGAATACCCAATCCATTATCTGTCGAAGCGGGTGGAACTGGTTTAGGTCTATACTGGGCTCGAAAGGTCGTGCAACTGCACAAGGGGGACATAACGGTTGAATCTAAAGTTGGCAAGGGCAGTAGCTTCACAATAAGTATTCCTAAAAAAAATAAGGCTTCCAAACGGGCATGATTTTTACATACATTTTTTTTCTTATGCGTTATACTATGTCGTCAAGTGAAGTAAGCATGGAGTTATAGATGGCAAAGATTTTAATTGTTGAAGATGAAAAGGTATTAAATGAAGCTTATGAACTTATCTTAAAAAAAGAAGGACATAAAGTTTGCGTTGCTTTTGATGGAGCTAAGGCACTTGAGATGTTTGCGGAGCAAAAGCCCGATTTAGTATTGTTAGACCTTAGAATGCCCAAAATGAGCGGGGTTGAATTTCTTCAAAAGGCTAACCCTTCTAAAAACTTTCCTAAAACGAAAATTATTATTTTTAGCAATTACGACGACCAGAAAGAAATAGATGCGGCTTTTGAGCACGGTGCTAGCAGATATATACTAAAGGCCTGGTCGTCCCCCAAGGAACTAGTTAAAGTAGTCCGAGAAACCTTAGCTTCTAGCGATAAATAATCCTAAAGAGTTAAACTTTCGAAGTCGCTCTCGCCGAGCATTCTCAAAGCTTTTTGATTGTTCACTACGTAGTGGTAATCTTTTATTTTTAATACGCCCGCTTTAGCAAGTTTGCCCATCTCTGTACTTGCGGTCTCCCTCGTAATACCTATCAAATTCGCAATGTCCTGATGGGTAAGTCGAAGATCGATTTTAGAATGAGTAGAGTCCACGGGCTTCCCGAAGCGCATAACTAAGTATTGCAGGATGTAAATTAATTTGTTAGCCGCCTTAGATTGCTCTAATGCGTGGAGGTGGATGGTAGCCCCGATGTACATGGATATAGATCTTTGCAGTAAAGCAGAGGACATCTCAAGATCGGAATCTATATATTTTAAAAGTTCGCTCCTGGTAATACGATAGAGTTGGCAGTCTGTGTACGTATCACTGTAATAAAGCGATACGGGGGAGCGACCAAATAGCCACTCAACTGGCAACAATCCCCCGTTAAACTCATAACCGACGATTCTTTCCTCACCGGTGTTGGTGATATTGTACATTTTGACTACACCGCTCTTAATTAAGAAAACCATTTGCGGTATTTCGCCTTGATAGAGAAGGGGTCTGCCCTTTTTTATAGTTAGCAGTCTATGCTGAGAAAATCGCTCTTCCAGTAATGTTTCGACTGATTTAGGTGCAGTGGGCATTAATTTATTATATAGTCTAGCTTTTCATTAGTCATCAGAAAAAAAGTAAAAGGTCGTATTTTCACCTTACTTTGCTATGATTAAAGCATGAAGGAAGAGGAAAAAAATAAAAACTCGGCTAATAATTACGCCTTTATTGATGGACAGAACCTGCATGCCGGCGTGGAATCCCTTGGCTGGAAGTTAGATCATAAGAAATTCCGTGACTATTTACGAGATGAGCTGGACGTAAAAAGAGCATATCTCTTCATTGGTTTTATGGAAGAACAGCAACCGCTATATAACGCCTTGCAGGAAGCTGGCTTTATTTTACACTTTAAACCCCTCATAAGGCACCAGGAGAGCGTTATAAAAGGTAATGTTGACGCTGACATGGTCCTTCAAACCATGGTAGAGATAGACCGCTATGACCAAGCTGTTATTGTTAGTGGGGATGGGGATTTTGCAGGACTTATTAGACACTTGGCTGGCGGCAATAAACTCAAGCGAGTTATTATCCCCAACCGCAGCACTTATTCATCCCTCTTTAAACGGCTTGATGAGTATAATGATAAAAATTTTGTATTTATGAATGATTTACGGGGTAAGCTTGCCTACCGCGATTCACGGAAGAAATTTTTACGAAATAATTCTGCCGAGCGTTCTTAGTTCCCTCTGAAAACGCAAAAACGATCCATAATTGTCTGAACTTTCATTTGGACTGGACAAAAATTTTAAGTCACAGTGTCAGACTTTAGAATCGTTTCTGCTGTTTCAACCCGTCCCGTTCCTGATTGCTTCTTACCCCCAAGCTTTCAGTGTCGGGCGGTTATTGGACAAAATTAAAGCTTACTCTGGTTGTGTCTGCTTACCGCTTTCGCGGCGGCGAACGCTCTGTTTCACGTGTTATGCTCTTTACCATTTAAGCTCCCCTTCGCAATTTAGGTTAGGCTAATTGGTGCTTGATACGACGCCATCTGCGGGCTTGCAGTCGTCTAGACTTTTCCCTCCAGCTGTCATAGTCGTCTGTATACATGTCATCATAGTCAAGATCGGTCATTCGAGTTGGTTTACGGATTAAATAATACTTTTTCACATCTATGTTTTTTAAATCGTAATCCCTTTTCATCTATCACATCCCCCTTCGTTATTGCATAAGCATCATATTACGGATACGAAGAGGTATCTGTAATATATGCCTCAATTAATTAGTAATTTTTTTACTTTATGATTGTGAAATTTTTCTCAGTGACTGATGCATCTACTTTATTTAGAGGTGTTACGATAGTATTACTATAGAAAGATTGGCGCTACAGACGCTCTATAAAGACACAAGAAGAACCATGCGATTAATAAGAATAAATTCAGACTTCGAAGTAATAGATTACATACACCGACTCATAAAGTTAAGGCTCGAAAACAATAATAAGGTTTTATGGTTAATATCGGGCGGCTCGGCAATAAAAGTAGAGGCAGAGGTTGCCAGGAGGCTTAATAAATCCAACGAGATATACAAATTAACCGTAATGTTAGTAGATGAGAGGTACGGTAAACCAGGGCACCAAAACTCAAACTGGCATAAGCTTATGCAGGCCGGCTTCTGGGTGCCAGGCGCTCAATTAGAACCTATTCTAGTGGGAAAAAATATTGCTCAAACAACGATTGACTTCGCAGGCCAGCTTCATTCCCAGCTTGCTACCTGTGACTTTAAAATAGGTGTTTTTGGGATGGGAGTGGACGGGCATACCGCCGGAATACTACCCAACAGTCCTGCCATTAGTAGCAGTCTATACGGGGTTCACTACCGAGCGGGAGAGTTCCATCGAATAACCTGTACCACGAAAGCCATTGAGAACTTAGATGAAGCAATACTTTATGCAGTAGGCAAAGAAAAAAGTATAATGCTCAGTAAGCTGGCAGAAGATGTTGACGAGCAAGTTCAACCAGCTCAAATTTTAAAAAAAGCAGCCGTCCTTACTGTTTTTAACGATCAAAGGGGAGATATTTATGAAGATAGGATTTAGTGGTCTAGGTAAGATGGGCAGCCAAATGGTGGTAAGGCTTCTAAGAGACGACCACGAAGTTATAGTTATGAATCGCAGTCCCGGTCCAGCTCAAAAAGCAGTGTTAGAAGGCGCTAGGTTAGCTAGCAATCCCCAGGAACTAGTAAATGCCCTAGATCCAGTTATTGTTTGGCTTATGCTCCCCGACATCATAGTTGCCGAACATCTTAAAAAGATTCTACCATTAGCCCCTAAAGGTAGTATTTTTATTGATGGCGGAAATTCCGACTTCAGAAATACCCAGGTGTTGTCAAAATTTGTGCACAGCAGCGGTAATTTTTTAATCGATGTAGGAACCAGCGGGGGAATACTAGGTCTTGAAAATGGTTTCTCTATGATGGTGGGAGGTGATCATAAAGCTGTTAAGCAAATAAAGCCTGTTCTGAACAGCTTGGCTGCGCCTCAGGGCTGGGATTATTTTGGGGAAAGTGGCAGTGGCCACTACGTAAAAATGGTTCACAACGCCATCGAATACGGCATGATGGAATCTTATGCTGAAGGATATCGAATGTTAGAAGAAGGTCCTTTTAAAAAATTAAACTTGCCTACAGCAGGCCGAGTTTGGCAAAACGGTAGCATTATCCAATCACTTCTAAACCAGTTAACAGTAGAAGCCTTAACGGAGAACCCTAACCTTGAAGGTATAGAGGGTCGCGTAGCAGAATCTGGCGAAGCCAGATGGACTATTGAAACGGCAAAAGAACTCGGCATTCCGCTGCCAGCTATTGAAGCGGCTTTCGACGTGCGCCTTAAAAGTCAGATCGGAGATGTTAACTTTAGCACTAAACTACTTGCCGCAATGCGCAATAAGTTTGGCGGTCATAGCTCAAATCCAGAACTTTAATAGTTGCTAGTATGCTCTAAAGTCGAAGCTGTATCGAGTTAGTTGAATAAATGCTGTAAGTTGGAAGTCCGAAAAATAGTTCAAGTGTTTGGTTTGACCGATAAATTTCTGACGCTAATTCCGTTCCAACGTAGCGTAAATGCCACGGCTCATAGTCGTATCCGGTCAAATTCTGCTTACCATTTTGATACCTGACAATAAACCCAAACTTATAGGCGTTTGCCTCAACCCATAACCCCTCAGTAGTTGAACCAAAGCACTTATCAAGCTCGCACTTTCGACTTTTAGAACCGACATCTACTGCTAACCCAGTTTGATGTTCGCTGTGTCCGGCACGTGCGCTAGTGGCATCGGTTTTAGCCTGCCCATCTCGTTTAACATTACGGCTGTATATTGCTTCTTGAGATGAGTAAGATCGATATCCACTCACTAGTAGCAGTTGCAGATTTTGCTCTTCGGCGGATGCGAAAAGTCGTTCAAGGGCATTGGCGGCCTCCATTTTGAGCTTCATTTCCGCAGAACTAGCAGAAAATCTCAAAGGAACCGTAGGCGTTAAAAGTTCGCTTGGTATATAACCCCTTGATAACTTACGACCCTTGTTTACGATTACCCACAAGCTGTCTGGTTCTTCGGTCGAATGTTGTTTTTTATCGAAAGAATTAGTTTTTGGCTGGTTAATATTATCCGTTTTTGAATCGGTATAGCTGTCATTTTTATTTTTTGGCTGCCAGGCAATTAGACTTACTACAATAACGACTGCTGTAAAAACTAACATTGTTTTTTTACGTTTCATTAGGGGTCGCTTATTCCACTTAGAGGTAAGGGTCTTCACAATAATTCAAGCCTTTAGTCATACTCTGCACAAGAGTCAGGAGCAATTTTTCCGGTTAATCTATCATTAATTAGTGAATAATTATAAACATTGAACTTATTTCCCATTGAAAGATTACAGGCCGGCAGTAAAGGTAGTTTGTAGCCGAAGTAGTTGTTTAATATAACGCGAAAAACGTTAACTGAAGAGTCAATTTTATTTACCTCTGAGATAGCCACGCCCGGCAACGAATAGCTAGCTAGTATGCTGAATTTTTGCTGTAACTGCGGCTGTGGCAGCTTAGAGGGATCATAGTAGCTATCCGCTGAAAGTGCTCCCCTAAACTGCTTTGGATACGGCCCTTCATCAGCTTGCAAAATGATTACTGAGCTGGGCGAGGATAACTTTATATGATTCACAAGTTCTTTCAATCGCTTGTTAACGTAAGTTAGCTCGTTGGTATATTTTAAGCTTTCATCGGCCCCGTTGTCGTTGCTTTCGCTGTCATATTTTGGTTGATTGCCTAAAGCGTCGAACACGTAAGGGGGGTGAGGAGCCAGTACGTGGGCAAAGGTGAATGTCGGTTTTGCTTTATTAGAACGATTAGATATAGATTTTAGAGCTTGCAGTTGATTCTCGAAGTTTTCCCTTGGGTGTCGGTCCAGGTCGTATTTAATAACTGCGGTATTCCCAAGAGTTATGCCTTTCTTCGACCAGGGCGATAATACACTTTTATAAATAATGTCTCGCTGAAGATCGCTCAAATAAAAATCTTTGTTTAGTATTCTGAATCGAAACGATTGAGTGGGATTATCGTCTGCTTTTATGTTTACGCGGGTGAAATCCCACCATGAACTGACTTGTTCATAGCTGTAGCCGTGGCTCCGTAAAGTTTGAGCTATAGGAGGATCGTTCAAAACGCTGCGATACGGAAAACCTGACTGCCAACGTTCATTGCCACCAAACATTTTTTCAAACTCTGGAAAGTAATTCATTGCCATGGTTGAAGCAACCGATGACATGGTAAATGGATAGTTGGATAAGGCATCCTCACGGTTTACAAAGCCTTGGCTCTGCAAGAAGGCCATAAACTCTGAGTTATCATAGTTAAAGTTATTTTTTAAAGTGGTGGCTCCCGCATAGCGATCAAACACCAAATAATAAATGTCGGGGTTGGTGGAGGTGTTTATTTTCGGAAGAGCCTGATCGGTTGTTGCTGGATATTTATAGTCTAATTGGTGTCTTAGCTCAATTAATCTACCACCAGTCCTAACGGCTTGGACTAAGAAAATAAAGACTATAGAAAAAAGAAGCACTTTGTACAATTGCAGTTGTTTAAGTATAGCCGAACGATTGTTGACTCTACCGAAATACCAACCAACCAGACCGCAGAGCAACCCCAGGACGATCGACAAAAAAAGACTTCGACTAAAGACTGTTGAGAGGCTGTCTGGAATTGAGGAATACACTAATTTTCCTAACCTTGTACCTTCTATAAATTTAAAAACATACAAAAGATAAATTAAACCAAGCGCTGCTATATGAGCGCCTAGTCCAACACCCAAAACTCTCCTATAAATATAAAAAATCGCGGTTGCAAGAATAGAAAAAATTACTACCGGAAAAATGATTTCTGAGGGGTAGCTAAAGTCCGAGTTATTCCACCAGCGAACCAGTATGAAAGTAGAAATAAAAAGAATTTCCGGCAGACTCGAATCAGAGGCCCTTTTAACTATTCTGCGAAAAGTTTTTTTTAGGGTCAATTGTTTATTTTTGTTTTTTACCGGCTTATCCGGCTGGTTCTTCATATATTAATACGCTTTTGCTTTATATAAGTATATAACACGCTGGCTGCCCAGAACAGTCTCCCTGCGGATAAGCTTAAAGTGCTCTGCAAAGGCTTGTTCAAAATGCTCTATGTCATAGTCAGTAAAAATGTTGTTGCGGCCGCGCAAAAGGATTTCTACTTTAGAGTCCTCCTTGGGTATAAATTCGATAATAAGCTGCTTTGATATCGTACGAAAAAAAGCAGCAATGTCTGGTAGAGGTGAATTATTACCTATTGCAAGGTGGTGCACCAGTGCTAGAGCCATAACAACATCAGCCGGGCCACGCTGCTCTAGCGACGACCTTTCTTTATGCGCCCAACCAAGAGCGGGGCTGGGGTTGGAAAAATCTTGAAGAAGGGGCAGAATCAATTTCTCCAAATCTGGTGATCTTTTTTTAGCGTAGTTGCTCTCAACGGCTTGATAATCAACATCGAATGACACTGTCTGAGCACCAAGTTTAGCAGCCAGTTCGCTGAAGGTACCGTCGTTGGCCCCCATATCCCAGACCGTCTTCGGGGTCGGCGATAGATCCTCAAGAAACTCTTTAACAAGCCTTTTCTTAGCCGTAAAAGCAGTAGAAGAGTAGTTTGTGTTGTCATAATAATCACCCCATTCGGTAAGGTGCTGGGGCCGATTTAATTTAACGACCGTTTTCTCTAAACTTCTAACTAGTCCCCGTAGAGCGGTTGGGCTGACTTTTCTAGACTTTGTTTTTGGGTTAAGATTTGCTTTATCGTACCGTTTTTGTGAAGCGGCGTGTAGATGAAGGTGCGCTAGAAGCCCCCACCGTCGCTTGGTTCCGGTTGGCAAAAGTTTAGTCGCAAGGCTAAGCGGAATACCATCAAGAAAAACCTTGAGAGTGCTTATTACTATCGGCGAAGTGTAGGACGCGAGAGTAAGTGGCGCTATAAAATGTTGGCAAAACTGTTTATACCCGTCCCACGGGACATTATTCTCATAAATCCTAAACGACAAAGTATCAATAAAAATAGCCTTACTGCCAATAAATTGCACATTAAATGCGCTGGCGTCTTTTAAGATCATACCGTGATCTAGGGCTAACTTTTGTATGCGTAGTGTCAAAAGTGCGGCATCCTTCAGCTGTGAGAACGACCATTCATAGGGGTAGGAGATGAATGGAATTTTATTTGGCTTAATAATTTTGTGCCGTAATGCAGAGTTTGGTAACCCGGCGAGTTCTTTAATTTCTTTGTGGGGTATTAATAGGCCGGAGCTACTCAAAACTTCGTAGAGACCGCTACTCATAAAAAACTCGTAATCCTGTTTGCCCGCCAGGTTGATCTGTCGATATAGATTTGAGTCGTGTTCAAATATAAAGCCAGCTGGATCACGAAATGATCCAGTGTGCATAACGGGTGAGGTATTCACAGCCTACTCTGATTTATTAGAACTTGAACGGGGTAGCACAGACCTAATCTTGTGACCAACCCCAGTGAATAATCGGCGTCCAAATATTCCAACGCCAGCCACAACACCAATAACGGACTGGACAATTATGCTCCCAGTACCAGGATCTAGATAACTAAAATTCTCAATTCCGTACAAAATAAATCTCCTTAGACTACGTTGGTCTTACGATAAAATCGTTATTTAGTATACAACAGTTTAGGCGCAAGGGAATATTCCCCAGCATCAAACAATGTCTAAAAAAGTATAGGCTTCTTTTCTGAGTAGTAGCTGAGCGCTCTCTTGTAAGAGTTCCTGCTAGATAAATACACTACCTGGTTGGCTTTAATGAGCCTTAGCGGTTTTTAGCCTCAATGCTTTTCGACGGTAAGTTTTTCGGGCTTGAAGCAAGTTTACAGCGTAGTAAGTTAAGTAATAGCCAGCAGCAGCGTAGATAACACCTAAAATTACATCGAATACATAGTGCTCGCCTTGGTAAACAGTGCCAATGAAAATAAGGACTGGATATATCGCTGAGAATAGCCCCCATCTTCCACCGTAAAGCCTAAGTACTATAATACTAATTAGTGTTGCCCAGGCGGCGTGCAAAGACGGAATGGCAGCCACAGGGTTGGGGCTTATGCTGTTGTATAAAGATGGAAAGTCTTGTAAACCAAAAGCTCCCCAAACTTCGCTAGATATACGAGTGATCGGTGCTATGTAGCCTTGTTCGGCGGCCATCCACGGCGGTGCAGCTGGTATTAAAAAATACGTAACAAAAGCCGCAAAAGCCACTATCGTAAAACTTGCCACAGACCTCCAGTAGTGCTTTGGACGCGTCTTCCAGATCAAAATGACCAGTGCGATCGGTAATATAAAATGCAGTAAATAGGCTCCGTAAAAAACAAAGTCATACCAACTTACCGAGCCAGTCCATAGTAGATTCTGCAAATAGGTGGTGGGTAAACCCCCAAACAACAATTCATCCGCCGCGGGAGCCAGGGTAAAGTTCACCTGAGCCCCAAGCTCGTCGGCAAAACCACGAAAGGACTCATAAACCAGCAGGACGGCTACGAAAGGCAAAAGGCGTCTTAGCATCACCGTTGCTTGTTTAAAAATCATAAACACAAAAACTAAAAAGAATAAAATCTTGTCTGGAGTAGGGAAGCTAGGGTTGATAAGAAACAAGATCAGGCAAGTGGCTACCCCGGCAGCACCAAGCATTTGTAAAAAGTATTTTTTTGTTTTTTGCATTTTATAGAATTTATTGTACATCATAAGCGAAAATAACTACTAGAGCCTACTCAGATACTTCTCAGTCCTTTTAAAGTAAAATACAGGTATGAGAATTTTAGTCATCGAGGATGAACCGAAAATAGCCGGGGCGATTAAGAGCGGTTTAATGCAGGAAAAATATGCAGTTGATGTCGAAGGGGACTCTGATAGCGGCCTTGGTGCAGCACTAAGTGAGCCGTACGACTTAATGATAATTGACCGTATGCTTCCCGGGTCGATGGAAGGAGCTGATATATGCCGGAAGATCAGAGACGCCGATATACATTCGCCAATACTGCTTTTAACAGCTAAAGACCAAATAGCTGATCGGGTAGAAGGTTTAGATGCCGGAGCTGATGATTATTTAGTAAAGCCCTTTTCTTTTGATGAACTACTAGCTCGTATAAGGGCTCTTCTGCGGCGTTCTCCGAGCACTTCGGGAACGGTTCTTCGGGTGGCCGACTTAAGTTTAGATACCGTAACTTACGAAGTCTCACGTGCCGACAAGCTAATTGAACTCAGCGGTAAGGAGTTCGCTTTGCTAGAGTATTTAATGAGGAATGCTGGCCGCATATTAAGTAAAAACACCCTAATATCCCATGTTTGGGATTTTGATGCTGACGTTCTTCCAAATACTGTAGAAGTATATATCGGTTATTTGAGAAACAAAATTGACAAGCCCTTTGATGCTCCCCCGTTAATTCAAACCCAGCGAGGTTTTGGCTACAGGCTCGGAGAAAGGAAATTTAGTAGTTAGTTATGTTTCGTTCTGCCGCTGTCAAGCTGACCATTTGGTACATATCGGTAATCATGACTCTAAGCTTAGGGTTAAGCTTTGTCATTTACCGTCTCTCCAGCGAAGAGCTGGCAAATAATACCCGTCGACAAGTTTATTTTTTCAACAAAGATCTTAGTCCATCAGATTTTAGTACTTTTGCAAGGTTGCGCCAGCGTCAATTAGATCAAGGTTTAGGTCGTCTTCGAGCTGATTTAATACTTTTTAACTTCTTTGTTTTAACAGCTGGCGGCGCTGGCAGTTACGCTTTGGCAAGAAGAACTTTACGCCCGCTAGAGGCTTCTTTGGAAGCTCAAAAAAGATTTACTGCAGATGCCAGTCACGAACTTCGAACACCACTAACAGCAATGCAAGCCGAGATAGAAGTGGCGCTAAGAGACAAAAATCTTAGCAAGAATGAGACAAAGAACCTTCTGGAAAGCAACTTGGAAGAAGTGGGTAAATTGAAAAACTTATCTGCGGGACTCTTGAGGCTAGCGTCTGGTGAAAATATGCTTGCTATTAAAAATAGTGTGTCGCTTCGAGGAGTGGTAACCGACTCCCTGGAAAGATTTACAAAAATTGCTGAACAGAAAAATATTAATATTCAAACACAGCTTAAAAATGTGCCAGCGAAGGGAGACCGCGAAAGTCTCGTAGATCTTGTCTCCATTCTCATGGATAATGCTATTAAATACAGCCCCTCTGGTAGTGAGGTTACGGTAAGCATCTATCAAAAAGATAGGAGCTCTTTTATTAAAGTCTCTGACAATGGCATTGGGATTCAGGCTTCGGAATTACCTAGAATTTTCGAACGGTTTTATCGAGCCGATTCTTCACGAACTAAAAGCACAGTTGGTGGTTATGGCCTAGGGTTAGCAATAGCTAAAAAAATTACAGAACTTCACAACGGATCCATAGAAGTTAAGAGCGCACCCAACAAAGGAACTGCCTTTACCGTACGATTGCCGGCTGGCGTATAATTTATACTATGGGCAGAGGCGAAACAATGTCGGTTAACGAAGGTAAAAGCGAAAAAGTGTTACGTTTGCTGCGTAACTTTAATGCCATTGGTGCAATAGCCGTTGGTGGGCCCGGCATAGCAATTGAAAGCTCTTTTTTAACGGGATGGGGAGTACTAAACGCAGCTCAAGCAGGTTTTTTTGAGGTAGCACGCCGGGTAGTAAAAAATAGAAAATCTTTCAGGCCCAGATCCACATAGAGCCATCAGGGTTTAATCTTACTTGCTACTATCAATTAACTTGAGTAAGCTTAAGCCATAAGGGATGAAACGGAAATATAAAGTTCTATTTTTCGCTCTACTGGCTACAGCCGCGGTAGTAGCTTTAATCTTATATCTAAAAACTAGTAATGTAGCTGTGCTTAACCCAAAAGGAGTCATAGCCAGCAAAGAACGCGACCTAATTATTACTACAACAATGCTTATGTTAATTGTGGTAATTCCCGTATTTATTCTTACCTTTTTTATTGCCTGGAAATACCGGGCGAGTAATACAAAGGCAAAATATTCTCCAGATTTGGACCATAACCGGTTAATTGAATTTACCTGGTGGGCAATTCCCACAGTGATAATAGTCGTTCTAAGTTTAATAACCTGGCGAAGCACGCACGAACTTGATCCCTTTAGACCAATCGCGGTTAATAAAAAGCCCATCACCGTTCAAGTAGTTGCTCTGCAGTGGAAATGGCTATTTATATACCCAGAACAAAATATTGCCACTGTTAATTTAGTCCAGTTTCCGGTAGATACGCCAGTAAGCTTTGAAATAACCTCCGATGCACCTATGAATTCTTTTTGGATTCCTCAGCTTGGAGGTCAGGTTTATGCTATGGCCGGTATGAAAACAAAACTACACTTAATAGCCGGCGAAGCAGGTGATTTCCGAGGCTCGTCAGCAAACATTAGTGGCCGTGGTTTTGCTGGCATGGACTTTACGGCACGCTCGAGCAGCCGTGGCAATTTTAATTCTTGGGTGGAATCGGTTAAAAGCACCGGCAGTACACTTAGCTTGGACCAATACAAAATGTTAGCCAAGCCTAGTCAGAATAACAAGGTTACTTACTTCTCATCGACTGAAGACAATTTACAGGGTAAAGTAATAATGAAATACATGGCGCCTGGCGTTTTTGGACAAGCTGGGTATCAAGACGGGAGCTACTCTGAATATGATAGTAATGGTCATCATTAAGGTACGGAAATAAAATGCTGGGAAGACTGAACCTTGATGCCATTCCCACCGACCCTATTACACTTGGTGGTCTTATATCCGGTACCCTAGGGATCTTAACCGTTATTGGTCTTTTATTTTACTTTAAGCGCTGGAAATGGCTTTATAGAAACTGGTTGACCTCCCTTGATCCCAAGAGAATAGGAGTAATGTACATAGTAATTGCTCTTTTGATGTTGCTGCGTGGTGCCGCCGATGCTGTTATGATGCGCACCCAACAGGCTCTTTCTTCAGGGGATTCGCAGGGTATTTTGAGTGCCGACCAGTTCCAGCAGGTTTTCTCGGCACACGGTACCATCATGATTTTTTTCGTTGCCATGGGACTGATGTTTGGACTCATAAACTGGATTGTACCGCTCCAAATCGGCGCCCGCGATGTAGCCTTTCCGTTTTTAAATTCTGTAAGTTTCTGGCTGTTTGCTGCCGGCGCTATACTGGTTAACGTGTCGCTTGGCGTAGGTGAGTTTTCGGCTGCCGGGTGGCTTGCTTACCCACCACTGTCGGGTCTTGAGTACAGTCCAGGGGTAGGTGTCGACTATTGGATATGGGCACTGCAGATTGCCGGAGTTGGGAGCTTGCTAGCTGGTATTAATTTTTTTGTAACTATTTTAAAAATGCGCCGAGCTGGTATGACTCTTATGAAAATGCCAATGTTCACTTGGAGCGTTTTAACTAGTATGATTTTGGTAATATTTGCATTCCCAATCTTGACCGCAACTCTGGGGATGCTATCTTTGGACCGCTTACTTGGCATGCATTTTTTTACTTCCGATTTTGGAGGTAACCCTATGATGTACGTAAACCTTATATGGGCCTGGGGACACCCCGAGGTTTATATTTTAATTTTGCCGGCTTTTGGGATTTTCTCTGAGGTAGTGGCCACTTTTTCGCGAAAAAGACTATTTGGCTACACCTCGATGGTAATTGCCCTTATTGCTATCACTTTTTTGTCTTTTATTGTTTGGTTGCATCACTTTTTTACCATGGGGGCAGGTGCAAACGTCAACGCTTTCTTCGGAATAATGACTATGGTTATTGCTATACCCACGGGTGTCAAAGTATTTAACTGGCTTTTCACTATGTACCGTGGAAAAATTACATTTGCTACACCAATGCTCTGGTTTCTGGGCTTTGTAATCATTTTTACCATCGGGGGAATGGCCGGCGTGCTGATGGCCGTGCCACCGGCAGATTTTCAAGTTCACAATAGCTTATTCTTGGTTGCCCATTTTCACTCAATGGTAGTCGGAGGGGTACTGTTTGGTTTCTTTGCCGGTCTTACCTACTGGTTTCCTAAAATCTTTGGCTTTAAATTAAATGAAAGGTTGGGCAGATACGCTGTTTTCTGTTGGATTGGCGGGTTTATTTTAGCCTTTGTGCCACTTTATATACTTGGCTTAATGGGTGCTACTCGCCGGTTAGATCACTACGATGCGTCCATGGGGTGGCAGGGGTTATTTATTGTTGCTGGTGTTGGTGGAGCCATCATAATGGTCGGAATTGGTTTTCAGATATTACAACTGGCCTATAGCATCTTGATGCGAGAGGAGAACAGTGACCTAACAGGGGACCCATGGGACGGAAGAACACTGGAATGGGCCACAAGCTCTCCGCCACAAATATATAATTTTGCCCACGTCCCCCCAGTATCCGACCGCGACGCTTTTTGGGCTCTAAAGCAAGCTAAGACTTCCAGCTCAGAAAAGCTACATTATGAAAGTATTCGTCTGCCAAAAAATAGTCCCGTGGGTATGATTATTGCCGCATTTAGTATTATGGGCGGATTTGCCTTAATTTGGCATATTTGGTGGTTAGCTGTTGCTTGCCTAGTGGGCTTGATTGTAACCATCATTATCCGTGTATCGGATGAGCACACAGAATATACCTTGCCAGCATCTAAAGTTAGAAAGTTGGAAGAAGAGCAATACGTATGAACGAACAGTTAACTGCGACCGATTCGAAAGCTGATAAAACTGTATTTGGTTTTTGGGTCTATCTAATGACCGACTGCATTCTATTTGCATCACTGTTTGCTGTTTTTGTGGTTCTTAGAGGCAACACATTCGGGGGGCCTTCCGGAGCAGAGTTATTCAGTCTACCGTTTGTCCTGCTAGAGACTTTGATCCTGCTTACGAGTAGTTTTACCGCTGGACTAGCTATGCTAGCCGTACATCGGCGTGACAACAATCAGGTGTTGGCGTGGTTCGGAATAACCTTCGCACTTGGTTTATCCTTTTTAGGATTAGAGTTATACGAATTTGCAAACTTATACCAAGAGGGTAACGGTTGGCAAAGGTCTGGATTTCTATCGGCTTTTTTTACGCTAGTGGGTACTCATGGATTGCATATCACTACTGGATTACTTTGGATGGGGGTAATGATGATAAAAATCTACCGCCAGGGGATTTCCATTGCTAGCGCAAAACGCTTAACAATGCTTTCATTGTTCTGGCATTTTTTGGATATTGTTTGGATATTTATATTTACCATCGTTTACTTAGCTGGAGACATCTATGGTTAAGCGGATACACGGAGCCGGGCGGGGGACAACAGTATCTTATCTTTTTGGTTTTATCTTGTCGTTAGAGCTAACACTAGCTGCCTATTTTTTGGTCGTGAACCGAGTTTTAGAAAGTCGCCAGTTAATTTTAACAATTATGGGGTTGGGTGTTGCCCAATTATTAGTACAGTTGGTTTTCTTTTTACACTTAGGCCGTGAGTCTAAACCTCGCTGGAATCTAACTGTATTTAGCTTCATGGCGCTGGTGCTTGTAGTTTTAGTGGGCGGTAGCTTATGGATTATGAGTAACCTCGATTATAATACGATGACTCCAACCGAAATTGAGACGAAGTTGCTGGAGGAAGAGGCAATTCCTAGATAATGCTAAAACCCTACTATCTTCTGGCAAAGCCGGGAATTATCCGCGGTAACGCCATAACTGCCACCGCTGGTTTTTTTCTAGCTTCAAAAGGCAACATAGACTTTAGTTTATACATAGCTATGCTTGGGGGTTTATCCCTAACTATTGCTTCGGCCTGTGTGTTCAATAATTACATAGACCGTGATATAGATTCCAAAATGGCACGGACCAAGAAGAGAGCACTTGTTTCCGGTACAATTTCTGTCACCAGTGCACTCATTTATGCGTTAATATTGGGGATTATTGGAGCTGCTCTACTTGCTTTATTCATTAATTTAATAACATTAGCTATAGCCCTAATAGGCCTATTTTTTTACGTTGTGGCTTACGGCTACTTTAAGAGGCATTCAGTCTACGGAACTCTTGTTGGTAGTATTTCTGGTGCGGTGCCACCCGTCGTCGGCTACACGTCCGTATCTGGAAGTATAGACCTTGCTGCGGCTATACTCTTTCTAATTTTAGTAATGTGGCAGATGCCGCATTTCTTTGCTATTGCTATTTATCGCTTTAAAGATTACAGGACAGCAGGGATTCCTGTCTTACCAGTAAAAAAGGGTCTACTAAATACCAAAATTAATATGTTCGTATACATAGTTGCTTTTATATTTACTTGCCTGGCGCTTGGCATCTTCGGATATACGGGTTTTACTTATCTCTTGGTCGTTTTGGCGTTGGGATTTTTTTGGTTGCGACTGGGACTGCAAGGATTCGGTGCAGCGGATGACCGCGCTTGGGCAAAGAAAATGTTTAAATCTTCTCTACTGGTTATTACTCTGCTATCTCTAACTATTTCGTTGGATGCGTGGTTACCTTAAAGTGTATATAATAAGGGGTACATGAGCATGGAGTCTGGAGAATTTATTAGAGGTGATGCCAATAACCCGGGCTCAAATAATCTCGGCGGGTCAGTCGAAAAAGTGGGAGAAGCAGGGCAGAAATCTTCATTAGAAAACCTATTAACAGAATACGGGAACATATTGTTTAAAGATCCAGATTACGGGAAACCCGGGCACGATGTTGAAATAATGACTCTCACTGAAGCACAATTAAAATGTCCACCCTTGATATCAGCCCTGCTGCGGGCATCAAGTCCGGAACAGCTGCAGGCAATGGTTGATATTTATAAAGTAGGGTAGGTTAAAAAGAATGAGTGGGCTTTTATCTCCGACCGAGTACCAACAGACTTATTCACTAGACCAAGAAACCTCTGAAACCGTTACTGGCAGTTTAGAAATAGAGAATGGTCTAGTTTCTGACCCAATTGCATCATTTTTAGAAAAGCACGGCCATGAGTTTACCCGCGACCATGATGGAGAACTAGTAACCTATCATGAAGCTATGGGATGTTCCGGGTTGAGAATGCTAGTAATGACCCTGGGTGAAGGTGCGCTGGGCGTAACTGCCGCAACACGTATAGAAGTAGAGGATGAGACAAAAGAAGATGATGAAAAAGAAGTTACAAAAAGCTTTGAGAACGATGCTTCTGAACAGCAGCAAGCAGACGAAAGAATTGCCCACAACAACTCAACCGAGGGAGATAAGCAAGAAGTTGAAGTTACTAAAGAAGTAACGCAGCCGGCTAAACAAACCGCTGTAGCTAACTCTACTGAGCAAGAGAACTCTCAGCCTGTCTATGTACAAAGGGTAGTGGAAATACCTGAAGTTATTTCGGATTCTGTTACTACAGAAACAAGGATGGGTACACCGCAGCAACCTCGGGCTGAAAAGATTAATGTGACGGAGATAGCTCCTCAGCCAGAACCGGCGGTTTCAGTTGTAGAAAATTATACTCAGACCTTCAAAACCACTTCTCCGAACGTAGTTTCGGAAGCTATTACAACTAATGAAGTGATTCGTCCAGAGGTCAGGGCGGCGGCCTTTACAGAGACGGTCTACGCCGAAGTACATGAAGCGTCCAAAGACACACTAATGATTAGTGAAACCTCTGAACAACAGATGGTTGAGAATACCTTTTTTGAAACCCCTTACACAAAAAGAGAAATTTTAACAGAAAGTTCTGTTAAACCAACCGAATACGAAACTCCGGAGCTTGAAGTTAAAACTAGCCGCGCAGGTAAATCGTCGGAGGAAACCTTAGAAAATTATCTGACAGAGAAGGGGCAACATTCTACGCCAAGCCCACAACCTGAAGCTATCGATTTAGAATTAGAACCTCTTATTAAATACGACGGAGGTGTCGCGATTGAGCAAGAAGTAGACCTACGCGAAAGTTGGCAACTGACGGAAGATGTATCAACCGATGAGGCTATGAGTGCCGGTTTTGATGAGGATTTTATTCTAGATATAAAAAATATTCGCCCTGTTTCCGTTCGGACTCTTGAATATTCAGACAGTAGCCTTGAGAGTGTACCCAGGCTAAGCTTGCCGGTAGAACAAACAGAGCAAGCTATTCATCAGTTAGCCCAGCGAGTTGAAGTGATGGACGAGGAAGACGTTAAGACTGTTCACTACCTATTAGATGAAATTGGTATTAGGGTAGAGGGGGTTCAAAACTCCGTGAAAGTTCTCAAAAACGACTACGAACCCGGTTTGGAAGATAAGGTAATGGAAGCGAGTATAGAGAACAAGAATGAAATTATAACTGCCGAGAAGGTAGAACAAGAAATAAAAGCGCTATTTATGCAACTTTTCGAGCACGCAAGGATAGAATACGACCCTAAATTAATTGACTCTTGCCTTAAGCTTGCTTTAAAAGAGGGGTTGCCCGAACTGATTTTAAAAACCGGACAAGATGAAGAAGAAAACAACTCTAAAGACAAGGGAACACATGAAGTCATAAGACAGCTGTTGGTTACCATCAGCAATATTAAGAAGGCTGTCCTCCACGCTTACTACATCGGCAAGTCCGCACTTCGTCTTTATTCGCAGCTACAAATGGCTAGTAAACCGGTATAATCTTTTTATGATGCTTATTATTCATATTGGGGTAGCTCTGAGCAGTATATTAGCTGCTGGATACTTATACTTAAACCCTTCTAAGAACGCGTTGAGGCTATCAAAATTCTTGGTGGCTGCGACTTTGGTAACTGGCACATACTTAATATTTAGTTTGCAGGTAAATCTTCTGCGCGTCTGTGCCGTTGGATTGGTTTATTTAACTATTGTTACTTACCTTATTTTTTTGGCACACAGGAAATTGGCTCTGGAAAGTTCTTTTTCAAGGAAATAGACCTTGAGGCAAAATGAAAGTTTAGGATTGGTCTGAATACTAGTTAGTATTTTTACCTAATGGGTTGGTTTGAGCTGCGATGCCAATTCCTAGAGCTACTATTGCCAGATTTTTAATAATGTATTGTCCTTCAAGGGTCGGCACAAGATACCCCGTCCAGGCCAACTCAGGAACAATTAAGAGTGGTGCCGATACAATTATCATATGTAGCAGTAGCAGCGGAATAACCAGCCGAGTTAACTTAGGAAACAAAAACAATACTCCAATTAAGCATTCATAGACAGCCAGGATTTTATATAAAAAGTTAAAATGGTCCACTCCAAAAGTCTGAGCAACCAGGGCTATTCCCAACGGGCCCGCTGGGCTAAGGTCAAACAACTTTAGTGCGCCGAACCAAAAAAAGATTACAAAGAGGGCAACTCTTGCAGTGGGCTGAAAGAAGCGCCTAAACCAGCCTATGAGCTTAAGATCAATTTTACTAAGTTCCATACCTAAAACTCTTTCCTTATGTGGGACATTGAGTAGCCCCAGTTGGCATCTGTTTTTTTGTGAGGATTAAAAATATTGTCTGGGTCAAATATATGTTTAGTTTGCCGAAACAGGTCGACCATCTCCTTACCGTACATCTGCTCTAACCAAGGACCGCGAATCATTCCATCATTATGCTCACCAGACAAACTACCGCCGTAACTCAGCACTAACTTGTTGACCTCACGCATTACCGGTTCTAGTTTGGCCCTCTCCTTGGGGTTTTCTATCTTCATTAATGGAATAACGTGGAAATTGCCGTCTCCCATGTGGCCGGCTACAGTTGCAAGCAGTTTATATTTTTGAATTATAGCTCTCAGTTTTGGTAAAAACTCCACTAAGTGTACGGTAGGTACCACCAGGTCATCAATAAATGGTGCAGTGTGTTTGTCTTTTACTTTTTTACGCAATAGGTTAAAACTTTCACGGCGCATAATTCGAAATTTCCATGCTTTTTCCTCAGTTGAGTCTTCTTCTATGGCCTCCAGCTTGTAGGGCCTTAATATGTGGTGCATTTTCTTAACTTTTCGGTTAACTTCTTCGGCTGATTCGCCTGTAAACTCAATCAAAAGAATCATTTTGGGTATGCCGCCCAGCAGAATAAAGGCGTCTGGTATCAGTTGCAAACCCAATTTTATTAAACCCTTCCAGCCCAGAGTTTTTCTAAAGTATGGAAAGAACTTTATGGATAGTTTTAGTGTGTAGTTATCAAATGCCTCGAAGCTGGCTGGCTTCTCAGCCATCACTACATTAATAATTTGACCCAGGGGTTTAATATCCCTCATGAAAGCAACTAGCACTCCGGAGTGCGGCTTGTCCTGAATAAGCCTAAAATGAATCTCGCTTATTAGTCCAAGCGTCCCCTGGGAACCAACGAATAGTTTAGTTAAGTCAAAGACGCCCTCTTCTTTATCCCAAACATCCCACAAATTGTAACCCGTAGAGTTTTTGGTAACTTTCGGCTTGGCGGCTTTAATTTTCTTGTAGTTTTTATCAAGCAAGCCGAACATATGACGGTAAATTTGGCCCTCAAAATCCTGCTGATGTGTTTTGGCAATCAACTCTTCGGTTTTTAGTGGCCCCATGCTATATACATTCCCATCAGACAGTACTACGTCGAGCTTTTTTACAAAATTTTCGGTCTTGCCGTACTGCAATGATTTTTCGCCGCCCGAGTTATTAGCAACCATCCCACCAACGCTAGCCAGCTCGCGCGAAGCAGGAAAGCTGGGGAGTAAGGCTCTGTGATGTTTTAGTGTTTGCTTTTCTAGGTCGCGGTAAAGTACACCTGGTTGAGTGTGTGCCCAGGAATCGGTTACCGAACTAATCTTGGTAAAATAACGCCTAAAATCAACAATGATAGAGTCACCAATAGACCCCCCAGACATGTCAGTACCGGCAGCCCTAGCGGTAAGATTAAGCCCAGGCAATTTACGACGGCTTTTATTAACTTCTAAAACCAGCCGCTGGAGGTCCCGCTCATGCTTGGGATATACCACCAGCTGAGGTATAAGTTCGAAGAGCGAAGCATCATGCGAGTAGGCTTGCCGGGTCATATCACTTGAGTCAATGTCGCCTTCAAAGCCCGAGTTTTTTAAAGCCTCGCTAAAATCGTCCATTACTCTTAAGCTTACTGGAGTAAAATACAACAAGCAAGCTGCGGCTTGAGGTTATAATAAATAGCACGATGAGGCAATATTTGGAGTTGTTGGAGGACATTAAGACTAACGGAGTCAAAAAATCCGACCGTACAGGCGTGGGGACTATTAGCGTTTTTGGACGTCAGATGCGCTTCGATTTAGGTCAAGGCTTTCCGGCAATGACTACTAAGAAGTTATTTATGCGCGGCATTATTCACGAGCTTATTTGGTTTTTGCGAGGCAGCACAAATATAAAGTATTTGGTTGATAACGATATCCATATCTGGGATGAGTGGCCATATAGACATTATTTAATTACTAGCAAGCAAGATGTTCCTGATTCCGCTAGCCATGAATGGAAAAATGGGATTAAAGAGTTTACTGAAAAAATAAAGACGGATGATGAGTTCGCCAAGAAATGGGGAGAACTAGGACCTGTCTATGGCTATCAGTGGCGCAATTGGCCTACTCCACGTGGTGGGCACATAGACCAGATTAAAAACATTGTGGAGACAATAAAAAATAACCCTGATTCGCGCCGAATGGTAGTATCGGCATGGAACGTAGCCGATATAGAAGAGATGGCTAAGGCTGGAATCCCCCCATGTCATTTGCTGTTTCAATTCTATGTATCGAACGGTAAACTTAGCTGCCAGATGTACCAACGAAGTGCCGACACGTTTTTGGGCGTTCCTTTTAATATTGCCAGTTACTCGCTTTTGACCATGATGCTTGCCCAGGTAACCGGGCTAAAGCCAGGAGATTTTGTTCATACCTTCGGCGACACTCACTTATACGTTAATCATTTAAATCAGGTAGAGGAGCAGCGGTCTCGTAAGCCCAAGCCCCTGCCGAAAATGAAAATTAATCCTAAGGTTAAATCCATTGACAGGTTCTCGATTGACGATTTTGAATTAATTGGCTATGACCCCCACCCGGCAATATGGGCTCCAATAGCAGTGTAGAAAATCTATGATTATTTCTATAATTGTGGCTTCGGCTAAAAGTGGTGTGATTGGTAGAACCGGAGGTCTACCGTGGTACCTTCCAGCAGAACTGGCCTACTTTAAGAAAACTACAATGAGCCACCCGATTATCATGGGCCGCAAAACTCATGAATCCATTGGCCGGGCGTTACCGGGCAGAACTAATATTGTTGTTACGCGTGATAAAAGTTACCAAGTCTCTGAAGGGGCTACTGCTGTAAATTCGCTAGGTGATGCGTTCAAAGCGGTGGCCGGATCGAATGAGGTCTTTATTATCGGCGGAGCAGAGATATATAGTCAAGCGCTTACGAAAGTTGATAAGATTTACCTTACTAAGGTATCTGCAAATATTGAAGGGGATAAATTTTTTGAATTTGATGAGCAAAGGTGGCGTCAGACATTTTCAGAAAAGCACAAAAAAGACGAAAACAATAAATACGACTACGAATTTACTGTATGGGAGCGCGCATAATCTTAAAAATATTTTTGGTATGATAGTCCGATGACGCATCACGTAATCTATGTACCGGGTCTGGGAGACCGCACGCCGAACGGTCAAAATTTGGCCATCCAGCTTTGGCGTCTTTATGGCTTAACTCCTCACTACTTCCCGCTAAGGTGGGCCGATAAAGAAAAGCTTAGTTTAAAGATTGATCGTTTGTTGAGTAAAATTGACGAACTTAGCCAGCAGGATCACCCCGTATCCCTTGTTGGTGTCAGCGCTGGGGCCAGCGCTGTTTTAAATGCTTATTCCAATCGTAAAAATTTAGGTGCTGTGGTATCTATTGTCGGTAAAATACATAACCCCCAAACTATTGGAGGTACCATCTATAAAATTAATCCGGCTTTTAAAGAATCGATGTATTTAGTGGCGAGCAGTCTAGATAAACTCGGAGAAGCAGAGAGAGCGCGTATATTATCTTTATACACCCCCGCAGATAGAACCGTCCCGCCATTCGATTCGCAAGTACTTAGTGGAGTTAATAGAAAAATATTCGGCTTTGGGCACATTTCGGGGATATTTTTTGCTGTAATCTTTGGTGGGCCTTCTATAGCTGCGTTCATCCGTAAACATGCTGACAGAAAATAGTTACCAAGATATATGAAACACCGTATCTCAAAGAACAGAAGAGTAGTACTAATTGGAGCAACGATATTATTGTTGAGCTCAGCCGGGTTCCTTAGCCGCAATTATTTCGAGCGTAGATTTTTTGAACCAACCGGAACCAAGCTGGAGCAGGGACTAAAATCGGATCCTAGCCAACCTCCCCAAACCGTTGCTCAAAATCTAACTGTGCCGTGGGAAATAGCCTTCTTACCGGGAGGAGATAAACTAGTCACCGAACGCTCCGGAACATTGAAGAGAATAGGTGGCAGCAATCAAGTTTACAACGTGTCCGGTGTTGAACACGTAGGCGAAGGCGGCCTTCTTGGGTTGGCTATCCATCCTGAGTTTGCTCAGAATCGTTATATTTATATATACCAAACCACTAAAGCCGGGGGCGGTTTAGTCAACAGAGTTGATCGTTACCGTTACTCCGAATCCGGCCTAAGTGAAAAATTTACGATTATTGACAATATCACCGGTGCTCCTAACCACGACGGGGGACGGCTAGCATTTGGGCCGGACAAACTACTGTATATAACTACGGGCGATGCCGGCCAGGAGGATGCAGCCCAGGACACCAACTCGTTAGCCGGTAAAATACTGCGTCTAAAAGGTGACGGTAATTTGCCGGCCGATAATCCTTTCGGTAATGCTGTTTATTCTTACGGTCACCGCAACCCCCAGGGTATTGCTTGGGATGACAAAGGACGCCTGTGGGCCACTGAGCACGGGCGTTCCGGCCTAGAGTCCGGCTTTGACGAGCTTAATTTAATTAAAAAGGGCTCTAACTATGGTTGGCCGCTCATAGAAGGCGACCAGAAAGGAACGGGTATGGAAAGTCCGGTGGCTCAGTCCGGCGCCAACGAGACTTGGGCGCCGGCTGGATTGGCATACTTGGACGGTTCGCTATTCTTTGGGGGACTGCGCGGTGAGTCTCTTTATGAAGCGACTATCAGCGGCGATAATGTTAGTCTCAAAAACCACTACCGTGGTGAGTTCGGCCGGCTACGGGCTGTAGCCTCTGACAGTGGTCGTTTTCTTTACATCAGCACTTCAAATACCGATGGCCGCGGTAAGCCAAGTCCAGACGATGATAGAATAATTCGCTTTAACCCTATATTATTCCGCAACTAATTCTTGATGTTTCTTAATTTCAGTTATTGCTTATGCTTGCATTATTTTCGTAAGCCTCTTAAATAGAAAGTTATGAGCAAGCGGGTAGTATATAAAAGGTAGGGAAGCCAATGCCGGCCAGGAAGGATACGAGCAATGGGCTCAGCGGGTTGCCAACAATCCCGAGGTTATTGCCATGTTCGAACAAATGGACGGCCATTTCGAACCATCCAAAAGACCTTACAAGGTTGCGATTGACGAAGGTCAGCCCAACGAGGTTAGGGTTTCGGCATGGTATGAACGTGATGGAACCTGCCAAGAACTATGGCTGGCCCACCCAGAGTCTGAGCTGGCTGTAATGCTTCGAAATCCTACAATTACTATCAACAACGGTTATAGAAAGGATTTAATTAGCCTAAAAAGCTCATCGCACCGAGACGGACTGGAGCCCTCGTTTAGTAGTGAAACAGGTGCGGAAGAGTTAAAGTCGGATCCCGACGCCCGGTTATACATTGAATTTTTTGTTTTAATGACAGCCAAAAGCCTCTCCCAAGCTAGCCCTACTTAAGGTTGCCAAGAATAATAAAAGTCATCTACTGGGCTTGCTGAGAGGAAGGTAGAAGTTTTTCGTGAGATAATATTCCTAATGAAAACAGCTTTTGAGGAGGCTTTTGGAAGCCTAAACAAGCGACAGCTTGAGGCCGTCGAAGAAATTGACGGCCCTGTTTTGGTAATTGCCGGTCCAGGCACTGGTAAAACCCAGCTACTGGGTACCCGCATTGGCCATATTTTAAACACTACCGACACCGACCCCAGCAACATTCTTGCCTTAACCTTCACCGATGCGGGTGTAGATGCCCTTCGGCAGCGCCTTGACACGTTAATTCCAAAGGAAAGCTACAAGGTCAATATTACTACCTATCACAGTTTCGGCAGCGAGTTAATAAGGAATAATCTGGAATACTTTGAAGGTCTGGAGGCCGAGCCGCTGGACGAGCTGGGGCAAATAACAGCCCTCCGGGCAGTAATAGAAGAACTACCGTACTCTAGCCCATTCAAGTTTGCCGAATTTTACCAACGAGATTTACTGCAATTCATATCAGAGGCTAAGCGGGCGCTTTTGAAGCCAACCCATATAAGAGCGATTGCTAAGAACAACATTAAATTTATTACCGGCCTGACACAATTGGCCAAAGATGAGTTAGGACAGCTGACAAAAACCAACCGCATAAGTAAAGATAGCGGATCACTCTTCGAAAGTTTATTGAATGTGGCCGCTGCGGCCTCGGAGAAACCCCTTGAAGGTATAGAACCGCTCCAAAAACATTTTATTGAAAGCCTAGGGGATGCTCTGGATAATTATGCCCAAAACGGTAAGACGACACCACTAACTGCCTGGAAAAACGCCTGGCTGGCTAAGGACACGGAGGGGAGATTTGTTGTTGACGGACAAAGGCTAAATAAACGCCTTCAAGCAGCAGCCACTGTCTATGAGAATTACCAAAAACGCCTAGCTATCGGACGGCTCTATGACTACGACGACATGATACTACGAGCTATTGAGGTACTGGAAGCCCATCCTAACTTCAAATACAGCTTAGCTGAACGATACCAATACATAATGCTCGATGAATTTCAGGACACCAACGCTGCCCAAATGAAGCTAATTGAATTACTGTCTGACCACCCGGTGCACGAAAGCCGGCCTAACGTCATGGCTGTCGGGGACGATGATCAGGCGATTTATGCCTTCCAAGGCGCTAATTACGGCAATATGGCGCACTTTATCAATTTATATAGAGAGATACGGGTTATTTCGTTAGCCGAGAACTACAGGGCTCATCCGCAGCTTGTAAGCCTATCTGAAATGATTGCAAATAATATGACCAACCGACTGCATGAATCTATTGAGGGTATAGAAAAAACAATCGTGGCCGCCAACAAAAACCTGAAATACCCGTTGGAAATCACTCTGCCGGAATTTAAGTCCGACGCCGCTCAATACCAATGGATCGCCCTTCAAATCAAGAAGCTAGTTAGGCAGGGCATCCCAGCCAGCGAAATAGCCGTAATAGCTCCTAAGCACAAGTATCTGAAGCCTATACTTCCATATTTGGCTACCCAAAAGCTGCCGGTAAGTTACGAAAAGCGCGAGAACGTACTTGATAAGCCAGTGCTGCGACAATTGGAACAAATGGCGCTATTGGTTGTAACCCTTAGCAACCAAAGCACTAACGCTGCGAATTATTTATGGGCAGAGGTACTTAGTTATGATTTCTGGAATATACCGACCGAAGAGTTATGGGAAATCAGCTGGGAAGCCAAGAGGACAGTTCAGCCATGGACTGCGTTACTGCTGAAAAACTCGAAAACAGCCGACATTGCTAAGTTCTTTCTAAGGCTGAAGGATCTTTTAAACCTGACGACTTTGGAGGAGCAACTTGACGCCCTTATAGGCATGCTTGGAGCAAAGCAGAGGTTAAAACTGCCGATTAAAAGCCCATTATACGAATATTACTTCGGTAAAGATTCCCGCATGCAGCATCCTGCAGATTTTACGGACTTAATTAGCAACCTGAGCCTGCTGCGTGCCAGTCTAAGAATTCGTCAAAGATCCAACAACCGACCGGCTAACCTAACAGATTTCATTGATTTTACAGAAGCCCATCGTCAAGCTGATATTAATATCTTGGATAGAAGCCCTTACTTCGAAAACGCCGAGGCCGTTAACGTACTTACGGCTTACGGCGCAAAGGGTAAAGAATTTGAAGCGGTGTTCGTGGTGGCCTGCCTAGACGAGGTGTGGGGCAGTGCCAGCCGTAGCCAAGGAGCAAAGGTTAAGCTGCCGGCTAATCTAGAACAAATAAGATATCAGGGAATGAGTGAGAACGAGCGGCTGAAACTATTCTATGTAGCTATCACTCGCGCCAAAACTCAACTTTATCTGACAAGTTATGAAAAAACCCTGGATGGTAAAGCCATGCGACCGCTATCCTTTCTGGCCGAAGGACCAAAACCCGTTAAAAACGATGCCGACTTCCTGGAACCCGAAGCGGTTCGAGATTACTGGACAAACAAACACCTGCCACCTTTCAAACCAAAGCTGAAACACCTCTTAGAAAAGCGATTGGATAACTACAAGTTGTCAGCCACCCACTTAAATGCGTTTGTGGACTTGATTGACGCCGGACCTGAAGATTTTTTTATCCATAACCTGCTTGGGTTTCCTAGGGCCCCAACCGTAACTTCAACTTTCGGTAGCGCCATGCACGCGACCTTAAGCTGGACAGGCAACCAGTTGGTGCGGACTGGTAAGCTTCCGACAGAAAATGAAATACTTAACCATTTTTCTACCGAACTTGTGCCAGCCTGGCTGACAGAAAATGAATTTGAACGCCAGGTACAGAGGGGCAAGGAGGCATTGAAGATCTGGATACCTCAGCGAGCCCGCGATTTATCTGCTAGAGACAGGTACGAATTTAACTTCGCTAAGGAGTCTTCGGTTTTAGATGGTGTGCACCTGAGCGGAAAGATTGACCGGTTAGTGGCCGACCACAAGCAACGGACGGTAACTGTTATTGATTTCAAGACCGGAAAAGCCCTGGACAAGTTCGGTTCCGAACCCAAAGGTCATAAGTTCCGTCAGCAATTAATGTTTTATAAGCTTTTAGTAGAAAATAGTTCTACCTACAAGGGATACAAAATAGAAAAGGGCGTTATAGAGTTCGTTGAGCCCAACGAAGAAGGAAAAGTCACGCGACTAGAGCTGAGCTACGAGCCGACAGAGATGGCTAAGTTCGAAAGGCTGGTGCAGGCGGTCTGGGTAAAGATACAGAAGTTGGACTTTCCCGACGCATCTGGCTATCCCGTCACTATGCCAGGCATAAAATCTTTCGAGAATGACTTGGCGAACTTAATTTAGCGTTTGCGCTTAACCGGGACAGCGGAAGGAGAGAATAGCAGGTGGTAGAGATTGACGGCCACCAAGGCGCCCACAAGAGGTCCGAGCACGTAAGCTGCATTCCAGCTACGAAGTCCTACGGCAACGGCTGGATTCAGGTAGCCGGCGGAAGCTGTTGAGGCTATCATAATGCCAACAAAATAAGTGGCACCGGCTGTAACTGCCCATTGCAGGCTATCAACAGCGCGCGAGATAGCGGCAGTTATACCAAGAGCTAACACAAAGGCACCGACGGCTTCGGCTAGCCATATAGTAGTATTGAAGGTAACGCTTTGGGCTGGAACAGCTTTATCGTTGAGGTATTGGTAGAGCTGCCAAGCCCCCAGGCCGCCGAGCATTTGGGCGGCCACGTAAGCAGTGGCTCTAAGGGTGCCAATTCTGCGTGCAGTCCACATACCAAAAGTTATAGCCGGATTAAAGTGAGCGCCTGAAATGGGTCCAAAAATAAATACAATGGCTGCTAGCGTTATGGCCAAGCTGGTGGCGACAAAATAAGACACGGGGGTAATCTCTGATAGAACAAGGGCTATCAATACCAAGGCTGCTGTACCTAAGAATTCCGCAAGCGTGCTGGCTAATCTAAATCTTGTAAACATTTTTTACTGCACCTTTCTAAAAAAGTTATTTTACATTTAAGCTAACTATAGTACGAGGCGCCAAAAAAGCAAACCTAGCCTCCAATGTATATAAGCCTGCTCCAGTATTTTGATATACTAAGGGTCGATATGGAAGCCCCTATGAGCAAACCGTCCGTTGTTACCGTATATAGCGCGCCTTGGTGTGTTTTTTGCAAGATGGTTAAAGAATATTTGAATAACAAGAATGTTGCTTTTAAGGAAATAAACGTTGATGAAGACCAAGCCGCTGCACAGGCCTTAGTAGACAGAACTAATCAAATGGGTGTGCCGGTAATTGAAATCGGCAATGAGACTATTTTAGGTTTTGACCGGCAGCGTATAGATCTTGCTCTCCGTGATAAAAAATTAATTTAAGCATATCTAGTGTGTTTATGGTTGTCTAAGCGCCACATATAGTGTTACCGTCGCTGTAATGTTATAATTACAATGCAGCATTATGGAATATTTGAACGGTCAGAAATCAACCGAAATTGAATGCCTATATGATACCTCAGAAACTCATAAAGGCCCTATGTGGTCAATTCTTGGTGGAGAATATACACCTCCAAACTCTTCTTACATTACAATTATGAATTTAGAAAATCCGTCTTTGTCCCAAAATTCTGTAGAGGTTGTTATGCACTGCATGGAGTTAGCAGGAGTTGTTAAAAACTCCTCTGAAGTGGCCAAGTCCCTAGAACATTTTAATGATGATACAGAAACTACGCTTTTTAATAGAGACGCGGATAGTGAAGTTATAACAAATTTCAATTCCGATCAGGAGCTGGCTCGGCACATTTATGAAGCAGTGGTCCTAGCCAGAGACATCTGCTTCGACTACACCCAGACCCAGATGGAAGAGCTCCGCGAAAACACAAAACATTACACATTCAAAAAGGTACCGGTTTTAAAAGAGTTACGCTATATGACCGACCCCAGTGGGGGTACTAAAACTAGGAATATGCAGTCTATGATCGAACCAACGACGGCTTGGATAGGCGAGGCCATGCTACGAGTCTTAATAGCTAAAGAAGTAGGATTAGAATTACCACAATCTAGATACGTAAAACCTGTAGAATAAAGAGCTATGGCGTTTGAAGACTATAAGACTAAAGATTCCGTCGTGGTTGTTTATACGGGTGAGGGCAAGGGCAAAACCAGTGCCAGCGTAGGGCTATTGGCCCGAGCTTTGGGCAACGGCTGGAAGGTAGCTTATGTTCAATTCATTAAGCATTGGAACGTAAGCGAACACGATTTTATAAACAAAATTGAGCCAATTTTTAAAGATAAACTACTATTCCATAAAGGGGGGAAGGGTTTTTATGACGCCCGAGCCCTGTCGGCCGAAAATGTATCAGAGGCACAGCATAAAAAAGCCGCGCGGCACACTTTTAAAGTGGCCCTAGACGCAGCCACTAGCGGTGAATACGACCTGGTAATTTGCGACGAAATAAGTAACGCGGTCTACCATGGCTTGATTACTGAAACAGCCATGAAGAAACTAATTAAATCGAAATCCCCGAAAACCAGTCTGTGCTTGACCGGAAGAAATTTTCCAAGAGACTTACTGCCACTGGCTGATATAGCTACAAATATGATGAAAATAAAACACCACTTTGACGATAAGTTTCTGGCCAACAAAGGTATAGACTTTTAGCCTGGTCCTAACTTTCATGAAAAGCCTGAGTAAACGCGAAATAAAACAACTTATTACTGCACTGGTTTTTTTAATAGCGGCATTAGTTACTTATTTACAGCCGAAAATTATTAAAGATGGATTAGAGACCGCCCAAAAAAGCCAACCCGGGTTGTATGAAGTCGAAGAGGTTTCAGACGGCGATACTATTATCGTGAACATGAATGGCATCCGGGAAATAATAAGGCTCATTGGTGTAGATACACCCGAAACTCAGCACCCGGATAGGCCACTCGAATGCTACGCGGCCCAGGCAAGCGAATATACTCGGAGGCTTTTGACCGGCCAGAAGGTTCGCCTGCAAGTCGATCCGTTAAATACCAACCGAGACCGTTACGATAGATTGCTGAGATATGTATTTACGCAAGATGGACGCCTTGTTGAACAAGAATTAATAACAGAAGGGTATGGATTCTCGTATACCCAATTTCCATTTGAGAGAAAAAGAGAATTCAATGAGTATGAACAGCAAGCCAAAGAAGGTAAAAAAGGATTATGGGGTGTCTGCCAGGTAACCATATCTGAAAGCGGGCTTGAGCGAACTAATCCGGCGATGTAGGTCTATCTTTTAATAGTAAGGGGCTTAAAATATACTGGTCTAAAACCGTTAGTGGGTAAATGAGGACTTCTGTGCTCCAAACGACAGCAAAAATGATTGTCCTAAGTACATTAGTGCGCAAAGCAAAGGTTCGAACCGCTCTAAACTGGTATTGAAACTGTTGCTTAAATGGCTTCTGAACAGCTCTAAACGACAAACCTACTTCAATCCCGGAAATGGACCGTACCTTGCCTTGAGCTGCAAGGGGGAATGATATATCGTAATCTTCCCAAATATCAGGACGTTGCAGAACTTTGTCTGAGATTTTCAGCCATGCTGATTTCCTCAGAGCGCAATTGGCCCCCCAGAGCATTTTTTTGCCGGAAATTAAATCAGCTAGAGTGTGATAAAAAAGTTCAATGAACTTTCCGGTACGCTTCATGTATATATCGTAGGGCATTGCTTCTCCTTTGATTCCTACAACATCCGGGTTTTTCGAAAAATATTCTAAGAGTTTACTAGTCCAGTCTGGTGGCAAGTGAGTGTCGGCATCTATGCGGCCAATGATGTCACCCCTGGCAGCATCGAAGCCGGTCTTTTGAGCAAAGACTTGAGACTGACGGACTTCTTTTATTACGCTCACAAAAGAGTAGCCTTTAGCAATGCGCACAGTATCGTCTGTAGAGCTATTATCTACAATAATTACTTCGAAGGGTTTTTCGGTCTGTCTAGCGACTCTGTCCAGACAGGCTTTAAGGTGGCTTTGTTCATTATAGACTGGTATAACTATACTAAGCTTTAGCGATTTACTAGGCATAATGTGGGTTTATTTAGAATAGCAACATATGGGTAAAAAACCGAACCGCCCCAGTAGGTTCAAAAACAATAAAAAGCAACCTAAAACCAACCGGTTGGTTGTCTGGAATTTTCTATGGAAAAGGTCGCTTTGGCATAGGATTTTAATAGTTTTTTTTGCAATCTCAATTTTATTTACAGGGACGGGTTATGGCATCGGCCAGTGGTATATCAACAAACACAAAAGTGAGCCCTTAGTATTTGGTACTACTTTTATATCTAATTATGCCGAGAGCTTTGGTTTAGACCCTAAGCAGACGATGGCCGCTATTTTGGGCGATTTAGAAATCAAAAGAATCAGACTAGTGAGCTACTGGAAAGAAATAGAAGCTAGCCAAGGGACGTATGATTTTACCGAATTGGACTGGCAGTTTGCCATGGCCAGCACCTACGGTGCAAAAGTTTCTCTGGCCGTGGGCCTACGGCAACCGAGGTGGCCGGAGTGTCATGAGCCTAAATGGGCGCTTGCCATGGAAAAGAAAGAATGGCAGCCAAGACTTTATGACTATATGGGTGCGGTGGTTAATCGGTATAAATCTCACCCAGCACTAGCCGAATACCAGCTTGAGAATGAGTTTTTTATGACTGTTTTTGGCGAGTGCCGAGATTTTGATCGTAACCGCCTTGTTGAAGAATTCAAAATGGTAAAACGCCTTGACTCAAACCACCCAGTGGCTATTAGTCGCAGCAACAACTGGATTGGACTTCCGGTGGGCAAGCCAACGCCTGATGTTTTTGGAATATCGGTTTATAAAAGAGTTTGGGATAAAAACATAACTAAGAGGTACTTTGAATACCCCTTGCCGGCCTGGTTTTATGCCATGCTGGCCGGTGGTGGAGAGATTGTTACTGGTAAAAGTATGTTCCTACATGAGTTACAAGCGGAGCCCTGGACCCCTCGTGACCTATACATAACCAATACACCCGTTGAAGAGCAGTTTAAATCAATGAACTCGGAAAGGATGAAAACCAGAATTGAGTATGGAAAAGCAACGGGTATGCGAACCTTGGACCTGTGGGGAGCTGAGTGGTGGTACTGGCTAAAGCAAAAGAAGGGCGATTCGTCTGTCTGGGATGTAGTTGCTCAAGAGGTTAATAAAGCAAAGCTAAGTAACCAGGCGCTACAAAAATAGAAAACTGTTGGCCAGGCAAGTACAATTAATCTAAGTTATGAGCAAATCAGGAAAAAAATCTGATCAGGGTAAAATATCAAATCGAAGAGCCCGTTTTGACTATGAACTAGGTGATAGTTTGCTTGTTGGTATTCAACTTACAGGAGCCGAAACTAAGGCTCTCCGTTTTGGACACGGCCAACTGCGCGGAGCATACGTAATGGTCAAAAATAGTGAGCTGTGGTTAGTGGGGGCAAGAATTAACAGCAGTCAGGGAGTACCTATCACGGAGAGTGAACAACTGAGGAGCCGTAAACTTTTGGCTCATAGTAAGGAGATAGGCAAACTGATAGAGTCCAGGCAAGAAGGAAATTCTATTGTTCCACTCGAGCTGTTGACGGCAGGACGTTATATCAAGCTCCGTATAGCGGTTGGGAAAGGAAAAAAACGATACGATAAGCGTGAGACACTAAAGCGCCGCCAACAAGAACGCGACATTGCCCGTAGGGCAAGGGTCTAGATTTTAAGCTACAATAAAAAAATGAAAATTTATTCCTGGAATGTAAACGGTATTAGGGCGGTGGTAAAAAAAGGCGCTTTGCAAGAGTTCATGGCTAAACACCAACCGGATATTTTAACTCTGCAGGAAACCAAGGCTCAGCAGGGAGAAGCGGGGATAAATTTTTCGGGTTACGAGGAGTATTGGCACTCGGCCGAAAAAAAAGGCTACTCAGGGACTGCTATTTTTACCAAGATAAAACCACTTAAAGTTATTAACGGCTTCCCGGAGAGTTTTGCTAAAAAATATAAATTTGTTGACGAACAGACTCGCGATTCAGCCAAAGAAGGTCGAGTTATTGCCGCCGAATTTGAAAGATTCTGGCTGGTAACAGTCTATACGCCTAATTCGAAAGGTGATTTAAGTCGCATACCTCTTAGACACAAGCACTGGGACCCGGCATTTCTTGCTTATGTGAAAGAGTTAGAAAAAAATAAACCAGTAATCTTTAGTGGTGATTTAAATGTAGCTCACACTCCAGAGGACTTAGCCAGACCAAAGGAAAACGAAGGTAAAAAGGGCTTCACTAGTGAGGAGCGTGAAGGCTTTCAAAACTTTATCGATGCTGGCTTTATAGACACATTTCGCCTATTCCACAAGGGTAACGGGCACTACAGCTGGTGGACACATTGGGCAAAAGCCAGAGAACGCAATGTTGGCTGGCGGATAGACTATTTTCTTGCCTCTAAATCCCTTAAAAATAAGGTTAAAGACGCTCAAATACATGCCGACGTAATGGGTTCAGACCATTGTCCGGTAAGCATCACCCTGGATTTGTAATTTAGGTAGTACAATTAAGCTCAGATGAGGAAGTTTGCAGTTTTTGATATTGATGGGACATTAGTAAGATGGCAGCTTTATCACGCAGTAGCGGATAGACTGGTCCACTTGGGTTACATAAAACCGCACGTGTTTGAAGATGTCCATAAAGCTAGAATGACTTGGAAACGCCGCGAACATGGAGCATCCTTCCGTAATTATGAATTACAGCTGGTGGGACTTTACACCAACATACTCTTAAGCCTAGCAGTTACCCAATTCAAAGAAGCGGCGGATTTGGTGTTCGATGAATACAAAGACCAAGTTTATACCTATACTCGGGATTTGATAGATAATCTTAAAGCAGAAGGCTACCTTATGTTTGCGATATCGGGATCACAGGAAGAAATTGTGAAGAAACTGGCAATACACTATGGCTTCGATGATTTCGTGGGTCGAGTAGATGAACATAAAAACGGAAGATTTACAGGTAAATCCACCACGCCCATTTTTAATAAAGATGCGGCTCTTAGGAAGCTTGTAAAGAGGCACGGAGCTGTGGTTGATGGCAGTTACGGGGTGGGCGACAGTTATTCGGATATTAAGATGCTGCAGATAGTAGATAACCCAATTGCTTTTAACCCAGAGAAAGAACTGTTTGAGCACGCTAAAGTTAAAGGCTGGATGGTTGTTATCGAACGAAAAAATGTGATATACGAACTGGAGAACCATAATGGAAAATACAACTTGGCAAAAGCAAATACCAGATAAGCCCTTGTTTCCAAATATGTTGTGGGAGCGACCTGAGAACAAGCGCTCGCAAGGAAAGTTGTTGATTGTGGGAGGGAACTCTGGTGGGTTTAGGGCGCCTGCATTGGCCTTTGGTGCTGCGTTAGCAGCTGGAATTGGAGTAGCACGGGTAATCTTACCGGACAGCACGCGCAAGGTCCTAGGGAAATCGTTTGTGGAAGCAGAATTTGCCCCCAGCACCCCTAGCGGCAGCTTCGCCAGAAGTTCTCTGGCTCAAATCTTAGAAGCTGCGGAGCGGTCTGACGGCGTACTGCTGGCAGGTGATTTTGGCCGTAATTCAGAAACGGCAATTTTGCTTGAATCACTGGCAAAAAAATATGATGGACAGCTTAGTGCCGCCCAAGATAGCATAGATTACTTCTTAAACCCAAATAGCACTTTATTACGGAGAGATAACAGCGCCTTAGTCATCAATCTAGGTAAGCTTCAAAAATTAGCTAAAAATAACCGCCCCAGTACCCCAATTTTGCACAATATGAATTTAATGGAGCTAGTTACAACTTTAGCCGACTGGTCTAGTAGCTCGCCAATTATTATCGGCACTAAACATGCCGATAATCTAATCGTTGCTTGCGGGGGCAAGGTAAGCACTACTCCTCAAGCTACAGAGAGCGACTGGCAGATAGAGTTAGCCGCTTACGTGAGCGTTTGGTGGCTCCAGCAGCCCAAAAAGCTTTTTGAAGCGCTAACTACAGCCTTATATGAATATAGGATGAAAAATTGACTAAGTATGGTGGGCAAGGAGGGAATCGAACCCTCACTCCCGGAGGAACACGATTTTGAGTCGTGCGCGTATACCAGTTCCGCCACTTGCCCATTGCGACTATTTGCTCACAGCACGATGAACGCTGTTATTGTACAATAAACCAGTAGTATTTAACCATTATGGATACCAGTAGTTCTCACAATTCAAGTGGCAGCAACCAGTCTTTGCCCCTGCCGGACGAACCAGCACATACCCCGGACCCACCCGAGCAGCAAGCTAATCTTGCTGCCGATTTAATTCGCCAAAAGGTAAGTGCAGCTTACAAAGATGAGCCCGATGTGGCCGAAGAAGCACTTGATTTGCAAGAGCTGGGGAGCATAATACCCCATTCCCGACATCAACAATTTATTTATGATTTGACCGGGTCCGGCAAATCACTTCCAGAAATCCAAGCAGCCTGGCACGAATACTATACCGGGCTTCCGGATCAACAAAAACATCAGGTTTGGCAAGAGTTCTACAGTTCGCATGCTCAAACTTCTAGCTATGGAGGCGCGGCGGCTGTTGGTATATCGGCAAATCCCTCTCCTATCACCGACCAACAGCAAATTAATGTTCGTAGCCTAGGAGATTTAAGAAATTCAATTACTAAGAATTTACCTTCTCAGCAACGTAAACTAAAGCCTCTTCAGCACGCCCAGTCCTTGTTGTTTGGAATAGGTGTAGGTTCGATTGTTGTTATGTTTTTCCTTTTTGGTTTCTTTAATGAACGTTTTGTTGCTCCTTTTATTCAACCAAGCCGATCTGTCACAGGCACGCCGATTATCAGCAGTAACACAGCTTCGGGCATCGACCCTGAGATAATTATCCCAAAAATAAACGTCGAGATACCAGTTGTTTACGGTGTAAGTACGGTTGAAGAGAGTAAAGTTCAGCAGGCTCTGGAAAGGGGTGTTGTTCACTATGCAAACACCGCCAAGCCGGGTGAACAGGGTAACGCTGTAATTGTGGGGCACTCTAGCAACAATATATTTAATGGCGGTAAATATAAATTTGCTTTCGTACTACTTAGTCGATTGGAAAATAAAGATATATTTTACTTGGAGAAAGATGGCAAACGCTATACTTACGAAGTATATGAAAAGCGGGTAGTTAAACCCACCGAACTATCAGTGTTAGGTGAGCAGGCCAAACCATCCACCGTAACGCTAATAACCTGTGATCCGCCAGGCACAAGCACAAACCGTTTGGTTGTTATAGGTCAACAGATAAGCCCCGATCCCAGTACAAACTTAGCCCGCTCGGAAGAAAGCACACTGGCAACCAGCGCTAAAGTTATACCGAGCAACGCACCCACGTTATGGTCGCGAATATTCGCCATCTTATCGCGTTAAGTAAATTTAGGGGTTGGCCGGTAGATCAACTCCTGCACGCATTTCGGTAGTTTGCAGAGTTTTACTTTCCGATCCTGTAACTGTTGCAACCGTATAAAGACGATTAAAATCACTGCTGTAATATCCACCGGTAGGCAGAAGTGTTGGCACTAAAGACTGACGGTTGGTTGCATCATAATCCCACACCAATACCTGTCCCTCTGAAACGCCTATTAGCCGGTGCCCATCCATCCATCTTAACGGTGATTCGCTAGCAGAAGGAGAATTATATTGGTAACGTTTACTCTCTTCAAAATCGTAAACTACTAATTTTTGTGCACCTTGGAAAGCCAGAAATCTTGTGTTTGTGGAAAATTTGACCATTTTAGCGCCCGTAATAAGGAATGTCGTCATTGGCCTAGCTCGGCCGACTGTAATGTTTTTTAAATCATTTAGAGGATTTTTAAAAATGCTTAGTCGATCTGAAGTGTTACTCCCAGCGACATAGTACCAATTGCTCTGGAACTGGACGGCATCAATTAGATATGTATCACCAACAGGGAATGAAGTTAACTGATGACTTTGCTGTTTATCCCATATACGAGCTGATACCTGGCCCGGTGGCATTTGATTATCGGTAATGTAGCTAATAAGGTCTGTCCCGTACGGTTTAAATGCTAGGACACGATTAAGTAGTACGGGTTCAAGAGCTGCCTCCCGGACATTTGCTAGTCTAAGGGTGGAAGTGGAGCGATCGTAAAAATACAATTTATCAACTTTCTTATCGTATAGCTGAATCTGGGTAGGATTAAAGGCAAATACTCGATTTAAATTCATAGACCGGCTGGGCTCCCGGCGGTCAATTAATATAAACTCACTCGCTCCCTGGTAATCATGCTTGATCAGTAAATGATTGTTGTCGGCCGACCACTCCACTTCGGTTAGAGTACCCTCAGAACCACCAGTCAATAGGTTGGAAGGTAGCAAAAGTGGCCGAGCCGGCTTTCGGGGATCAGATGTGTCAAATTCATCGAAACTTACTACTCTTGAGGTGGCTGCAGGGTTTTGGAGTAATAGCCAACGTCGATCAGGGCTTTGAGTCACTAGCACCGGGAGAGAAGCGTAAGATTTAAGAGACGCAGTAACTAGCTTAACCGGAAAGAGGTATGGATAAACAAAACGGGCAATAGAATGCTCATAGAGTGTGAAACTGCGTTTCCAGTCGCGATATCCAGTTTTCTTTAAGATTAGTTCATAATCCGCTGCCGGTAAGATGAGCCGAGCAGCAGTTGCGCTGTTTATAGATTTCCCATTTAGGTAAATGTTGGTGTTACCAGGCTTAGAATCTACAAAAAGCAGGCCGTTTTGGACAATTCCTCCAGTTTTTCTGTCGATACTATAACCATACGCACCGTAAACAAGAATGACCGTAGCTAGACCTATTGCGATTGTGATCAAACCGTAACCCACTATTAGACGAAGCCGGTGCGATCGTCGTTTGCGCGGGTCGAGAAAATCCATACTAATGTTTATTTTAAACCAAGTAAGAATTTTCTGCTTCAACGTTATCCATTTAATTGATTGGTAGCTAAGTAATTGCCACCTTGCCATGCTTATGGTTATGGGTGTAATATTTAACCCATAAACATGAAGGTAGCGACTAGTGGCTAAAACAAACAGTGTTATCGAGATAAATGGCTATCGATACAACGTTGGTATGGGACGAACGACAGATTTAATAAAAAAATCAACTAATTCTCTCGAGAAATCACCGCCAAGAATAATGGATGGTTTCACGCGTCAACAGATAATTTCCTCAACTCCAATTGAAAACCGTCGGGTAAAGGTTTTGTCTGAGAAGCAATTTGAAAAGGTTTACGCTAAGAGGTCTGGACACAAAGCTCAGTCTGTACATAAAAATTTACAAAGATCGCAAGCTTTAATGCGTGGTGCAGTTTCGAAGCCCAAGAATAAGTCCACAGCTTCTACATCGAGACCAACGCCCCCTATTACCCGTAAGTCTGTAGTAGATACTAGCCGCGAAGAAAGGGCTCAAAGAGTAGTGAAAAATACTAACATTCAGCGCTTCGGTACTAGTTTATCTCCCAAACTTCAGATAAGCCAAAACTCTAAACATGATGTTGGGGGCACGGGATCCGTGCATAAACAAAAATTACCTAATCTGGTTAAGCAACAGCCCAAAACGGATATTACAAAGCACTTATCTTCTAATCAACTGGAGCGTTTATTGGACCAAGCTTTGCTAACGGCAGATTCACACAAAAAAATTTCTAGGTCTCACGAATCTAAAAGTACTTCCCGCTGGCGGGCCACTGCAACCCCTAGATGGGTAAGCTTAGGAGCTTGCCTGTTGATAGTTTTCCTTCTAGGAGGGTTCTTTACTTGGCAAAATGTTCCTCAGGTTTCCATGAAGCTAGCTGCAAGCAGGGCTAGTATTCCTGCTAGTGTACCTAGTTATACGCCTCCGGGTTTCAGTTTTAGCGGCCCAATTGGCTACTCCAATGGCGAAGTGAGCATAAAATTCAAAGCTAACAGCGATCACCTACGTAACTTCACAATAACTCAAAGCAAAACTGCTTGGAACAGCCAGTCGCTACCGGAAAATGAAAGCTTAGTTAACTCCAAGGTTCAATTATCACAGAATGGCACTACTGTTTATATTTACGGCTCAAGCAATGACGCAAAGTGGGTCAACCAGGGTGTTATGTATAGTATTAAAGACAAGGCGAACTTAACCTCGGACCAGATTATCAAAATTGCAGGTAGCATGTAAGAATCGTTAAGCACCCCCTTTTAGGTTTTCTGATAGACAGGCAGCAGAATGAATTTCCCAAATAGGGCTGCTCTTCCCGAAACTTTATAGATGTCGTTAGGCGCTATATACTAGGGCTATGTCACAGAAAGCGAGGACACGGTTTGCCCCCAGCCCCACAGGCTTTTTACACGTGGGCGGGGTACGAACCGCTCTTTTCGCTTGGTTGGTAGCCCGCCAAGGTAAAGGGCAATTTATACTTCGAATCGAGGACACCGACAAGGCTAGGGAGATAGCGGGGTCTGAAAAACATATTCAAGACTCTTTGCGATGGCTTGGACTGCAATGGGACGAAGGGCCTGACAAGTCCGGATCTTTTGGCCCCTACAGACAGAGCGAACGACTGCATATTTATAAAGAATGGGCAGAAACTCTGGTGGCTGCGGGCAGGGCGTATGCCGACCACTTTACTGTGGAAGAGCTTAATAGTTTGCGAACTCAGGCAGTCCAGCAGAAAAAGCCCTTTCTTTTTCGCAATCATAGGCCAAATAATCCACCCGCATGGGATGGAAAACTTCCGCTTCGATTTAAATCCAACCCCAAATCTTACCAGTGGCAAGATGAGGTTATGGGCGACTTATCTGCTGGGCCAGAATCAGTAGATGATTTTATTATTATCAAATCCGACGGTTACCCCACCTACAACTTCGCTCATGTTATAGACGATTATCTAATGGAGGTCAGCCATGTCATACGTTCCCAAGAATTCTTGGCTTCAGTTCCTAAGTTCTTAAACCTTTACGAAGCACTTGAAATAAATCAACCTAAGTTGGCGACTCTACCGTATGTACTGGGTGCTGAGGGTAGAAAAAAATTATCCAAGCGCGACGGAGCCAAGGACGTTCTAAGTTATAAAAATCAGGGGTTCTTACCGGAGGCCCTTGTTAGTTTTTTGGCTACCCTAGGATGGAACGATGGCACAGACCAAGAAATTTTTTCAGTTTACGAGTTGGTTGAAAAGTTCAAACTCTCAAAAGTCCAAAAAAGCGGCGCTCAGTTTGATGAGACACGTCTTAAATGGGTCGATGGTTATTTTATTCGGCAATTGCCCATCGAAGAATTAGAAAAGCAAGCCCAGGATTTTTGGCCTCCGGGGGCTCAAGGTGTCAACGGCCAATACCGGAGTAGTGTTTTGGGCTTAGTCCGGCAAAGACTGAAATGCTTTGCAGAGCTGCCCGAACTTACAGTTTTTTTCTTCAAAGAACCAGAAGCGCAGAAGATACTTGACCTATACACTCACCCTCAAGACAAGCAACTTGTAAAACTAAAGTATCAAAATCAGGATTATGTAAAACTTTTACGGGCAGGGCTAAGGGAACTGGACCAAAGTAGTTTTGACGAGGAAGACCTCGCCCACCGACTTAACAATCTTCTCGAGAAACTTGAATCGAAACCAGCTATCTTGTTTCCTGTACTGCGAATAGCCGTAAGCGGAAGTCAAATTTCACCCGAACTTTTTGGTACACTCAGCGTTTTGGGTAAAGCTGAAGTATTAGACCGTTTAAAGTCTGCCATAGCTCTACTGGAAAAGTAAGCATAAGGGCTGTTACAATATAAGCCGATGCAAAGCGATATCGCGCCGCCTACAATGGGGCCAAACAAAAAGCTTAACAGACAAACAATGCGCAGCGAGAGACTGCTTGGGCATTCTATAAACGACGCCCGAAGAAGACTGCTTGGTTATAAAGAAATAGCTGGTAGTGATGACTTGCCCTCTCTGGAAGCAAGTGCCACCATCCACCCAATCCTTCCTATCGGCCAAAATACTGGCAAGGTTGGGCGAAAGCTTGGGTTTTGGCAAAACTGGAGTAAAAGGCGAAAGTTAGTGACCTCTATTTCTTCGATTATTCTTCTGGTGGGCGGGGTAGGAATTGGTTACGTTACTTTTATTCAAAAATCGTCAGCTCCAGACATTGAGAAGGTTGCACTTAAGGTCCAAGCCGAACCACCGCCCAAACCAAAGACTGTTGCTTCGCCGCTATCTGGTGTGCAGGTTACTCCAGAATTGGCTACTAGGCCGGTAACCGGAATAATGATAGAGAATAGTCTTGATGCCCGCCCTCAATCGGGGCTCCAGGACGCTGGTGTTGTATTCGAGGCTATAGCAGAAGGAGGGATTACTCGATTTATGGCGCTTTTTCAGGACACAACCCCCGGCTATATCGGCCCCGTACGTAGTCTAAGACCTTATTACATCGATTTTGCGGCTCCCTTTGATGCAGGGATAGCCCATGTTGGCGGAAGCCCTGAGGCATTGGCTCAGATACGTAGTGGTGGAAAAGATTTAGATCAGTTCTTCAACGCAGGTAGCTATTGGAGAGTAGGAAGCCGCAGAGCTCCCCATAATATGTACACCAGCTTTGAAAGGCTTGACGCGCTTAATCAAAAGAAAGGTTACATAAGTAGTAAGTTCGTGAGCTGGCCGCGTAAAGAAGATAAAGCGGTAACAGTACCAACCGCCAAATCTATCGACATAGCTATATCTAGCGTTAATTACAATTCACATTACGATTACGATGCGGCGACTAACAGCTATTTACGCAGCGAAGGGGGACGACCGCATATTGCTACAAACGCAGAAGCAGACCCCGCCGGACAACAGCTTCGACCAAAAGTAGTGCTGGTACTGATAATGCCATATAGTACTGCTGGTAAATATAGCGTTTATGGCACCAACGGCAGCGGAGTAATGTATGTCTTCCAAGATGGTACAGCTACCGAGGGGAAGTGGAACAAGGCGGACCGGGCCAGCCAGTTTACATTTACCGATTTAGCAGGAAAACCACTGGCTCTAAATGCCGGCCAGACTTGGATAACTCCACTGGCGGCAGCCAGTAAAGTTAGCTATAAGCCTTAGTAGACTGAAGCTACCCCCGTTTGGTACAATTGCCAACTGCGGCCCCTTCGTCTAGCGGTTCAGGATATCTGGTTCTCATCCAGAAGATCGCGGGTTCGAATCCCGCAGGGGTCACCAGGCATCTTAGATTAAATAAAAAGAGGGCACGTAAATGAGCCCTCTTTTAAACTTACTTGGTACCTAGCGAGTGTTGCCTGCTAGGCCGACCGCCGCCGTGGCTCGCTTCGCCCCCAGCTTTTGCTACTCTTTTTCTGGTACTCTTATTTGCTGCGGCTAAACCGCGTTTTTTATCTGCCATAGACTCCTCCTTTATTTAAATTGGCAACTTTCATGCTACTCCTTTGCCTAAACCACTTCTAGGAAGTTATTCACTACCATATTGTATGCATCTTTACTGATAGCAGTTTTCCGTTATTGCCAAACTATCAAGCTGCAGATTTATCAAGATTGAAAAACTAATGTTTCTTACATATAATTCGCTTAGCCTTACGTGGGCTGTCGCCACGACGACTTCCTCCGCGTAGACTCATTTAAACTTTTGGGTAAATATACACACCGGCCACTGGCCAGGCGTCCCTGTTAACCTCCATTTCAAATCAGCTTCCCCGGTAAACGGAAACCTCGATGAACGGTTAAGTTTTCTTTTCCAGGCAGCCACTAAACTTCAATGCCGTTCGCCGTCAAGGATTAAACCTTCACCGGCAGTCTTTTTATAACTTTAAAGCTTGAAGTAAAGGAGCTTGAAATGGAAGATATAGTCACTCTCAATAAAGATGTCAGCATAGTAGCTTACTATTTTCATAACCGCGGTAGCCTGCTAAAGTGTTTCCCCAAAAAGATGGAGTACGAGGGCAAAAGTGTTACATTCACCAAAACCGGCCTACGTCACCCCACTAAGAAGGGCAACCGTATGATCCACGTCTTTGATATGACCGACGGACAGGCAGATTACCGGTTGGAGTTTGACGCCGAAAGTCTATCCTGGACCTTAGTTTCAATAGCGGATATGCATTATGCCACACCCTCAATCAAGCCTGCATTTGCCAGTTAACTGCGCCTCTGCGGAGGTAATGCATATAGATTTGAATAGTTGTTTTGCTATGGTTGAACAACAAGCCAGACCTTTGCTGCGAGGCCGACCGGTAGGAGTCACTAATCGCAAAACAGCCAACGCTTGTGTAGTAGCCGCTAGTTATGAAGCTAAGAATTTGGGCGTAAAGGTAGGCATGACTTTTTCTGAAGCTACTAGTCTGGCGCCCGGCCTAATTCTGGTGGAAACTGACCCGCCCAAATACCACTGGGTTTATCAAAAGTTGGTTGAGATTATGCGTTCTTATTCTCCAAACGTAACCATGAAGAGCATCGATGAAGGAGTTGTGGATTTTAGCGGTACTATAGAACACATTAACCGCCGGCCATTACCCGAAATTGGTAGCGAAATAAAAGCTCGTCTCAAGGATGAGGTGGGAACCTGGATGAGCTGCAACATTGGTATCGCACCTAACCGCTTTTTAGCCAAGCTGGCTGCCTCATTACATAAACCTGATGGCCTGGACACCATAAACCACAAAAATCTTCGCCAGATTTTGTCGACATTGGAGCTAACGGACTTAAGCGGTATTGCAGAACGCAATCAAGCCCGGCTAAACTCGGCGGGGATATACACCCCCCTACAGTTTTTAGACGCATCTGCGGAACTTCTTAAAAGAAGAGTGTTTAAAAGTGTTTGCGGAGAGGATTGGCATCACCGCCTGCGAGGTTGGGAGGTAGACAGTCAGGAATGGGCCACTAAGAGCATAGGCCGACAATATGTTTTAGAGGATCGCCAGCCCAGCGAAGAAGTGCTAAGATCTCGGCTTAGCTATTTATGTGAGACTACTGCGATGAAACTACGCTATAAATGCATGTCCGCTCGTGGCATATTTTTATACATACGCTACGCCAACGGGGACTACTGGTACGACCGTAAAAAGTTTAAAAGCAACTTTTTTTCCAATGCAGAAGTATACAGGCGCGCAACACTCTTATTCAATCGTCGCCCGTTAGACGCTTATGCTCTAGAGATTGGTGTGAGTTGTTACGGCTTAGAACCATCCAGTATGAACCAGGTTAGCCTGCTCGACGAAGTAAATAAAGAAGTTTGGCTAACGGAAGCTGTGGACCGCATTAACAGTCAATTCGGTGAATTCACGGTAACCCATGCCAGCAGCTTAGGCTCCGAAGCTGTAGTAAAGCAGAAGATACCATTTGGTAGCACCCGTTACTTTGAGCTTTTGTGTAGCCGAGCGTAAGCATTTTAGCTTAGATTGAAAAAAAAACCAATAAAACAGATAATAAAAGCATTGGCATTTGTTATTAAAGAAATGATGTGGGCTATATCAACTCTACATACTTATTAGTCGCACTTAGTTTGACGGTTGTATTTGCATGTATTGGTTTAGCTATTTGGAGCTCCCGAAAACCCAGAGTTAATACTAAAAAAGTCACTGTTACCGGCGGCTTAGCCAGAAGTCAAGAAATAACTAGAGATCAAAAATGGAATTCAGACTTTATCCTGAGCGCTATTGCTGACGGAGTAGTTATGGTGGGCAAAGATAATAAAATTCATTTACTAAACCCCGCCGCTAGCGACATCACTGGTTGGCCGCCCAGCGAAGCAGTTGGGCTTGATTTTCATAATATTTTGAATTTAGTGAACGAAAAGGGTGAGCCATGTGCGCTCCTTGACCACGCCTTCGCTAAAGCCTTAGCTACCGCCCAACCAGTCCGTGACAGCAATAGCTGGTTAGCCACACGAGGGGGTAAACGTATACCAATTTCTTTAATAGTATCGCCCGTTGTATCTGGCGGAAGTAAGGGTGCGGAAAGTGTGGTTGGCGTTTTTAGAGACATCACTGCAGAGCGACAAGAAGAGGCTCAGCGATCAGAGTTTATTAGTACTGCCAGCCATGAAATGCGAACACCTTTAGCGGCTATAGATGGCTATCTTGCTTTGGCACTAAACGAAAAGATTAGCAAGGTGGACGCTAACGCCCGTAAATACTTAGAGAAAGCCACGGTGGCTACTCAACACCTCAGCGTATTGTTTAGAGATTTATTAACAAGCTCCAAGGCTGAGGACGGACGCCTGGCAAGCTACCCTGCGGTTGTTGAGTTAGGAGAGATTGTAGAGCAAGTGGCAGAAGCAGGCCGTTTCCACGCCAAGGAAAAAGGCTTAGAATTAAAATTTATCATGAGCTCTAGCGACGGGACGGGCGGGGGAAAGGTAATTAGACCGCTTTATTATACATACATTGACCCTAACCGAATGCGCGAAGTCCTTCAAAACATAATAGACAACGCAGTTAAGTACACTGCCGAAGGCACCGTAACGATTCGTCTTACAGGCGACGCTTCGGTAGCCCAAATTCAAATTCAAGACACTGGTCCGGGCATTCCAGCCGAAGACGTGTCACACTTGTTTCAAAAATTTTACAGAGTTGATAATTCCATGACTAGAAGTGTTGGCGGTACAGGACTGGGCCTGTTTATAAGTAAAAAGATTATTGAACTGTACAATGGTCGTATTTGGGTGGAAAGCGAGCTTGACAAAGGCAGTACTTTTTTTATTAACATCCCTAGGTTGACAACAAACCAGGCATTAGAGATACAGAAGAAGCAAGCCATCACAACTAGCCCTTTGGATAGTTAATTAAGTCTAATGAGAATATGCTACAATTATATTTAGCATAAGCATAAAATAACCGAGAGTTCTAAACATTTACATGCCTAAAATACTGTTAGTAGAAGACGATAACAACCTGCGTGAAATTTTTGAAATGCGTCTGCAAGCAGAGAACTATAAAACTGTAACTGCTAGCGATGGTGAAGAAGCACTGGTGGTCGCTATGAAGGAAAAACCAGATCTAATCATCGCCGACGTAATGATGCCTAAATTGAGCGGGTTTGAAATGCTAGAAACTCTAAGGGCAGCCCCAGAAATGGGCGATACCAAGGTTGTGATGATGACCGCTCTGGGGCAGGCTGAAGATAGGACTCGCGGCGAGAGTCTTGGCGTGATAAAGTATTTAGTGAAATCCCAGGTAACACTGGAGGATTTCGTCCGCGTAGTACGCGAGGTACTACAGCCGGATCAGGCAGATGCAGGGACGCCCCCTGCACCCGCCACGGATTCGGGTGAGACCTCGCCAATAATTAATAAGCAAGAAAGAGAGCGAACTATGCAAGACGACAACACTCAACCAACTAATCAGCCAGCAGACGGCGCAGATGCTCCGTCCAGCAATCCAGCTAGCGGCGACTCGGCAAACGCCAATGAACAACAGAGCACCGAGGAAGAAAAGGATACAGTAACTCAGCAAGTCAACGATTTTGCAGGTGGCGCACCCACAATGTCATCACCCCCAGCCGGAGATGAGGATTCTTCTTCAGATTCAAGCTCGAACAGTGAAGGCGGACTAGGAACTTCTGTCCCAGGGACCGATGCACCAGTGAGTTCACCTCCAACTGACGGAGCAGGTGATGACGGCCACGCCGATGATGGTTCTCAAAACCCTACTGGACCCGCACAAGGGTCTGGTGACAACACTCAAGCCTAACAGCAAATAACCCATTAAAAACCGCACTAAACTTTTAAAGAGTGCGGTTTTTTTGTAGCCCAGCTATAATAACCGAAGTAATGAGTACTAAATCAGCCCCGATAGTGGCTATAGTCGGCCGAGCCAACGTTGGTAAATCCAGCCTTTTTAATTCTATTTTGGGGCGGCGAGAAGCGATTGTTGCAGACGAGCCTGGTACTACCAGAGATAGTGTGACGTCTAAAGCAAACTGGGGATCTAAAAATTTTTGGTTAGTAGATACCGCCGGGTTGAAGCAAGCAGCAGATGATTTTGAATTAACTATCCAAGACCAGATTACTCAGTCTGCTGAAAGCGCCGATTTAATTTTAGTTGTAGTGGAAGCGGATGTTCAGATAACAGACGAAGACCGCAAAGTAGCTAAAATGGCCTTAAAAAGTAAAAAGCCAGTACTGCTAGTAGTTAATAAAATTGACAAGAATCGAAGGGCTGACTTGACGGAGTGGCTAAAGCTAGGAATAAGACCGCTAATAGCCACTAGTACGACACAAAGAAGGGGAATCGATGATCTTCTTGACATCATTATTAAGCAACTTCCAACCGCTAAAATAACCGAAGATGAAGATAGAATACGTATAGCCCTTCTGGGTCGACCGAATGTTGGAAAATCATCACTCTTTAATGCTTTGGGCCATAAACAGCAAGCCCTTGTTGCTCAGCATGCTGGTACTACTCGGGACGTTAATAGAGCGGTAATTCGCTATCATGACCGAGAGATAGAACTTATGGATACGGCCGGCATAAGGCGTAGCGGCAAGATAGAGCGCGGCGTAGAGCAATTTAGTGTTCTTAGGTCACTTGCTGCCATAGAGCAAGCAGATATAGGGCTTCTGCTTATGGACGCCAATGAATTAAATGTTCAGTTAGACCAAAAAATCGCCGGCATGGTTAAGGATGCCGGCAAGGGCTTGATACTAATTGTAAGCAAGTGGGACGATTTTGATAAGGATAGCTTTAGCCGGGACCGCCTGGCACCACAAATTGCCTACCATTATTCATTCGCCCCTTGGGCTCCACTAGTTTTCACTAGCGCAGTGACAGGACAAAACGTTCCCAAAATTTACGACTTGGTTATGGAAATTGATATTGCTCGTAAAACTCGGTTTTCGACTCCCGAGCTAAACCGTTGGTTACGCCAGGTAGTAGACCAACACCCCCCGGCAGGCCTAAAAAGTTATCAGCCCAAACTTAATTATATGGTTCAAGAAGATGGTACCGGATTACCTAGCTTTAAGATATTTGGGGCTCATACTAAGTTTTTGCATTGGAGTTATAGACGCTATTTAGAGCGTAAATTCCGAGAGGTTTGGCCACTGGCTGGTACGCCAATTATGTTTTGGTTTATAGAGAAACACTAAAGGGACTAGAATAGACATATGGCACTATTTCAAAAGAAACCAATAGTTAGTGACTCTTTGCCACTTTACTCTCTAGGAGCTAATAAAACCGTACTGCTCATCGGTTTGGGCAACCCAGAGGCTAAGTACAATGAGACGAGGCATAATATCGGTTTTGCAACACTGAACTTCTTTGCCGAATCAAACGACTTCCCAGACTGGGTGTCGAAAAAAGACTTAAAATGTCATATGAGTGTGAAGACGCTGGGCCATACTAGAGTAATCTTATGCAAACCGACCACATATATGAACAATAGCGGGGAAGCAGCAGTTGCGATTCAACATTTCTACCGAGTTTATAATTCTAGTGCGCTGGCAATCTATGACGAGTTAGCTGTTAAATTCGGTCAGCTCAGGACTAGGGTAGGAGGTAGCGACGCTGGCCACAATGGAGTAGGGTCTCTCATACAGCATATAGGGGATGATTTTAACCGTCTGCGTATAGGAATCGGAAGCGAGACAAGCGACAAAGCCGAGCCTACAAATTTCGTTCTTGGTAAATTCACTAAACAAGAGCAAGAAAACCTAACACTTATATATCGGGAGGCGAATGAGTTTATTAATGAATTTATTTTTAGTGGTAAATTGATTCCCCAGACCAGGAACGTGTTGGGTTAGAGTTTTGTAATTTACTTTGCCAAAAAATTAGCTTAGATAAAATGATTCCACCCGCCGTCTTTCCTGTTTTGCCTAGAGGCCGGGACTGAACTTCTCGAGTAATGAGTTCAGTGTCGACTATAACTAACTCCGCTTGATTATTTGCCGTAGTTAAATATATGTTATTTGGACCAATGATATCTGGATAAAGTGAGGTGTCTTTATGAAGTTCGGAAATTGATTCATAAAGACTGGATAGTTGTTCGTAATTATATTCTTCGTCCAGCATTTCTGCAACCTCTTCTGAACTTTGATAACCATGGCCTTCGGTTATTCTGGGCTGAATTGCCATTGTAGCTGAAAGGCCACGAAGTTCGATTGGTTCAAAGGATGTCTCTAGTAAATGCCCGCCCAGATATGAGCGAGACCCGTCGAAAATTAGTTGCGATTTGGTTGCTTGTTGTCGGGCTTCTCTTTTACTGAAAGTTACTGACGGGCCTATCACTTTAAGTACTTCGGTATCAGAAGCGTACACAACTTGCTCACAGCCTCCTCCAAGCATAGGGTATCCGTTAAGCGTAGGAGGATAAAACGCTGCTAAACTTTTACCCAGTGCAATTTTTCCGAGACGGCTGACTAGGGGCTGGTGTTGACGAATTTCCAGCATCTGCGAAACAGAGCGGGTTTTTGCTTCAGCTGCAACCTTAAAAGCATTCTGAGTAAATTCTTTACTGTTCATTCTAATTACTATTCTAACCTAAAAGGCTCCGGAGGGGGTGGGCACCGCCGGAGCCTATTACACCCTTCAACCCACCGTTGCTGGAGCTGCGAAGTCTGCGAAAAAGCAAGTACATTCGAGCCGGTCGTAGTTCGAGAACTAAACCATTCCATTCACATGGAACCCGCTACCCACTTGGGGGACCCCAACCGTAGTTCAAAAAAACTGGCTGGGCGAGTTAAAGGGGTTAGTTTGTTTAAGAGCATTTACACGAGGTATACTTTTAGGAGTACAGGTATCGTATTTGGCTGATTAAGTGGAGGGTACAACTTAAAGAACAGCCAACTGCTCTTAAACAATCTAACAATGTTGTTAGATTTGGGGGTATAAGGTGCGGCAAGCATGGTAATCATGCTTACGGATTGCTATTTTAGCAAAAAAATTACATAAAGTCAATATATTTACATGTTTCCTTATAAAGTCAATGCACTTACGGTTAAAGATCCCGGCTACCCACCTGGCTTAATTAACCTCCACAAACCCCCAAATCCTTTGTTCTATATTGGTAAGGCACCTAGTGAGTGGATGAACAGCCCTAAAGTAGCGGTTGTTGGCAGCCGAAAAATTAGCTCTTATGGCCGATTAATTACGCAGGATCTTGTTGGTGAACTAGGAAGAGCCGGCGTGACAATTATTAGCGGTTTAGCTTACGGGATTGATGCCACAGCCCACTGGGCTGCTCTGGAAGCACGAGCAACAACCGTAGCTGTGTTACCTACTGGACTAGACCGAGTATATCCTGCTGCTCATTACAACTTAGCGAAATCAATTTTAACAAATGGAGGTACTCTAACGAGTGAGTGCCAAGCCGGTTCTGAAGTCTTTAAAGTTAATTTTATAGCCCGAAATCGGATAGTCAGTGGTTTGGCAGACTTGTTGCTGATCACAGAGGCTGCGGCTAACAGTGGTACGCTCCATACTGCTCAATTCGCTCTAGAACAGGGCAAAACAGTCATGGCTGTACCCGGCAATATAAATAGTGCTATGAGCGAAGGCTGCAATAATTTAATAAAAAGTGGTGCCATACCAGTCACCTCTGCCGCTGATGTATTTTTTGCTTTAGGTATAAATCCTGAAAGAAAGCAGCAAAAAGTCTTTCGTGGAGCTCCGCATATAGAGTTAGTGTTTAAATTAATATCAAAAGGTACACATTCACAGGAGGAGTTGGCGTTAGAATCTAAACTAACTAGTTCCTCGGTTAACTCGGCCCTAACGACTCTTGAAGTATCCGGATATATTAGAGCCCAAGGAAATGGACGATGGATAAAGGCTTGATTTGTTTTGCCAAAATCACCTAAAGTAGCGTAGTCTTGGTGTCTGAACGGCTTTTCGTTTATCATTATTAAATTAAGCACCGTAGCTAACCTATGCCTAAAAACCTTGTTATCGTAGAAAGCCCAGCTAAAGCCAAAACTATAGCCCGCTATTTGGGTAAGGACTTTGCTGTTATGAGCAGTTTTGGTCACATTAGAGACCTGCCCAAAAAAGATATAGGAGTTGATGTATCTAATGGCTTCAAGCCCACTTACCAGATAAGTCAAGATAAGGAGAAGGTAGCTGCTGAACTGCGAAAAGCTAGCAAGTCAGCCACGGTATGGCTGGCAAGTGATGAAGACCGGGAGGGTGAAGCAATTGCTTGGCATGTCTGTGCGGTACTGGATATTGATCCGGAAAAAACTAAGCGAATCGTTTTTCACGAAATAACAGAGCCAGCTATTACTGCTGCTGTAGCCAATCCCCGAACTATTGACCTTAAGCTTGTACACGCCCAGCAAGCACGCAGAATATTGGACAGACTGGTCGGTTATGAACTTAGTCCGGTTCTGTGGAAAAAGGTTCGAACAGGCCTTAGCGCTGGAAGGGTACAGAGTGTAGCTGTTCGTCTAATTGTTGAGCGTGAGCGAGAAATTAAGGACTTTAAGCATGCGAGTTCATTCAAAGTTTCAGCAGTGTTTAACGCCGGGGGACACAATCTAGAAGCTGAGCTAGAAAAGAAACTTAGGAACACTAAAAATGCCCGCGAATTTCTCCTCTCTGCAAATAAAGCAACTTTCCAAGTCGACGACATTGTACAAAAACCCGGCAGCAGATCACCAGGTGCGCCTTTTACAACTAGCACCCTTCAACAGGAAGCCTCCCGCAGGCTCGGCTACAGTGTAAGACAAACCATGACAGTGGCCCAGAAGTTGTATGAGCATGGCCATATAACGTATATGCGTACCGATAGTACCAACCTGTCTCAGCTGGCAGTAAACGCTGCTAAGGAATACGTAGTTGCTACCTACGGTGAAAAATATAGCCGGCCAACCCAATACAAAACCAAGAGTAAGTCCGCTCAACAGGCCCATGAAGCTATTAGGCCTACGCACTTTAATAAGCCAAGCGCTGGTACAGACTCGGGTCAAAAAAAGCTATACGAGCTAATATGGCGCCGGGCATTGGCTAGCCAAATGACTCCAGCATCTGTTCAGCGTACAGAGGCTACTATTGCCATGAGTGACCGGACAGACAAGTTTATAGCTACCGGCGAGATCTTGGTGTTTGACGGCTACTTCAAGGTTTATGGAGGTGGCAAGGACGATAAAATACTGCCATCTATTGAAAAGGGTCAACAGTTACCTCTAAAGTCAATGGAAGCTCTAGAAACGTTTACTAGGCCCGCTAGTCGTTACTCCGAAGCTAGCCTAGTTAAAAAATTAGAAGAGCTAGGAATTGGCCGCCCCAGCACCTACGCACCCACTATTGGAACTATCCAGGACAGAGGATACATAGAGAAGAAAGATTTGGACGGCGAGCCCCGAAAGGTGAATCAATTGGTGCTTAAAAATGGAAAAGTCGATGAACTTTCTCAGATGTCTACAGTTGGCGCCGATAAGTCGAAGCTGCTACCCACCCAGCTCGCCGAAGTTGTAACTGACTTTTTAGTAAAAAACTTTGCCTCAGTCATCGATTATGATTTTACAGCTAATGCCGAGGGTGAATTAGATGATATAGCCGACGGTAAATTGACCTGGAAGGAGATGTTAGACAAATTTTATAAGCACTTTCATCCGCTAATTAAAAAGTCTGAAAATGTCAGCCGAGCAGAAGCATCCCAGGAGCGGAAACTTGGAAAGGATCCCAAATCTGGCAAAAATGTATTTGTACGTTACGGACGGTACGGTCCAGTGCTGCAACTCGGAGAGGCCCCGAAAGATAAAAAAGACAAAGAGGCACCAAAACCCCACTTTGCACCTCTTCCTGAGGGGACTACTTTAGACGATGTTACCTTGATGCAAGCAATACCAATGTTTGCCTTACCGAGAATTGTGGGCAACACCCTAAAAGACGAAGAAATTACAACTAATATAGGTCGTTTTGGGCCTTACCTCAAGGTGGGATCTGCTTTTATTAGCCTCAAGGAACACGATCCCCTAAAAATTTCTGAGGCCGAGGCTCGAAAAGTTATTATCTCTAAGCAAAAAGCTGATAGCAAAAAACTACTCGCCGACTACGGCGAGGTACAGGTTTTAAATGGCCCCTACGGTCCATATGTTACCGACGGTAAAATTAACGTAAAAATACCAAAAGCTACAGACCCTAAGAAGATTACCGAAAAAGATGCCCTTAAATTATTAGCCAACCCGCCTAGAAAAAAGCGCCGGTAATATACTTTGTGAAATTGTCACTATTTATCCACAATATTTCCAGATTGACAAAATAATACTAGGTTAAATATACATAAACGGATTGTGCCATTACGTCTAATACGTGATACAATAAGCCTAGTTAACTAGGTGTTGACTTTTCTAACTATAAGTTATATAGTTATACATAATTTAACAACAGAAATTATTTCTGTAACAGGTACCAATAAGTCATGGAAGAATCTTCCGCCGCACAACCAGAACAGCTTGATATTGAGAAAGTAATAAAAGATATTCTTGGTACAATCGAGCGTGAAAGAGAACGAGAGATTATTGCTCGCCGATTTGGCCTGTTCGATCGCAGGGAGACACTAGAGCAGATCGGTGAACTACTTGGTATTACCCGTGAGCGGGTTAGGCAACTAGAAAAGGCCGTGATCACAAAACTTAGGTTGGCCGCTAAGGAAGATCTACCCTACATGAAGCAGGTTGCTTTAGTACTAAGTAATCACTTGGTAGAAATGGGTAAGGTAGCTAGGATTACCGATATTACAGGACGTTTGACGAAAGAGAACTCTAAAATTGATCAATCAAGAGTAGCTTTTTTAGCAAACTTAAGCCCGGCCGTTGCGGTATTAGACGATAATGATCATTTTTTCCATTCCGTGGGACTAGCCGCCGAGCATACGGAAAAAACTATCAGAGAGCATGTAAGTAAAATCATAGAAGCCGTAAAAAAGCTTGGAGAACCAACCAGTATTGAAGCCATTGCCGAAAAAGTTGGTAATAAAGATAAGAAGCACGTGGAGGCGCTGGCAAGTATCTCTAAAAATATAGCCAATCTTCATAACCGCTGGGGGCTCACTAAGTGGCCAATGGTTAACCCTAAGAATATCCGCGATAAGATCTATGTCATTTTGCATGACCACAGTAAGCCCATGCACTTTAGTGAAATTGCAGGCGCCATTAAAGATAGTGACTTTAAGCGCAAAGACGTAACCACTCAAGCAATCCATAACGAGCTTATAAAAGATAAACGATTTGTTTTAATAGGACGTGGAATCTACGCTTTGCGTGAATGGGGCTACAAAAAAGGTACCGTTGCCGACGTTATAGCCGAAGTGCTAGTGAAGGAGGGCGGGGCATTGCACCGTGATGAAATCGTTCGGCGCGTACTTAAGAGCCGCCACGTTAAGGAAACAACTATTCTGCTTAATCTTCAAGGCAAGACTCAGTTCAAGCGGGTAGCAAAAGCTACTTATTCCCTAGTAGAGTAGAGGATAGACAGTTAAAAAATATGCTTAAGCTAACTCCCGTCGAGGTAGTCTTTGCATGTATAATAATAGTGGATTAAAACACTTATGAAATTATTCGGGAAAGAATCCCGCAAAGTTGAATCGGGGCATGAACACTGCCTTTTAATGCTTGAGATACCCCGGACAAATGATAAAAAAGAACTGGCAGCTGAGCAGATGTTAGCGGCGCTGCACGGTATTTTGAGGTCTAAGCGTGAGTTACGAAGCTCAGGCGAATTACAGGAGCATATCAGCCTGGAAATTGCTGCTATAGGCCAGCGAATACGTTTTTATATGTGGATGCCTAAGCAACTTCAGGCATTCGTAGAAGGCCAAATCTATGCTCAATACCCGACAGTTCAAATTTACGAGCAGGAAGAGGATTATGCCGATCGTCGGATGCATCAAACAGTAATCCACAGTACCGAACTTAATCTTACCGATAACGAAACGCTGCCCATCAAAACCTTCCCAAGTTTTGAGGTTGACCCACTTGCTGCTATAACAGCTACGTTAGCAAAACTTGATAAAGAAGATGAAGAGATGTGGATTCAAATTATGGCCAGACCAATACCAGATGACTGGCACAAAAGAGGCCAACGAACGATTAACCGGATTAAGAGTGGTGGTGGATTATTCGGTGGAGGGAGCGGGGCGGCCTTAGGCTATGCTGCTGATGTTTTTGCGGCTCTGGCTCGCCCGCCTAGTTCTTCAGGTGGTGAAGGCGGTAAAAAAGAGCCAGAATTATCGGAACGAGACAAAACTCGTATTTCAGCAATAGAAGAGAAGTCAAAGAAACTAGGTTATCAAGTAAAGATTAGGATTTTATTTGCCGGCCACGACCAACACACAGCCCAGTTAAGAATGCAGGCACTGGTAGGAGCATTCAAGCAGTTTAATACTACTAATTTAAACGGCTTCGTAACTAAGGGTGCAACTTTTAACCGCGACAAGCAGTTAGAGTACCAGACCCGTTTTTTTATAGACAATGGCTTCATCTTAAACATCGAGGAGCTAGCAAGTCTTTTTCACCTACCGCACACTACTGTAGAGACCCCCAATATAGTTTGGGCAACTACGAAGACTGCTGAGCCACCCTCAAACTTACCGGTACAAGAAGCTAGTAAAGAAACCGATATCAGTCTTTTTGGAGTAACCAATTTTCGCGGTGATAATAAACTTTTTGGTATGTACAGGCGCGATCGGGGGCGGCATATGTACATTTTGGGCCAAACAGGTACCGGTAAATCAGGAGCACTAGAACTTTTGACACTATCGGATATTTACTACAATCAGGGTTTTGCAGTTATAGATCCGCACGGAGATTATGCCCAGAACGTATTAAAGTTTATTCCTCAGCGACGGATTGATGACGTAGTCTACTTCAACCCCGCCGATACGGCTTACCCAATAGGGTTTAACCCCTTGGAAGTAACCGATCCTGCCCTCAAGGGCCACATAAGCTCAGAACTGGTGGGGGTTCTAAAAAGACTATTTTCTGAAAGCTGGGGACCACGGCTGGAGTATATATTACGTTACACACTTCTGGCGCTTTTAGATTATCCAAACTCAACGATGCTCGATATTACTCGGATGCTAACAGAAAAGAAGTTCCGTCAGGATGTTGTAAATTATATTGACGACCCAGTAGTTAAAGGTTTTTGGGTGAATGAGTTTGCTAGTTGGAATGATAAGTTTGCCACGGAGGCCGTAGCGCCAGTACTCAATAAAGTAGGGGCATTTACGGCAAACCCCATGGTTCGTAATATAATCGGCCAGCCCAAAAGCACCTTTAACATACGCAAGATCATGGATGAGGGTAAAATTTTGATAGTTAACCTTAGTCGAGGACTGATGGGGGAGGACAATGCCGGAATCTTAGGTGCCATGATGGTAACTAAGATTCAGCTAGCAGCCATGGGACGAGCCGATATGCCTGAAAAAGAGCGCAGGCCGTTTTACCTGTACGTTGATGAATTCCAAAACTTCGCAACTGATTCATTTGCAGTTATATTAAGTGAAGCTCGTAAATATGCCCTAAACCTCACCGTCGCCAATCAGTACATATCCCAGATGAGCCAGCCAGTTCGAGACGCCGTATTTGGGAACGTAGGTACTATCATGAGTTTTAGGGTAAGCCCCGACGATGCTCCGTTTTTAACTAAATATTTCGAACCTCAATTTGAGTCAGGTGATTTAATTCAGCAGCATAATAGGTACTTTATGATTACTATGAGTATTGACGGCGAGAAAGCAGCGCCTTTTTCTGCGAAAACCCTAAATCTACCCACGCCCCCAGCCGACCCTACATCTCAAATCATCGAGTTGTCAAGACAACGCTACAGTAAAGAGCGGTCACAGGTAGAAGCTAGAGTAATGGAAGCAGCAGGACTGCTAATTGCCGCTCCACGTAGAGCAGAAGATAAGCCGCAGCAATTAAATAGGCCGCAGGCTCAGGCTCAGCTAAACAAGGTCAATGAAATATCAAATAATTCTGTTACGGCGAAACACCCGGACTCTCAGCCCCCTAAGCCTTTGAAACCGGTACCCATTGAGAACATTGGTAAAGTTGCATCTAGTCTATTAAGGAACGCAACAGGGGGGCAAATAGCGCCGCAAGATGCTCCTCAACACGCTCAAACAGGAGAAACTCGTTCTAAAAAGCGCCGGAGACGCCGAAAAAACAGTGTAAGTAATAATGCATCGCAGATTGCTGCTCAGCAGTCCGGTAGAGTAAACAACAGCCCTAGAGTCTCTGACTCAGAAGAAACTGTTATTAAACTCAGGTAGTCTTCGTAGCTCAAATAAACATCACTAAATTGGTTTTGCGTAAATGTGAACATTTTACGAACAAGTATATTGGGCTTAGCTAGATCGAAGCAACATGATGATTCAAAAGAATTAAAATCAAGCGAGCAGGAAAGCAGAAGAAAATAATAACAAAACAAAAAAATTATATAAAATCTATGAATAAAACGGCGGGGGGTTATAAATAGGAAGCTAAAAGGAAGGTAAGACTATGTCGCACAATGTATATTTTGCGACTACATATATGCTTTAACTAGATGACTAATAGGACTCCTCTAACAGGGGAGTTTTTACGCGTTATGCTGTTAAGGCCGCATCCAGTGTTCTACGAATGACTACTCATCCGTTTATACATTGGTTATCTACTGCTGTTCTTGCATTTAATCATAGCTCCGTGAAAAGTATATAGTTTTCCACAGTTAGCTATGTCGCTATTTGATTTTTAGCTGTTTCATATCTTCATATGTTTTTACTTACCTTCTCTATTTTCAGACATATTTGACTTTTGATAGAATTGTAGCAGTATACTTATTTCCCTTTTACTATTAGTCTATTTATAAAATGAACAAAATACGAACAGCAGAAGAGAATAGGGAGCTTAGTTTCTGTTTGTTCTTTCGTCCTAATTGCTGACTCTTCTTTTGCTCCAGTTAAGAGCTCTAAAGATAAAAAGCTCGTAGGGATTGAACTCTGCCTCCCCTGCTCTTGAGGAATTAAGTTGCGTCCCGCTTCAAAAACAAATACCAAGTTACTAGCCATACTACAACTAAGTAAATGACAAATACTATCCCCGCCCTAGTGATTGAAGTAGTCGAGACACTATCTGACCCATTATCTACGATATTTCCAAACTTTGTCAGTGCCGAAAACGGCAGATATTTAGCAGGTTCTATACTTTTACTCGTAAGGATACCTGCCCCGATAGCATCAAGTGTCGGAAGCAAAAAAACAGCAACAATTCCGGCTACTTGATTTCTGAGTAACGTTATTGCTGCTAGTCCTAATAGGGCGAAGCCAAGGCTGTAGCCTACTAAACGGCCGCCTATGTAAATCCAATCGATATTCTGTTGCGGCAAATTTAATCCCCTGATATTTATAGCAAAGTACGTAGCGGCCACAGTAGCAGATATGGCTATAATGGTCATTATTGTCGCATATATTGTACCTACAATAATTTTTGCCACCAGGACCCGTGTGCGGCTGTTAGAAGAAGTTAGGGTATAGGTTATGGTGTTATACCTAAACTCATGAGCCATAAGTAAAATCACTACTATAGTTATGAGTAGCGATGTAGGGTAAAGGCTATCTTGAAGATTTAATAGGACTTTATTCGCAGGAAGATTATTGGTCAGTTTTGGCTGTTGAACAACTTGGTTCTGCTGTTGGTTTTTGTCACTGGCACCAGGGGCTCCCGACCTCTCCTCGGTCGATTGGCTTGGGGCTGGATGATCTAAGGCTTCGTCATATACTTTAGAGGTGTTTAGGTAAGTAAATAGAAGAGTTAAAAATATTATTAGCAGGCTAACGATTAGGGTTGACCGGACGCTAAGGAGTTTCTTAAATTCGGCTTTTAGTTGAGGAATCATTTTTTAATCTTACCTCCCAATTTGGCTTGAAATTCTTCAGTCCCTTCCGTAAGTTCCAAGAATGCTTCTTCCAAAGATCCGCCGTGGCGTGAGAGTTCAAACACAGTCACACCGGCCCTATGGGCTAGCTTGCCAATTTCGTCCGTAGTTGAGCCCGCTATTTCTAAGCCGTTGTCAGATTGTTTAGATTCATGTCCGGCCTTTCTAAGCACTGTTTGGAGAGCGGAAATATTACTGGAACGCACAAAAACACCACTTCCGGCGCTTTTTGAGAGTAACTTATCAACCGAGGTACTGGTAATCATCTTACCTTTGCCAATAACTATTACATTATCCGCCATCTGCGACATCTCACTTAGAAGGTGGCTTGAGATCAATACCCCATTCCCTTCCATGGCATAATCTCTTATAAATTCCCTCAGCCAGGCTATGCCCTCCGGGTCTAACCCGTTAGCCGGTTCATCGAGTATAAGATATTTAGGCTGGCCCAGTATAGCCGCCGCTATACCCAGACGCTGTGACATTCCCAACGAAAACTTACCCGGCTTTTTCTTAGCCACGTCTTTAAGGCCGACTATATCCAGCACCTCATCGACGCGGGAGTTTGATATATTGCTCCCGGCCGCCAAGACTTTTAAGTGGTTCTTTGCCGTCCGAGTAGGATGAAAGGCCTTTGCTTCCAGTAAAATTCCCACAACTTTTGAAGGCCTACTGTACTCTCGCAGCTTCTTCCCATCGTAGGTGGTGGTGCCTTTTCCAATATCCAAACCAAGCATTAATCTCATGGTTGTAGACTTTCCTGCTCCGTTTGGCCCTAAAAAACCGGTAACCTTCCCCGTTTCAACCTCAAAAGACAGATTATTTACGGCAGTTTGCTTTTTCAGTTTAGTTCTAAAGTTTTTGTTAAGATTTACGGTTTTAATCATTGGTCCTAATTATATAAGTAGAGTATCTGAAAAATCTAGTTTTTTTTCTTGAACTCACCTTAGTCACGCAGATATTAAATAAGCGGTATAATAGATTAAGGATGAGCGTGTTAGACGAATCAGTGGTTTTTGTTGATATTGAGACCAATGGGTTAGGTTACAAAAGGGGGCGTGTTATTGAAGTCGCCGCTATAAGGGTTGAGGCCAGCTGGTCTGAGATTCAATCATATAGCAGTATAGTCAATCCCCAAACCCAAATACCAGCATTTATAACAAAACTTACTGGAATAACTTCCAAGGACCTGGACAGCGCTCCATGTTTCGCAGATATAGCCGATGATCTTTATAGGTTCTTAGAAGGGGCGATTTTTATAGCACATAGCGTCCGTTTTGATTATTCATTCTTAAAACAAGAGTTTGCTAGGGTGGGTAAAAAATTTAATCCACGGATGCTATGCACCGTAAAATTATCTCAGGCTCTCTATCCTCAACAGCAAAGTCATAAATTAGACAGCATCATAGGACGTTGCGATATAAAAGTAAAAAACCGCCACCGAGCCTATGATGATGCCTATGCTGTATTAAGATTCGTTGAGCACGCACGAAAAAAATTCTCTGACAATGTAGTTGATTCCGCGATAACATCACAACTCAAAAAACCGACCTTGCCCAAAGGTCTAAGCCAGACAGTAGTTGATTCCCTACCCCAAGACCATGGAGTTTATATATTTGAAGACGAAAATGGTAGTCCGCTCTACGTAGGAAAAAGCGTAAATATAAAGAAGAGGATTTTGTCCCACTTTCGCAATGACCATGCTGTTGCAACTGAGTTTAAAATCAGCCAATTGATTTCTCGTATTAATGTACGGCCGACAGGTGGCGAGCTAGAGGCTCTGCTCCTTGAATCGAAGCTCATTAAGGAAATGCAGCCACTCTATAACCGTAGACTTCGAGCAACTAAGACAATGACCCTTGCACGGCAGAGCAAAGATTCCCGAGGATATATAAATATTTCCATAGATGATATAAGCAAAATACAACCGGGTAGCACGGAGGATATATTAGCGGTCTATAGTAATAAGGGTAGAGCCAAGGAAAGCCTAAATCAAGCTATTAAAGATAGTCGATTATGCCCTAAGCTTATGGGCTTTGAAAAAAATAGTGGAAGCTGCTTTTTGTTTCAACTGAGAAAGTGTGATGGAGCATGCATAGGCCAAGAAGCACCTCAGAGATACAATGCACGCATAATAGACTACTTTGCCGAAAAACGAATTGAGAGCTGGCCCTTTAGTTCACCGATTTTAATCGAAGAGAAGAATCCTGTAGGACCAGATACTCCTAAGGCAATTGTTGTCGACCAGTGGTGCGTAATTGCCGATATTACCCAGGATGAAGAATGCTCCCCTTCTATAAGCCTATATGACCGAGCTTTTGATATAGATACTTATAAGATTCTCAGTGCTCACTTAAAAAATAAGATGCATCTTCTTAAGATTAGGCCGATAAGTACTTCTCAACTCCAAATTATGGCTAATTCTTAGGATGACCCATATATAATGCTATTAAGACATGAAGTATTCTGTACGTCGATTAGATGCATACATTGGCAAATCCCTCCAAAATTGGCCAAGCTGGTGGAAACCTATCATGAACGCCGTTACGCTTGTGGGGGATCCAGTAGTAGTTACGCTGATTGCTACATATGGTAGTCTTACTGCCTACCGATTAGGCTTCAAGGAGGCTAGCTGGGCTCTTCTGGCTACAATTATCGCTTCTGGGTTAAATGGCATCTTAAAACAGTTTACACGCCGGACCAGACCAAATACGTTATATGTAAAAAGGATGAGATTTAAAACTTACAGCTTTCCAAGTGGGCATGCTTTTGGAGCAATGTTAACGTACAGTCTATTAACATACTTTGCCATACAAAAATTAGCATTGCCCTTTAGCTTAATCCTTAGTTGCCTGTTTGGACTATTAATAGTTTTGGTAGGAGTTTCTAGGGTTTACTTAGGCGCTCATTACCCGTCAGATGTATTAGTCGGATGGCTAATAGGGGCAATAAGCTTAGTTTTAATTTGGTTTTATATACTAATATAGGTGGGGGGGTTGGTTTGAGACTATCAAGTGCTAGTTTATACTGAAGTTATATAGTGTCTTTTCATAAAACGCTAAACGAGAAGAGTGTCGGTCAACTCTTTGAAAAGAGCGAAATCAAGAAGTTGCTGATTTGGCAGGCCTAACTAGAGAAGCTGCCTCTCGGCAAATTAAAAAACTGGAAACTGAAGGAACTCTTAAACAAAAAAGTGGTGTGTGAGTAATAAATCTCAAGAACAGCAAACCGTAAACCGATTTCATTTTATAATTCAGCCATATTCTCATTAATAATGATCACTGTCTAATGCAGCAGGAGCATGTTTTTACTTAAAAAATACTTTTCCAACAACACGGACATCCAAATATTCAGAAGGAGAGGTAGCAGAGTTTAAGAAATGCTGTCTGGAGGCCATAAACTGTCCTATCTGCCTCAGTGGTTCACCGCTTAAATAAAATTTTGTGAAGTAGTTGCTGTCACCAGTTTTAACATGAAGTTCGTTAACTAGTGGAGGCAAAATCAATGTTGGAGATACAACTTTTGATTTATTTAATTGCAGTATCAAAGTATTAATAAATTGTGTCGATTGTGTACTTAACACCTGCTTTCCTTCTTCTGCGACAAATCCACTTTCGTCGGTAACTATTGCTAAGTCCTTAATTAGAGGATACTTTTCGGCCTTGCCTAATATTTTCCCGTGCTCGTTAACTATAAAAATATCTCCACCTGATTTTAAGAATAAACTAGGCGATCCAGCCGTAAGATGTATTATTGGACTTTGTCCAATTAAGGGCACCCTCATAGAAGCATCTATGATCTCAGGAAAAGTAGTTAATAAATTATCAATAATTTGTTTATCGTTAACGGTAATCTTGTTTTGGTTTTTAAACTGATCTAACTGTTTAGAAGCCGCCTCCATATAAGCAGAAGTCGGCCGATATAAATTATTGTTTACAATTAAGCTTGGTTCCGACTTAAGTATTAGGCTATAGACTAAGACCCCGACAATTATCGATATAATTGCATAATCAATGAGACGTAAAAAAAATCTACGCGACCCTGAAGAGCCGTCAACATCTTTAAAAGGGCTGGGACCAGTCTGACCGTCGCCGGATCGATAATAAGTGAGTAGTGCCTTAGATTGTTGTCGAGCAGTTGGACGTCGCCTATTTACCTTTGTTTTTTTTCTTACAAAAACCATTGTTAACCCTGGGCCTTATTGTTCTCAGACAGTTGAAGTAAAACATCCGCTAAATTTTTAGCGGCATTCGGCATAGAAATAGATGCAATGTTGTTTTCAAACATGCTTCTCTTTTGATTGTCTGTTAAAAGAATGCTTACGGTGTTAAGTAATGTGTCCGGAGTAACGTCATTGTCAACAATCTCTGCAGCCCTAATATTTTTGAGTAGTTGGGCGTTTTTAACCTGATGGCCGCCTGTTAAGAATGGTGCAGGAATTAATACAGCAGCTTTTCTTTGAATAGCTAGCTCGGCGATTATAGTAGCTCCTGCCCTACTTATAATTAAGTCAGCCGCACCGGTGTATTTAAAAAAGTCATCAGAAAATCCCAGTACCTCTATGTTTTGTATTTGGTCTTCACTAAGCAACTGCCCATAGGCTTCAGATACAGCCTTTTTGTGTGCTTCACCCGTTATATGAATTATCCTGAGCTTTTTTATCTTATTTAAAAGTTGAGAAGCAATTTTTAGAACCAAGCTATTTACATCGCGAGAACCCAGTCCTGCCCCACCAACAAGCAGCAGGACTTCGTCTGGGCTAATACCGATTTGTTTTTTATAATTATTTTTTAGAGTTTCTGTGATTGGCTCAAGACGCTCGTCCACAGGTATACCGGTATATCGCATAGTACCTGCTGGGTAATTGTAATTTTCAGGAGGCATGCCCGTAGCATGTACCTTAGCCCAACGACCGATAATGCGGTTAGCAAGCCCCGGTATAATATCGGAGTCATGAGTCACTATTGGTATTTTTAATAATTTAGCTGCAATCCCTACTGGAACGGCCACGAACCCACCCTTCGAAAAAACAACGTCCGGTTTAACCAGCTGTAGTATCTTTATAGCTCTAAATATTCCGGCCCAAACTTTAAAAAAATCAAGAATATTCAATGCCAATGTTTTAATATCAGTTATACGAACTAGAATATTCTGGCCATGATAGCGACGGAATTTACCAGAACGTATGTAATGAACCTCATCGAAAATTCTGTAGCGACTTTCCAGTCCTTTTACCTTTTCAGTTTTTAAGCCAATATATATAACCTTTGCAGCCGGATTAAGTCCTTTAAGGGCGAGAGCGAGAGACAGCAGAGGCGTTATATGCCCGCCGGACCCCCCGCCCGTCAAGACTATGGCTGGTTTTAAGGTTTTGGGCGCTGTTGTTTCTGGGTTCAGTGACATTGTAGCTAGTATAACGCGAAATGTTGAAAACAATCCCCAGAGCAGCAGTTAGAAATACTAAGCTAGTTCCGCCCTGTGAGATTAAAGGTAGGGTTATTCCTTTGATCGGTAAAAGTCCGACCATAGCACCCACGTTAATTACCATTTGAGTACTAAGCCAGGCCAGCACTCCGACCACTATTAGTCGGTTGAACTGATCTACGGTGCGCTCTATAACTTTTTTTAAGCGACTTATAAAAACTCCATAAATAATTACAATGGAAGCAGTACCGATAAAGCCGAACTTTTCAGCCATGATAGCAAATATAGAATCGTCGGATGCCTCCGGTAAATAGCCATAAGCCTGAACGCTATGGCCCAGCCCTAAACCGAACACTCCTCCAGAACCTACTGATATAAGCGCCTGACAGGCTTGATAACCACTGTCCTGACAATTTGTCTCCGGGCTTAAATATGTGGCGAAACGTTCGCGACGGTAACTACTGGTGGATATTGCTAGTAACCCAATAGCTAGCACCACCGCCCCAAATACCAACGCCCGTTTTAAGGGAATGCCTGCAACAAATGCCATCATGCCCAACATCATTACTATAACTGCAGTCGAGCCGAGGTCACTTTGCAGTTTAGCTACGATAGAAGCGATAATTATTAGCATAACCAAAAGTGGCTTTAGTGTGCCATTAAAGTCTTCTATCCTGCCCCTGGACCATTGACGAGCCAGAAAACCAGCTGATCCAATAAGTACCGCTAGTTTTATGAGTTCAGCAACTTGAAAAGAGATTCCAGCGAATCGAATCCAACGGTGAGCTTGATATACGGCATCTACCGGAGTAAACATGACTATAATAGAAGCTAAAATGGCTGCTACAACCAAAGGTATGGTTGCCCTAAACCAGATTTTTGTCGGTAAGAAGGCTGCCACCGCAAAGGCCATAAGTCCCAACCCAACATCAATAATTTGTTTAGTAATAAAATAGTTCTGACTAACGTTTTGGCTGGCTGCCAGGCCAGGACTTATTGAATAAACTACAACCAGGCCAACGCTGAGCAGAACTACACTTAAAATCAGTATCCAATAATCGGGTTTGTGCTTGCGGCCTGATTCACCTAAGATTTTATAATCACCTGAGGTTCCTCGACGATTTAGATTATTTGAACTGCGCCGGGGTTTGTCATTCACGATGGTCCCCCAAGGATGAATAAAATAACTCCCATAAACGCAGCCACCTGCCCAATAACCCAGAAGCGCATTGTAATTTTAGTTTCTGGCCAACCAATAGCTTCGAAGTGATGATGGATGGGAGTGGAATGAAAAATTTTCTTGCCTGACCTAAGTCTTTTACTCATAAACTGCAGGGCAACCGATCCGGTTTCGATCACAAAGACTAAGCCTATTATTGGAAGTAGCAAGACTGTATCCGTTAACATCGCAACTACCCCAAGTGCCGTACCCAGAGCAAAGGAACCTACATCGCCCATAAAAAACCGTGCCGGGTAAATATTGAACCAGGTGTAAGAAAGAAGAGCACCCGTGATTGTCATACAAAAACCCGCTATTCCATACTTCTCTTCAATCACAGCAATGATTGCATATGCGCCGAATGCGGTTGCCGCAAGACCGCCAGCTAAGCCATCTAAACCATCGGTAATATTGACGGCATTAGCCGTTGAAAAAATAACCAAAATAAAGAGTGGAATAATTAACCAACCTAAGTGCCATTCCCCGAAAAAGGGTATGTTAATATCTGTAACACCAAGCTTAACAAAGAACCACCAGCCGCCTATGAGGGCCACACTAAATAACAGTGCAGATTTAACTTTAGCACGCATGCCGGCGATAGTGCCTCCAATACCTCGAATATTAATAATGTCATCAAAGAGCCCAATAAATCCTGCACCCACCATCGCTGCCAATGGCAACCAAGTTTGAGTTCTATCCAGGTTCCCTGCAATCGTCACAATAGCCGTAGCTAAAATAAAAATAACGCCCGCCATCGTTGGAATGTTGCGCATGTGTTTAGCGGCATGTAATTTCTGGTATACCGGGGCTGTCTCTCCGGAAAAAGAATGAGACCTTACTCTTTTCCACCACCGTCCTCTGAATGCTGCTGTTGTATAAAGCGGGGTTAATGCTGTGGCGGTTATAACTCCAAGAAGTCCAAGCATGAAAACCTGCTCGATTGTAGAGGCGTCAATTACTATTTGTAAGCTGCTCATTTTGTTTTTTCTACTCTAAAATATTATAGCACTTAATTATTATTGGTTAGTCTTGGTTGGTACACCAAAATTATCAATTAACATATGGGTTATGGTTCCAAAAATTGGTTGAGCTGCGCCTGAACCAGCATATCCACCTATTTTTGGATCGTTAACTCGTACTGTGATTACATACTCTGGCTTATCGCCCCCCACGAACCCAAGGTAAGTGCCGTTATAGCGATCCGGATAATAGCCTCCCGAAGGATCGGCAATCTGCGCTGTTCCAGTTTTTCCTCCAATACTATAGTTGCCGGAAAATTTCGGGTTAAAGGTATGCTTCTCTACTACGTACTCCATTAACTTCTGAATATCCCGACCCACCTTAGGAGACACTACATTTTTCCGCACAATCTCGGGTTTGTTAATTTTTATAGAACCATCTTCCGCTACAATTCTATCAACCAGATGAGGCTTATAATAATCACCCCCATTAACAACGCTAGACAGAGCAGCGGCCATTTGTAGGGGCGTAGCTGTCATAGCTTGTCCAAAGGAAGTGTTGGCGTAAGCCAGCGAAAGTCCAAAACCCTTACGGGGGCTCGGCACATAGCCTCCTGCTTCGTATCCTTGCTCAATACCCGTAGGATTTCCGAAGCCATAGCGATTGACCATATAATCGTGCCACCGGTCCCTGGCTTGTTGATTTATTTCACCACCACCCATCTGCATCAACAACCAAGTCGCACCTGTGTTAATGGATTTGTTTAAAATGTCCGCTATGTTATGAGTGCCTGGCCCACCCACTTCCTCGATATTGGTAACATTATGACCATCAAGCGTCCATTTACCAGGATCATAGTAAGTAGTATCGGGTTGCACCACTCCTTGATTAAGTGCTGCGCTGGCAGTTAGAGTCTTCATAATTGAGCCAACTTCCAACGGTGAGCTGACGGAGGCATTGTTGAAAACATCGCCGTCTTCTACTTTAAAAAACTCTGCCGGGTCATAGGTTGGCCAATTAGCCATAGCTTTAACGGCGCCGGTATCGGGATCAATTATTAGTGCACTCCCAGACTGGCTCTTCGCTTTATCTAACCCTTCTTTTAAAATTCTCTCTAATTGCTTCTGCATAGGCACATCGATGGTTAAAACTACTTGTTCACCTGCTTTTGGATCAACCTGGATGTTGTCTTCACTAGCTGCCAACGGAACACCATTTGCATCAGTTATAGCCTTAAGCATACCGGGCGTTCCAGCTAATTTCTTATTTAAAGCTTCCTCAACTCCATAAGAGCCCTTTCCTTGGTTGTTTACGAATCCCAGCAATTGCGAAGCTAGTGTACCTTGAGGATATATCCGATAATTTACGGGTTGGGTTCCTATTCCAGCTAGTTTTAGGTCATCAATTTTATTTTTCTGCTCTTCACTTAAGCGCTTAGCAAGTATTACGTAACGAGTATCTGCTTTTTTAAATAATTTCAAATACTCGCTTTCATCCGATTTTGTAATCGCCGCTAGGGTTTTTGCAGTTTTTTGAGAATTTATAATGAGCTTTGGATCTCCATAGAGTGTGTGCAGTTTTTGATTTAGCACTAATGGCACTAACTGACTGCCACTGTAAGCTTTTATTGCCCCCCGCTCCGGCTCTATGGAATATTGCTTTAGCTGTCCCTGCAGCGCCAACTGACGGTAATGGTCGTGTCTAATGATTTGAAGATAGAAAAGTCTGGTAATAAATAGAATGATAATAAACATCAAAACGCCATACCAAAATCGAACACGTTGGTTGGCGCTGGGGTTTGATTTAGTAGCCCTAGCTGTAAATGGGTTCATTTAATTTTACTGGATAGTGCCCGAAGGGTGGGACGAAACTAATTTTTTAGCGGTTTCGCTTGCCGCCACTCTGTCCAAGGACTGCAGCCTGGCGGCTGATACTTCCAGGTCAGCTTTCTGATCTTTTAATTTAGTTTGTTGTTGTTGCAAACCGTTGATTGTATAGCCGTAACTGTTAGTCTTAGTAACCTGTGTTAAATAAAGCAGGCCAATTAAGCAAGCAAGTGCAATTAAGATGATGGTATTGCTAACGGGGCCAAGTGTCTGCACTCGACCAGTGAAAGAGACTACGTTGCGATTTTTACGGCCGTACTGTCGACGGCTCATTGCTACTGAACTTGAATATGTCATATTTTTGTTTTTTTGGCGGTAGCACTAGCGCGCATTTGCTAGTGCTACCATTTGGTAATCCCTACCTTATCAGACTAGTGAACTACTCTGACTTGAATTTTGCACGCGCGGGATTTGTTTTGTACCTCAATAGACATTGAGTTTTACGCTTAATCCTTTCTTTTTTGTTTTTATTTTTACTACGGCGCGCAGTTTTGCACTGCGAGCACGCGGGTTAAATACTATTTCATTGCGGCTGGGCGTGAGTGGTTTTTTGGTAAGTGCCCTGAGTTGGGTGTCGTAACCTTCCGATGATTGCTCAGAGATAAATCTCTTTACTAGGCGGTCCTCCAGGCTATGGAAGCTAATAATGACTAGCCGTCCACCGGGAGCCATTAGATCTGGCAGTTGTTGCAAGGTTTGCTCCAGCTGACCTATTTCGTCGTTAACGACAATTCTTAGTGCCTGGAAGGTACGGGAGGCTGGGTGGATCTTGCTTCTCCCTGGCCAAATTGGACTTATGATGGCAGCAAGCTTATCGGTTGTGTCTATCGGTCTGTTCCGAACGATTCTTTGAGCAATTCTTCTGGCTTTGGGCTCCTGCCCGTAATCCCGAATAATGGTAGCCAATTTCTCCTCCGGCCAAGTATTTACAATTACTTGAGCGGTGAGCTCTTGGCGCCTGTCCATTCTCATGTCTAAAACCGCTGGTTTTTTGATAGAAAAACCTCTATCTGCCTCTTCTAGGTGTGGTGAACTTAAGCCTAAATCAGCCAATATCATATCAAAGTGCATTCCTTCGCTCGTCAAATACTGAGTTGCTTTCAGAAAATCCTGGTGGATAATCTTCGCGCCTACCTCAGCAAAACGATCTTTGAGAACTGCCACCGCTTGGTCGTCCCTGTCTACCAGAACGGCCTTGTTGGGGCTGTTGGTAAGATTTAGGACAGCTTCTGCATGGCCGCCGTATCCGGCTGTCAGATCGAGGTAGGACTGCCCTAATTTGGGACGAATATAGTCCAAGACCTCGGCTTTCATGACCGGTATATGTTTCGTGGAGGACACTTTAGTGTCCGTCTGATTTTTTTTTGGCATATTATTCCCTGCCTTGCCAAAGTTATTTTAACTTCGGCGGTGAATTTTTTTGTTTTTACAAGGTCACCTAATTAGCAGTCAGCTTTTTGTTTTTATGAGTTGTTTTTGTTTTTGTTTACCCTGAAAAGAAATTTCAGAGTTTGGGGAACTCTATTAAAAAGGCGCGATTTGTTGGAAATTTTTGATTCCCTTCTCGCCTATAGAGTTCCTAAAGTTCTTGTGAGAGACTTTTTTGTGAGGTGGAGTTTTGGGAGGTGTTACGATTGAAAAAAGTACAAGGGTTTTGTTAACGATGGTGCCCCAGACCCACCGGCTGACTGCCAAATAGCTAACCTCGAGTTGGTAATGAGACAAAACCTGGAGTTTTTCTCGCATGGCGCTTTTTGGAATAAATCCGAATCCGCTTTTTCGCGTACCGCGCCTGCTTATTTACCTTATCGGCTAAAGTTTTTGGAGTTTTTTGCTTGCCTGCCAAATTGTAAATGTGCAATTTATTATCCAGTTCTATATCATTCCCTGCGCTGCAAGCGCCAGTAACGACCCGCTCGCACTGCTACGACGTCACGGGAAATTCCAGCGAAATCCAGCAAGTGCTGCTCTAGCGAAATTCGACCTTGTTTTTGATCGATAACGCTGTCCGTTTTACCCATCCTGAACCGAACGTTAAGATCTGCCGTGGTCTCGTCAAGAACGTTGCCTTGGAGCTCCGGCTCAACTAACTGGTCCCAAACGGACTTTGGGTATAGATGAAGATAATTTTTAAAACCTTGGGTTATTACTACCCCGCTCGCAAACTCTTCTCTAAGATCCGCCGGAATTGTTAACCGACGTTTCTCATCAAGCTTGCGTTCGAAGTAATCTCCCATAGTCGTATTTTTTCTAGTGGTGTTTTTGTTTTGGAGAGTAGTCTATTTTTTTGGACTACCCACGATTACCCACTGACATGAATATACTACCCACTGTTACCCACACGCAAGTACTTTATTAAGAAAAAGCTTTAGCCTAACGATCACTTATGCACAGATGTCCAAAAGCTTGTGTCTAAGCACAACATATAGCGTTTAGTGGATATTTCTAAACGCTAGGCTTCTTAAAGTTTATAGAGTTAATTTTAGCCGCGATTAACGGTTGCCGGGAAATGAATAACTCCACCGCTTCGAGTCACGCCGCTATTGCTCATGCCTTGATTCGAAGTGTTTGCGATCTCAGGAGTGTTAGGGCCGTTTGTTATCGGGTCCTGTACTTTATTTATCTCATGATGGCGTACCGCTAAGGCTGTTAAAACGGCGGCACCGACAGCTGTTCCTACTATGATTCTACTGGTTTTATTTTTTTCAGTCATTTCACGATCTTTAACTTCTCTACGGTCTACGCTTGCCTGAGAGTTTTCGGCATTTTTAATTAGTGCAGGAATTTCACTATCCTTTATCAAGTGAGATAGAAGGTTTGGGTGAGGGATGTTTGTGTATTCGTTTTTCATGCTTTTATATTAGCATAAAATACTAAAAAGGTCAAGCTTATTCTATGGCGATAATTTTTCAATCCTCTCTGCTAACCACTTAGAACTTTCTCTTACTCGCCTTTTCATGCCGTTCTTTCTGTCGACTTCTATTAGACCAAACTTCGGCCACCAACCCTGAGACCATTCAAAATTATCGAGCAGACTCCAGTAAAAATAACCCTTGATTACTACACCTTGACTCATAGCCCTTCTCATAGAGACAATCGTCTCTTCCAACCACCACCTTCGATATTCATCGTGCATATCAGCGACTCCATTTTCAGTAACAATAATTGGTTTTTTGTAGTGAGCCCAGGCACGCAGTAGTAGTGGATAAAGGCCCTCAGGCTCCATATACCAGCCCAGATCGTTTAGGGGTACTTTGGGGTTGGAGTGTTTAAACCAACCGTTGTAGTAGTCCGTAAAGTAGTAATTAACACCTACAAAGTCCTGTTCTCTTTTTATACGGTTTAAAAACCACCAGTTCCAAAAGTAACGCATTACCTTAGTAGACATCTCGCCAAATAGGTCGTGGGGGTTTTTGGACTGAATGTTGGCCAGCTGGCTAGCAACCCCTACCTGTAATCTGTGATTCTCGTGCTTTAACAGGTAATAGGCGCTCTTGTGAGCCTTAGTTAAATTCCAGTATACCCTGGCCATGCTTAGAGGATTTTTTTCCTGCGGCGGCCACAGACCAAGCTGATGGCTATAGCTGGCATAGACGTTTGGCTCGTTTAGAGTAATCACGTATTTCAAATCTTTGGCGAATTCTTTAGCTATAAGATGAACAAACCGGTTGAAGTACTTTAGATTTTTACGATATTTAAAACCACCCTTCTGGTCGAACCAGACAGGCACTGTCCAGTGCCAAACGTTGAGCACCGGCTCAATATCTCGTTTTTTTAGCTCGGCAATATAACGCCTGTAATGTTCAACTTCTGACTGATTCCATTTCCCTTCTTCAGGCTCAATGCGAGACCATTCAATACTAAAGCGCAGAGTGTTTAGATTTAAACTCTTCAATAAGTCGAAGTCTTGTTTATATTTTGAATAGTGCTCAACCCCGCGTCCGCTTATATAGTTGTCTGGGCTCATAGCTTGTTTCTTGATTTCTGGCCAAACGGGACTATTCCAGCGCCAGTTTAATAAGCTCTCGGCATTTTTAGCTAAGTGCTCTGCGTTTTTCTGCTCCCACACCGTCCATTGATTATAGTTACCACCTTCAACCTGATGGCTGGAAGTACTTCCCCCCCATAAAAAATTCTTAGGAAAGACTGGCTTTGTATCTTCTGGCATTCCTTCTATTGTAGCAAAAATGCCTATGCTTAATACGCTATTACCCTTCCTTCTTCTAACCGCTGGGGCCCATGATATAAAGGAAGAATGAGGCTTTACAAGTATTTATTTTTATTCCATTCATAGTTTGCCATCATTTAATTTTATTAATGTGATGTCGAAAATATATATAGAAACTTTAGCAATTTTAAGCTTCATCAATAATAGATATAGTTAACCTGTTAATGAAAAAAGCTAACCGCCAAACCGGGGATGAGACTACTCAATATTATTACGATATTTTCAGTGAACAGCTGCTAGTAGGCGAAGACGCCCGCAATTTGCACCTAGAAGCCGGGGGGCATCCTTCAGATATTTACAATCTTATTGAACTGCTTAAAAGTTCCGAGATTGATATTCCCTTTGTCTATCGTAAAAAAGGCCCGGTACGTAAAGAAAAGTTGGTTATGTATGGACAATGGCTCTACAACTTAATGCCGCCGCCTGAAAGGAAAAATCAAAAAAGACTAAATGAAAACATTTTAAGACGAGCTGGCAGACTAGGCATTGGCTATAGTGTTTGGCAGATTGAAAATGAATTCACAAACCTCACAAACTATTATATGTACACAAACTTATTGGATACTAAGCGCAATAAAGCCCTTGGGCAAATAGACGTAGAGTATGTTGTTAATTATATTGAGATGCTGGGAGCAACTCTCGGGCGTAAACCAAACAGGGACGACCTTCACCGGCAGTCAAAGGAGAATGTGTACAATCCCCACCCTGAGACTATCGAGAACTTAGTTGGATCTTTACGAAAAGCATATGAGCTGGCTGGTTGGCCAGACATTCACAGCATGGACGAAGACGATTATATAAATTGGGGAGCTGATTTTATTGACGCAAATGGAGGGATAGATCCATCTCAGTCTAAAATTGATTTTCTCTCTACAAAGGATATGGGGCCATCGGCCACAACCACCGCTAAATATTTCGACGGTAGTCTAAATAACTTTAAGGCTAAGGCTCGAGAAAGGTACGAATTGCGTCGCCTTGAACGTCAAGAAAGAAAAACCAAGTACTTAGCGGAAATCGAGGAAGGTCTTAGAGATCGAACTCTACCGGTGGAAATAGTAAGAGACATTCGTTCCACGGGGGAGTTATTGAATAGATACTCCAAGCTAATTGTAGCTTTAAAATCTGGGACTGAGTTCCACCAGGCCAAATACTTAGCACTGGAAGATAACGCTGAATATTTTAAATGGCTTCAGGATAATAGGGAGCTTGCACCAAAATATTTGGAGCAAATAGCAACGCAACTTGGATGTTATGAATTTATTTGGACACAAAGTGTATATTTAAATAAGTTAAGAGTAGGTTACTGGAAACAGCGACCTTCGGAACGAAGGTTGAGAGATATTATTAACTGGGGCCCGCTAAAGGAATTAAAAAAATACCCAACGATACAAGAAGTTAGGAAGAGTGGTCAAAACGAGCAAAATCCACCGACTAAAGTGATGCTAATTAAAAATATGCGTAATAAGTCAGTACCTCCCGAGCTTTTTAGAAATGCTTCCAGTGGTGACGAAATGTTCCGACGATGGAAACAATTTATTATCGTTGACAAACTATTGGGTAAAAACCACTCTTTGGAAGTAAAAATTCGATTAAGTATCCCCCCGTATAAGTACACTGAACTCATATCCAAAATAAAAAAGTATGAACCAGACTTGTAAGCTTATTAGATTGAGACGATGTCAGTAAACCCAATATCGAAGATGTGTGTGCATAAAACTTACCGCTATCAACTCTTTTTCGAGGTAATTCTTATGTTTTTAACCGCAAAGCTGTTTACAGCTGTTGCAAACCGAGTAAAATCATAATTAGCAGTAATTAAAAGGAGAAAGAAATGATTTTCGAGTTCAGTGATATCAGTCTCTGGGCAGTATTAATTGCGGCCCTTGTACCCTTTATAGTCGGTTTTTTGTGGTACGGCCCACTGGTAGGTAAACCATGGTAGAAAGAGGTCGGACTCTCCGATAAAGATTTAAAAGACTCAAATATGGCGATGACTTTCGGTCTGACATTTCTGACAAACTTAGTCACAGTTTTCGTACTTGCCGGCTTGCTTAACTACAACCCAGTCGAGCTAGATGCTGGCAGCGGCGCTAAAGCCGGCCTTATGATTGGCGTTTCCTTCCAGGCAATGATGCTGGCTACCCAATATCTTTTCGCTCAAAAAAGCTTGAAGCTTTGGTTGATTGATGCGGGTTACACCGTACTTAACGCAACCATTGCCGGCGCCATCCTCGGGGCTATGCTCATCTAACTCAAAGCAAGAGCTTTCTAGTTATTTAGACCCAGGATATTGCCAGAGGGGTTCTTAAACCAGGCAGCGTGTATATTGCCCATAATATGTACGTCCCCTTCTCGTGAGCTGCCCGGAAATTCGTAATGCTCGAAACTTACACCCTTTTCTTTCAACCATTTGGCCACGGCACCCACATTATCTACAGTCCATGAGGCGGCTGTGCCTTTATTAGTACCGGCGTACTGGGATTCGTAGACCATAACCTTAGTTTCCCCGGTTTTGTAAAATACACCTCCACCGGTGGGGTCTGAGCCGGTTTCCTCTAAACCTAGAGTTACCGAATAGAATTTTTTTTGCCTCGTCCATATTGCTTACCGGCAGCATGGCATACGCGTTATTGTTACTTAACATTTCAACCTCCCCTTTAATACTCCTATCCTACTCCATTTTAAGAATTTAGGAATAGCTTGACTTGTTAAGGACTCCCTGCCCTAATTCACTGAGTTAGCTAGCTCAGCAATCTTCATCCTTTTTTGCTCAGTTGTGTCGCGATTGCGAACAGTGACGGTATCGTCTTCTAGGCTTTGAAAGTCAATGGTTACAGTCTGCGGCGTGCCGATTTCGTCCTGGCGACGGTAGCGCTTGCCGATGTTGCCGTTATCGTCGAACATAACTTCCCCGATTTCCTTTTTTAAAACATCATAAACCTGATTGGCCTTCTCTATAAGCTCTGGCTTGTTTTTCAAAAGTGGAAATACGGCAACTTTAATGGGTGCCACGTCTTTGGGAAGCTTTAGGTACATACGTTCTTCACCGTTTACCTCATCGTGCGTATAAGCAGCCGATAAAACGGCTAGGAACAATCTTTCTACTCCAAATGAAGGCTCAATAACATGTGGAATAAACCCTGCTCCACCACCTTTTGGCATATAGACCATGCTCCTACCAGATACTTCCTGGTGCTTTTTTAAATCGTAATCAGTACGGTAAGCCAAACCGGCCAACTCTTTTCGCCCAAACGGAAACTCAAACTCAAAATCTATTGTTCTGGCGCTGTAGTGAGCCCGGTCTTCCTCTGAAACTTCTAGTTCGTGCACCATGCTTTCTGGGAGGCCAACCATAGTGAAAAATTTTTTCATGCCATCACGAAAAGCATTAAATTTTTCCTGCCACAGTTCAGGTGCCACAAAATATTCGATTTCCATCTGTTCCATTTCACGCAATCGAAACAGAAAATCTCTAGGGCTAATCTCGTTTCGGAAGGCTTTACCTACCTGTGCCATACCAAACGGCATATCTGGATAAAAACTATCGACGACGTTCTTAAAATTAACAAACATACCTTGCGCCGTTTCGGGGCGTAGGTAAGTTGTGTTAGCTTCTGTAGCGTTTACGACTCGCCCTCTTGAGAATTCATCGATTATCGCTGCGGGGCTATTAGCTCCTAAATCTGTTGACCCCTCCACCGGGCCAGTAGTCGTCTTAAACATCATGTTGAACTGCTTGGGCTCGCTAAGCGTTCCTTCTTTGCCGCAAACGGGGCATTTGTCACTGCGTAGATGATCGGCTCGAAGGCGACTTTTACAGTTATTGCACTCCACCATCGGGTCATTAAAGCCGCTAGCGTGCCCACTGGCCTCCCAAACTTTCTTGTTCATTAAAATAGCGGTGTCCATAGGATACATGTCGTCCCAGCCAGAAACAAACGAACTCCACCACAGATTTTGAATGTTGTGCTTTAGTCTAACACCTAATGGACCGTAATCGAAAACGCCTGCTAGCCCCCCATAAATTTCTGAGCTAGGGTAAATAAATCCCCGACGTTTAGCCAGACTGACAATATCCTCTAAGCTCCCCTTTTTATTCATTATCCAAATTATATCTGAACAGAAGTTTAAAATATAGTTTCACGGTATATAACTCAGCTCATTATGAGCCAGTATGTATAAAAAATGCGCTTCAATGACAGGCCTGAGTTACTCAAAAAAGAAGTTACCCTCTTAACAAATTAATACCACCATCTAGTGATGATGGTTTAGAGATAAGCATACTTCTAGCAACAACGAGATGGGCGTCAGCTGTGGGGGTTTCTCGCACCCAGTTGTAAAAACTAGGGCCTAAATTCGCACGAAGCTCTGAAGCATTGTCTGAACAAGGGGCCGGGCATCGGCCGCTAAGATTTTAGAACCTTGAATCCGTCCTAATACTTGAGGTCCTTTGGCAGAAAAACCAAGGCGTAAAAATTTAATATGGTTAGCGCTAAATAACCCTTGATCTGTTATTTTGGGTGCAAACTGCATCTGTTCTATATGAAAATTGTAGCTAGTGGAGTCTTTAAGTTTAGCGCCCTCAATATCAGTATTAAGATTAGGTATATGCCCGGAAAGCTTAATAAGTTGCATCTCAAACCATAGCAAGCAAAGCGCCGGGTCAAGTTCAAAGTTATCCAAGGCTGCGAATATTGATTTAAGAAGATCAAAATATCCTTCTTCTGGATCTTCTTCTGTTGACTTGCTTACAAGTTTTATAGCATCGTAGGCGGCGGCAGTACGAGTTAGATCTTTGACAATATTGCCGTAGTGTTTTTGTAGGCGTGATGAGATTAAGGTTTTTATATCGCTACGTCCCACTATGAAAGTGAGCTCAGAAACACTGAATAGTTCTATGGCCCCAGCCAGCTTGCTCTTACTTTTACGAACACCCTTTGCTATTGCTCTGACTTTCCCTTGATCCGGAGTCAGAAAAGTAATGATCCTGTCTGCCTCACCATAATTTGTGCGGGATAGAACTATCCCCTTAGAAATGAACTGTTTCATGTCGTGGGAGATTTAGAACTTTATCTATTGTTTGGGCCAACTGGCTCAGCGTGGTCTGGGGCTTGTAGTGGTAAGCTGAAATATTTAAATGCGGGAAACTTGATATGCTCTGGCCAAGTTCTCTTTCTGATACATTGCTAAACACTACAACTGGTAAATCCTGCCAGTCTGGGTAGCTACGAAACTCGTATAAAAACTCAACTCCACTACGACCGGCCAGCATCAGGTCGAGAATTACCAAGTCGGGTTTATTGTCGTCAGCGCTAAAGACAGCCAACTGCGGATTAACATGCCACTCAACCTCGTGACCTAGCTGACCAAAAAAACTTCTTAGATTAGCGGCTAATACTGTATCTGTTTCTATGAATAATATTCTACACATATAGCGGAGGTGGTTTGATTAGTTGCTTTGATTTGATAATTTTTCATATGAGTTGGAGTTGTTTTGTAACCGGAACGCCCGTGGCCAATCCACCCATGTTCTTATGGGCAGCATGTCTGAGCGGCTGCCACATAGCACTACAAAGCATATCAGCAATTAAAACTCCTCCCGCCGCACCAGTTGGAACATTCGGCAAGGGTTGGCGGGCCTTGCCAATTAGATGGCGCGCAGCGCGCAATGTTCGATCAGACAAGCCTTGAATATTGCTGAAAACACCAGTAGCGATTACGTTGTCTGGAGTTTTGTGAGCACCAAGCATCATGCGGTAGCGCTTCTGGCGGTCCTGAGCTGCTTGAGCGCGTATCATACTTGCACTGAGGCATTGTAGAGCGGCAAACAAACTAGCCTGATGCGCTAATACAGGCGATAATTTACCTTGAACATCAACCTCTAGATCGGTGTCGTATTGTTTAGCGTACGGAGTTAGCTCATGGGCTACATCCTGTAAAACAGCGCCGACAGAAACCGGTTCAAGAGAAAGTTCTACGTTTTCATTTACATGAAGAGCTAACCTGTAAGCTTCTATAAGTTGAAGGCCTGCTTCCGTGCTAAGTGCCATCGTTTTAGCTTGTCTTAGCAGAGTAGCCTTAGCGAAATCTTCGTGTTGTACGAGCTCAAGCGAGGTTTTTATTTGTAATAATGGTAGCGCTAAATCATCACTTAGTGCCGCCAGAAGTGCACGATGCTCTGCAAACTCCCCAAACCCATTATTGCCAGCTCGTATTTTCACTTACACCCTCTCTTAAGTACCCTATATGAAACTTAGTATACACCAGCCAGCTAATCCCCATCCACCAGCTAATTAACTTAAGGAGTAAACGTCAAGCTAGGTAAAATGATATTGCTAAAGTCGGACGTAAAATTTGATGACTCTGTATAGATTCTGAGTGTTTTATCGCGTATCTTGATAATCACCATTGAGCCTTTTTGAGTAGTACTTAAAGAACCGTCAAGACGGGTGCCCGGCTGTACGTTGGCGGCTCCTGTCATTTTCGGTGGAACGTAAGCAGCCGCTTTCAGGACACCGGCCTTAATTTGAGAATTATACTTTTGTAACTCTGAGGAGTAGCTGGTATTCAATAGTTCAATCCGAAGAGCAAAGGCGGTTTTACTTTGTAATCCAGGAACTTTATCGGGATGGAAATAACCGTTTATGGGTTGACTGGTGCTGGATTCATCGACATAAGCACTCCAGGTCTTAGGGTAGCTAAAAGTTACCGAACCGTAGGTCGAAGGGCCGATGTAGTTTTTAGTTGGATTTTTTGACTCCTCCTCGAATTGGAGTTTAAGCTTGGTGGCTTGAGCAGTCTCGGCTTCTGTAATGGCTTTGGCAACCAATCTGTTTAATTCCTGCCTGGTCGTCTGGTTTTCGGTGTAGGCCGATAATCCAAATACCAAGGCGGCTACTAGCCCAATTGACAATACTACAATCCACATCAGAGAACCTGCGAACCCATTTTGATTACGCTTTGTCATATAAACTCATGTTAGACGCTTTGAGTATCTGGCGCAAGCTGACCATATTGATATAAGAACATTGCGCCCTTCTTAACATCTGCCTTGCGGTCCGGTATAGAAAACCCATAGCTAACTAAACGAATTGGATTTTCAACTTGACTGGTTACTAGTCGATCAATCTTGCTCATGTACCGGCCTGCTAAAAATACAAATATGCCGTTAGCGTCGGATAGATCTGCTTTCCAAAAATTACCAACCACGATTCGAACTTTTTCTCGGTGACGCATTGTGCGTAGCCAGGCCACTGTCGCTAAGACAGGGTTTAGCTCATAACCAACAGCTTTTAGCCCTCGCCTGCTAGCCTCAATAAGTAAACTACCATCCCCGCAGCCAAGATCATAAAATGTTTGTCCCGGTTTGAGGTCTAACATATCAAGGGCAAGTTTGCGTTGAGCTTTGAAAGTCGGCAAGTATGGCGGACCAAAAAAAACAGCAAATTGAATAATGAGCACCCCCACCAGTCCGATTAATAAATAATTCATTTAGACTGAGTGCTTATTTTTTTTATTTTGTTTTTGGCAGTTTTAAGTTGCTCTTCCATTTCTGCTATCATCTTCATCGCCGATTCATATTTGGCTAATGCTTCATCGATATTTATTTCACTGTTCTCGAACCACTCGATAATTTCCGCAAGTTGTTCGTTAATTTGGGAGTAAGATTTTTTATTCACTGATTTATCAGGCATTTTTTTCCTTTTTAAGACCTGTTACTTTGCTGCGTATTGTACCATTTCGAAGTTTAACTTTAAGTAAGTCCCCCACTTCTACCTCTTGTGTACTCGATACATTCATACCGCCTTTGCTAACGATGGCGTACCCCCGCCTAAGAGCAGCATTTGGATTAAAAATCTCCAGCATTTTTGAGACAGAAACAAGTCGATTACTCTCCTGGAACAACCAATGTTTGATATATCCCCCAAGATTATCCTTTTTTATCTTTAAGTCACTAGATTGAAATTCGAAAAACTGTACCGACAGGTACTCCAACTTTTTCCTGTTCATCTGTAGGTTTGATAGCTCGTGACTTCTATCCGGTACCAGCACCTGAGCAGCGTTGGACGGAGTACTGGCGCGCTTGTCAGCTGCCAGTTCCGCTAAGCTTATGTCGACCTCATGACCTATAGCAACCAGTGTCGGGATACGACTGAAGGCAACAGCACGCACAACCCGCTCGTCATTAAAAGCGGCTAGATCGTCCGCGCTTCCCCCGCCTCGAGTAATAACTAAGACTTCGGGCATAGTCTGAAGGCCGTTAAAGTGTTCTATGGCTGAAACCAATTGTTCAGGTGCGTGTTCTCCCTGTACTAGGCAGTCTATGTGAGTTATCTCTACCCCCATCCACCGCTCATTTATAATTTTAAGAAAATCAGCGTAGGCAGCTGAACTACCGGCACTAATTAAACCGACTGATGTGGGGGGGTATGTTAAGGGTCGCTTGCGTTCTGGGGCAAATAAACCCTCCTTTTGCATTTTTTTAAATAGTAGGTCAGCAGCTTTTTTAAGCGAGCCCTTGCCCACGGGCAGAATTGATTGAAAACTAATCGAAAAGCCGAAAAGCTGGTGCATTCGGGGAGTACCTATCACCCTAACCATAAGACCATCGGATAAGGGACCCGGCAATTGATAAACACTGCCAAAATATGGGACACTGGCGACCGTGTCTTTCAGGTCAAAATAAACCCAGCGATTTTTTGAAATGCGAAAATTAGCCAACTCACCCTCTACCACAACTGTAGGATAGGCATACTCTATGGTCTGATTGAATATGGCAATAAAATCGGAGGGGGTATAAACCTGATCCAGCATATTTTTATTTTTGGAGCTTTGGCTGGAAATCTTTTTTCAAAGCTTTTTGATAAAAATAATAGCCAGGTGGCAATTGAATAAACATAGTCAGAACTCTGAACATGATGGTTACCGGCAGACTTAGTTTTGGAGGAATTCCAGTTGCTGCCAGTACCGCAGTCATCAACCCTTCATAAATACCTATACCAGCAGGTAGAACGGATATAAGTCCAGCAAAGTTGGCTACCGCGTAAGCCAGGATAACAGCTCCGAAGTTTACAAACTCCCCGAACGCAATATAAACGACATAGAGAGTAGCAATCTCCATTAAGTTTGCCACCATGGTAAACATGAAGGGCCGCTTTAATCCACCTAAGTTGTTCTTAAAAATCTGATAGTCTTCGTGAAGTTCTGTAAATGCTTTCTGGGCTTTTTGAATATTAATCGTTTCGGGATTGCGTCGCCTCACCACCTGAATAATCCGGTTTATGAGCCGTGTCATGAAAGTTAAAAAGCTATTAATACGACTGCGACTGCCAATGATATAAACCCCCATAAACGTACCTACCACCAACAAAGTAATCAACGAGGTAGCAACCATTATTACTAAGTCATTTACGTGTCCACGGGCCGCCAAAAAAAGCACGCCTATAATTAGTAGGGGTTGGAAACTAACAAAAAGTAAAAAGAATTTCATTACCTGAGCAAGAGTTGCTTTGGCGGCACTTACGCCTTCCTTCCGCATGCGGAGACTGAAATATGAAACACCGCTTACACCTCCGCTTGGTAAGATATAGTTAACAAAACTCAACTCATTGGTAATTTTAAACATAGGCCAGTAGCCAACGTTGCTCCCCAACGTCTTAAAAAGACTACGGTAGAGCCGAGTGTAGGCATCATAGTTAATAAGTTTTAAAGGAATAATTAAGAGTAAAGCAAAAGGATTAACCTTGCCCAGATCTTTTAAAACATCGATAATCTGGTGACGAAGACTATATATCAAAATAGCTAGCGCAATAAAAGCACCAATCGTTAGAATTAGTCTCCAGCGTGATCTCTTAGGTAGAATATCTGTGTCCATCGATACCAAATCTTTAGCTACCATATTACAATACACTTGTTATGAGTGAGTTTATACCTAAAAGTTTGTGCATTAGTGGTCGAATTAAAGCTCTTGGAGTAGCCGAGCTAGAATCACTATATGGAGCTAAGCATATAAAACCGATTGAACAGGCTGTACTTCTTGATATTGAAACAAACGAGATAGAGTTTCAGCGTTTAGGAGGCACGGTTAAATTGGCACGCATTTTAGAGGTTCTACCGACAACAAAATGGCCAGTTCTGGAGAAATATTTTATTAAAAATATACCCTATCACCTTGAGCATCTACCGAACGGGACATTTACTCTTGGACTTAGTGTTTATGGACTTGCTACTCCGGTTCAAACCATCACAAGAAGCCTGATGAAAATAAAAAAAGAAGTTCGTGCCACAGGTCGCTCTATGCGTATTGTGCCCAATAAGACACCAGGGTTAAACAGTGCACAGGTGCTTCATAACAAGTTAACTAGTAGGGGCGGCTGGGAGCTTTTGTTGGTTAAACATGGCAATAAAACTATACTGGCCCAAACATTGTTCGTGCAAGATATTGAAGCATACGCCGCGCGTGATCAGACACGTCCGAAACGTGATGCGAAAGTTGGTATGCTGCCGCCAAAATTAGCTCAAATTATTATAAATTTGGCAACCCCAACTTCAGACTCTACTATTTTGGATCCGTTTTGCGGGAGCGGGGTAGTTTTACAGGAAGCAATATTGATGGGCTACGCTGTCGTTGGTACAGACATAGAGCCAAGGATGGTTGACTACTCTAAGAGTAATTTGGAATGGTTGAATGCCAGGCATCCTGACCAAAAATTTAAGACAGTTATAAATGTTGCCGATGCAACTAAGTACCGATGGGCGAAGAAGTTCGAGACAGTAGCGAGTGAGATTTACCTGGGAACGCCTTTTCATTCCCTACCAGCGGTTAGCACACTGAATAAAATAATTCATGAAGTGGATTCCCTGCTTTTGAAATTTTTAAAAAACATAGGCTCCCAAATAGATAGTGGCTTCACTCTAAGCTTAGCGATACCAGCCTGGAGATTAGCTGACGGTAGGCTTGCGTATTTACCAATCCTTGACCGATTAACAGATATAGGATACAATTATTTAGATTTTAAACACGCCCATCGACAGCAACTAATCTATTTCCGTGAAGGTCAAGTCGTAGCCAGGCAAATAATTGTTATACGTAAGGCATGAATAATGAGCAAGACTAAAGCAGGCGGCACAAGTAAGAATAACCACGATAGTCCCGGGCAACGGCTAGGGATTAAGGTTTATGGCGGACAGACAGTTAAAACCGGTAATATTATTGTCCGTCAAATAGGTATGACAAAAAGAGCCGGAGTTGGTACTTTTTTGTCTCGAAACTATACCATTCATGCAGCTAAGGACGGTATAGTGGTGTTTAAAGAACGGCGAGTCAAAAGTTTTTCTGGACGCACTATTCCACGAACCGAAGTTACCGTAGAATAAGGTACTAATGATATTATTGGCGGGCAGCTTTGTCTAAACTTATTCTATTTTTGTAACATAGCAGCTTTGATGAGCCCAACAAATAAAGGGTGTGGACGGTTGGGCCGGGAGCGTAGCTCTGGATGGGCTTGCGTTGTTAAGAAGTAGGGGTGCCCAATTGCCTCTACCATTTCTACCAGGTTGCCATCAGGCGACACACCACTAGCCCGTATTCCCCACTTCTCATATACCCCGCGGTAAGAGTTATTGGCTTCATAGCGGTGGCGATGACGCTCCGTAACTGCGGCTTCGCCGTAAGTTTTTCGAGCCTTGCTACCGGAAGTAAGAAGGCACTCATAGTCTCCCAGACGCATAGTTCCACCCGTGTTTTCTTTGCCTACTTGCTCCGCCATAGTACTAACTACTGGTTCCGGAGTATTTACATCAAATTCAGTAGAATTAGCTTTTTTAAGTCCCGCACGCCGAGCCGCAGCTATTAAAGATACCTGTAGCCCTAGACATAGCCCCAAATACGGCTTTTTATTGTTTAGCGCGTATATAGCGGCGATAACCTTGCCTTCTATGCCACGTGATCCAAAGCCGCCAGGCACAATGATGCCATCCAGCGTATTTAAAATTTGAAGATTTCGTTTGTCTTTCTCTACGCCCTCAGCATTTACCCAGACAATGTCGACGTTAACCTCACATGACCAAGCAGCCGCACGTAAAGCTTCAAAGACGGACATGTATGTGTCCTGATTGTCGACGTATTTAGCTATCACACCTATTCGAACAGTTTTTCTATAACGGGTCAACGCACTTTTAACAAACCTCTGCCACTGAGCCATATCGGCTTTTTGGGCTCTTAGGCCTAACCTGCGGATAATAACATCGGCAATCTTTGCCTTCTCTAAAGTAAGTGGAACTTGGTAGATTGTAGGGGCATTTGGCAAAAGTACTATCGCTTCTGGCTCAATACCGCTAAACATACTGAGCTTAGGTAATACAGAGCGCGGTGGTTTAACTTCGCTCCTGGCTACCAACACATCTGGTACGATTCCCAGCCCTCGTAGCTCTCTAACAGCGTTTTGAGCTGGCTTTGTTTTAAATTCTCCACTAGAGCCCAAATAAGTTAAGTACACAACGTGAACAAATAGACACTTTTCCTGTCCGACTTTCATCGCTAACTCTCGAATAGCCTCTATAAAACTTAGTGACTCGTAGTCTCCTACTGTCCCGCCAATTTCAACTATATGAACATCGAAACCTTTCCCGGTCGTGGCTATAGCTTCTTGTATTTTATTAGTGACGTGAGGAATAATTTGTACCGTTTTACCCAAATATTTTCCATTTCGCTCCCCCTCTATGACTTGCTGTAGAACCCGTCCAGACATCAGACTGCTGGCCTGTGTAAGTTCAATATCTAGAAATCTTTCATAATGACCTAGGTCTAGATCTGTTTCGGCGCCATCGCGAGTAACGAAACATTCACCATGCTCGGCCGGGTTTAATGTACCAGCGTCAACATTTAAATAAGGATCACATTTTTGAATGTTTACAGATAAACCCCGAGCTTTTAAAATAGTACCGATTGAAGCTGCAGAGATACCTTTACCAACGCCCGATAACACTCCGCCAGTAACAAAAATATACTTAGTCTGGGATTTGGCTTTCGCCACTTTTACTACTTCCTCCGGACCCACGCGGCCCCTTAATTACTCCGAATATACTAACCCACGTTGGCAAAGCCACGCAAGCATCAACTACAGTTTTTGTAGCAGTAGTTCATATGCACGGTCTTTTTGGGTATCTTTGCCGGCAGCGGTATCATCCTCACTTTTTTCAAGCTTAACGTCAGGTTCTATGCCTTGCTTATCAATGTTCTTACCAGCCGGTGTAAACCAACGAGCAACTGTAACCTTAAGTTCTGCACCTGCAGGTAGTGTTTCTACCCGCTGTACGCTCCCCTTCCCAAAACTTTTTGTGCCAAGCAGTGTAGCGACTCCGTTGTCTCTTAATGCGCCCGCAGTTATTTCGCTAGCACTAGCACTACCACCATCTATTAACACAATTATAGGTAGTCCTTTAAGGATGTTGTCGCCGCTTGAGTATTCCTTTCCCTGCACCTGGTTGCCCTTCTTTTGCTGAACAATTACCTTGCCTTTTTCTAAAAATAAACTGGAAACTTCCACAGCGCTGTTCAAGTATCCTCCTGGGTTGCCACGTAGATCCAAAACTACAGCCTTAACGTTTTTCGACTTAAAGTCTTGAGCAGCAACCCTGGCCATAGCTGCTGTATCAGACGAAAATTGGCTGATCTTTAAATACCCCACACTTCCCTCTATTTTTGATTCTACGCTTGGAACAGTGATTTTTGTCCTCATAATAGTAACTTCAAAGGGATTACCGCTACCGCGTATAATCGTTAAAACTACTTTGCTATCTGCTGGTCCGCGAATTTTACCAACTACGGCACTTACCGTCATACCGCTGGTATTTTGACCGTCAACAGCAGCAATAACATCTTTTGACTTTAAACCTGCTTTTTCCGCTGGGTAACCACTTAACGGGGAAACAATCACAATGTTCTTATTCTCATCCGTTCCGAGTTCGGCACCGATGCCTGTAAAACTTCCAGTAAGCTGATCTTTGAATTCCTTAGCTTCCTTTGGATCCAAGTATTCAGTGTATGGATCCTTTGTAGCACTAACCAAGCCCTCCTTAATGCCGTTCAAAGCATCATCGCGATTTAATGGACCATCAAAATCCTGTTTTAAAACCTCAAATAGTTGATTTACCGAGGAGTAGTCCAGCTCATTAGCACTGCCCTGTCTGCCAGATAATCGTAAATCTCCTCGACCCACCATGAACCCTATCCCAAAAACCAAGCCTACTGCTACTAGTAAGCCTAGCTTAGTTGTTGTGGACCACTTTTTACCTCGGATTTGATCGGTAGCGCTTACAGTCTCAATTTTATTCAAACCTTCTGCTTCTTTCTCTATCTATTATATACGTTTATTTAGAAGTGTAGGAACACTAGGCCAGTGGCATACCGCCAACCTTCAGAATATTGGCCGCTAAACCCGGCATTGTACTGTTTTATGTATATCTGATTACCGTTTACCGCCTCAACATATACGGAGTGGCCCCACGTACCCTCATTACTTATCCCAATGGAGCCGGGCGTCGGATTGGAATCTACTGGAATGCCGGCAGCACGGGCATTATCGTCCCAGTTCTTAGCGTCTCCTCTGCCGCCCCAGTAAGGCATGTCGCGGTTATTCCGGTCGGCTAGAAAATCTTGATGTACCATGAACGCTGTATAGCTTACGCACTCACGGTTATACATACCCCAGGTGTCTACGATACTATCTTGGGGTGCGTATGCCCATACATTTGGATAGCCACCGTTACTTGGATCACCTCTAAAGTTACCTATGTTATAGCGGGCGTTGGCAATAGCCTGCTGACGTCTTAGCTCGCTAATTTTAGACTTATTGCCCTTGATTTGCTGGTCATACCCAGCTTTCTGTGCCTCCGTGTACGCCAGTAGGCTAGCTTGCTCAGCACGGTTAGCGGCAACTTGCGATCTCTGGACCTCCTGTGCCTTTATAAGATCCTCGATTTGTTGTTTTTGAGCCTGAAGTTTTTGCTTTAATTCGGTGATCTTGTCAACGGTGGCCTTTATTTGATTCTGTACAGCCGCACGATACTGTTCTTTAGTGACGTATTCGCTAATGTCCTTGCTACTGGCTAAAATCAAAAGCGTAGAAATCTGGCCTTCCAAGTACATTGTTTTAATATTGTTGCCCAAAACTTGTTTCTGATGAGCAAGTTCCCTCTCGCCCTCTTCAATTTGTTGTTGCAGATCACTGCTCTGCTGTTGATTGGCTATAATTGCTTGCTGCAAACTATTGATTTGAGTTTGAAGCTTATTTACGGCGTCCTCATAGCTGTTGGCTTGAGCAGCCAGCTGATTTGCAATTTGTTGTTTTTCGTTATTTTCCTGCTGCAAGGACCGGATCTGGTCATCGTATTGGTCGGCCTGAACGAGAGTACTCCAAAGGCCTCCTCCAACCAGCAATGAACTGGCGAAAATTACAATAGCTAACAGTTTTGGATTAATTTTTTTCACTTTTTGTTTTAGAATTAACAAATTAATAATAGCACAACCCTCCTATAAACAATAGTTTTATCCACAACCTTGCATCTCTCGCCTTTTTAAAAAATTAGCGCAGTGCATTAAAGGGAGCAATTATTATCAGCTCCCCACTAAGTAAGCTTTGTCTTCATCACTGTTTATTTGACGATTCCATTCCTCAAACCTATTGAAGTTAGCGCTAAGCGCTCAATTATTGAGTTTGAGATACCGCCGCGTGGCAAGGGCAGAACTTGCGGCTCCGATTATTATACCGATAGAGATTTGAATAGTCAAAATCTGCCACAAATGATCTGAAAAATACTGACTAGAATAACCAATGTCCAAAAGACCAAAACTGCTTGCCTCTAGGGTCTGCGACGCTACCGCAAATAGTGTCCAACAAACTCCTAACGATATTAACGCCGCCACCACCCCGTAAAGAACAGTTTCAACTATAAAAGGACCTCTTATGTACCAAGGAGTAGCGCCCAAAAGTCGCATAATTACCAGTTCGTCCCGGCGGTTGAATATTGCCATCCGGATCGTATTAAAGATAATAAGCATCGAAATAATTATAAATACGATAATTCCAATTACACCTGCCTCTTGAAAAAATTTAGTAGCTCGAGTAATCTTATCTATTGCTGCTTTTCTATCACCGGAATACGATGTGGGGTCTGACTGTAGCGCCGCTATTTCCGGTTTATCTAGAAACTTCTTTATTGACTGGAGGTCATTGGGTTCATTAGGCTTAATATTCAAAGACGCCGGCAGAGGGTTAACAGTCTCCGATATTGCCGCAAGTAAGTCTGGATTATCGGTATTTTGTTTCACATAAGTTTTAAGAGCTTCGTTCTTGCTTATATATTCAATAGACTTGACGTTTTCGACTGCTTTGAGTTGCCCAATTAATTTATCCCGCTGTGGCTCAGTGACGCTGTCTTTTAAATAAACTGAAACATCGATGTGGCTAGTTATCTCATTTATTGTATGGCTAAAGGTAGCGTTAGCTACAACTGCGAAAAGTAGTATTGTGAGCGTAATCGCCATCATAGCAATAGCTGCAATCGCAATCCAAATATTACGGCCGAAGTTAATTACCCCATTCTTAAAAATACGCTCAAGGGCTATAAGTCGGCGCTTACTCATACTCCTTTATAATGTCCTACTGCGCGGTCGCTCACGATATGTCCGTCTTTAATAGTTACGACCCTTCTTTTAAGAGTATTAACAATATCCTGGTTGTGGGTTGTTAGGAGAACGGTTGTCCCAAAGCGGTTTATCTTCTCTAAGACCTTTATAACGTCCCAGGCGTGTTTGGGGTCAAGGTTACCGGTCGGTTCATCGGCAATCAATATTTTAGGCTGACGGACAATGGCTCGGGCAATTGCTACCCTTTGGCGTTCTCCACCAGATAGTTCAAGTGGGTAATGATTTTCCTTACCCAGTAGCCCCACCAAGTCCATAACTTTGGGTACCGTGTGTTTAATTTCCTGCGTAGGGATGCCGGCTATTTCCAGTGCAAAGGCTACATTCTCGTGAATTGTTTTGTTATTGAGCAACTTGAAATCTTGAAATACTACTCCAATTTTACGCCTTAGCAGTGGTATGTCTTTATCATTTAAGCGCTCGTAATCCATTCCACCAACAATAATCTTACCGCTACTTGGTTTTTCCTCTCTGGTTAATAATTTAAAAAGTGTAGATTTTCCCGCTCCGCTAGGGCCGACAATTATTACAAATTCTTTAGGTTCTACGTGCAGAGATATTCTCTCCAAAGCAGGCCCTCTGCGATTATAAGTTTTCGTCACCCTGTCCAACAAAATCATTGTTTATAAATTATAGCATTAACGGTTTTTATACGGCTAAAGCATGCTCTGACCAGGCGTCGATAAATTGATCCAGATTTCCATCAAGAACTTTATCCACCTCACTTGTTTCATGCTCAGTTCGTAAATCTTTGACCTGCTTGTAAGGATGTAAAACGTAACTGCGAATTTGGTTCCCCCATTCCGCTGATTTATTTGGGCCTTTAAGTTCTTTGAGTGACTGGACGTGTTGTTCAAGCTGAAGTGTAACAAGTCGTGAACGTAAGATTGATAGTGCAGTTTCTTTGTTCTGAACTTGCGACCGCTCGTTTTGGATGGCCACGCTGATACCGGTTGGCAAATGAGTCACCCGCACTGCCGAATCTGTGGTATTAACTGACTGACCACCATGCCCGCCCGCTCTATAAACATCGATTTTTAATTCTTTATCATCGATTACTAGGTCGCTTGGCTTACTGATTAAGGGAAGTATCTCAACTTTGGCAAAGCTGGTTTGACGTAAATTATCGGCATTAAATGGGCTTAGGCGCACTAGTCTATGAACTCCGTTCTCACCAACTAATTTTCCGTATAACAAACTACCGCCAGAAATTTCCAAGGTTGCACTTTTTATACCAGCTTCATCTCCTTGATTCTGGTCTATGGTTTCAATCTTAAGCCGCTTAGCCTCTGCCCATCTCGTATACATTCGAAGCAACATTTGAGCCCAATCCTGCGCATCTGTACCTCCAGCCCCTGCGTAAATACTAAGTATAATGTCGTGATCATCATAAGGTCCCCTATAGCTACTTTCTTTTTTAAGTTCTTTGAATTTTTTTTCTATTTTTTCCATCTGACGCGTCAGTTCTTCTTGAACACTGTCATCGTCTAACTCCACCAGCTCGATCAATTCATTTACCTCGTGCTGGATTTTTCTCCATGACATAATCTTTTTGCTTAGATTAGACTCTTGTTTGCTAACCTCTTGTGCTTCGGCTTGATCTTGCCAAAAATCGGCATGTGACATCTTAGCCCTGAGGCCTGCAATATCTCTTTCAAGTCTAGCCAGATTTAATTTATCCACGGCATGGTCAACTTGATTCTTAAGAGCCTCTAATTTTTTTTGTAACTGGTCCATTTGGATAATTATAAAGGAAATTTCTCGTACAGAACTTAGACTATAGCTTAATAACAACAAGTATAGATTATATTCTTTAGAGATTGTTTCTGTTTGAAACGACTATTCATACCAAAGCGGCTGAATAATATCGTAAAGCTCATCTGTGATTTGCCGTACTCGACTATTACCCAATACCCCCAGTCCTCCCACCTTTTGGGCAAACATTGCCTCAGCCGCTTCTACTATCCTTGTTTTTGTAACAGCTCTAATTCGCTCGGGAACTCGGTCATAGTTTTCGATAATGTCGTCAAAATAGTACCTGCCTGAATAGCCCGCCAAGGTTCCTCCGACAGTTTGGGCCCCCCGCTGGTGTCTACCTAGTAGATATTGTTTAGCAGTCTCCAAGTCTGTGGGGCTTATGTCTCCAGCGCGCACCCTTTTTAGTTCTCGAACAATAATTTCAAAAAGAGCTGGGGAATTTTTTGGAATAACCTGAGCACCAAACCACCACTGTGAACTATCCAAGGTGGTATCCAAATTGGAACTCATCGAATATACTAAACCCCGCTCTCTGGCTTCACCAAGTATTCGTGAATTAAGCGTAGCAGTCAGCATAGTATTAACTAGGCCTAAAGCGTCCCAGCCTTCGTCGTCAAATCTTTTTAAGGTAAAGGTGTCTAGGTAAAAAAACATGGTTTTAACAGAAGGCCTATATATAAAAATTGGTTTTTCGAGTGGCTTAGGGAGTTCTGAGGGAAGATTGAGTCTACCCCCGCCTTTGGGTAAATCCACGCCTTCAATAGTTTTTTTTATAGCTTCTCTTCGGCCCTTTAAGTCACCTCCAATTATAAATCGCATGTTGCCAAAGGTGTGTGTGCGGTGATAATGTTCAGTAAGATCTCGTAGCTTTACATTTTTCATTTGTCGAAGCGCCTCTCGGTCAGTCATAGCAAGTAACCCATAGGCTTGACGTGCAGTAGCAGCCAAGTGGAAGAAATGATTATTTGTTCTAGCGGACCTCTCGTCTTTAACATTTCCAAATTCTGCTATGAATTCCTCGCGTAAAAAAAGAGGCTTGGAGATAGCAGTCAGGATTAGATCTAAGATTCTTTGCCATTCAAAATCGGCGCACTCCGCTTCATATGAAATATGGTAGGTGCCAGTATGAGCGTTAGTGTAAGCTCCATTTTTTTCAAATTCCGCCTGAAAAATCCTTGATTTACGAAAAACTTCATTAGCTCCTAGAAGCACATGTTCAAGTAAGTGAGGAACTTCCCACTTTTCTCTTTCAACTAGGTATTCGCCAGCTCTAAAGCTAAAATCATAGACCATAACACTGGCACCAGGAACATCAACGAACAAACCTTTAGAACCATTTTTAAGTTCAATTTCATTAACAGTGTGCTTCATTTTTTTATTTGCGTTTTTTTCTTTTAGCAGTCGACTTGCGTCGCCGTTGTCGTTCAGCCTTGCGAACTTTTTTACGTTCAGCCTTAACACGAGACTCGTTCGCCTGTTCTATTTGCTCCGTTTTAAAATCGGTTTCTTCATAGGCTTTAGCCGATAGGATTTGGCTGGCATTATCTACGGATCCGCGAGCTGCGCGAGTTAAGTCGGTTTCCACAGCCTTAGTAGCCTCTACGTCCACAGGTTGAGCATGCATTATTGCTCGAACTATATCGTGGCGCAATGTAGCCTGCATTTCCTCGAAAATTCTTTGTCCCTGCCGGCGGTATTCTACTAATGGGTCTCTTTGGCCCACGCTTATCCAGTGAATGCCTTCGCGCAAATGATCCATATCTTCTAGATGCTGCATCCAGAGGTTATCTAGTACTTGCAGGTAAATGTCTCTCTCTATCTTGCGCATTAATTCAGTTCGAAAGAGTTTTTCCTGATGGTCATACAGCTTTGCAGCGGCCTTTTCTAAAGCAGGATGGAACCTATCGGCTGCTGTGTCAAAAAGCTTATCTAGTGTGACATCATCAATCGGGAAGGATTCAGTAAGCACAGTCTCATAGATCTCGGTTGTTGAATCCGGATGACTAACTAGCACATCAACCTCTTCTTCGATGAATTTTTTTATTCGCGGACTAATATCGGTTGCTCGAAGAACCTCTCGTCGTATTGCATAAATTGCCCGCCTGTGACGATTCATAACGTCGTCGTACTTGACTACATTCTTACGTTGGTCAAAATTAAAACCTTCGACCTTTTTTTGAGCGCCTTCCAGGGCTTTACTAATGCGGCGACTTTCCATCGGGGTGTCTTCGTCTACTTTAAGAAGGTTCATAATTGAGGCAATGCGCTCGCCACCATAGATACGCATAAGGTCGTCCTGGCAGCTGACATAGAACTGTGTTGTACCAGGATCACCTTGACGACCGGCACGTCCTCGAAGCTGATTGTCTATCCGGCGAGCTTCATGTCGTTCTGAACCCAGCACAAAAAGTCCGCCCAATTCTTTAACTCCTTCACCCAAAACTATATCGGTGCCACGACCAGCTATATTAGTGGCCAATGTGACAGATTTTTTCTGCCCAGCCTTAGCAACAATTGCAGCTTCTTTTTCGTTGTTTTTAGCATTTAAAACCTCGTGCGGCACACCGGCATTCTTAAGCATTGCAGAGAGTACTTCATTCCGTTCGATACTAACGGTCCCAAGAAGTACCGGTTGCCCTTTCTCATAAAGCTCCTTCACCCCGGCTGTTATAGCCCGCATCTTACCGGCTTCCGATTTATAAATTTTATCGGAGAGATCTTTACGAACCAGCGTTCTATTAGAAGGTACTTCAATCACATTGAGTTTATATATTTGATGAAATTCTTCACTCTCGGTAACGGCTGTCCCCGTCATACCGGAAAGTTTTTTATAAAGTCGAAAATAATTCTGAAACGAAATTGTAGCCAGAGTCATGGACTCTTCTTGGACCGTAACTCCTTCTTTGGCCTCTATAGCTTGATGCAACCCTTCGTTATATCGTCTACCTCGCAAAAGACGTCCAGTGAAATCGTCAACAATTACAATTTCCCCCTCTTTAGTGACTACGTAATCCTTATCGCGCTTGAAAAGTACTTCCGATTTAAGGGCTTGCTCTAAGTGATATATGGTACGTAAATTTTCAGTTGCATAAAGACTTTTGATACCAAGTATTTTTTCCACTAACTCTATTCCGTCATCGGTAAGAATGACACTACGGCGCTTCTCATCTTTCTCGTAGTGCGTGGTTTCTTTAAGTTGACGGACAATTTTAGAAAACTGCTCATAGGCCGCACCACTAGCAGTAGCCGGTGCCGAGATTATTAATGGCGTGCGGGCTTCATCTATTAAAATAGAATCTACCTCATCGACTATAGCGTAATGTAAGTCTCGCTGTCGAAGTTGGTCAATTTCGCGCACCATATTGTCACGTAGGTAGTCAAAGCCCAGCTCATTATTGGTACTGTAAGTAATATCTGCATTATAAGCATCTTGTCTGGTAGCCGGTCTAAGATGGTGCAAACGTTCGTCAAAATGCTTTTCGTCTATATGCCTGGGATCATAGACAAATGATTCATCGGGAATAACTACTCCCACGCTTAGTCCTAAATAATTATAAATTTGACCCATCCAGCCGGCATCTCTCTGAACTAAATAATCGTTAACTGTTACTAGATGTGCCCCCTTGCCCTCTAGAGCATTTAAGTAAAGGGGCAAAGTCGCCACCAGTGTCTTACCTTCTCCGGTCTTCATCTCAGCAACCGAACCCTCATGTAGCACCATTCCGCCAATAAGCTGTACGTCAAAATGTCGTTGGCCAAGAGTTCTGGTGGCAGCTTCGCGAACTATAGCAAATGCATCATTTAAGATATTGTCCAGTGTCTCGCCTTTTTCCAGACGTTGTTTCAGGATTTTAGTCTGCTGTTTGAGCTTTACGTCGCTCATTTTTTTGTAATTGTCCGCAAGAGCGTTAATTTTGCTGACGCGCTTTTTCATCCGCTTGACTGTGGCGGCTTGCGGATCTCCTAGAGCCCTTTTTATAAGTTTCTTATTGATAAAAGTCTTCATATGACAAAACTAAAAACTGTCCTCCCAAGTATAGGTTAACTTACATTGTACCCCAGATAAGTAGCTAAGATAAACACTTGTCTGATAATTTTTTAGAAAGATGTTTGGGAACCAAAATAAAATTGTAAAGCTTTAGGAACATGGATTGTTCCATCTTTATCTTGGTGATTCTCTACCAACGCGATTGTCACTCGGCTCATAGCGGCAGCTGTAGCGTTTAACGTATGAAGATACGCTATTTTACCTTCTGAATCTCGATATCGAATGTTTAGACGTCTAGCTTGGTAGTCTGTAACGTTCGAACAACTTGTAAGTTCGCGGTAGCTTTTATCTACAGGTGTCCAATACTCTATATCGTACTTTTTATAAGCCGGCGCGCCTAAGTCGCCTGAGGCTATACGCACTACCCGATAGGGTATCTCTAGGGCTTGGCAAAGCTCTTCTTCTAGCTCTAGTAGTTTTTGGTGCCATAGCTCACTTTCCTCTGGCTTGCAAAGCACATAAAGTTCCAGTTTGTTGAATTGATGCGTTCGATACAAACCCCTATTGTGCTTGCCGTAAGCACCGCCCTCTACCCGGTAGGCCGGACTTAGGCCAGCGTATAAAATCGGAAGATTACTGAAGTCGATAATTTCATCAGTATGATACCCAGTTAAAGGTATCTCAGCGGTAGCTATTAGGTGTAAATCTTCGTCTTCAATTTTATAAATTTGTTTTTCTTCACCACGAGCTGAAAAACCAGCGCCTTCCAGGACCTTGGAACTCACCATATGTGGTACTTGCATAGCAGTGAAGCCATATTTTTTTGCTAACGCTAAACCTAGTTGAAAAATAGCAAACTCTAGCTCCACCAGCACACCTTTAAGAAAGTAGAATTTATTTCCGGCTACTTTAGCGCCCCTTTCAAAGTCAATCAGACTTCGTTTTTCACCCCAGGATAGGTGGTCCAGAACGTCAAAGTCTTTTTCGCTAACTACTCCCCATTTTTTTTCATTACGGTTAGCCTCTTCGCCGCCAAGGGGAGTGTCCTCCGGAAAGATATTTGGTATTTTTGCCAGTGAACGAACTAATAACTTCTCAGTTGCTTCAAATTCAGCAGTAAGAGATTTTTCCTCTTCCCTCAAGGATCGTCCTCTCTCAATTTGTTCGCTTGATTGATCACCCCGAATTTGCTTAGCCAGTTCGTTGCGTTGACGGCTAAAGTTTTCTTTTTTTTGTAGTAGGGCCCGATATTTATTATCAAGTTCTAAAACCGCAGGAATGTCCACCTCATAGCCTTTTTGTCTGGACTTTTCAGCTACTTGGTCTGAATTTTCTCTAATATACCGGATATCTAACATAGCAACATTATATCTAAGTTACGGACTTTTGTTGTTTTTTATCAGTTTGTTTTCTACTTTGTAGTTCTTTGAGTGTTAGCTCGGTCCGACTTTTTGCGTAGGCACAGTGCTCACAATCGGGTGATTCTTTGGGCATACTGCTAGATTCCAAACAGTCTTTAATTTTGAGGAGTGTTGGTTCTACCCACTTATCGCTGCCTTTATAGGGAAAAATATTAGTCCTGAATTCAACCTTATTAAAAAAGCCTTTTCTGCTATTAATCCCGTTCGCATAAACAAAGTATCCTGTGTCACTAACCTTATGTCCTTCGCCTCTAAGCAACCATTGATAAATCTCCATCTGGCGGCGATAAGAGTCATGCCATTTTGAATCTTCTAGGTCCTTAATCTCATTAACCTTGGCGGTGGCTTTGTAGTCAACCACCACTAGTTCTTTTTTTGGAGTGACCCAAACATCGTCTACTCCACCAAAAATCAACAAATTTGTAGGCTTATGATGATACTGGACTCCAGTAAAAGTATGGCGCCAACGACTTAAATCTTTATGTGCAAACGGTTTAGCTTTGACCTTAAATTCAATCTGCCAAGGGTGGTGCTCCCCCTTCTCGCGGTAAATATCAAACTCTGCTTTTAGTAAGGTATCAACGGCACTGTTTATAAGAAAGGGTGGCATGGAGGGTTTAGCTATGCCGAGTCTTTTGTCGAGCCAAAAGCAGCGCTGGCAACGTATAAAATCCTCGATTTTACTCCGACTAATCTTAAACGGCGTGGTTTGCCCTAGTTTGTAGGGCTCTGCGCGTTGGTATCCCATTAACTTTATTGTAGCAGTCTATAGTCTATCTAAGTGTTCCCGCGAATATTTGCCAAGCAACGGCTGAGCTGGCTATAAAACTTATTATGATAAAAGACTTTTCACTGAATAAGTAATCTTCCCATCGTCCCATTTTTTTAATTTGTAAATAAAAATTGACAAAAAGGGCCACGAAAAGTAGCAACGCTGTTAGGTATAAGAAGTAGACAAAGGTTAAGATAGTGCTCCCGTATGCGTACGCTCCCCAGGCATAAATTAATATAACAAGCCAGGGTATTAGGCCAAATTTAAGGCCCTCCAAATACGGTAACCATTTAATATTTTTCGATCCTATCATACTCCTCTCCGTCATAAGGCCCATAATACCCACTAATGCAGTTAGCGCAAAAATCATAATGAGACTAGAGAGATCAAAGATCCCAGACAATAAGGCAACCGCTAGCATAATTAATCCTAGGCTCAAGGCGTAGGATGCCCACCTCGCTCTATTAACTCGGTTTTTTAGATCGGCCTCATATCCTACCCTATAGCGCGTAGAAACAAGCAGGTGGACCGCAGCCCCTATAAACAAAAAGGCAGCTACTATATAAGCAAGATTAAGGTCGAACAGTAAGTGGTTAGCCTGAGCGGTTATTGTCTTGCTGGCTGCCGTACTAGCAGTCTTATCTTGGCTGATATAACCAGTAGTTATGCGCTGGATTCCGTTAGCTGAATTACTTAAAATTAAGATCAATGCTCCCTGTAGAGCATACAAGCCAGCCACTACGAAATTTAGTATCCGTAATTTTTGAGGGGTAATTTTTTTATTACGTTTCTTATTACTCTTTAGACGAGGGACGACTGCCATTTATATAGCTCTCTTCTTTATAAACTTATAACAGATAGTTTAGACAATAGGCGCGGGAATAGCAATCAAAAGGCGCCGCTGCTAAAACCCGGCGCCTTGTTCTTGTTTTTATTATTTACGTCGATCTGAGAAAGAAGGCGCTAGGCGGGCAGCTAGAGAAACTAGCATATAGCCTACTGCCGCATAGACTGCCATAGCCAATAATGCGGGGAAATCAATTACCCAGCTTCCTGTTGAGGCAGTTGGGTTAGTAAAAATTCCACGAAAAGGATCCAACAAAGGGTCAGTAACTCTAAAAGCCCAGTGCACAAACGATGCGTCGGCTTCCGCAACGGCGAATTTTAACACTACCCTTAGAGCCAGAAGTAACTCTGCCAGAACAACGAAAGTGTTTACCAAATGTCCCACCATTTGTCTTTGCGATTTATAGAGATTCATAATCCCTCCTTAATTTATAAATACATCATATTCGCAGAAGCGCAAACATACAATAGTGAAATTAAAGTAACTACTGACTTGCTTGGGTTGTTAGTGCAAACTATGACTTTCGCTCAATTTCGTCGATGCGACCGTGGTCTAATCCGAAATAATGAGCCACCTCGTGCCAAACGGTGTTGTGGACTTTTTTCTTCAGGTCCTCAATATCATGACTGAACATAATTAATGGTTGCTTGAAGATGGTGATTTTATCGGGTAATAATTTTGTTTGGCCAAAGCGCGTCGGCAGGGGCGCACCCTCATATAAACCAAATAACGATTCATTAAATCTTAGCTTTAGCTTATGACGCTGCTCTAGGCTTGGCTCATCTTCAATAATAAATGCTACGTTCTCTAAACGCTTGAGATAATTTGGGGGGATTGCATCAATAGCATCTGAAACAATGCTCTCGAAATACTTGCTCTCAATCGTTTTCATTAATACATATTAACAGTGCAGCAAAACTAACCCATGGTTTTCAGTCTAAAATAGCAACCAAAGTCTCAGTAAAGCAAATCGATATCCTAAATTAAACAGCCTTTTTAAAAAGTTGAATAATAGCTTTTTGCGTTGTTCTGGCAAACGTCCAATAAATGCTCCGGGAGACTCTGACAGAACCCCATAGCTTCTTTATCGCTGTGAAAACTGTATACGATGTCCTTCGCCGCTCCGATTATGCAGTTGATTTGAGCTTCTGTGGAGACAGCAATTAAACACCTTTTTTTCGTTTCTTCCAAATTGTTACCACCTCCAGATGCATCCCTGCCAACACTTTGGTAGCACACTATTCGATTGTAACTATCAGCAACATCAGCACATAAACTAAATACCTTAGCAAAATCATAAGATGAAACAGATAGTGCGTACGAGGACTGAATTATATAGCACCCACTCATATACTTGTTGTCGACTGCTGTGCAGGGATACATCGGATCTTCTGGCTTTAAATATTTAGATTTATTAGGGGCAACTGCATCAGAGCCCTGAGCTATCATGATGTTCTGCATAAAAACTCCGCTGTAACACGATTGTTGTTGCCAAATCCCACTAAGGAGGTCGCACACACTTAAAGCCTTGAAGAGTTCCTGGTCTTCTGCCTCTAGGATCCCGTGGCCCAAACCATGAACACAATTATAGTGATCTACTTCCTTATATCTACTACGGTCGACAAATACTGAGCAAACTTTATTGGCGTTTTTAGAGAAGTATGCTGGACCTTTTTTCACTACAATCTCCTCAGAAGCACCGTGAAAATAACCGCTCGCACAAAAATGATCTCCCTCAACGAAAGTTTTTCCCAGGTCGTCATATTTATCATAAGCTGCACGGCCAATTACATGGACCAACTGATGGCACTGTGCTTTTACGAAGGGGATTTTTTCAAACTGTGTTTTAACGAGCTTAACTGCTTTCGATGGTCCTTCACTATAAGTAATGCTGTTTAGTTGATTCTTGTAGCAACTGTAGGTTATGGTCGCAGACTTCTCGCAGCTATCAGTAAGCGTAGTGCTAGGTAAAGTAGTTTTACTTTTCTGGGCGTCACTTCCAGACCAAACAACGGCAGTCACCACTAAGACCACACCTATAATTAGTAAACCTAGTACGGTCATTAACTTATTAGATGCAATGGTTTGCTTTGTATTTTTTATAAATATTGTCGGATTGAATTTTCTTTGTACTTTTTTCATAACTATTTAACACTTAGTGGCGCATAGGATACATGACACATACCACGCCCTGTGCGCTGCGTAAATTTTTGATGAAAGTCTTCGGCTGGCCAAAAAGCTGTAACAGGCTCTAGGCTAGTAACAATCGGGCTTTTATATTTAGCAGCTTTATCCAGATCTGCAATTGCGACCTGAGCAGCTTTCTTTTGAGAATTATTATTGTAGAAAATAGCAGAGCGATAGTTATCTCCAATGTCCGGCCCCTGGCGGTTCAATTGGGTAGGATCATGAATACGGAAGAAATGACCAAGTAGAGTCTCGAAGTTTATTCTTTCAGGGTCAAATATAATTTTGACTGCTTCGGCATGACCGGTAATATGACCACACACCTGATCGTAAGTTGGCTTTTCTGTGTGCCCGCCAATATAGCCAGCAGAAGTACTAAGTACTCCTGGTACCTGGTCGAAGTAGTATTGCACTCCCCAAAAACAACCTGCAGCAAAAATAGCCTCATCCATATAATTTATTATAGACAAGTCAGGACATTAAACGAACTCAGGGTTTATGCGGCAATTGCGGATCTTTCTTGAATACTCTGCAAAGTCTGGGTTAAGTAAAGCTGTAGATCTAATTCTTCTCCGCGGTTAGCTTCCCAACCCATAGGCTCTCCGTCCGAATTAAGGCCCTCGGCGGTCAAAGGAACCCAGTCTTCTTTAAAGTGATAAGTAACTTCGTTAAGCTGAGTAACACCCTCTTGATGATCTATTTGGTCGCGGATAGTTAATTGGTAATGATCCTCTGCCTCGCCCTTGCCGTGTTTTAGTTCCATGACAGAATAAACGCCTCTTATAGTTTCGTTACCAAATGGGCTTTCAATCTGCGTAGTAGTCTGTATATAGCCATCTTTGTCGGTTATTGCACCGTCTTTTCGAAATATCTCTAAAAAAATGTCATCGATAAGTACTTCACTACCGCGTCTTATCTCATCTAGTCGTTGATGACGCTGTTCTAAATCGTTTGATGCTTGAAGAGTTTCAGACATTTTTATTTTCCTTTATCTATAAATAATTAATAGACCTATCTAAGTTAGATGTCAACAATATTATTCAGTTTTTAGACACCAGATATATATTTATTATCCTTGATACTAAATCTGAGTAATTCATCGACAGCTCTTTTAATACCAATGCGAGAGGATACTAAGATATCACTCCTAGTTATTTTAGTAGCTGGTGGTTTAAGTGAAATACTTAGTTCACTGAGTACTTCTCCCGATAATTTAGTGTCGTTAATACCTAAAGCTTGCGTTAGTTTAGCGGGGCCGTTAGCCAGTTTATGAATATCAGTAATACTGCGGTTTTTTCTCATAAGTTCAACCCCGTCAATTGGTTCGCCCGCTCTAATTAAAACTGCCTCGCCGCTACCCTTAGGTCCTGTAACAATATTAAGGCAATAATGTACTCCGTAAATAAAATAAACATAGAGTCGACCCCCTTGCTCAAACATTGGCGCAGTTCTAGTAGTCGCTCCCCTGTGACTGTGACTAGCGGGATCTGCTTGATGGTAGGCTTCGGTCTCGACAATTTTGAGTCGAATTTCTCCTTTTGGTGTACTTCGAACCAATTCCCACCCTAGTAGACGTGGGGCTGCTTCTGGCGCGCTTAGATTAAGAATTTTCGTTAGATTATAGCTGGTCTTCAAATTTTAGTCTTTTTATTAACCAATCTCGTGGCAATATGGACAGAAACCAGCCTGCACGAGGACCCGACTCTTTACCGATTGTAGCTTTGTATATTGCTGTAAATAACTGCTTAGGCTCCAGCCCGCTGAAATCTTTCAGTTCGTAAATTGCCTTATGAAACCATTCTCCGTTCGAATCTTCCGAGGCTTCTTCTATTTTTAGACTTAATTTGTTTAAATAACTTCTTTCTTCTTGGCTGAAACTGGCAGTATCAACATCGTCAATGAGCTCAAATTTAATTTCTTCAGGTGCCCATTTCTGCAGCCATGCCTCAATGTATTTAAGTTCGTCTAAAATAATTTGTTTATTTTGGTTAACAATTTTTTGGTAACCCGTTCGAGATAATGTCAAAAGAGTGGACTCAGGATTTTTCAAGGATGCCTGATAACTTTCTACCATATGCGAGAAAGGTATCTTACTGATAGTAGGGTCTAAGGTTGTCTTGCTAAAAGCAATGAGGGCTGTTTCTGGGCTTTTAGTAAGAAGTTCAGTAAAATCGTCTATCAGCTGGGCAACGTGCAATGGGTCGAAGTATAACCTCTTTTCGGGTGGATATCGAAGCATGAAAAAGCGTACTATTTCCGGAGGTAATACTTTGATCACACCTTCAGCATCAAGACCCGTGCCCTTGCTGGCACTCATCTTCTTGGTATCCCCTGCCATATTCACGAAATCGTAAGGTACAGGATACGGCGGGGTGTTTTCGAATACATCCTTTGATAAAGCTGCTCCCGTATCATAACTTCCCCCGCTACTGCCATGATCCCTTCCAAATGGTTCAACGTGTACACCCAATAACTGCCAACGGGCCGGCCAGTCTATTCGCCAATCGAGCTTAACGTCTCCATTGGCGTAATTAATCGATTTCTGTTTACCGTCACGATCCTCGTAGTCTACGGTTTTAGCGTCGGTATTAATGGCTAAGAACCTGCGTTTTTTAAGATACCCTTCCTCGTTAATTTGAATAGGGGACCACTCCAGCCCTAGGCTGTGTCCAGAAACAGTTTCTAGAACATGGCGTACTTTATCAGCTTGCTCTAAAGATTTTTCTATGGCCGAAACAAAGAAGCCTGTTTGATACTTATGGTGCGAACGAATAAACTCGACTTCGATCCTCAGAGTCGAGCAAGCATTAACTAGTCCTTGTAAAAAGTAATCAGCATAAGAGATGTCCGAAAAATCGGGCGAAGGTATGTCATAAAGTGAACGACCTAGATATTTTTTAAAGTTGGCTGGCACATTTGTCGGAATCTTCCTCAGCCCGTCAAGATCATCAACAAAATAAATGTGCCGTGCCTTCCTGCCTCTTCGGCCCAGTTCGAGCAGTATAGCATCAGCAGTAACTAGCTCTCGTAAATGTCCTAAGTGGTGAGTTCCAGAGGGTGAACCTCCAGACTCAATCAATATCTCTCCGGCTGGATAACGGGCTATGATTTCATCAACAATTTTAATTAACCATCTCATGAATAGTTTATAATCTTCAGCTTACCAGGTAGATGTCTCTTAAAGCTAGCGAGGTATATAGAATATTAAGCGATTTCAACTATTTTGTATGAGCTATGGCTACCATTTAGCTTTATCTCGGCCTTGTCCCCGACCTGTTTACCAAGCAAAGCTTTACCTATAGGAGACTCGTCGCTAATTTTGCCATTTAGGGGGTCGGCCTCCATGGTGCCCACTAGCTGAAATTCTTTAGCTTCACCTCCACCGGTTAGCCTGACAGTAGAACCAAGTCGGACGTGTCCGTCGATTTTTGGTTTTTTAATAAGCTGCATGTTTTGAAGGATATGCTCTAGCTCTGAAATACGAGCTTCTAACCGATCTTGCTCTTCACGAGCTGATTGATATTCAGCGTTTTCAGACAAATCTCCCAATTCCCTCGCTTGCCTAATCCTATCAGCTAGTACTCCTCTTTGTCCCACCAAACCGTCTAGTTCGTCTTGCAGTTCATTTACTCCGGATTGTGTTAACCTGTATAGTTTTTTCATAATGTTAAAGCAAATTCCTTACTCTTTCTTCTTAATATGACTAGCGAAGACCGATTCCGTCAATACTTACGAGCGTTTAGTATAATTTCTACCAAATTGTCTAGTGAAACGGATTGTGCGGCCTGCTCGCCACGTTTCTTCAACTCTAAATTGCCTGTGCCGAGGGTTTTTTGGCTTACTACAATTCTGTAGGGCATTCCCATGAGATCCGCATCGGCAAACATTTCGCCTGCCCGAATGTCCCGGTCATCATATACTACCGAAATTCCTCTTTCTGTCAATCTGTTATACACAGTATCGGCCTCGCCTATCACCGAAGGGTCAAGTCCCAACTTTGCTAAGTACACCTCGAAAGGAGCTATATTTTGCGGCCAAACAAGCCCATCTTTATCTGCAAAGTGCTCTGCCAACAGACCCATTATTCTGCTAACTCCAATACCGTAGCACCCCATTATTATCGACTGCTTCTCCCCTTCTTCATCCACAAAATATAGACCCAAAGCATCTGAGTATTTTGAGCCTAGTGAGAATATATTTCCAACCTCTACTGCCTTTTGCTCGACTAATTTACTCTTATCCAGACCCAGCTTGACCAGAGTCTCATCATTGTATACTTCCTTATTGACAGCGAACTTCTTGTCTTCATCTACAAAAACTGTGTCTTCACCAACATGGCTAAGGGTTTGGAATTCGTGACTAAATTCGCTAAACACCCCTCCACTGGCAAAGGTTTTATAGGTAATAGCGCCCAAACCCAATCGATTGTAAATTTTCAGATAGGCTTCGCTTACTTTTTCGTAGAAAGCTTCATGTTCAGCGGCACTTCGGCTATAGCTATATAGGTCTTTCATAAGAAATTCCCTACCCCTCATCAGTCCGCTTTTAGCGCGCAGTTCATTACGAAACTTTGTTTGTATTTGATAAGGATAAACCGGTAAGTCTTTGTAGGAGTTAATGAAATGTTTAAGGGCGTTCGTTAGTGGTTCCTCGTGCGAGAAACCGATGCCTAGCTCTGTACCGTTGGTCAGCTTAGTCTTAAACCAGCTGTCCACTACACGGTCATCCCACCTGCCACTAGCTTGCCAAAGTTCTTTGTTCTGAAGCGTAGACATTAACACTTCGTTTCCACCAATTGAGTCCATTTCTTCGCGAATCACTTTTGAGATGTTATCAATAACAGCTTTTCCCATTGGAAGGTAGCTATAAACCCCAGCCAGCTCCTTGTGCACATACCCCGCTTTAATTAATAGTTGCGCATTGAGGGATGGTTCATCGCCTGGAGTTTCCCTTCTTGTTTTTACGAATAATTGAGTACGTCTCATAATCTTGTCATCATTCTAAAGCATTGAGCTATGAAATTGCACGCCAAAGGCGACCAGATTATTCAAAGCATGAACTACAATACTGGCGTAAAGAGCTCCGGTCTTCTCCCGTAAATAAACTAGAACTATAGATAAGACAAAAGTATTAATGGCTGCCCCCCATACTAGCTGGGGGCCACCAAATAGATGAGGTACAGCAAAAATTATACTTGTGAGAATCATTGCTGGAGCAAATCGCATACGTGAACGCAAACCGGAGTACAAGTACCCTCGAGCTAATATTTCTTCGACGATGGGTACTAGGGCAACTAGCGTAACAAAGGCCATTATTTGGTCTAGGTAGCTACTCAAATTATTAAAGCCTACATCCTGTGGTTGGTCCGTTTTAAATTCCGGTACAAGTAGTGCCATTAGTAAACCCACTCCGATTAACAATCCGTAAAACACAATAAACCCGGCCACAGCACGAACTATATCTGAGATTTGTATAGAACGATTTAGGCCAATGTGTTTCCAGCTCAGACCTCGATTCTTTAAAACTCGCAATATTAAAAATGCTGTAAAGCCTTCGGCCAAAACAACATAACTAAACTGCATGAAAGCCTGGTCGTTTAATTCACTTAAGCGCGACCCTGAACCTCCAAGACTGAGCGCAAAAGCTACTAAAGAAGCAGCGGCAAGTTGGCTAGCAAAGAAAATCAACAGAGCAGTAGTAACAACCCTGAGGGGGCTGCCAAAACTGTGGTTTATATTATTCTTGCCGACTTGAAAGCGTTTAACAAATTGGCTTTTAGGCACATTGCCAGAGGAAACCTGAGTTGTGTCAGAAGAATCGTTTGACATCTACGATAGTAATTAGCAGAACAAGGGCTAGAAGCACAGCCATGCCGGTACCGTGGATACGTTCCTCCGCAGCACGGCTAATAGGGTTCTTCAGTAGTTTACGAGAAACCAGAGTCACAACTAGTCTACCACCATCTAGGGCTGGGATCGGTAATATGTTAATTAGAGCTAAGGTGAGTGATAGCACTGCAATAATCATTAATATGAAATTAATGCCAAGCGAGCCACCACCCCAAAGAACTGCCATAATTGCTACCGGTCCACCCACCTGCGAGCTAGCTTTAGCTTGGCCTTGCTCCCTAGCGGTTTGATTCCCTGTTAATAATCCGGCTATTGTTGAACCAAGACCGCCAAGAGCTTTGCCTAAGCCTTGCATGGTAAGGACTACAAGTTGCTTAGTGAAGCCAAGGGCAACCACCGGTGCGCTCCAAGTGGATCGCCTAACTTGAAGCTCTAATGGAACAACGCCTAAATGTCCTTTGGGGTTATCTGTGGATAAGCTTTTTTGTACCTCATTCCTGGACAATAACGTAGCATCTTTTTTGAACTCCTGCCCTCTATGCTCGTAGGTAATTTGTACTTTTTGGCCCTCAAGACTTTTCGTGGCCGCTTTAAGCTGCTCGGTGGATGTAATTATTAATGTACCTTTAGGACTGGTTATTTGTTTTATCGAATCGCGGCTAGTTAAACCGGCCTTATCTGCCGGAGAGCCCGGCTCAACAAACCCCGCTGCTACTGATTGTTGAGAGATTTTAGTGTCACTAGCTACCGTAAACTGATTATCGATAAGTTTAGGTAATCCAACCAAAGCTAAGATAGTTAGGATTAATAGCCCGGCAATAAGATTCATGGTTACCCCGGCCAGCATAATCTGGGTTTTTGCTGGCAAACTAGCAGCACCAAAACTACCCTTGCGTTTATCTGAGTCTGACTCTCCTTTAAGTTTGACGAACCCGCCCAACGGTAGCCAATTTAGGCTCAGCACCATTCCGTCCTTTAACTTTTTTCCCCAGGCTCTTGGTGGAAAGCCAAGACCAAACTCTTCCACTACCACACCGTTTCTACGGGCAGCAATGTAGTGTCCCCATTCGTGTATGAGCACAAGTCCAATAAACAGTAAAAATCCCAAGACAAATAATAGTAACTGCATGTCGTAATTTAGTATACCAGCCTGGGTGGAGTTAGACCGTTAGTATTTCCCGTTCTTTATTTGCTCTTAAAGTCTCAACTTCTGTCTTTTGTTTAGTCATAAGCTCATCGACTTGCTTTTCGAAACGTAGGCGTTCATCTTTGCCGATTTTCTTTGACTTTTCAGCTTGTTCTACTTGATGAAATATGTCATGGCGTATCTGCCGAGCAGTTATAAATGTCTCTTCCTCTTTGGAATTTAGAACTTTGACCATCTGCTGCCGAGTCTCGGTGGTTAGGGATGGAATAGATATGCGCACGACCCGTCCATCATCCGCCGGGTTTAATCCAAGTGTTGGGTTCTTTCTAATAGAGTCAGAAATAGCCTGCAGATTGGCGGCATCAAATGGTGTAATCTGGAGAAGTTGAGCCTCCGGCGCAGTAATGCTAGCCACTGCTTTTAGCGGCATTTGCTGACCATACACCTCCACCGATATGCCGTCCAGCATTCCTGGATGCGCCCTTCCGGTTCGGATTTTGCCAATCTCATGCTTAAAATGTTCGGTAGCTGCGCTCAACTTTTGCTTTGTTTGCTCTACTGATTGATTTAGTTCCATAGCCATTATTATAGAACATTAAACGACAATCGTAAGTTTAAGCGTTTTAATATATAATCGGCACACTAGTTCACTAAGAAAGTACTGCTTACTTGAGTCAACTTGTTCTTTGATTTGTCTTCCGAGAAGAAGACGTTTGACGATATACCAGCCAACAATCAAACCAGGAGGCAAAATGCCTTGGGAAGAGATTTTAGTAGGCGCTCTGCTTCTGCTGATCAGTGCAGCTCAGGTGCCTGGATTCAAGCTGTTCTGCCATCAAGCCGATGGCATCATGAACAACCTACTTGAGTAAAGAAAGGGGCTGAAAACCGTGACGGTAGTCGCTTTCATCACTGTATTGCTAGTCGTCGTTTTGCCGTTGATCGTCCTGGTTGCCTTTAGGGGTATCCTTAGGGGACTCAACTCCGGGGTTCCGGGGTTTTCTGAAGCCAACCTTTCTGGGCGCCAATGAGAGGCCTTTCGATTTCACCGGCAGGTGTTTTCATTGGGTTGTTGGCCTTCATGGTCATCGCAGTCTGGGGTGTTGGCTTTGTGGCCGCCTGTATCAAACGGGCTGAAAACCCCTGAAGACTGACCCCTTCAAAGCTAGAAGCCGGCAGGCGAGGAAAACGGACAATATTAGTCCGCCAGTACCGCCTGCCGGATTGCGGCGGGAATTTGAATGGTATATCCATTCACTCGCCGTATTTTAATTTTTATTAATTACTTAACAAGTAAAGTAATTCTACGTTACTTCACCAAGTACAATGCGCGTAAACCTTCGCACTAAAATATTCTCACCTAGTTTAGCAATGTGCTCTTTTATATACCCCCCGACGTTTATTTCTGGATTCTTAATAAATGGTTGAGAGAGCAAGCATTTTTCAGCGAAGTATTTTTTAACCATACCTTCAACAATTTGGGGCACCATATTATCTGGTTTACCCTCGGACTTTACTTTTTCGCTGAATTCTTTTTCCATCTGTTTACGGTCTTCTGAAGGAATATCCTGATCATTTATATATACAGGCGCCGAAGCAGCCACGTGTAACGATATATCCTTAACCAGATCTTTAAATTCATCGGTTTTAGCGACAAAATCTGTCTCACAATTAACTTCTAGTAAAACTCCAATTCGACCATCGTGTACATACCCACCAATAAGTCCGGAACGGGCCTCGCGCTCGGACCGTTTTTCAGCTTTGGTGAGCCCTTTCTTTCTCATAGCTGCCAAGGCTTTGTCAAAATCACCGCTATTCTCTACTAGTGCTCGTTTTGCTTCTGTAATACCCACACCGGTTAGTTCACGTAGTCGCTTAATTTCCTCTAAGGAAATACTAGCCATTTTACTCCCCTTTTTTAGCCTTAGTTACAGGTTCGGGCTTTGCATCAACTTCCTCGCTCTTTATAGGACTTTTATCAGCTTTAGTTTTGCCAACGTTAATAGCCTGCTGCACGTAATCTAAAATTAAATTAATCGTCTTTGTAGCATCATCGTTTGAGGGAATAGGATAATCGACCAATGAAGGGTCGGCATTAGTATCGACTAAGGCTACGACTGGAATACCTAGTTTACGACCTTCGCGAACTGCGTTGATGTCGTTCATCATATCCACCACAAACATAGCCCCTAGTTTGGCGGGCATATCTTTCACGCCACCGTAAATATGATTCATCTCTTCAATTTCTTCAGAAAAACGCTGTAATTCGAGCTTACTGTACTTAGCCGCTAGTTCGCCGCTTATCATACGGCTCTCAAGATCTTTTAAATGCTTAATGCGACCACCAATGGTTGCTTGATTTGTCATCATGCCCCCGAGCCAACGCTGGGTTACATATGGCATGTTTGTAGCTTGGGCAACGTCTTTTACCTTTTGTTGGGCTTGGCGTTTAGTGCTAACTAATAAAACTTGCTTCCCTTCACCAGTTATCTGAGTCAAAAAAGCTAATGCTTTATCCAATGCTTCTACGGTTTTAGTCAAGTCAATAATATGATTTCCAGCCCGCTTACTGTGTATGTAAGGAGCCATCTTGGGGTGCCAACGACTACTTTTGTGTCCAAAGTGTGCGCCAGCTTCTAAAAGTTGCTTTATGTCGACCTCAACGTTAGCCATTAAAATCCTTTCTCACCATAAGGTCTTGCCCGGTTAATCCTGCATGGAAGTAACCTAGGAGGATATATCAGACCTTATTGTTTAATTTAACTATTTGGTAGTTTACCTCTGTTAAGTTGATTTGGCAACCCTGATTGACCGTAAGGGGTAAAAAATGTATACTATCCCAGTTATGAAAAAGGAGATACACCCTAACAATTACCGGCCTGTTGTTTTTCAGGACCTCAATAACGACACCACGTTTTTGACTCGATCGACTGTGGCCACAGAAGAAACCATTAGTTTAGATGGTGTTAAGTACCCATTGGTGAAAATCCATATTTCATCCAGCTCTCATCCTTTTTTCACTGGGGAGGAAAGAATCGTCGACGTCGAAGGCCGAGTAGATAAATTTAAGGCACGACAAAAAGCCGCTGCAGCCGCACGCGAGAAAAGAGGAGTCACCAAAACTAAACAACGAAAAACAAAAGCCGAAGCTCAAAAACTTGGCTCAAAACCTGTCCCGGATAGTCAATAATTTAAAAAGTATCATAAGTCCCTATTACCTCTTAGGTATTTCGGGTGATTTTTTATAAACTGGAGATACTGATGGATATAAGACAAGAGGCACTTCGCCAGGAATATAGTGTCCTCAGAAAAAAACTAGAGAATCCTGATATATTTAGCTCTTCGGAGTACCCTAAACTTGCCCGACGAGAGAGTGAGCTATCAAAGATATTGGAGGCCTTTGATAATAAAATGCAACTAGAGGTTCAACTCAGAGAGGCCGAGAGTATGGCTGAGGGCGCAGACCAAGATTTAGCCCAACTGGCAAAATCAGAAGTGAAACAACTAAAAGACCGTCTTGCCAGTAATACTCAATCTTTGACTGAACTTCTTACAACTAAGGATCCGAACAATGATCGAAATTGTGTGGTAGAAATAAGGGCTGCCGCCGGAGGTGACGAAGCGAGTTTATTTGCTGGTGAGCTTTATAGGATGTATGCTCGCTGGAGCGAAACCCACGGATATAAAATCGAGCTGGTTAACGAAAATTCCAGCGATTCTGGAGGTTATAAAGAAATTATTTTTATGGTTAAAGGAGTTGGAGCTTACAAAGAGCTAAAATTCGAAGCTGGAGTCCACCGCGTACAACGCATACCGACCACTGAGAGCAGCGGCAGAATACACACCAGCACTGTAACGGTAGCAGTTCTACCCGAGGCAGAGGTTTCAGACGTACAGATAAATCCCGAGGACCTCAGAATTGATGTCTTTCGAGCTAGCGGACATGGCGGTCAAAGTGTTAATACAACCGACTCAGCCGTACGTATTACCCATATACCTACTGGCCTAGTGGTTAGTATGCAAGATGAAAAAAGCCAGATTAAAAATAAAGATAAAGCTATGAAAATTCTGCGCTCCCGCCTACTTCAAGCGAAAATAGAAGATGAACAGAAGCAATTGGGCGATTCAAGGCGGCTGCTAATTGGAAGTGGAGACCGAAGCGAGAAAGTCCGGACTTATAACTTTCCCCAGGATAGAATCACAGACCACCGTATTGGTTACAGTCGCAGTAACCTTCCTGGGGCATTGAATGGCGAGATTGACGACATTATCGAAAAACTACATAACTATGAACTAGAGCTGGCTCAAAATGAGAACTGAGCTTTGGTTAGATTACTCGACCAGAAGTCTAGAAACAGCCGGCATTAGTTCAGCACGGCTTGATTCTTTAATTCTACTGGAAGACTGCCTGGATAAAGATCGTGCCCATATTCTGGCCCACCCAGAAATGATTATCTCCACCACTCGCCTTAAAAAACTAAACTACCGCCTTAAGAAACGCCTTAAGCACGAACCCATGGCTTATATCAGAGGTTATAGTGAGTTTTATGGACGTAAATTTAAAATTAACAAGCACGTACTAGAGCCCCGACCAGAGTCCGAGGTAATGATAAGCATGTTAAAAAAACTGCATCTTTCCGAGAACACAGTTATTGCAGACGTTGGAACGGGCTCCGGATGCTTGGGTATCACAGCAACGCTTGAAACTCGTTGCACGAAGATTGATTTATATGACATTGATGCCAGCGCTTTAGCGGTTGCTAAACATAACAGCGTCATGCATGAAGTTGGACTCAAGGCGTACAAGAGAAACCTATTGAACAACAACGTAAGGCCCTACGATATTGTTATGGCAAACCTACCCTATGTGCCTAATAAATATAAAATAAATAAAGCGGCCAAAAGGGAGCCAAAGCTTGCTATATTTGGCGGTGCTGATGGCTTGGATATATATAGGAAACTTTTTGAACAAGTGTTAAACCTAAGCAGAAAGCCGAGTTACATCCTAACTGAGTCTATGCCACCTCAACACTCCCCTTTAGCCAGTATTGCAAAAAATTCGGGTTATAAACTAAGAATTACAAACCAATTAATACAAGTTTTTGAGCCCGTATGATTAATTTTCAGGGACCGACTCGAGAACAATAGGAACAGACAAGTATTTGCCGTCACGCCAAACTTGTAAGTTAACCTTACTGCCGACCTTAAACTTACCCAGTACACCCGTTAAACTGGTTTTATCATCAATAGATGTGTTATTTATTTTAGTTATAACGTCCTTCTCTCTAAGGCCCGCCTTTTCAGCTGGACTGCCAATTAAGATTGATGGTCCACCTTCGGTGGAAGGTACAATGTAGGCGCCGCGCTTAATGTTCAAACTATATTGAAATGCTATATCATCTGTCAAAGACACATACCGCACACCAAGATACGGCTGCCGAAGCTTCCCTGTTTCGAGCACACTGCTTATCAACCCCTTAGTGTCGTCAATTGGTATTGCGAAGCCGATGTTTTGAGCTCCACCGGCTATGGCCGTATTAACCCCGATAACTTCTCCATTAATATTCACCAATGGCCCACCTGAGTTACCTTCGTTAATAGCCGCATCGGTCTGGAATAAGTCATCTAGTCGTGAGGCGTTGCCGGTTCCATCACCAGCAGTAACGTCACGACCATAGCCAGAAATAATCCCGCTAGTTACCGTGTTCTGAAACTGCCCGAGAGCATTTCCGATAGCAATCACCTTATCGCCCACTTTTACTTTGGTTGAATTACCAATAGAAATTTTGGTTAATTTTTTACCCTTGAGATCTTTTATTTTAAGAAAAGCTATGTCGAGAGAGCTACTCTCGCTCGTCCTGCCTATAACCTCCACGTTGTCAAAACGAGCTCCGTCGGCGAGTGTAACACTTACGCTACTAGAGGCTGCCGGAACTACATGCCGATTAGTCATAATTACGCCGTCTAAAGTAATTATAAATCCTGTACCAGCACTTTCTTGCGAGGATGGTTGGCTGAATCCAAAGACGTCCCGCGAATTAACCTGACTCTTAACATTTATCGACACAACAGCTTGCCCAACGTTCTTAGCAATATCAGAAATCAATTCGCTTTCGTTTGATATAAAGCGTTGTTTAGCTTCAGTGCTAACTGCTCTTGAATAATCCTTGTTATAAATGCTGGCACCTATCAAGCCCCCGCCTACCCCCATAAGTAGGCAAGCCAGTGGCAAGATTAAAAAAGCAATTTTTTTGCGACCATTTTGAAAGTTAAGATTTGGAGTCTTGGGCCGCTTTATTAGACTGGCTGAATGAGTAGAAAAAACAGCATAGTTCGAGCTTTCATTGTTTTTACTTTTTTGACCGTCTTTCTCCATAAATATCCGTATATATTAAGCCTTAGTTGAGACTAACTTTTGCACATAAGCCTGAGTGATGACTGAGAATATTAAATTGTAGAACCGGACCAATCCGAAAGCGCAACTACGATAACAACAATGGCACACATTATAACCAGGAGTTGTCTTTTTATATTTTGGGATAATCTCTCGGCAGAGTCGAGGTAATACAACGCCGCCAAACCATACCCTATGGTTGTTAGTAGAACAATAATTTGAGCAATAGTGCCGTAAAATAACAGCCAATGCCCCAAAATAAACGCTAAACTAGCTGAAAAATAGGCCCACACATGGGATAGTAATGCCACTTGAGCTTCCTCAAAGCTAGTAAAAAAATGCCGGGCAGCTAGGTAAGTTATACCCCATGTGCCAGCCACAATAGCGGCTAATGAAGTATCGCCAAATTTAAGATATAACACGGAAAGACCCAATAGCTGACCTATCATAGCTTGAGCTGACACCGAAAGGACGTCAGACCGGGGCTTAAGCCATAGTAGCCAAAGCCCGTATAGACCAACCCAAAACAACTGCCACCATTCAGAAGACGTATTAGCCATAAACAGGACCAATGAAACAGCAACGATGATATCTATGCTACTAGCAATTATATTGGCAGGCCAATATCGCGGTCGAACGGCAAATATCCGCCATTTACTTAAGAGAATCAGCAGAATTGCAAGTAAAACAAAGTCTATCCTTACTAAAATGTAAGCCAGTATTGGCAGCAGCACATTCAACCCGATATGGATGGCGTGTGAAAAACCCCTTAATGGTTTAATTCTATCTGGAATCTGTAACATCTTCACCGAGTATTATAACAAAATTAGTGCCTACAGGAGGTGTAAGCCCCGACCCTACTGGCATACTAGACCGTACAGTTACCCCAAAACGATCCTCCAGATAATTCTTAGTGTATTTATGCGAACCCTTGGTAAGGTCAACAATTATCGTTGTCGCTGGGTCAGTAGCCTTGGCATTGTCCACTGTAGTTATGTTATAGCCATATGATTTGAGTTCATTAGCTTTTTTTGCGGCCAATCCAACCGTGCTTGTGGCATTATAAACGGCAATACTAGAGTTCTCTTTGGCGATAAATGAATCTCTTAGAGCGTTGCGAATATAGTTTTGAATATCGTCATAATTATAGAGTCCCGATTTAGGCTGCTGAATGGAAACGCTTTTTCCGCCCAGTAACATGGATCCACCTGTTATAAGGTCCTGCGGTGGGGTCACCAGGTCCAGGGAGGCTATACTTGTAGAAGGTATTTCAGACATTTTTTTATACAGACACTTGATGCTACGAGTGTCAAAGTCTGTGTAGACATTATCACCTAGGCTGTCCAGTAGCTGGGAGACCTTGACGGGATTACTGAATGTCCCCGCGGACAAGGCCTTATCTTTAAGAGCTATAAGCATCAAACGCTGGCGTTCCGACCGATCGAAGTCACCCCGTGTACTTGTTAAACGAGAACGCGCAAAAAACAGCGCTCGCTGACCATCAAAATGCTGTTGGCCTGCTCCTACGTTGAGGTTATAACTCTTTCTAGTAAATTCATCCCAAAGCCGCTCAGAAACTGCTAGCTCTTTGGGAACATTTATATCAACACCGCCCACTGCGTTAACTGATTGCCTGAAGGCAGCGAAACTTACAAGTGCATTATAGTGAATTGGTACCCCTATAACTTTCTCGAGAGTCTCGTCGACCAACTTAATGCCGTCGCGGATCTTTTCTTCTCTTTCACTTGCTTCAGATTCCTCTTTACCGTGAAAGTATGCTTCATTTATCTTGCGACTGCCGTTACCTGGAATTCTTACCCACAAATCCCTAGGTATGCTTAAGATAGCCGCTTTATCATTGATCGTATCAATGCTAATCACTAAAAGCGTGTCGGTTAAATCGGGACCATCTCGGTGTTCTGCACCCCCGTTACCAAGGACTAATATATTTACACGGCCGTCACCTTCACCCTTTAGGTTGTCGGCATTTATATTTGAGTCACAGACTGCAGGGGCTTTTCCTCCTCCAGCCAGAATCTTTTGTTGAGTTTGATAAAACTTAAAGCCAAAGTACGCAGCAGCTACTACTACTAGAGTCAGCAGACCCAGGCTTGCTCTTTTTAGAAATCTGGCCCTGTGGGAGTGTCTTTTTTTTAACTTTCTTTTCTTTTTGTAGCTTCCGTCTATATCGTCCAGGACGATAGGTTCATCCAATAGAGCTCTTTCTTCAATTGCCTCTGGAGAATAACCCAGACTCTGCTGCGATTGCCGTAGGGGGTGGAAGCCGTCATCTTTTCTGATAAATTCACCAAGAGTCGGTGTCTTGTCGCCTTTGCTAGGCTGGTAAGAACGACTTGTCGGTATACCCAGCCCACGGCCGTCCGAGATAATTCCGTCTAACGAGGCCGGGGATGACTTCGGTCTTTTAAACTTCTTATGTTTGTCCATTACTAAGCTTCAAGTATACCACCTCACACGACTGCTCAAACTACTTATGATTGTGTACAATGGGACTTTACCAGTTATACTTTTATAGAGTCTAACCCAATGAACCCAAATAACGATATTACACCTCCCCAAACCCCCACTTCCCCTGGCTTGCCACAAGGCCAATCTTCTTATCCATCGCAGCAGCCCACAGTTCAAGATCAGAATGAAGATAAGGTATTCAGCAGCGCAAATACGGCAATGCCGAGCTATAGCGAATCGCGAAGGGACGGTTGGCGTTCGATTACCTCAACCCTATTACTTTTTTTGTTGGCTCCGGTTATAGCACTTGCCATAGCTGCGTTTGTAGTCCAATCATACCAAGTTGACGGCGAAAGTATGGAGACTACCCTTCAGCATCAGGACAGGCTTATAGTGAATAAGCTTTCCAGAACTTGGGCTCGGATTACTAACAACGACTACATACCCCGTCGGGGGGAAATAATTATTTTTAATCAGCCTAGCTCTAATGATTCTAACTTTGCTCAAGACAGACAACTTATTAAAAGAGTTATCGCTCTGCCCGGAGAGCGAATTGTGATTAGGGACGGAAAGATAACTATTTATAATGAGCAAAGTCCCGCAGGATTTAACCCGGACGACTCATCAAGCTATAAGCTAAGTGAACGTTATACTTCAGAGAATGTAGACCAGACAATACCTGACGGTGAAGTATTTGTGTGTGGAGACAATCGACAGAATTCGGAGGATTCACGTTGGTTCGGCCCAGTACCTTCTGAGTTAATCGTGGGAAAGCTAGTTCTTCGTATATTGCCATTCGATAAACTGAAGACATACTGAGTTAATTACTGAATAAAGTTTTTATTCTTGGTTTTTAATTAAATATTGAGTTATCTGATTTAAATGATTATCAGATTCAAATGCAATGTTTAGTTCTCCGCCCTTCGCATAGTGTTTTAATTTGACAGTTGTATGCAATTCATTGCTAAGTAAATCTACCAGGTCGTTATCCTCTGCCTGTCTGGTGGCTGAGCGTTCATCACCTGTTTTCTTTTTGACGTTAATCGCAAACTGCTCAGCTTGTCTTACGTTCCAATTGTTGTTTATTATACAATTAAGTAGTTCCTCCTGTTTTGATAAATCTGAGGATAGAGCAAGTATAGCTCTAGCATGCCCCTCGCTGATCTTTTGAGATCGTAAAGCTTCGCGAGCTAATTCTGGCAGTCTCAGTAACCGAGATAGATTGCTGACTGTACTAGGAGCTTTACCAAGCTTTTTGGAAATTTGATCTAATGATAAATTAAAATGATGTTGTAACCGATACACCGATAAAGCTTGCTCGAGTGGGGATAAATCTACCCTTTGTATGTTCTCGATTAGGGCAAGCTCTACTTGCTCAAGCTCTTCCAGCGATCTGACAATGGCCGGTATGAATTTTAGTTTGGCCCGTTGTGCGGCTCTCCATCGCCTTTCTCCTGCTACAATTTTATAGCCGCCGTTAGGATTTCGAACGAGAATAATCGGCTGCAGTATTCCGTGTTGCTTAATTGAAGATGCGAGGCCTTCTAAACTTTTATCATCAAATTCTCGCCGTGGTTGATCAGGATTAGCCTTAATTTCATTGATGAGTATTTTTTGTATTCGCGCCAATTCTTCGTCTAAAAGTGAGGTGTCCAAGTCTTTAGGTATTAAAACATCAAATCCTCTACCAAGTCTTTTTTTACTTGCGCTCATATGTGGACCCTATTTAACCATGAGTCGTGGAAAATACTCAAGCAGAACGGGTGGAGTAAGCATGTCTGTTTTAGGTTAGTTAAATCAGGAAATTTTCTTACTGTTTCTGCTAAATTCAACCTAAAAACTAACTTAGCCATATAATCTCTGATCTACTTCTTTGGCTAGCGATTTGTAAGCCCTAGCACCTTTACTCCATTTATCATGTTCTATAATTGTTTTACCGAAACTGGGTGCCTCGGCTAATCGAATATTACGAGGTATGACGGTTTGTAAAACTTTAGCCTCGAAGTGTTTCTCGAGTTCCTTTTTGACTTGTTCGGACAAGGCGGTCCTTCTGTCGTAAAGCGTTATAAGGATCCCGAGAATGTTTAATTGGGGATTAAGAGACTGTTTTACTTGTCCGATAACGCTAAGTAGCTGGCTCAAACCTTCCATTGCATAATACTCTGCTTGAACTGGTATTAGGACCTCGTTAGCAGCAGTTAAGGCATTCACCGTAAGCAGTCCCAATGATGGTGGACAATCAATGAGTATATAATCATAGTCTAGTTTTTCTAGCACTTGGCGAAGTTTGTACTCTCGACTCTGTGATGAAACAAGCTCAACTTCGGCTCCAGCAAGCTGAGCGTTGGACGCCAGTAAAAAAATTCCATGACTACTTACTTCCTTAATGGTCTTGGATGCGTCGGCGCGTGAAAACAGCACGTCGTACAATGTTGAATCCAGAGTTTGCTTATCTACCCCTAGCCCGCTAGTGGTATTACCCTGGGGGTCTAAATCGCATACTAAAACCGACCGGCCCGAGCGGGCCAAAAAAGCGGCCAGATTAATGGTTGTAGTAGTCTTACCTACCCCGCCCTTTTGATTTAAAATCGCAATAGTATGCCGGCTCATGTTTGTTTAGCTAACTCTCATTTTCACTATAAAGCGTATCACGGATAACAAAGGCAGGTAAACTTGAGAGCTATAGCGTCCTACCATAATTACTCAACAGTATAGACAAGTCTATGATGTCTACCCTTCCATTGCCGTCTATGTCTCCGGTTCCAGTGGTGCCGTAGTTAGATAGGAGTATAGATAGGTCTACTATGGTT
>JACDFN010000001.1 GCA_013815775.1 Candidatus Saccharimonadota bacterium | reverse complement strand
GGGAGATGTACAGAAGCTACGCTTCGGGCACTACACGGCAGATCTGGTACTTGTTTACAATGACGGACAAAGAGATGTTCCGGTTACTGCCAGTGTATCCTTCTGGGTGGTGCCGTGGAGGTTGCTTGGCGTTATATTCGGTTTAGCGGTGCTGATAGTAGCCCTTATTACCTACATAATCATACTTAGGCGTCGGTTAAAGAGAGCCGGCGGAAGCCGAAAGGGTCGATCATGATGAGCCTGACTAATAGAATTTTAATACTTAGCTTGGTTTTAATTACAGGACTAACCGCTCTCGCCCCCCTCACCCAGGCTCAAACAGATGCTGGTATAAACCTACAGATATCTCCCCTGCCTATTGAGCTAAATGCCAAGCCGGGTACTAAAGCCAGTGCCGATCTTAGGGTAAGGAATGCCGGTACCAAGAGTGAGCGTATTAAAGCAGTTATTCGAGCCTTCGATGTTCAGGGGGATGAGGGCCAGGTAAACTTCCGTAACCCCCGGCCAGACGAGCAGTACGTTAAATGGATAACCTTCTCAAAAGCAGAGTTTGAAGCGCCTCCGGGAGAGTGGCAGACTATTAAAATGAACATTGACCTGCCCAAAGAGGCAGCCTTCGGCTATTACTTTGCCGTTCAGTTTCAGCGGGCTACTCCAGTCAAACCAGCTCCCGGTACTACCGGCATTGAAGGAGCGGTGGCTATCTTTATCCTTCTAAATGCCGAGCGTCCTGACGCCTCCAGGAAGGCCGAGGTCACTAGCTTCACAGCCAACCGTAAATCTTACGAGTTCTTACCGGTAGACTTTAAAATTGGTGTTAAGAACACTGGTAATGTACACCTGGCACCTTCTGGCAATATATTTATCCGACGGGGGTCTAAGCAAGTAGGTGTAGTGGAGTTGAATCAGGGCGGCGGTAATGTGTTGCCTAGTTCCAGCCGAAGATTTAGTTCCAGTTGGAGTGATGGTTTCCCTATCTACAAAGACGTAGTAGAGAACGGACGGACAGTAACCGACGAGCAGGGTCAGCCAAAGCGTAAGCTAAGCTGGAACCTGGGAGATGTACAGAAGCTACGCTTCGGGCACTACACGGCAGATCTGGTACTTGTTTACAATGACGGACAAAGAGATGTTCCGGTTACTGCCAGTGTATCCTTCTGGGTGGTGCCGTGGAGGTTGCTTATAGGGCTGTTGTTTGTAAGTATATTTGTGATAATAGGCCTATGGTCTACCTTCAAAAAAATGTCACGAACGGCAAAGAAATTAAAAGGTAACAAGTGAGTAAAAAAGGGCTTTTAATCTCCGCTTTGTGTATCTTGGGCTTAACTGCCACTCTATGGGTTGTTGAAGTTTCCGCTCAATCGCCACCTACGCCCCCAAAGGGTATAACCGTCTCACCCGCCCTTCAAAGAATTACTATCAAGCCCGAGGAAACTCAGAAAACTATTGAGTTTAAAATAACTAACAACCGCACCAGTGCCCAGACTATCAAGTTGTCTACAAATGACTTTAATAGCCTCAACGAAACCGGTGGTCTACTGTTCTTGGGCGCCAATCCTACGCAAATACAAAAAAAATATGGTCTTTCGGAATGGATTACCCTACCACAAAGCGAAGTTACAGTTAGCTCTAAGCAAACAGTAACTATTAGAGCGCAAATAACTGACATTACCTCTCTCCCGGCTGGCGGGCACTACGGAGCTCTGATGTTGGCACTTGTAACTCTTGGTGACGACAGTTCACGCGACCGGATTGCCCTTAGACCAATTGCCTCGTCTTTGCTTTTTGTTATCAAGCAAGGGGGGGAGAGCTATAAGCTAAAACTTACCAACGTATCAGATAACCATAGTTATTTACGACTTCCAAATGAAGTGAAACTACGATTTAAAAACGAAGGCAACACCCACCTGGTGCCTCGAGGCGTAGTATTGCTCACAGACTCTGGCGGAAAGCTGGTTAAAAAAGGTGTAATTAATGAAGATTCAGGGATTTTATTGCCTGAAAATGCCCGCCTCTACAATGTAAAACTTCGCTCAGTGGCTTTCGCCAGCAAACCAGGAAAATACAGTCTTACAGTTGACTACAGATTTGAAGGGTTTGACGGCTTTAGAACCTATAAAAATAGCTTTTTTGTAGCCTCACCATCCGCTTTAGTCATTATATTAGGCTTTCTGCTGGTAATAGGTCTTGGGTACTTTGGTCTTCGCAAAATAGGTATAAATTTGCTCCGCCTAAATGTGAAAAAAAGACGTTAAGATCACCTCTGATAAAACCCTTTGCATCCGTGAATACAATTTGATATACTTATGCTTAAGGAACCAACAGGGGTAAATCGAAACTTTAAACTTCAAAAAGCGTAAAAATCAACAGTATGCGCAAACAAACAACAAAACAGATGCTTCTTTTGGTGATGCTGGCTATAGCCGGTCTTTTTTTGGTGTTCCCAGATGTAGCCCAAGCCGCTAACCCCAATCTTATAAATTTCCAGGGTAAGGTTGTTAATGCTAATGGTACCAACGTGTCCGACGCTAGCTACACTTTCCGTTTTTGTCTTTATACCACAGCCACACCCGCAACACCTTGTACGGGGGCGGCGGATAACGATGCCGTCTGGCGCGAATCCAAAAGTATAAGTACTACAAACGGTATTTTTCAAACAGAACTAGGTAGTGTAACAACGATGATTGACGTTAGTGCTTACACAAACCTTTATCTGGGTATTAACTTTAACGCTGATGCGGCTGGTGAAATGACACCACGCATTCATTTTAACAGCGTGCCTTACGCCCTAAACACCGATAAGCTAGGAGGGCTTACCAGTTCAAATTTCGTACAACTAGCCCAAGGAGTTCAGACCGACTCATCGGCTACAAACCCGTCTATTTTTATTAATAAGACCGGTGCCACAGTAAACATACTGCAGCTGCAGAAAGCTAGCTCTGACGTACTTGTAATTGCCAACAGCGGACTGTCAACATTCTTTACTGACGTAGACTTTACTCTTGCTGGTACTGAGAACTTAGTTGTTAGCAATACTACTGCAAGTAACAGTGTGGACTTGCTCAGCCTAACCCTCACTAACAGTGACGCAGGAGCGAATGCTCAAAGAGGTTTAGTAATTACTAATGCTGATGACGCCGCCAACGCAACTACAGAAGCGCTGCTTTCATTAAATAATGCTGAGGTTACGGCATCTACCGTTACCGACGGCTTAATAATAGCTGGCTCGGCCGGTGCCGGACTCGATACTATCGTCGATGGTATTGATGTAAGCGATGATAATATAACCAACGGTATCAACATTGGTACAAATTTCTTGGTTGCCTCCGGCGATTCTATAAACGACTTCACTGGTAACGGTGCCTTGGTGGTTGCCACAAACGCTTTAACCCTCGATGCCACAGTTGCCGGCGACGGCTTGTCGGCCACTACTTCTACTGGCTCAGGCTTAGAAGTTTTAGCTACCGGTTTAACCTTACTGCAGGGCTGTGCTGACACCCAGATTCTAAAGTGGGTAGAGTCTAGCGATGTTTGGAACTGTGCGGCTGATGCTACCGGCGCTGGTGGCAGCCCTACTCTTGACGCCATCTTGGCCGCTACTGCTGCCGGCACGGCCCAAGACTCTAATGCCAACTCGGTGTTTTGGAACTGGGATTTTACCACAGCGGCGGTTGATTCAGGCTTAACCATTTCAGAATCTACCAACTCAACAAGTGGTACCCAGGATCAGCAAGCTTTGTTAGAGCTAATAACGCTAGCTAACTCTACGGCCTCGCCACTGCAGGTTACCGCCGGTGGAACAGATGTGGCAGACGTGTGGTTTGACCTTTCAGGGACGTCTGATTTTGAGATTCGTGACGCTGGTGCATCGTTTATAACATTCAGAGACGATAGCACCGCAACTTTTAATCTGGCGGCCAGCAGTACCACGGCTTTAGTAATCCAAGACGGCGGCACGGACTTTGTGACAATTGACACCACTAACGGCCGCTTCGGTATAGGTGGAGCGCCAGCTACGGTTTTTGAAGTTATTAACAGCACCTGGGCTACTAACCGTGTTAGAACAATTACCGGCGGGCATATTGGTACTTTTGCTGCCGATGACGTAACGGGCGGCATAACTCTCTTTTCTGATTCAGGCTCCCCCATATACTTTTCAGCAACCGCAACTGCTGGCAGCCACATCACCTTGGAGGCTGACGGCGATACAATAATAGGCGCTACTACTGGTTCGGCTAAGCTTCACGTGCAGTCTAGTGCTGCTACTACTCTGTTCAAAATAACAGACGGCTCCGGTACTCCGAGCGACGTGCTTACGGTTGCTGACGAAGGCGCGGTTACTGTTGCGCCCAGAGGTACCTCCGATATAAGTCTTACCTTAGATGACGACTCTAGCTTAATTACAACCGGAACGGTTACTAACACCGGATTTCTTCAAGACATTAACTTAACGTTGGGCAATGATTTAGCCGCCGACACCGTTGCCGGGCTGAACATTGACGTTACCTCTGTGGACACCGGTGCAGATGGCGATATCCTTCGCGGCCTAGACATAGCTAACCTTACCGGTGGAAATGCTAACGTAACTGAACAGGCGCTGCGAATCGGAACTGGCTGGGACGTAGGGTTGGTTATAGAATCCGGTGGTATCAGTGTAAGCGGCGGCGAATTTGTGTTAACCAATGGATCCCGGCACACCCGCTACATCTCTTTGGCGGCCGAATTTGAGGGGGCAGTACTAACCGGCGACGGTACCAACAATACTGGAACGATGACTTCTGATGCCGAAACTTCGAGCCCCTTTAGAACCTACTACAACTGGACCTCTACGGCGGCTAACGATTATGACGTATGGATAAAAGTGCCGCTGCCGGAAGATTGGGTCGCTTGGAGCGGTACCGGGGGAACGGCTACCGGCTTTGGCACAGCCGCTGATGAGGGGGTGACGATTGAATTCTTTGGTACAAACAACACAACAATATGCTCCAGCGATATAGTAACTGCTGTTAGCTGGAACACCGATATAGCCACCTGCAACTACACTGGCGGCACCTTTGCTACTTCCGGAAACTTCTTTACAATTCGTGTCAAGCTGGCCGTTACCGCTAGCGGAGATAATGCTAGAATTGCTAACATTAAGATGCCATACCTGAGCAAATGGTAGACCTAAAACAGCAGATGGTAAAATCTAAAAAAGATCGAAGTTATTTGAAAGAGGGAGCGGCCTGGGTTTTTTGTTTGCTAGTATCGGCCGTTGCTGCTTGGTTCATATTTCCCCAGTTCAAGTCGGTAGTTGCTGCTGTTACCAACAATGGAATTTTCTTTTACGCAGATACTTCGGCTACTAGCCAAGGAGTTCTAAGAGCCAAGACTTTTACCTCACCTTCAACGCAGGGGGCAGCAATTAACGGCGCCGCAGCAAGCAGCACCAGCTTTGTCCTGTGGATACGCGCAAAGGTGGCAACTACCCGGGAAGAAATGATGATTGGGAGCCTCAAAGTCAACGGAACTCTTGATATCCAATCCTGCACAACAGGTTGCGATACTACCGGTTCCGGAGATTACACTGCCCGGTGGAATAACCCCGGCACAACAGCAACGCAAGATTGTGACACCGCGCCGACAGTCGACACCTGCATAAGACCTTTTGACATCGCCTACGAATCACTTTCGGGCAAAGCATTTGTCGCCTACTCCGATAATGTAGCTGACAAATTTTACTATGGTCTTTGGGATGGTTCCGCTTGGTCGCCAAATACAACACCCGGTACCCCAGGTGTAAGTAATGAAGTAGGTCTACCGGGCACAGCCGGCACTCCCCAGTGGATAAGAGTCGTTCCAGCCGGTGAGGGACTAGCTGACGACCGTTCCAACCGTGCAATGGTTTTGGTATCAGATACCAATGATGACCTTCACGCGTTCTACTGGGACGGAACGAGTTTCGATGCTGGAACTACACTTTTTGGGGCAACTACCAATCTTGCAAACTGCGGCATAGCTCAGTGTTTTGATGGAAACTGGCAGGGTAATAGCACTTTTATTGTTACCTACACCACCGCTGGAGCAAATGAATATCGGTACCAAAAATACGCTGTGGGTACAGGCTGGGGCGGAGATACACAAGCTTATACAGCAGCTTCCGCAGGACAGTGGGTACAATCGGTGGCCGACCCTACCAGCTCTCGCATACTGGTTTCAACATCAGCAAGCGCTGATGATGCTCGTTCCGCTGTTTGGCGAGGAGATGATGCTACCGACGGTTGGACGGTATGTTCTATTACCGACTGCCCCGATACAACGACTGAAACAGTCTCAGGCCAACAAGCAAATACGACTTTTGAACGGTTTAGTGGTGAAGGGCTGTTTTTATATAACGATGCAGCAAACGGTGGCACAGGTACGGACTACTCCACCTATACTCCCTCTGGAACATGGGGAACCGTTACTACTGCCGGAATGACTACCGGTGATGACAATATTATGATAAAGACTTGGGGGGCGCCTAATAGCGACGATGTTATGGCATGGGTGCTTGATGTTGACTGTAATAGCGATGCCCGGTTGTGGACCGGAGCGGCGTGGTCTACCCTAATGGCTTCGCTGTCAATCACCCACTCAAATTACGGAGTAGCTTGTCCATTAGCAGCTACGCCTGGTACCGACCCAGCAGGCGCCGCTTGGAACTATGATTTTGCTTGGAAAATGTATTCTCCTTGGCAACGCAACTGGCGATTCTATTCTGGAGCTGACACAGCCGCAACACCAACCACAGCTCTAGCCGCCGAAAATACAGCCCCAACCGCCGTAGCGGCAACTGCGGGAGCCGCCCGCCTAAGAATCAATTACGCAGAGAGAGCTTTGGGAGCAAGCTCTACAGATGAACGCAAAATACTCCAGTATACAAGCGGTTGTAATCCCAACACAGCCCTTGAGTCCAGCTGCACATGGACAGACGTAGATAACGCGGGCGGAGGCGGTACCTGGGAGTACAAAGACTGCAATAGTGGCACATCTACCTGTGACGATGGACAACCGCTGGCCGGCGTGGTACTAACCGGCACAAACGCTACCTGCACCGTCGGAAACGGCTGTGGCACCTGGGTACAAAATAAAAATGGCGCGGTAGACGTAGACTTTGACCATAACTCTGGTATTGTTCAGGAGTCTGAGTGGTCTATAGAGAGTAACGGGGCTGCTGGAAGCACCACTTACTACTTTCGTGTCTATAACGCACTTGTTGGCACCAACGGCCAGGACACGTCTATTTATCGCGAGCAAGATGCTAACGATTGTGGCGCCGGTTCGGCGCAGTGTACTTATCCGTCTCTTGTGACCGACGTCGTGGTCGGACCAACTGTAGGCCAAGTATTGCGCCACGGCAACTGGTTCGACGCTGGCACCGAGCAAAGCTTCTTCTGGGCCAACTAGTCTCTAACGCTTTGTAAAAGTCTTAGGTGGATTTGGAGGTTTTGGTGTCTCTGGTTGGTAGCTGCTACTAGTTTGTTTTTTTCGGGCACCCAGAAAGCTGACCGGTTTTTGATTACATCCGCCTGGGCAGTTTGCACTAAAGCAATGTATTCCTGTTTACGTAGCAAAAAATCAGGGCTATCTAGGTTTTCGGACAGCTTTTGACGAACTTCTTGCAGCTGTCCCACGAGAAGTATTAGTTGGCCTAAATTTTTGTCGTTTTCGTAATTAGCTACGTCTTTGAGTCTTTTCATAGTTCTATCTAATCCTCCCTGTGCAGCGACTAAGCGCTGGTAAAGTTCTTGTTGGTCGTCTGAGCTTAGGTCAAACCCAGGGTCATAAGCCAACAAGTTTGCTAGAGCATTCATAGTTGCGGCTTGGTAAAACAAAAATCCTCGGTCAGACTTCAGTATACTCGTAGCCGACGCTATACTGCTTTGGTAGCCGCTACTCGCAACGATTAGGTTAAATTTAGCAATTCGTTTATCTTGGGACCTATTTTTTATTGGCTTTGGTATTTGAATTTGACTGGCGTCAAAAGCGCCCTTGGCTTCGTTAAGCTGGGCGGCGTAGGTGCGCGCCGCTGGTTTACCTAGAGCGATTGTCTGGGGGTCCGGCAGAGACTTTAGTCTTTCCCGGGCGTTCTGAAGAGCTTGGTCCATATTTTGAACATCTTCAATGTGGTTTCGGATGCTACTATCTGCAGTTTGTTTAGGCTGAATGATGAACAAATACCCCAGTCCAAAAACCAGCAAAAAACTTATGAAAAGTCTGGGAACAAGAAACCTAGAAGCCTGTTTTACGTTAACTCTCACTACCTACAGTATAAGCTAGGCAAGTTGGCTACCGAAAGCAGTAATCTTGCCAATTGGCAAAGCGTTAGCTAAACTGTACGTAATATAGACGGGGAAGATTGATGGAGCCAAGTAATCATTTAAGATCTGAAGTTGAGCAGCCGGAAGCACATTCTAGAAGACGCGCCAGCAGGCGGGGCATAAAGCGACCTAAACTGCGGCCAGCTACAATAATAATTTTGGTTTTGCTTCTAGGACTGGCTGCCCTGGGTTGGCAATACAACCAAACCAGAGAGGAAAACAAGAAACTATCAGACCCCCAAGTGGCGGTTAGGCGTGATGCAGATGAGCTTAAGGCCAAGGTTGGCATGTTAGTAGAACTGCCAGACGAGCAACCTACCATTGCCACTGTTAGCGACACCAGCAAGCTACAAAGCCAACAGTTTTTCGCCAAAGCCCAAAACGGCGATAAAGTCTTGATCTTCACCAATGCTAAACGCGCTGTGCTCTACCGCCCCTCGACAAATAAAGTCATAGAATACGCCCCGGTTAACATTGGTAACAACACTGAGCAAACACCTACACCGACGCCTATTCCAACCCCACCGCCCACCACACCTACCAGGCGTTAGCTTTTCTTAGTATTTGGTTATAAGCACTACTATTTATCTTCGCCTGCGTATTTGTTTGCTAAACTAGAAATACCAGATGTGGAGGTTTGGAGGATTTTTTGGAGTTTTTATAGTGGTATTTGCTGCGTCAAGTGCCCCGGCTACCGCTATGGGGCCCGCACAGTCAGAATCTATTAACGTATCCGCCGAGGTATTACCGACAAAAACTATTTTTATAGATACCGCAGGTAGGATAGTCAAAATTATAAGCAATTCCGAAACAGACGGTCAGTTAAAAGTTTTTTTATCAGATGATTTAAAACATGAAACGATGCTTTCCGCCGAAATAAAGAAGCAATATTCATACCTAGCAGAATATTATGACTTAAATAAAGTCGGCGTAGTCTACCCTTTAAATATCAAGGTGAGCAACCTCACTTCAGAAGTATCACCCGAAACTTTAGTTGTTCAAACTAACGAAATTAAAGCTAGCAATAATCATATAACCGGCGAGGTAGAACAACGGGCACTTACTGTTCAGGTAATAAAAACTGAAAATACTTATCTGACTCAGTCAGCAGCTAGCATATTTATAACTACCAGCTCATCCTTCAACCTTCAAGGCAGCTAACCCTAACCATTAAATACTGGATGCTAAATAGTATTACGCCATGGCGCACTATATTTATATTTTAGATTGACCACGCATGATGGTCGTTGATTAGATAAGCTAGGCTTGAATGCGGTTAAAGCGGTTAACGGCAAAAGCCACGCAGGCAACCATAGTAACCGCCATAACCGCCAAATCTATTCCTATCCCGAAATGGCTTTGCCCAAGCAGCGCCCACCTCAGCCCGTCTACTGAATAAGTTAGTGGGTTAACCGAGGAAATTATTTGCAAGACTCGTGGAACATCGGTAAGCGGATAAAGGGCGCTTGATAGAAAAAACAGCGGAAATATTAGAAAGTTATTTATGCCCTGGAACCCCTGAAAATCATCAACCATAGAGGCTATAGCCGCCCCAAAACTTGTTAGTGTTACGCTAAGAACTAGCATTATAGCAAAAGCCAGCGGAACCATTGCCCAGTTATCAATTCGAAAACCTAGTGCGAACGATATACCAAACACCAGTAAAGCCTGAATAAGGGAAATGGTAGCCCCGCCGAGGGCATTACCAAGTAGTATTCTGGTGCGTGAAACTGGCGCCACCAACATCTCCTTTAAAAAACCGAAGCGTTTATCAAATAGGATTTGTATACCCCAAAAAACACCTGAAAATAACAGTGTCTGAACAATAATTCCTGGCACTAGAAACTGTAGATAGTCCCCTTCTCCGGCCTTTTCATAAACAGCCCCAAGGCCATAGCCAAGAGCCATTAGAAACAGTAGCGGCTGGCCGATAGCCCCGGCTATCCGCGAGCGGCTTCTTATATAGCGCTTCATTTGACGGTGCCAAAGTATATAAATAACACTCATATAAGTTACCTTAGCCTGCTGTTACGATTAGCGCTTCGCACGTTTAGCCCATTGTTACCCTTACTGGCTTCATCCCGGACAGTTGAACCGGTAAGCTGCAGATAAGCATCTTCCAGGCTTTTGGTTCCGGTTTTTTTGGCTAGTTGAGCGGTTGTACCGCTGGCCACTATCTTGCCGTGGTCGATAATAGCGATTTTACCGGCCACCGCTTCGGCTTCATCTAGATAATGAGTGGTGAAAAAAATAGTCATGCCTTCATTCTCGCTAAGCTTTCTAACATAGTCCCAAAGCAGGTTTCTGGTTTGAGTATCAAGACCTAAGGTCGGCTCGTCTAAAAAAAGAATTTTAGGGTGATGCATCAGACCGCGGGCAATTTCCAGCCGCCGCCGCATACCGCCAGAATAAGTTCGAACCAGCGAGTCGCGTCTTTCCCAGAGATCAACCAGCTTCAGCAGCTTTTCTATGCTGTCAGACTGCTCTGGCTTAGGAACTGCATATAAAACAGCGTGTATTCTCATATTCTCATATGCTGTTAGCTCTTCCTCTACTGCTGGGTCTTGAAAGACAATGCCAAAGGATTTACGAGCAGAATTTTGATCTTTAGTAACGTCATGGCCGTTTAGCATTAGTTTACCCGAGGTTGGTCTAAGCATGGTGGTTAGCATACTGATAGTTGTACTTTTACCGGCACCGTTGGGTCCCAAGAAAGCAAAAATCTCTCCTTTTTTCACCTTAAAACTAATGCCGTCAACGGCGGTTATTTTACCAAACCGCTTGACCACATCTTTTGCTTCAATAATAGTTTTGCTCATAGCCGATTGATTATAACCTAAGAAACCTTAGATACTAAAATTTCCTCCACGCTAGCGTTATCTTTATAAGTGGCAATGTGTTTATTTGTTTTCCAGTAATCGAGTACTGGTTGAAGTATTTTCCAGCTTGTTAAAACTTCCTGGCTACTGGCAAACAAACCTTGGGTGCCAGTCATAGCGTCAACCAGCACTTGTTCGTAGGCATCAGGTAATTTCCCGAAATGCTGCCCGTAAGAAAAACTAAGAGAAAGCTGCTGCAATTTCCTCTCGTAACCCGGCTTTTTAACGCACAAATCAAGCTCAATGCCCTCTTTAGGTTGAATGCGTAAGACTAGAAGATTGGACTGTAGGTCCTGTGACTTCTTAAAGTAAATTCTTATTTCGGTTAGTTTTTCATTTAGCTTTTTGCCGGTTATTAGATGTATGGGCACGCCTTTCCAGCGCTCATCGTTGGAGTTTAGCGTAAGGCTTATAAATGTTTCACTTTTAGAATGTGGTCTGGCGGCATGGCTTTGATAGCTTTGATACTGAGCGGCGAAAACTTTGTCTGGTTCTTGGACCGGCTCTATCAATTTAAGAGCCTTGAGTCTATGCTTTGAAACTTGCTCGATATCGAAAACGTCCCGGCAAGGTTCCATTAGCGTTAACGCTGCCAATTGCAGTAAGTGACTTTGCACGAAATCACGCAGTGTCCCGGTACTTTCCCATAACTCCCCGCGATCTTCTATGCCAATTTTTTCGGCGGCTATTATCTCTATTTTTTCAATAAATTCTCCGCTCCAGACATTTCTAAACAAAGTATTTGTGCCCAAAAAAACAGTTATGTTTTGAGCCACCTCTTTGGCTAGGTAATGGTCGATTCGGTAAACTTGGTCCTCCTGATAATACTTACTAGCCTCGGCCACTAATTCGGAGGCTGAGTTAAGATCTGTTCCAAAGGGCTTTTCTAGCAGTAGCTTTACGTTTGGACCGTTTAAGCCGGCGGCGCCGAGTAGCTTTACTACAGATGCTACGGCCTGTGGAGGTATAGTTAAATAAAGAATAATCTGCGGTTTAGTTTTGAACGAAGAACCAAGGGCCTCAATTTCCTTGCCCAGCATTTGGTAGTCAGCTGGGTCTTTTGCGTTTACTTTTACTAGCCCTAAGTGCCCGGCTAAGACGCGTGTGTGCTCATCTAAAATATCGCTTGGCTGAACCTGTCGGCGACTTACCCCAATAACTTTAAAGTCCTCGGGTAGCTGACCGGCCTGCTTAATGGCAGTTAAAGCGGGAAGTAAGTACCTTCGCGATAAATCTCCGGTTATACCAAAAATAACTAATACCGTAGGTGGTAGCATCCCTTTTTTCCTTTCTTTAATATAAGTATAGCGGTTTAAGAATAAATCTACTTGATAAAAGCACTTGCCGGACGTAGAATATGAGCTTTGTGACAAAAGTCACAAAACAGCAATTAAAGAATTTTATGTCATACGAGAGTAAACCAAATTTTATACCTGATGAAGTGGATGATAGATGGTCTGATCTGATTACAGAAGAAGATACGGGCCGCCGAACCATGATTAGGCTGGACTTAGGACCAATGGTAGGAAAATCAAAACATGATATTGGACCCTCTACTGTCGAAGAGGAAGATTTTTTTGAAGACGCAGACGATTCTATTTATACAGACCAACGCCTATCAACAGGAACGCACTGTATGGACGATAATGTCCAGCGTGCTGGCATGCAACTTCCGGGGGGACTGCTGGAAACCTGGAGCGCTAGCAGAATGCTTGATTATAGAATGAAGCCAATGCCAAAGAGCGAACTATACGCCAGAGGTTTATATCATTTGCAAAGGAGCGACGAAGCCGTCTGGGTTCACGGAAAGACCTGCGCTGCGGCTGCCGGTATGCGCGACGCTCTTTTGGCAACTGCCGCTCATTCCACCGATGCCCTTGAATTTACCGGTTTGGCTTTTGAGGCCTTAAAAGTAAACTTTCGACAAAATGAAGCCGAGCATGCCATTCTTGTTGGACATACACGCTCCGGTAAGGAGGAACTCTGGGACTTAGACCACGACGAGGGGCTTAATTTTGCAAAGAGCCAATCGGGTGTTAAGTACGAAGAGTTTAACCCACGCCATAAGGCAGCCGGGATTCGAATTGACGTTACACGAGAAGGAAATTTGTTTAATAACGCTCTTTTTAGACAAAACCACGTCACCCAGGGCGGTGAGGAAGTTGGCCTACTGTCCGTGACATTATCGGCTTATCGTAATTATCTGTATGATCAAGGGCTGCGGGGTAAGTACTTATCTAGGGAACTAACTCATACCGCCTTGTTTACTTTCGGAATGGCAAAAGTTGCCGGACATGACTATATTCCTGCCGCACTAATCCAATCAAATCAGTAAGGAGATCTTGATGCATAAATATCGCCCAATCGACATGCACAGTAAGAAAAGTAATAAGCTGGTAATACACTGCGCCGACCCTCGCTTTCAGTTAGCATACCGACAAATTATAGATAGCTGGAAATCATATTACGATTTGCTGGTACTTCCGGGAGCAGGAAAGCCCGTGGCAGAAGATGTTAAAGTAGTCGAAAGTATAAAAATGCTCCACGGTCTGCATGGATTTGAGGAAGTACATATCATGAATCATTTAGACTGTGGCGCTTTTGGCAAAGTCGATGATGAGATAGCAGCGCATTCTAAAATACTAGAAAAAGCAGAGAAAATTATAACCAACCAGTTGCCCGGTGTGGCTATCTACAAACATCTTCTTGGCGAGTCCAGAGAAGTTGAATTAAGATAAATCTTTGACGTCTAAAGTAATTATTGTACCGGGTTGAACTTGTCCGGCGAGCAGTTTTTTGGCTACGGAGTTTTCTACCATTTTTTGGATTGCCCGCCTCATAGGGCGAGCCCCAAACTGAGGATCATATCCAGCCGTCACCACTGCGCCTAGAGCGGCATCTGTTAATTTAACGGATATGTTTTGTTCGGCGAGTGATTTGTTAACACCTTGAATCATAATTTCGGCTACTTGAGCGAGTTCTTTTTTGTCTAGCGGCCTGAATAAAACAACATCATCAAAGCGATTAATAAGTTCTGGTTTAAACAAACCCTGAGCAATAAGCTCTTCAATAAGAGGTTTTTCCATTTTATCAAGTGTGTCCCCGGCTCCTACCCTCTTGCTTATTTCAGCTGAACCCGCATTTGAAGTGGCTATAATTATAGAGTTTTTAAATGAAGCCACCCGTCCATTTGAGTCGGTTAACTGGCCTTCGTCAAGCATTTGGAGTAATAGGTTTAAAACACTGTCGCTAGCCTTTTCAACCTCATCGAGAAGTACCACCGAAAAGGGCTGTTGGCGAATGAACATAATTAGGCTCCCCGACTTATCAACTCCAGAATCCAATAATCTAGCAACGCCGTCTGAACGTTGGTATTCGCTCATATCTAGTCGTATCATTTGATTTTCATCACCAAAGTATGTTGCTGCTAGGCTACGGGCCAATTCGGTTTTACCTACTCCGGTGGGACCTAAAAACAAGAAACTACCAACAGGCCTACCTAGGTTTCCAACCCCTGCCCGTCCACGGCGAAGTGCCGCGGCCACAACCTCCACAGCCCTTTTTTGGTTTATCATTCGCTTGTGTATTAAGTCCTCGAGATGAAGTAAAACGTCTGTTTCAGCCGAGCCTGCTTTGCTAACTTTGACTCCTCGCATTTTCTCGATTGCTTGCTGTACGGATTCAGCTAATAAGATATGGTCTTGTGAGTAAGTTGTAGCTTGCTCTAGTAGGTTTATGGCTTTGCCTGGATAAGCTAGGTCTTGGTCATATTGGCCGCTTAATTTATAAGCTTCCGAAATAGCTTGGTGAGAGATAAGCAGCTTGTCTCTTTGTTCTAGAGTAAGGGCGGTGTCTTCTAAAATATCCATTACTACGTCTTGGCTCGGTTCTTTTATGTTTACAGGACTTATTAATGACGCTAATGCTTCGTTTTCGCTTTTTAATTTTTGAAAGTCATGAGGTGTAAAGGCCGCGATGATTTTAAGGCGCTTATTTTGCAGTACCGGAAGTAAAACCTGGCTCATATCAAAGGCTCCCACTCCGTCGCCAAAGAAAAGCTTAGCGTCGTCCAGAAAAATGATTATGTTCCCGGCGTGTATGGCTTCACCAAAAAGCGTAAGTATAAGATTTTCTAAATCATTTTTGGCGGACGATAAAATCATCGAGGCATTTAGGGTAACTATCTGATAGTAAAGCAAGTCTTGGTCTTGTCCTTTTAAGAGTCTTTGAGCCAGTGCGTAGATTAATGAGCTTTTACCGCTTCCGGCCTCGCCTACTAGCGCAACTCCACTTGAACCCTGACTGAGACTATGGATTATGCCATCCAGTACATCGGCGTGAGCTAAGGTATGATAGTGGCCTTCACCTTTTTCTACTGACTGGCTAATATTGTGCCCGAATCGGTCTAGAGTTGGGGTGAAGCCAGCAGCCCAATCGCGGCCTATGCCGCCAAAATAAGGATGAGGCTCATCTAGGTAATCGCTAAGACGTTTAAGCCAAGCATGAACCTCTAAAACATCAGTCTCTTTTAGGTTAAGTTTAGTAATTAAATCTCGAGTTGCATTTGAGGTAGTGATAAGTGCAACAACCAGCGTCCCAGCGTCTACCTGTCGGGTCTGTGAGCTTTCCATAAGATCTACCGATCTGCGCCAAACTATGTCCATGTCTTGGGGTTCAGTGCCAAGGGTCTGGATCACTGAGTTCATATCCAGCAACAAGTGATTACATAAAAATCTGCCTTGCCACTGCCCAGTTGAGACTTTCCAAGCAACTTGGGGGGTGATAGGGAGACCTTTTTTAAAACTAGCTAGCAGACTCGGCTCTAAAAAATCGTCTAGCGAATCTGGATGTGCTATGGGTGCCGGTTTGGTTAAATCGAGCCGATACCAAAGCGCAGTAATTAATGCAGCCGTAGCAGCTGCGAAGCAGGCCCAGCCTATCTGCTTAAAACCTTCGCTTAACCAGAGGAACACCCCCAATAGACCCAATGTAACTACTAGGAAAATTAAAAAACGTTGCCCCCTTTTCCCTATTTTAGCCGCAAGGCGTGCTTTGCGAGCTCGGATACTGCTAAGGTTGAGCTCGTTGTTCATCCGCTGACACTCCTATATATTGAGTAGACCAAAAACAAGGGAAGCACAGGCCAAGCAGTAGTTGCTATCAACCCAAACAACGCAGCCAACGCGGTAAGTACTAAGCCAAACAGTAGTGCTAACGCCCGGGCAAAAAACCCAACCACTCTGGATATTAAATTATCTAAGCTGGCTTTAAGCTTATCGTTAAGAGATCGACCGGGCAATGTAACTATCTGTTTCCAGGGTGAAAAAAGTGTCCGTAGCAACACCCCGGCAGAAAACGCTTTCTGCGTGCCAACGACTAGCCCGACTGCTTTTTGACCTGCGTCGAGCCATCCTGGTCCATACCACCAGCGCAGGAACTCAAATAACATAACCATATTGTACCTTAAAGCTTGCTCAAGTGTAGCGACCCAGAAGTTAAGGGGTTTGAACCCGAGGGGGTATAACTGATACACTATAAGGAGATGATTCCTGGGAAGTTCGCAGCGACAATAACAGAGTTGCCTGCCGCTGCCGTTTGTGTGGGCGGGGGTTCGATGTGATTGGGCCTTATTTGGGTTTGGTGGTTTCACCGCTTGCTGCTGAAAAACTATTTTCAATTGGGCCACTGCCTATTACTAATTCTATGATTTTTGGCTTAGCGGCAGCCATGTTTACATTATTGCTATTTGCCCTAGCGGCTCGCTGGAGCCAGCTCTACCCCAAATCCCGTCTGGCTTATTGGACTGAATTACTAGTTGACGGCATTTACAGTATCGCTATCGATAGTTTCGGCGGTGACCGAAAGGCCGCTTTAAAACATTTGCCATTGCTAGTTACCCTGTTCACATTCATTTTTATAGGCAATCTTTCCGGCTTACTTCCAGGAGTAGGTACGGTAAACGCGCAAGTAGGCGGAGAGGAAGTACCTCTACTGAGAGCATTTACTACAGACTTGAACGCAACACTTGCTATGGCTATACTGACCATTGGCTTAGTACAGTTTTATGCTATCCGGGAGCTAGGGATAGTGGGTCACCTTAAGCACTATTTCAGTGATAAACCTTGGTTACCGGTAAACTTCTTTATCGGGTTCAACGAAGTGTTTAGCGAATTACTTCGCATAGTAACGCTTTCCATGCGTCTTTTCGGTGTTATATATGCCGGCGAAGTGCTAATAAGTGCAATTGGGGCCCTGGCTGGGAATTTTGCACCAATAGCAACACTTCCGGCAGTAATGCTGGAGCTATTTTTCTCCGGCGTTCAAGCCTATATTTTCATGATGCTTACCGCTACTTACCTTTCCATAGCTACGGCCAATGCCGGCAGTCACGAGGGTAAAAGTAGTCAAGGGGCAGAACCACTAGCAGCAACATAATTTTAAGGAGTAAGTATGCAAGACGTAGACCCATCATTAATTAAAGGCCTTGCTATCGGGTTGGGAGCCATAGGACCTGCCATAGGAGTTGGACTTATCGGAGCCTCAGCGGTAGGAGCTATTGGCCGCAACCCTGAAATGCAGGGTCGGATTCTATCCACGGCTTTCATCATGGCCGGCTTAGTCGACGCTGTTTTGGCGTTTGTCCTGCTCATAGTTTTTACTACCAGTTAATAAGTACTGAAGAGAGTTACCTTGGCACTACTAGCACTACAATTTGCAGAAGCTCAGAATCCTGAAGGAATAGCCGCACTTGGACTAAATCTAAAAGGTTTTCTGTTTCAATTAACAACTTTTGTATTGTTGCTATTAGTATTAAAACGGTGGGTTTTTCCCCGTCTGGTTGCAACCTTAGAAAAAAGACGGGAAGTGCTAGAGCGTAGCCTTGTCCAAGCCCGTCAAACTGAAGAAGCCTTACAAAGTGCAGAATCCAAGGCTTCTGAACTTCTAAGGAAGGCCCGGCTGCAGGCCGACGCCGCGCTAGAAGACGCCAAAAAACAAACAGAAGCTATCATTAGTAAAGCTGAAGCTGTAGCGGTTGAGCGCTCAGAGAGAATACTCAAAGAGTCAGAATCTCAACTTGAACAGCAGAGTATTAAACTCCGCGAGCAACTCAGAAATGAGCTAGCTGAGCTGGTTGTTCTTACAACTGAAAAGGTAATTGAACGAAAGCTGGACGACAAGAACGATAGAGCATTAATTGAGAGCAGCCTAAAGGAGATGGCCCGGTGAGCAAATTATCTAGACGCCAGTTGGCTATATATGCCGCAACCCAACTACTTAATGGCCAGCCTATGAAGGCAGTAGCTCAGGACTTATCGGCGGCTTTGGTTGAAAGCGGCAAGCAAAATGAAATGGAGCTACTCATTTCAGATGTTGCTTGGGAACTAGAGAATAGAGGAATAGTAGCCCAAGCCACTATTACAACGGCCACTCCTATCTCAGAGTCCCTACGACATCATCTAGATAAGTTTATTAAGCAGGCCGCCGGAGTTGATAATGTAGTTACAAAAGAGCAAATAGATAGGTCGGTTCTAGGAGGTGTTCGTATTGAGACGACTTCTCATCTTTGGGATAAAACGATTTCCAGAAAACTTGCCGATATAAGGGAGGTCTTTTAATGCCTAAAGCTAACATCGACGTAACGAAACTTGCAGAAGAAGTTAAAAAAGCAATAACTGAACTTGCCGGTAGCGGAGAGATTCAAAGCAGAGGGGTAGTAACTCGAACGGGAGACGGGGTAGCCTGGATATATGGTCTTAGAGACTGCGGTTACAGCGAGCAGCTAGAGATTGAGGGCGCTGGTGGTAAAAAGGTTACAGCGTTCGCGCTCAACTTATTAGAAGATGAAATTGGCGCCGTCCTTCTGGGTGATGATCGTGATGTTCGGTCTGGCGACCAAGTTCGCTTGAGCGGAAAGGTATTATCTGTGCCGGTTGGGCCCGAACTTATTGGTAGAGTAATAGACCCCTTAGGCCGGCCACTTGACGGAAAAGGCGATATAAAAACCAGCAAAACTGGCCACGTAGAATCTCACGCCCCAGGCGTAATTGACCGAAAAAGTGTAGGTGAACCCCTACTAACTGGTATTACAGCAATAGACGCCATGGTACCAATAGGACGCGGTCAGAGAGAACTGATTATTGGAGACCGGCAGACCGGTAAGACCGCTCTTGCTGTGGATACTATGATAAATCAAGCAAAGCGAAAGACTGATGTTATAAACATTTATGTAGCTATAGGTCAAAAAAATGCCAAAATAGCCCGCTTGATTGAACGACTACGGCGTGAGGGTGCTATGGAGCAAAGCATAGTTGTGGCAACCTCAGCAGCAGATCCGGCATCTTTGCAGTATCTTGCACCATATTCCGGTAGCGCCATCGGTGAATGGTTCCGCGATAATAAGCGCCACGCATTAATCGTGTATGATGATCTTTCTAAGCATGCAGTTGCCTACCGTCAGATGTCATTACTGCTGCGCCGCCCGCCAGGCCGAGAAGCATACCCGGGTGATGTTTTCTACCTCCATTCTCGGCTGCTTGAACGGGCTGCCAAACTTTCGGATAAATTGGGTGGAGGCAGTCTAACTGCATTACCAATTATTGAAACTCAAGCGGGCGATGTCAGCGCATATATTCCAACCAACGTAATTTCTATCACTGACGGGCAGATCTACCTTGAGTCCGATTTGTTCTATCAGGGCATTAGGCCAGCCATATCAGTAGGGTTGAGCGTATCCCGCGTGGGTGGTGCCGCTCAACCTAAAGCAATCCGAAGCGTAGCTGGAAGTATTCGCTTAGACTTGGCTCAGTTCCGAGAATTAGCGGCATTTTCACAGTTCTCTAGCGATCTTGACGAACAGACCCAGGCCCGGCTAGCCCGAGGACGGCTTCTAACCGAGATTCTTAAGCAACCGCAATATTCTCCTCTTAGCATTTGGCAACAAGCTGCCAGTATTTTAGCTGCTACTGAGGGCACCCTAGACAAAGTTCCAGTAGATAAAGTAAAGTTGGCCCAAAACGCTCTCCTTACTTCGCTTGAACAACACCACAAAAAAATAGTTGAGGAGCTGGACAACGGAATAGAGTTTAGTGAAAATGCAAAGAAGACAATTTTAAGTGTCGCTACGCAGGTCGCCAGCCAATACACCAGCGAGGAGAAGACTTAAAAATGGCCCAGACCCAAATTTTAAACCGACGTATACGTTCCATAAAAAATGCCAAGCAAATTACTAAAGCCATGGAAGTTGTAGCGGCTAGCCGAATGCGGCGCGTTCAAACCGCTGTGGGTTACTCGCGAACCTATGCAGAAATGGCGGCATCGATTATCCGGAGAGTGGCCCCTTCTGAGGAGGCCAAACATCATCCATACTTTAAAAAAGTCAGCGACCCAAAACGCCTATACATCATTTTTACGAGCGATAGAGGACTGGCGGGAGCCTTTAACTCTAACATTATAAGCACAGCAACCCGGTCTTTCGTGGAGGATATGGCTAGCGGTAAATCTCCATCGGTTGTTGTTTTTGGTCGGAAGGGCGCCCGCTTTTTCGCTAAACTTGAGGACATTGATTTAATAGGAAATTACGAAGATGTAGCCGATTCTCCTGAAGCCAATGTCTTCGGTTCTGTTTTAGAAACTATTGATAGCGGTTTAGCCAGCGGACAATTTAATACTGTGAATCTAATATATACAGAGTTTGTTTCAACTCTCAATCAGAGAATTAGGAACGATCAGTTATTGCCTATTAGCTTATCAGAGCAAGAGTCTACCCAATTAAAAATTGTATTTGAATTTGAGCCATCAATGGAAGAGGTCTTAGAAGAAGCAATACGTCTTTATTTTGAATCACAGCTTATTGGAGCACGTACAGAATCGGCGGCTAGTGAATATGCAATGCGCATGATTGCTATGGGTAATGCAAACCGAAACGCAGGAGATATAATTGACGGCCTGACACTGGAGCTAAACGCAACCAGACAAGCTGCAATTACTCAAGAAATAGCCGAAATCACTGGTGGAGCCAGTGCTATAGCCGGATAATTGAAAGGATGATGAATATGCCAACAACCAATGCCAAGAGCGGGACGAAAGAAGGAACAATAATCCAAATAGTTGGAGTCGTTATTGATGTAGAATTTGACAATCACCTGCCGCCCATTTACAACGCCCTTAAAATTGACCGGCCAGATGGTATTTTAATGTTCGAAGTTGCGCAGCACCTTTCTAGGCACACCGTCAGGGCTATTGCCCTCGGACCTACAGATGGCTTGGTGCGAGGAAATAAAGTTGCCGACACAGGTGGGCCGATTAGTGTTCCGGTGGGTGACTCAACTTTAGGTAGAATGTTTAATGTAATCGGGCAACCGATTGACGGCAAGGAACCTCCTAAAGATATCAAATTAGGGTCAATTCACCGCGACCCGCCATCCCTTGACGAACAAAGCGGTAAAATCGAGATATTTGAAACCGGAATTAAGGTTATCGACTTAATAGCCCCAATGGCCAAAGGCGGAAAGGTTGGGCTTTTCGGTGGCGCCGGAGTTGGTAAGACAGTGTTTATAACAGAATTAATTAATAATATTGCTAAATTCCATAAGGGTAAGTCAGTTTTTGCAGGAGTTGGAGAACGCACACGCGAAGGCAACGACCTTTATTACGAAATGTCTAGTTCAGGTGTTTTAGATAAGACAGCCTTAGTGTTCGGTCAAATGAATGAACCCCCCGGTGCGCGCTTACGAGTAGGTTTTAGTGGTCTGGCGATTGCTGAGAGTTTCCGCGACCAAGGAAATGACGTTTTGCTCTTTATTGACAACATATTCCGATTTACTCAAGCCGGTTCCGAAGTTTCGGCACTGCTGGGCCGCTTGCCTAGTGCTGTGGGTTATCAGCCTACTTTGTCCACCGAGATGGGATTACTACAGGAACGAATTACTTCGACCAAGGAAGGTTCAATTACTTCCGTTCAGGCTGTGTTTGTTCCGGCCGACGACTTAACCGACCCCGCCCCTGCCACAACTTTCGCTCATCTTGATTCTACAATTGTGCTCAGTAGGGCGCTGACTGAGCTGGGCCTTTACCCAGCAGTAGATCCACTAGACAGCAGTTCTACGATTTTAGACCCCGAAATAGTAGGAGCAGAACACTACCAAGTTGCCCGTGAAGTTCAGCGGGTATTACAACGCTACAAAGACTTGCAGGATATAATCGCCATCCTAGGCATGGAAGAGTTGTCCGACGAAGATAAGCAGTTGGTGGCTCGTGCCAGGCGCATTCAACGATTTTTGACCCAGCCATTTTATGTAGGTGAGGTTTTCACGAACATACCAGGTGCTTACGTACCCCTCAGTGACACCATAGTCGGCTTTAAAGAGATTTTAGAAGGTAAGCACGACAGCAAGAGCGAGCAAGCCTTTTATATGAAGGGTGCTATTGACCAAGTCAAAGAGTCTAAGCAAAAGGAAAGTACAAAATAGTGCTTCATTTCCAGTTAGTATCAACTAAAGGCGTTAAGTTTGATGATGATGCCTACGAGGTATTAATACCAACCAAAGCGGGCACCATAGCTCTATTTGAAGATCACATGCCTTTAATAAGTGCAGGAGCTCCAGGAACTATTAGCATTCGCAAAAAACTTGGTGATAGCGACGGTTCCATGGAGCACTTTGCCGTTTCCGGAGGAGTAATACAGGTTGATGGCAAAAGTGCAAAATTTCTAAGTGATGAGGTAACTACTTCTGAAGAAGTCAACGAGCAGGAAGCAGAGGCAGCTCTTGCCCGAGCTAAAGAGCTAGTCAAAAATGCCAGCGGACAAGTAGCCTTGCATGAAGCCAAGCAGATGCTACACCATAGTAGTGCTCAGCTAAATGTGGCCAAGTTTAAGAAACGACACCACCGCTAAGGCTTCATCTAAGTAAGACATCCCTCTAAATTGTTCGATTTTGTAAGGACTTAGAAGGACGACATATGGCCGTCAAGTTGAGCCTCATCAGCGGCGTGACTATTTTCAGGGTGTACCTGATCGAGTGTTTTATCAGCCGCGTCTAAGTCTTCCACGGAATTAACTTCGGGTGCTAAAGGTACTTCGTCTGAATTTCTCTGGGAATTCTGCGACGAATTTTTATTATATTGATCGTCCACTGTTCTTCCCGAGTCGTAAACCCTATAACCCACAAATCCAATCAGTCCTACTACTGCTGCTATGAGCAATATTTCCAAACCAGCCATTCCGGATTGTTTATGATATGTCTTCATTATTGACTCTCTTCTTTGGTTGAGCTTGAATTTGCCGATTTAACGCCCCTGATTAAATTCTTTACGGCTGTCTTATAGTCTTTTAGGGCTGCAATTTCTTTTTTCAGGTTATCTTTAAACAATTGGCTTTTTCCGTGTGGGTCAGTGCCATCACATTTAAAATCTACAATAGTCGCTTTAATTTCGGCCAGTGCAGTCTCTGCGGCAACTTTCTTAGCATTAACATCTGCTACCAATGCGTCGTAATTGCTTAGAGTTCTTTCTTTTTTAACGTAAAACGCCTGGGTTCTCTCTGAGATTTTGTTAAATACGCCAATTTGCTTCTCGCCTCTCGTGGCAATACGCTGCATGATTTTATTGATGGATGCTTCTCGCTTCTCACAAACTCGTAACTTATTTGCGTCTAGCTTGGCCTTTCGCTGTTCCGCAGTTTTTGGCTGACCCACCTCGTTGTCGGTATCCTGGGCGTAAGCCGAACCGCCACCAGATAGAACTAGTCCACCTGTTGCCAGTAAAGCTAGACCAGCAGCACTGAAAATTACACGTTTAATAAAGAGTTTATTCATTTTTTATTCCTATTTAAATACACTTAAAGCTTATGGCTAATCATCATCTTAGTCAAGGGGATATATTTACTAATAAATTACCTCAGCCTGCTACAATTAAAGCCATGAATCAGCTGGCGCGCCGTACCCAGCGCACATATTTAATACTCACTCTTGGTAATACTTTAGCGGCTTCCTTTATTTGGGGAATAAATACGCTTTTTTTGCTAGATGCAGGGCTAAGTAATTTAGAGGCTTTCGCTGCCAACGCGTTCTTTACGGCAGGTATGGTGATTTTTGAGGTTCCCACCGGAGTAATCGCTGATACGTGGGGTAGGAGGACATCCTATCTTCTGGGAACTATAACTTTAGCCGGCTCCACCCTCTTATACTACTTTCTTTGGCAGCTCCATGCTCCGTTTTGGCAATGGGCGGTTGTCTCAGCGCTGCTTGGGCTTGGTTTTACGTTTTTTTCGGGAGCAGTAGAGGCATGGCTAGTCGATGCCTTGCACTTCGCTAATTTTAAGGGCAATTTAGAAGCCGTATTCGGCCGAGCTCAAATGGTTAGCGGAGCAGCAATGCTTGGCGGGTCAGTGGCTGGCGGAGTTATTGCCCAAGCTACCTCGCTTGGAGTTCCTTTTTTGATACGAGTTGTCGTACTCGGTTTAATGTTTATGGTGGCTTACACACTTATGAAAGATTTGGGCTTTAAGCCTGAATCTAGGCAAAAACCACTCCAAGCAACCAAAAAAGTGTTCATTACATCCCTCGACCATGGGCTCAGGAACCCTCCCGTACGCTGGATAATGCTCTCCGCACCATTTATATCCGGCGTAGGTTTCTATACCTTTTATGCTCTCCAGCCATTCCTACTTGATCTTTACGGTAACCCTGAGGCTTACTCGGTGGCTGGTTTGGCCGCGGCAATAGTGGCCGGTTCTCAGATTTTGGGAGGTTACTTTGCGCCTAAAATTAGGGGCTTGTTCCACCGCCGTACATCGGCCCTTATTTTGGGGGCAATTATTAGCTCTACCGCATTAGTAGTGCTTGGTTTTGTAAATAACTTTATGGCTGCATTAGTGCTGTTGGCTTTATGGGGGTTAATGTATGCAGCAAGCATACCGATACGGCAAGCTTACTTAAACGGCCTTATTCCTTCTAAACAGAGGGCCACCGTATTGTCGTTCGATTCGCTTATTGGCAGCAGCGGTGGTGTTGTAATTCAACCAGCACTTGGTCGTGCAGCTGATGTCTGGAGCTATGGCACATCGCTTGCTATTGGCGGCGTAATACAAGTACTGTCTGTACCTTTCTTATTGAAAAGCCGTGCCCTGCGCACTAACGCAGATACTATGGCAAGCCCCTCTGATAAAAAATAGCGCAACTATAGGTCACGTTACTTACTTTAATCGGTGTCGCCTTGACCAAGATCGTCTAATATCTTTATTAGTTCATCTGTAGGAATGTTAGAACAATCTAGTTTCCGCTCATGAGCAATAATATAGCCCTGCAGTAAGCGCTGTAATCGTAGGGTGTCTTTTCGCCATAAAAAAGTAACGACAGATGGGTTAGTTACAAAATACCTCGAAGCTATATGTATAGAGCCGAAAAAAGGGCCTATATCGGCCTCGACGCTTAAAATGTCCCGAACCGGCACACTGGTAATTTTAGCAACAGAGAAAAAGAAGCGCTTGGCGATAGTAATCTTTTCTCTATCGAGTGTGATGGTATCCGGAAAAAGGTTAAAAGGGAAAACTGTATCACCTTTGAAAAGTATCTCGTGAGCCTTTTCGGTTACATCTACTAGTTCATCAGGCCCGTTTTCTTTAGCTTCAGCCTTAGATTGGTCGGTATGTTTATCTGCGACGGCAGTCTTAGTGTCAGCCCCCGAAGAAGTAGAGATTCTAGTTTTTGGCTTTTGTCGAAAACGACCGTGGCGAATCATAGCCCGCCTAATTGCCTCGAAAACATCAATTAAAGGTTCGAGTGACTTTTCAGATGAGCGTATCTTATTTGCCATTACTACTCCTTACTGCCCTAGCATTGTACTCAAAGCAGTTTTAAGTAGTCTGTGAAAAATACTGGCTGGGAACGTGGGTCTGGTACATCCAAACTACATCTGGTTCGCAAAAATTTCTTACATGAGCGGAGTAAATGTAAGTTATTCATTGGTTGCCCATCGTTACGGCATTTCTGAATCTACTGCGCAGTCATACGGCACAAGGCACGGATGGAAAGCAGCTCGTCAGGCTATTTTTGAGCAGAAGGTTGCAATACTAACCGAAGAAAGGGCTAATGAAATAGCAGAACTGGAAAAAGAGCACATTAATTGGCGTAACCGGTACAATAAAACTCAAGCGCTTAACTACCGGGGCCCTGGATTAAAAGCTTTATAGTGTGAAATATTTCGCTAACTGTCGCTTTAGTTCAAGATAGACTAGGGCTATGTTAAAGCTCCCCAATGATGAACTATCCTACTGGAAAAATAGTGTTTCTGGCCCCAGTTACGAGCAAATACAAGAAGATTTGAGTGTCGATGTGGTAATTGTGGGAGGCGGTATCACCGGGCTTACGGCTGCTCATTTGCTGAAGCAATCGGGACAAAAAGTAGCCGTTCTTGAGAAAAATACGATTGGCAGCGGCACATCCAGTAAGACAACGGGTAAAGTTACTTCCCAACACGGCCTTACTTATACAGATTTGAGCAAACACCACGGTAAAAAGACGGCGCGAATATATGGTGAGGCTAACCAAACGGCCCTGGAACGCATTGAGCAGCTTATTCATAAAGAAAAGATAGATTGCGATTGGCAGCGTGATGATAACTTCGTATTTACCGCCGATCCTCAGCAGCTTGCCAAGTTCAAAAAAGAGGCGGCGCTAGCAGCCGGCCTGGGATTGCCAGCCAGTTTTGAGACCCGGCTAACCTTGCCATTTAAAGTTAAGGGTGCGGTAAAGTTCGCGAATCAAGCTAAATTCCACATTCAAAAATATATGCAGGGGCTGGCAGCAGCCGTGAATGGACAGGGCAGCTATGTCTTCGAGCGCAGCAACGCGGTAGGTATGAGAGATGGCACGCCTGGCAAAGTCCGCACAAAACACGCCGACGTAATCGCCAAAGACATCATCATAGCCTCGAAAATACCGGCCTTCCCACTTATCGCCCGTGGCGCCTACGCTGCCTTGGAATACCCGCACACTTCATACATCGTGGCCGCGCCCCTAGAAAAAAGTCTAACCGGCATGTATATTTCTCCGGACGAAGACCACTACTCGATTTTGCCAGTAGAAATGGGAGCTGAGCGGCTGCTTTTAATTGGCGGCCAAAACCACATCCCGGGTTTAGGCAGTCCCACCAGGCGGCACCAGCAACTAGCAGACTACGCCGAAAAACACTTTGGGGCTAAGTCAATTTCCTACCGCTGGAAAGGTATGGACTACCTGGCCTATGATGATATTCCCTTAATCGGCAAGTTGTATCCGTGGTCTTCTCACATGTACGTGGCGACTGGGTTTAAAAAGTGGGGGCTTAGCACCAGTATGGTCGCCGGCACGATTCTGCATGATTTGATAACCAAGCAGGCTAATCCCTGGGCACCAGTTTTCAACTCTATGCGTCTTAAACCGGTAATGTCGATTCCGCGCGTCATCGCTAAAGAATTAACTAAATGAAGAAAGGCTAATAATATGAGAGCTAAAAAATACGCCCAAATTGTAGGGGTGACTTTACTAATTATCGCCGCGCTCGGTTTCGCGTTGGGCGAAGAACCACTGCTGGGCATACTAAACATTGATATTCAGGAAGACCTAATCCACCTGTTTAGCGGCGGGTTAATGGCATTGGTTGGTTTTAAAAAGTCCGAAAAAGTGGCTTCCACTGTTGTTGGACTGCTAGGAGCAGTGTACTTATTCGTGGGTATCGCTGGGGTTATTTCGCCTGGCTTGCTAGGCTTTTTGCGTCACGACTACAGCCTGCTGGACAACCTGATTCATCTTTCGCTCGGCGTAGCGGGCCTAGGCGTGTACTTTATCAGCAATTCCAGGCAAAAGACACAGCTTTCATAATAATCCAACCCTAAACCAAGCCTGAATTTTCCAGAGTCGGGACTAAATTAAATCTAAACTGGCTGGGACGGTAGGATTCGAACCTACGATCCTGGGACCAGAACCCAGTGCCTTACCGCTTGGCCACGTCCCAATAATACTAGGTTATTATAGCTTAATTTGAGCCGTTAATGAACGAACTCCTCTTTAGGAATACTTCACGTGTTAAGTAATTCTAGTACCGACAGCGTCCCAATTAACGACATTCCAAAACGCTGCTATATAGTCCGGCCTTTTATTTTGATATTTTAAATAATAAGCGTGCTCCCAAACATCTAGGCCTAATATAGGATTCTTCCCCTCCGTCAAAGGACTATCCTGATTAGCTGTTGAGTAAACCTCGAGTTTGCCGCCCTCGTCTACCAGCCAGGCCCAACCTGAGCCAAATCGACCAACTGCCACGTCAGTAAACTTGGCCTTGAAGTTCTCTAGGCTGCCAAAAGTTTTCTTAAGGGCTTCAGCCAAATGTGAATGGGAGTCATGAGACGAAGTTGGCCTCATGGTTTCCCAAAACAAACTGTGGTTGTGGTGGCCACCAGCATTATTAATAACGGCTTGTCGAATGTTTTCCGCAGCTGCGTTAGTGTTAGTTAATAATTCTTCAATTGGTTTATCTAGTAAATCGTTATGATTGACAATTGCATCGTTTAGCTTATCCACGTAAGCCTGATGGTGTTTGCCGTAGTGTATTTGCATGGTTTCTTTGTCGATGTGCGGTTCAAGCGCATCAAAGCTATAACCAAGTTCTGGTAACTTAAACATGAGGGATTCTCCTTTATTTACGTTTTAGGGGAGTAACTATAATGTAGCGAGTTAAGGCCACTACATAGATTGTGGAAAACATAAGCACCGTTACCTCTACTATTACCCACCATCCCGGCGATTGGTTAAAGAAACCACCAAACAATCCGCTACTGGGTAGTTGCTCTCTGCCTGTGGCTAGGTTCTGAGCAGACAAGACAAACCAAAAACCGCTTACCAAAAGAGCAGAAGCGCCAGCCACTAAACGAAAAAGGTAGCTAAGCTTTAGCCGGAATAAACTAGCCGCGGCTAGAAGCTCGGCCCCTATTGCCGCAGCAGCCCAGACCCCGGGACCGGGCAATCCCATTGGCTTTAGTATGTCAGCAAATTCGCCAAAACTTATTAGCTGTAGAAGTGCCGTAAGAATAAATAGTCCGCCCAGCAGATTTGCCATAACCCACTCTTGGCGAGTTAGCATGGGAGGATCAACTGTGCTAACTTTCCACTGCCTTGAACGGTTGTCTATTTTCTTCATTTTTCTCCTCCTTAGGTTATCCCCTTTTTATAATCTTTTTGACTTCAACTGGCAAGTTGTTATTAGTCACTTGAAGTCTTTTTTTGTTGGCTATGGCGCCACGCTTCTATCTCGGAATGGTTTCCGCCCAGTAATACTTTTGGAACCTGTCTTCCTTGAAAGTTTTCGGGCCGAGTATAGTGCGGGTGTTCGATCGTCTCTGGGTCCGTAAAACTTTCTAATTCGGTACTAGTTTCACCTCCAAGCACACCAGGAATTAATCTGACCATCGAATCTACTACTATCATGGCTGGAAGCTCGCCGCCAGTAAGGATATAGTCACCGATCGAGAGTTGTAAATCAACTAGCTCCGTAATGCGCTCATCATAACCCTCGTAACGGCCACAAATAATAATAAGCCCTTTTTGTATCGCTAGTTCTTGGGCCGTGGATTGCCTAAGTTTATTTCCGCGCGGGGTCATTAATATGACGTTAGCCAAGGGGTCTACTTTCTTGGCGTGTTCAACTGCTGCGAATAGAGGCTCAGGTTTAAGTACCATGCCGTCGCCGCCGCCGTATGGTATATCATCGACAGTACGGCGGGGACCGATTCCAAAATCTCGTAAATTTATAAGTTCGTAATTTACGAGTTTGTTTTTCTGGGCTTTCCAGAGCATGCTGCTGCCAAGCACGCCCTCAAACATCTCCGGAAATAAGCTAATAATTTGAATCTTCATTCTAAGATTTTCTCACTTTAGTAAAGTGTTATCAAACAAATCTCTACTTTGGACCGCCAAAGTAGTAAAACTCTCGGGCGCGACACCAACTTGATTCACTCCCCTGTCGAAAAGCACAACAGCCTGCGGAACTCCCTTTGGTCGGTCTCGCTCTTGTTGATTCTATAAGAGCTGCTCGACAGGTCCGCGGCTTAGATGCTGTGCTTTTGACGCTCGCTATCAGGTCGTCGTCTTATGCCCGAACTTTAATAATTACTTGACTAGTCGAGTATATCACTCAGTCTTTTGGTAATCGTCATTGCTGGCTACGCCGCTTTCAATATCAGCTAGTACTTGTACGAAGGATTTAGCTTCTTCCAATTTAGCAAGTGCTTGCACTGGGTCTTTATATTTTAATTCATCAAACCCCTGCGCCTGTCTATGAGCTTTGAGGCCTAATGTAACCAGTCCTTCCGCCGTGGATATATCGCCTCCCATAGATAAATGTGCTTCACGATATGCTGGGCTTATAGAATGTTTTCTTAGAAGCGAAGCCATGTGCTCTAATATTCTTGCCTGGTCTTCGTGTGACAGCTCTTCGTTAGGTACTAACTCTATACTGGCAGTATTCTCTCCAGATCCTGAAATAGTTTGTGTTTCTTGAGTGGTTGCAGATAATTCTTGTGAAGTACTTTTCTGCTCCTCGTATTGTTTGCCGACTTCTTCTTCAAGTTTAGTCGCTGTTGAATCTGCTTCTATAGCAGCGTTCACGGCAATTTCACTAACTCTTTCTGCGGCAGGAGAGTTTCCTCCAACCATTTCAGCTGCTCCTCTATGACCAGCCGCGTTTGAACGTTCCTCATTGCCAGCGAGTGCCTTTACATGCGCTTCTTCGGGATCTTGGATGCGGGTGTCTTCAGAAGTTTTGACCGAATGGCCTTCATTACGAGCTTGGGGGTCAGCAGCGCCTTCAGGCGAAACTACCTCATCCTCACCGGCATACTGTAAAGACGTAGTGTTATCTTCTGATAACTCCTCAGCGGGTGGAATTTGTGGCGGCTCTTCTGACATATTTATATGCTTAACTTCTTGCCCTCAGATTACCATAAGAGGCTTATAAGTCAATTCTGGCGGATCCGGGCATCGGCGCAACAGATGTCACTAGACGTCTAAATCATCGAGTTCGGCAAGTTCTTTTCGAGTTTGGCTGAGTACATCAGAATGCCTACTGCTTTCTGACGACTGCGGCAGAGCAACATCATCCTCGTCTCGTAACTCATCAAGGTCATCTCTGGTCGTAGAAACGGAAGTGCTCTCGTCGGTACCGCCGAGTGGGGTTGAGGTATCATCATCTTGAGTCGGGGCCTGAGTATCATCAGCTGCTGTGGCCGAACTATGTCCAGTTGACGCAACATCATCAGAACCACCACCTTCGTTATCACGAGAAGGATAGCCTGTGTCTACTATCTTAAGATTATAGCGGGCATCATTCTTAGTACCCAGGGCACGTAGTAATGTACGAAGGCTTTGAGCGGTGGCCCCCCGCTTTCCGATTACCCGTCCTAGGTCTTCGGGGTCAACGGTGAGCTCCAATAAAACTCCTTTTTCATCAATCCGGCGCTCTACTTTTACCGCGTCCGGGTTACTTACTAGCGATTTGATAATGTATTCTATGAATTGCTGGTCGATGCTGTTCATTTAGTCTCTCCTTTAGTTACGGCAGAATACTTAATATTATATCAGGGCTGACGAGTAAGATTTTAGGTTTTTAGGCCTTTGACTCCTCTTGCGATGCCGGTAGTTTTTCTTATGTGCTCGTTTTTTCAGCTGACTTGCTTGCAACCTCTTCTGTTTCTACAGATTGCTTATCGGTTGCTTCCAACTCTTTTGACTCTTGGACTTGATTTTCTATTGCTTCGGTCTGCTGTGCGGCTGCTTCTTCTTTGACTGGCTCTGGGACCTCTGCTTCCGCTGGACGATTGCGACGCAATTTTTCCGGATGACGAGTAGCTCGCTTGCCGGGACTTGATAGCTTCACCCAATCCGGTATTTTAACGCCCTCTTTTTTCATTATTCGAGCTGCCCGGTCAGAAGGTTGCGCACCATTTTTTAAATATTGCGTGGCTTTGTCTTTGTCTAGTGCGGCTACTTTAGTGTGAGGATCATAGCTACCCAGGTAAGCCACTACCCTACCGCTGGTAGGGGTAAATCGGCTATCTTGAACCACCAGTCGAAACTGGGCATGGCCGCTTCGGCCTTTGCGCTGCATACGAATAGCTAACATTTATTAAACCGTCTCCCTGGAGTTTTGACTACGCGCTTGGCGATTAAGATTTCGATTGCTTATTGTACCTAAAGTGTTCACCTCTGTCAATTCTCCTTAATGTAGCGCTTTAAAGCTGCAGTGGCCGCGGCCACCTGAGCGGCTTGCTTGCTAGGCCCCGTACCTTGACCCTTGAGGTCATTGTCGACATATGCTCCAATGACAAATGTCTTATCATGGTCAGGGCCCTCTTCGGTTATAAGTTTGTAAATAGGAGTAAAACCTTCTTTACTTTGAACCATTTCCTGCAAACGAGATTTAGGGTCCAGCCATGAACCACTGGTTAGAATTTCATCTAGGGTAGATAACAGGCTTTTTTCAATAAATGCCTTAGTAGCATCGTAACCTTTTTCGAGATAGAGAGCCCCTACCACTGCTTCGTATGTGTTGGCAAGAATTTGCTCGCGTGCACGCTGACTTCCGCGCTTTTCGCCTCTAGATAATCTTAACAGCGGTTCAAACCCTTCTCTCGCCGCAGCAGCACTGATGCTTTCGGTGCGTACCAGTGCGCTGCGCCAGTTGGTGAGAATGCCCTCTGGTTCTGGATAATTATTGTACAAATATTCTGTAACAATAAGTTCAAGCACTGCGTCTCCCAAAAATTCAAGTCTCTCATTATGCCCAGAGGCTGTTTTCTTGTGCTCGTTTATGTATGAACGATGGGTAAAGGAGGTGATCAATAGTTCTATGTTTTCAAAGCCATCAAATTGAGTTTTAGCAAAGTCTTGGTATTTTATAATGTCCATAGGTTTTTAAACGTTCTTTATTATAATGCCGCTTTTCTAATCTTTTTCAACCCCAGAAGAATTAGCTTGCCAATATCTTCATATTCGATCTTGTCCAGAGCCTGCGGAGCGGGCAGCCAAGCTAGACTGGTCATCCATTTTTCTGGTTTTATTTTATTGGTGTCGCCCAGTGCTTCAACTAAAAAAATTTCGGTAGTCATTAGCACCAAGCTACTCCCCCGGCGGTAGCGGAAATTTATTTTACCCAGCCAATCGCTGACTTTCATTTTTTGTAGCCCAGTTTCTTCGCGAATCTCTCTCTCGGCGGTTTGCCGTGCGTTTTCACCTTCTTCAATATGACCCTTAGGGATTGTCCACCTACCCTTAGAATCTTGAATCAATAAAATTTCTACAACTCCCGGGTTTATCCGAGAATGCCTATAAATTACACCGCCGGCGGTGGGTTCTCGGACCACCTCAGAAATTGCTGGTCTGTGCTTTTGAACCAATTTTCGAAAGCCAACAATTGGCTTAGGCCTTTTCACGACAGAAAGTTTACTCCTCTTTCTTAGGTTTGCTTACTTTTTTTGGTGCAGTGGAAGAAACTTTTTTATTTTCGTGATTTCTAAGGACCGTTCCTAGTACACCGTTAATGAATTTGGAGGAGTTATCTCCTCCAAAGGCTTTAGCGAGCTCCACAGCTTCGTTGATTACCACCTTTGGCGGTACGCCTTTTTCAAACAGCAGCTCATAAACCCCTATACGCAGTACCACCTTGTCTATTCGAGCTATTTGTTCTATGGGCCATTCAGGTGCTACTGGGCGAATAATTTCGTCTAGTTCGACCTGCTTCTGGTCAACACCAGCAACCAGTTGCTCGATGAATTCCTTGTCGTCGATAGTTTCTCTATAGCGATCAATATTTCGAACGAGTATCTCTTCAAGGGCAAAATTTTGGTCATCGCACCCACGACGAAAATCCTGCTCATAAAGAGTTTGCAGAGCAACTATGCGGCCAAGGTGACGATTGGATGCCATATTTCCAAATCCTTCTTCTTAAAGGTGCTTACCTACCAGTATACCCCACGGTTTGGCGACTGGTTTAGGGCAGTATTATTTATTCCTTAGGGACTTCAGCCTTTAACTGATGTCTCCTGCCTATCCGTACTACTACTGGGCTAGTGGCATTCACCCGTCGGGCCAACTTGAGCACTATGTGGCTTCTACGCATGCCCGTGCGCCGGGCACTCGTTCTCTTTTTGGGTTTTCCCACTAGTAAATCCTTCCTGGACCTATACTTAATACTAAAAGGCTTAGGGGTTATTATACCTGTTAATGGCTAAATATCAAGCTTAAGTCACGACTAAACTGACTATCCGTCCAGGAATATAAACTGTCTTTTTAATAGTTTTACCCTCAAGATGCTTGGAGACACTTTTTTCATTTCGTGCCAATCTTACGACTTCTTCTTCGGTTGCGTTTGCTGCAACTAAAATAGCGGCTTTTACTTTTCCGTTAATCTGGATAGCCAGATTTATTAAGTTTTCTGCAACTAGATGTTCATCCCAACTCGGCCAAGCGCTTAGATGTATGGAATTATTGTGACCCAGCTCTTTCCATAATTCTTCAGTGATATGGGGTGCAAACGGCGCCAGAAGAATCAGGACATTCTCTAATGCGGTCTTCCAGCTATCGTGGGCTTGTGTGAAATTTTCTGGACTCTTCATCTTATAAAGCTGGTTAACGCATTCCATCAGTGCGGATAGTGCTGTGTTGAACCCCAAGTCCTTTATGTCTGAGTTAACTTTTTTAATGGCCTTGTGGACCGACCTGTTTATACCTAGCTCTAATTCAATGTTTCTTTCTGTCTTTGATTCACCAGCTTCAGTAAACTCAAATACTATCACCCATACTCGCTGCAAAAAGCGGTACATGCCAGCCAAACCCTCAACACTCCAGTTTGCCGATTGATTCCACGGCCCGATGAACAACTCCATCAACCTTATAGAATCCGCACCGTAACCCTGATTAATGATTTCGTCTGGCTCTATTGTATTGTTCTTGCTTTTACTCATCTTATTGCCGTCAGGGGCTAAAATCATACCGTGGTTTCGAAGTGTAGAAAACGGTTCATCAAAACTTATTAGACCTTCGTCATACATAACCTTGGTCCAGAAGCGCGCGTATAGTAGATGCATTACGGCATGCTCGGCGCCGCCTATGTAATCATCCACTGGTAGCCAAAACTTAGCCTTCTCTTTAGAAAAGGGTTCAACGCTATTATGGGGATCAGCAAAACGTAGAAAGTACCAGCTTGAGCACGCAAAGCCGTCCATGGTGTCAGTTTCGCGCTGCGCCGGTTCGCCGCAAACAGGACATTTAGTATTAACGAATTCCGGCACGCGTGCCAAAGGGCTGCGGCCATCGCCACTTGGTTCGTAGCTGTCCATTTCGGGTAATATCACCGGTAGTTGATCTTCTGGAACCGGTACAGCGCCGTGCTTAGGACAATGGATAATCGGAATCGGCGCACCCCAATAACGCTGTCGGCTAATCAACCAGTCCCTAATTTTATAATTCGTTACGTTTTCAGCCATTTTTTTACTCGTCAGGTCTAAGGTAATTTGTTTTCTAGCTTCCTGGGTAGTAATTCCGTCGTATTTATCGGAATTCTTGATAACCCCTTCACCCCAGTAGGATTGGTCTTCTTTCTTACCCTCCTGGCTGTAAGCGTGAATAATTGGTAAGTCAAATTTCTTAGCAAACTGCCAGTCCCGCTCATCGTGAGCGGGAACAGCCATAATTGCGCCAGTTCCATACCCTGGCAGCACATAGTCGGCTACCCAGATTGGAATTTTCTGACCATTTGCCGGGTTGACGCCGTACGAGCCGGTAAAGACACCAGTTTTTTCGCGTTCTGTTTCCATGCGGTCTATATCGTTTTTACGCTCCGCCTCGGCTGTGTATTTTTCTATTTCGGAGCGTCTGCCAGAATTACTTAACTTGTTAACTAATTTATGCTCGGGTGCCAGAACTAAAAATGTTGCTCCGTATATGGTGTCGGGACGAGTAGTAAAAACTTTTAACTGCTCGCTGCTGTTTTCAACTTGAAAGCTTATTTGTGCTCCTTCGCTCCTACCTATCCAGTTGCGTTGCATGGCTTTTATACCCTCTGACCAATCAACTTTATCCAAGTCTTTAGCTAGTCGATCGGCGTAGTCAGTTATTCTAAAAAACCATTGCTTCAAAGCTTTTTTTTCTACCAAATGACCACAGCGCCAGCAGCGCCCATTCTCAACTTGCTCATTGGCCAGTACGGTTTTGTCGTGCGGGCACCACCATTGCAGACTCTCTTTTTGATAAGCCAAGCCTTTCTTAAACAAGAGTAAGAAGAACCATTGGGTCCATTTGTAATACTCTGGGTCCGTGCTATTAAGTTCGCGGCTCCAGTCATAGCTAAAGCCCATTTGGATTAGCTGTTTTTTAAAATTAGCAACGTTTTTAGCCACTGCTTCTTGGGGACTGATATTGGTTTTAATTGCGTAGTTTTCAGCCGGCAGACCGAAAGCATCCCAGCCCATTGGGTGCAGCACACTAAAGCCTTGCATGCGCTTGGTTCGGGAAACTACATCTCCGATAGTATAGTTACGGACATGCCCAACATGCATTGCCGATCCACTAGGATAAGGAAAATATTCCAAGACATAATGCTTCGGCTTACCATCACTCTCGGTGGCCTGGTAAATCTGGTTTTCTTGCCATGTTTTTTGCCATTTGGGTTCAATTTCTTTGGGGTTGTAACGCCTCATACTGTTTTTAGTTTAACTTACTCCCATTAAAAGATGAAAGGTAGTCTAGGCGGAGCCGTCGCGGGTGGCAAGCTCAACAAATCTTGTAACTAATTGGCTCATATCTAGTCCGGCGACGGCTGCTGATTTGGGGTACAAGCTTTGGCCGGTTAGTCCTGGCATTGTATTGATTTCTAAGATCTTAATATCTCCCGCTTTATCTACTATCATGTCGATCCGAGACAAGTGTCGACATTTCATTACCTGATGAACTTGCTCTGCTAAGAGCTTAGCGCGGTCCTGAACTTCTTGGGACACAGACGCTGGTGGACAAAGTTCAGCTGTAGCACCGTTATATTTGTTTTCATAATTGAATTCCAGTCCATCTGGAGGCTTAATCTCTATGGGGGTCAGCGCCTTTTGATCTAATATCGGTACTGTTAGTTCGGTGCCAACAATTAACTCCTCAAGAACAGCCTGTCTATCTAGTTTAAAAATCTCGACTACTTCCAGCTCAGTGACCCTTCTACTGTCCCTCACTATCAAAGTTCCTATGCTTGACCCCCCTCTGGCAACTTTCAAAACATGCGGTTTTTGAGAAAACTCATGCTGACGGTAAGTTTCATGAGTAACTAAGGCGCCCTCTGGTATGGGAAGCTCGGATTTTAATAAGTCCTGCCTGGTTAGCCATTTATCGAAACAACGAGCCGATGAGCTACTGCCTGAACCCAAGAAAATCAAATTCCTATCTTCAAATTCTTTTTGGATTAAACCATCTTCGCCACCTTTGCCGTGTAGGATTGGTAATACGACGTCAGATTTACCCAGATCGTCCAAAAAACCTAGCCCGTCAGCTGGGTCTTCCTCCTGTACATCGAAACCCGCTTTCCGTGCAGCATCAGCAACGGCGCTAGCTGATCGCAGAGAAACCTCCCTCTCCGGAGAGTTGCCTCCGCCCAGTATAATTACCTTCATCAAGTGGTCCCTTTAAAGTTTTTTTGTTTTATTTTTAGCCAATCTTTGCTCTGTCTAACCAATTGAGACACGTCGCCAGGGTTACTTAGTAGTATTTTTACGGCTTCTTCTGCAAACACTTTATTTTGAGAACCCTTTGCAAGTATGACCGTTCCGGGAGAAACTATAGACTTGATATAACTTCCCAGCTCGTAAGGCGTATTAAACTGCTTTACACTGCACCCCTTTAATTCGGCAGCGGGAGCTAAGTATTTGTTAGCGTCGGGTCCTAGAGTGGCAACTAATGATAGTTCCCTGGGGTCGCAGTATTCTCCAATTTTTCGATGTTCAGATTGTGAGTAACCTCCCAGTTCGTTCATATTGCCTAAAATGGCAATCTTTCGGCTAGCTTTCAGGCGGTAAAGCGTATCTAAGGCGCCGCGCATAGCTTCTGGGCTAGCATTGTAGGTATCGTCTATTATTAAGGTTCCGTTTACACCTTGAAAGTGCTGCATTCGTCCAGCAACAGGCTTTATAGTTGTAATACCTCTCTCGATTAATTCTGAACTTAAGCCCAGATTTTCACCTACCGCAGCAGCTGCACAGATGGAATAAAGTTGGGGCTCTGTAATTTGTTCATGTTTAGCTTTGGCAATTGTTTCCGAACCGTGGATGATGTCAAAGCTAGCGCTCTGGTCGTCAAATTTAACATTTACCATACGAACTTCTGCTTGAGACTTAACCCCGTATGTTATAGCTTCAACCGGTAAATCACCCAGGTAGTCCTGCGGAATTAAGTCTTTATTGACAAATACTTTATCGCTAAAGGGTAGAACTGCTAATTCCTCTTTTGCTACTGCGTCAATATCGTCAAAAAATTCCATATGCTCAGCGGATATTGCCGTAATAACGGCAATATCCGCTTGAATATAGCGCCTAAACTTTTCGATTTGGCCTGGGCCGTCCGTGCCAAGTTCTAAAACAACAATCTCATATGGATATTGCTGATAAATTGTTTGTTCGTTCTTCCAGATAATCAAGAGCCAGGCTAGCGGGTTATAAATATTGGGCAAGCTACGATTAAAAAAAACTAGCGGCACACTCACCGGGTCGTTATAGTTGCCTGATTGAAATTGAACTTTATGCTTTTGGCCCAGTACCTGAGCTATGGCGAGTTTAGTGCTTGTTTTTCCTATGCTTCCAGCTACGACAACAATTTTTAGTTTATTTTTTTGGCACAGGCGTTTAACCTGCCACCCCAAGACACTGGCTATTATACCTTTAGCTAATTTTTGCATAGCCGCTGAAGGGCCTTTTTCATATACCCCTTAGTATAGCAAGACGCTGCTCTTTAAAAGCTACTTAGTAGCAGCTTCAATTGCTTTTTGTAGTTCGGCTGAGGTAGCTGTCTTTTGAGGTAGACTTATCTGTGCCGGTATTCCATAGCCCGTATACGTTTCGGTGCGGGAGTCTTGATACTCTATGGTTCTTATTTGTCGGGATAATACATCGACAGTCAGCTTGAGAGGAACTAAATCTGTGGATTTATAATTGTTTGGGTTAATGAAAGCAGCATTAGGTAGACCCATTTTTTGAGCGTATAAACGAGCAGCACTGGCATACTTTTGGAGATTCAGGGAGGCCTGGTAAATATAGACTCTGCGGCCATTATCAACTTTCTTGTCAACCCTGGTCATATCGACTTTATATGCTTTCCTTAGCTCAGCCGTTATTTTGGTCCTATCCGGACGTTCAAAATTACCAAATAAAACTGCGCTATATACGTTGTTATTGAAGCCGGCTGCTCCGCCTTTTGCTCCGGTTCCCCCATTCTTCAGCCAGAGACTATAAATTTTGCTATAGTCCTTACCGCCGTCACCAGGACGTTCAATCCGGGCATAATGCTGATATTCGTCAGTGGGGGTCAAAATGCCCTCCAGAACCAGCTTGACTGGTCCGTTAGCCTCAGCATATGAGAGCTGTCGGACAGTGCGGACTTTTGGTTCTGGATTCCAGCTGAGCTGCGTATACTCCACGCTGCTTCCACCTTGGTCTTTTTGGCTGGCTTCTTTAGTTACGCTCATACTGGCCAAGTTATTGTCGATCATTCCCCAGAATACATTTTCCGGATCTGCATACACCCTCGTAAACCATAAAAATATTCCGCCGACAATCAATAATCCCGTAACTATTGCAGCAAGGACTACCAGCACGGTACGGTTGAGCGCGGTTTTAACAAACGCGGCCTGAACCTTCTCGGATCTCGGTGCTTTAGTACCGGGTCGAACTGGTCTTCTTGTTTTTTTACTAGCTGTACGTTTCGGGTTCTTCTTCGGCGCTGCCATATCGGCTATTTTACCATCCTAAGCTGCAAAATCTCTTTTTTTGTCAAATCCCGCCATTGCCCAGGTCTAAGTTCAGTTAAATCTAATTCTTCGTAAATGCTCCTATGCAGTGCGGTTACTTTTAAATCGACCGTCCCTAGCATCCGTTTAACCAAATGGTTGCGACCCTCGTGAATTATTATCTCGATTTTGCTGCTGGTAAGCGCACGGACTTGGGCTGGTGCACTGGGGCCATCATCCAACATTACCCCGCGGCGCAATTTGTTCAACTTATCTTCGGTAAGTTCTCCTTGAACGGTAGCCGTGTAAGTTTTATTTACTTTAAAAGAGGGATGCATAAGTTGATTTGCTAGCTCCCCGTCATTAGTCAGCAGCAATGCACCTGTAGTATCCCAGTCCAGCCTGCCTACTGGAACTACCCGTTCAGAAATATTAACAAGATCAATTATTTTTTTACGGCCGTGCGGGTCTTTTAGGGTCGTGACAGTACCTGTCGGCTTGTTTATCAAAATGTATCGCAGTTTTTGAGCCCCAACCGCCTTGCCATCAAGGGCTACTTGGTCGTTTTGGTCAACATTAGAATTAAGTTGCCCGTTCTTTCCGTTCACAGTTACTCTGCCAGCTTTAATGAGTTCATCTGCTTTTCTGCGTGAAGTAATGCCTGCCCTAGCCAAAAATGCATTTAGTCTCATGTAGCTCCTTATAAAATTTTAAACAACCGTTTATTTGGCCGTTTATGGTGGAGATACGGGGACTCGAACCCCGGACCTCTTGCATGCCATGCAAGCGCTCTAGCCAACTGAGCTATATCCCCGTATCGTGAACTAGATTATTAAAAGAAGCGCTAGCCAGCAGCGCCAATGCCTTAAAACAAAATAATTATACTAAGTAACACCTTAGAAATCTAGCTTTACTTGACAACCACTGTTGACCATAATACCCTAGGGGGGTATATGAAGATGCTTAAAAACAGTATTGCCGTTAGCGCCACCCTTCACTGCTTGACAGGCTGTGCGATTGGAGAGGTACTCGGGCTTTTAATCGGAACTGCGCTCGGTCTAAGTAATATCGTTACCATTGTCTTAGCGGTTACTCTAGCTTTCTTGTTTGGTTACACTCTATCTTTACTGCCTCTGCTCAAAGGGGGTCTGACCTTGGGTGCGGCCTTGTCGATTGCCTTTGCAGCTGACACTCTCTCCATTGCGACCATGGAAATCGTAGACAATTCGGTGATGCTAGCCGTCCCCGGGGCTATGAATGCCGGGTTGGTTAACCCTGTGTTCTGGTTGGCGCTGGCTTTAGCGTTGACTGCTGCCTTCTTTGCTGCACTACCGGTTAATAACTACCTTATTAAGCGAGGCAAGGGCCACGCCCTAGCGCACCAACACCATCATAATCATTAATGGAGAAACTATGAAGTACGGATACTATGATACAAAAGACCCTCTGCAAAAGCGGCTAAACAGAGTTGAAGGCCAGGTACGAGGCATCTCTAAAATGGTTCAAGACGATAAATATTGTATTGACGTTCTTACCCAAATTAGCGCCGCTCAGGCCGCTTTAGATAAGGTTGCCTTAGAGCTTCTGCGCGGCCATGCCCGGCACTGTCTCACTAGTAATCAAAACCAGTCGAAAGATGGAATAGACAAGGCTGATGAATTGGTTGGGGCAATTAGTAGAATGTTATAAAAGTTAAAGGAGAATATTTTTATGGTACCAAAAGCATTACTAGGTGGAGTTATCGGGTTTATCTTAGGAGGTCTGGTTGTTTCATCAGCTTATTACCTAGGCGATGACCAGTCTGAGAGAAACTCGAAAAGTCCTTCGACTTCTCAGCACAATGAAGAAGTTTTAAACGAATTGAAGGCTCTAAAAGGAGATAACTTTGATAAGGCATTTTTGAAAGAAATGATTGCTCACCACGAAGGCGCAATTGAAATGGCTAAATTAACTCAAACCAATGCTAAGCACGATGAATTAAAAAAGCTCGGTCAGGAAATTATGTCTGCCCAGTCAATGGAAATAGATATGATGCAAACTTGGCAAGGCGACTTTGGATATAAAGATGTGCCTAAATCTCACGATGTGCATATAATGCAGTAGAGGGAGATTAAGAATGAGTAATAAAATTTTTTACGCCATTATGTTCGTTTTGATACTGAGCTTCACTGGCTTTGCCGTGCTTAATAAAGACAGCTCCAGCTCTAAAGTGCCGGAAGGCCAAAAGCAACCAGATAAAGGTCGCCAGCACCTTGCACAAGGTCAAACTTTCAATTACAGCACAGTGTTCCCGACTTCAGGTACCCACGCCGAACAACCCGCTCCCTGGGCAGCCTACAAACAAGAAATACCCAACGAAATAGTAGTTCACAACATGGAGCATGGCGGACTGGTTATTTCCTATAGACCGGACATGCCCAAAGCTACGATTGAAAAGCTGGAAAAGATATTTAGCAAGCCATATTCAAACCCAAAATTTACTCCCAGTAAGGCAATTGTAATGCCGGGAAGTAAAAACGATAGATTAATTATTATAAGGTCTTGGAATAGAATATTAAAGCTTGACTCGTACAACGAGAAGACCTTGACTGATTACTACCTCAAGAATGTTAACAAAAGCCCTGAACCAGGAGCTGCATAGCGAATTATCGCTGCTTGGTGGAGCATGGCGGAGTCGAACCGCCGACCTCTACAATGCGAATGTAGCGCTCTAGCCATCTGAGCTAATGCCCCTTCGTCAGGTCTCGACTTTTTTTGTTCCCTAAGCTCTTACATCACTGGTGATTCTAAAATCTTAGCTCACTTTATAGTCGGACCTTCCTCTCAATTTTGCAAGCAAGTGTCTACTTGGCTTACAAAATTGTCAAATTAGTGCAAAAATCCGCTCCTTGCGAAAAAGAGCGGATGGTTTTGCTTTACTTCGCGCAGCCCACCCGAGGGGCCCGGGTTAGGCTGTTTGTTTTGATCTTTGGTTTTAGATCTGTTTATTATTCGCACGCCGAAGGCGCGGGCCCGGTGCGCGAAGCTAACACTATTACACGTTACCCGCTTATGCTTTGTCAAGCATCCGCATGAGTTCTTTTTCGTCTATTAGTTTCGTGCCCAGTTTACGGGCTTTATCCAATTTGTTGCTTCCAACGTTTTCACCCACTACCAAGTAGCTAGTGCCCTTTCCTACCGAGCTTTGAAAAGTCCCGCCCAGCTCACGTATTTTATCGGCAGCCTGTTCACGGCTCATGGAATCAATATTGCCTGTTATCACAAAACTTAGGCCCAGCAGAGGACCCGACACTTCGTGGGATTTCTGCGGCTTTACTCCATTTTTTTCAAATTTGGCTAGAAGTTTTTGATTGGAAGGACGCGAAAACCATTCCACCACAGACTCGGCAACCACCTCGCCTATTCCTTCCACTCTGCTAAGCTCGTCAATTGTAGAATTACTTAACTTGTTAAGCGATTTAAAGGTAGCGGCTAAATCAATTGCGGTTTGGACACCTACGTGGCGGATACCCAGTCCGTATATAAATCTTGCCAAGTCGGGTTGTTTTTTGGCCTTGATTGCATTGACTAGCTTTCCTGCAGAGATTTCGGCGAATCGTTCAAGCTTAAGGACATCATCCTTGTTAAGGTTATAGAGTTCGGCTGGGTCCTTAACAAGGTTAGCTTTAATCAAAGCAATTACGTTCTTCTCGCCAAGTCCTTCTATGTCTAATGCTGCTTTAGAAGCAAAATGTTGAATAGTCTTCCAGGCCCTGGATGGACAAGAATTATTTGGACAACGCCATATAGCCTCAGTTTCTTTTGCTTTTATAAGTTTCGTGGCGCATTCTGGGCAATTTTTAGGCATTTCAAAAGTCTTTTCTGTGCCGTCTCTAAGCTCCTTTAAAGGGCGTACCACCTCAGGTATTACATCGCCGGCTTTTTGAACTATAACGCTGTCACCCACCCTAATGTCTTTACGGCTTATTTCTCCCTCGTTGTGCAGTGTAGCCATTTGCACCGTACTGCCAGCAACAACTACAGGTTCCAGCATGGCAACCGGCGTAGCAGCTCCGGTGCGGCCAATGCTTACAAATATATCTTTTACTTTGGTTGTCGCCTGCTCTGCGGGATATTTAAAGGCCACAGCACCACGTGGCGCCTTACCAACCACACCTAGTTGATCATAAATAACCCTGTCATTGATTTTCACTACAAGGCCGTCTGTGTTAAAAGGCAGTTTTTGACGCTTTTTCTCCCAGGTTCTGGCAAAATTTAAAATTTCCTTTACAGAATGTGCAGAAGTAGCCACCGAATTAGCCACCAAACCAAGACTTCTAAGGGCTTCGTAGGCAAACTTGTTGGTGGGTACTTCTTCGGGGTGCTCGCGCATAACGTCATAGGCATGGAATTGAAGCGGTCGGGCAGCTACCAGCTGCGGATCAAGCTGTCGAATAGTTCCGGCGGCAAGGTTTCGGGGGTTTGCAAAAGTTGGTAAGCTCACGACTTGTCGTTGTTTGTTCAAAGCTTGGAAGTCTTTTTTATACATTACAATTTCACCGCGTACTTCGGTTCGGCCTTCCAGAAAGTCTGCATGGTGGCTAGATTCTCGCAACCGAAGCGGAACAGACTCTATCGTTCGCACGTTAGCCGTAACATCCTCGCCTACAAAACCGTCCCCACGGGTAACGGCCTGTTTTAAGATTCCATCTTCGTAAATAAGAGCCGCTGCCAAGCCGTCCATTTTTAGGTCCATGAAATATTCAAGCTTGGTATCGGAAGGTAAAAGTTTGGTTATCCGTTTAACCCATGCTCCAAGTTCTGCTTCATCAAACACATCGTTTAGACTGAGCATCCGGCTTGAATGTTTAATCTGAGAAAATCCTGGCAGGGGCCTGCCGGCTACGCGCTGCGTCGGCGAGTCTGGAGTTATAAGTTCTGGATTTTCAGTTTCTATTTGAGTCAGCTCATGCTTTAGGCTGTCGGCTGCCGCTTCACTCATAATGGACTTGTTGAGCACGTGATAGTTATAACGGTAGTTGTTAATCAAATCTCTTAGCTTGGCGGCTCTATCTTTAGGATTCGTCATATTAAGCTCCGGTAAAGGCTGTACAAAAAGGTATGTACAAACAAAATAGACAGCGCCCCAATTAGATAATAAGCAATTACCGCAGCCCAGGGCAGCAAGATGGCCAGAGGCAAAACAACCGCCGCCATGACCACGAGAATAAAGAGAGGTACGTAAACCAACCTGCGCATCAGTTGCCAGCGGCGTGATTTAACCAGACTTTTGGCGGCGCGCAGAGCCTGCCTGGGGTGCATGTCTGGCAGTGTAACAATATAAAGAGCCAGTACAGAGCTGGTTAACATATAAAGCGACCAAGCGGCCAAAATAGTAAACAAAATGCTGAAAAGAATTATTACTAAAGACTCGCTGGTAAAAACACTAGATAAGACGACCCCGAGGGCCGCGGTGCCTAACGTCAGGGGTATTAACTGAATGACAATAACCGATAAAACAATTACGAATGGTACTAGCGGGCCCATAGAGTGGTAATAAGCCTGCTTTATGCTGATAGGCTTTCCTGCAACCAGGTGCCTCAGCGCCCAAATAATTACCAAGCTCTCAATAATCACAAGCACCGTCTGCAGTGCCGAACCGGTTGGCGAACCATTACCCCCCAGCAGACCGGCAAACCCATTTAACGCCCCAAAGACTGTGCCGCTGCCCGCCCCAGTATTGTCATCAATGCTAGTTAGCGCTGACGTAAAGTTAGAAATACCGTTGGCGAAAAGGGAATTAACTAATACGTAAATAAGCGTAATACCGCCAAGGACTCTCCAGTTCTGCTTGAATATTCCCAGCACATACTTCGTTAAATAAAAACTGCCGGGAATCTTTGTAACCTCATGGACTACTCTCTTAACCGGTTTACTAGCGGCTTTTTGAGTAGCCTTTTTTTTCTGGGATGTCTTGGAAATCTTACTCCCAGGCCGCTTGTTTTTTCCAGCCTTCACCATAAAGATTATTATATCTGAGATGTGCCTTAAAGCTTCATCTCAAGCAAAATTTTGACCCGTTGCTCAACCGGTGGATGAGTGCTAAACAGCCCGGCTATGACTTTTCCGGACAATGGGTTGGCGAAAAACATGTGAGCCGTTGCAGTGTTTTGTTTTTTTGTAGCGCTTCCATATTTTCCAATTTTTCGCAGTGCATTGGCTAAACCTTCGGGATATCTAGTGGTAAGGGCTCCCGTTGCGTCGGCTAAGAATTCACGGCGGCGGCTAATTGCCAGCTGAATGAGCGTAGCCGCAATTGGTGCAACTATAACCGCCACAATTGCAATTACCATAAAAAGTTGGTTCCCATTACTGTTGCGGTCCCGTCCAAATAAAGATATCCGCAGGAAAAAGTCACCTATCATAGCAATTATTCCAACCAGGGCGAATGCAATTGTATTAACTCTCATATCGTAATTTTTAATGTGGCCTAGCTCGTGGGCCATAACACCCTCAAGCTCAGAATCATTCATTATTTTTAACAGTCCGGTGGTAGCGGCTACAACTGATTTGTCCGGTTTACGGCCAGTGGCAAAAGCGTTTGGCGCCGGATCATCCATTACATAAACCTTGGGCATGGGCATACCTTCGGTAATAGCCAGGTTTTCAACTATCCGCCATAAGCGGGGGTTGTCTTTTTTAGATATTTCCTTGGCCCCGTTAATAGCCAGGGCCATACGACTCCCTACGAAATAACTAAAAAGCGCATAGCTTAAAGAAAAAAGGCCAATTATAAAGAGTAGACCAGGCTCTCCGGTGGCTTTGCTTATTACGTATGCAAGCCCCCATAAAATAATCACAAACCCTAAAAGAAGGAAAACAGTGCGTCGTTTATTGCTAGAAATTTGGTTGTACATTGTTTCTTTAAAGTCTGCTAATTATTTCTTAGGTGCGGCATCAGCCGAAAAGTCTACTTTAACGGGTTGCTCCACAGAAGCGCTCTCACCAGCATCAACTTCAAAAAATTCCCGCTCTTTAAAGCCTAATATGTTGGCAAAGAAATTTGTGGGCAAGCTTTGGATTTTAATGTTCAGGTCGCGGACGGCGCCGTTATAAAAACGTCGAGCCGCTTGAATTTTATCTTCAGTATCCACAAGCTCTGCCTGCAGGTGCTGAAAGTTCTCATTAGCTTTCAAGTCAGGATAAGCTTCAGCCACCGCAAACAGGCTCTTTAGGGCTGCCTGAAACTGATTGTCCGTTTCGGCAACTTCGCCAACTGATTGGGCGCTCATTGCTTGGGCCCTTGTTTCGGTTACTTTCTCAAAAACTTCCCTTTCGTGCTTAGCATAACCCTTTACAGTGTTAATTAGGTTGGGTATTAAATCATAGCGGCGCTTCATTTGAACAGTTATGTCGCTCCAGGCTTCGTCAACCCGGATTTTAACCCGCACTAGACTGTTATAAATGAAGACTACAGCCGCAAGCAAAACTAGAATGATGGCTATTGTAATAATTGGTGTCATGGTATCCTTTGCAAACTCCTTATTTAATCTTAATTATACAGTAAATCTACCGAAAATATAAGGGGTAAATAGGTGTAAGGTTGTATTATGAGACTAGGATATAAGCACGAAAGGAATTCTAAAAATAAAGAAGCTTGAAGTCGGTATTTTGTCGTTGCTGATAGCTTTGCTGGTATTTGCTTACGCACGTCCCATTCCGCAGGCAGCGGCTACAGGCTTGGTGCCAACTTTACCCGCCGCAGCAGCCGTTAGTCTGCCCTGGCCCGCTTATGGGCAGTCGGCTATTGGGGCAGTAGGCCACGGAGTCCTAGCCAGTAGCGGTTCTCAGAAGTCCGCTCCCATGGCAAGCACCGCTAAGGTAATAACAGCGCTTGTAGTCTTGAAACAAAAACCCCTGCAGCCAGGAAGCCAAGGACCAGCAATTTCTTTAACTGATGCCGATGCGGCCTTGTATGAAAAATATTACGCCTTGGGTGGCTCGGTTACCCAGGTAGCGGTGGGGTCCCAAATTAGCCAGTACCAGGCGCTCCAGGCCTTGCTTTTACCTTCGGCCAACAATATAGCCGATACGCTCGCCGTTTGGGCCTTTGGGTCGGTTGATAATTATTTAAAGAGTTCTAATCAATACGTTCAGGCCCAGGGACTTACTGATACTAAAATAGCCGACGCCACAGGCTTTTCTGACCAAACCATCAGCACAGCCAATAATCTGGTTAAAGTAGGCGAACTAGCTCTAAATAATCCCGTAATTGCGGATATAGTGAACCAGCCGGAAGCAACAATCCCGGTAGCCGGGTTAATTAGAAACGTAAATAGACAGCTTAACCAAGACGGCATAGTCGGAATAAAGACAGGTAACACCGAGGGTGCCGGAGGTTGCTATCTAGTAGCTTCTAAAAGAGTGGTGTCCGGACACCAAATAACTACCATTGGCGCAGTTATGGGGGCGCCAAATCTAACTACCGCTATGGTAGACTCCCGAGCATTACTCAGGGCCAGCGACACTGGGTTCGAAGAAGTCGTTGTGGTCCAAAAAGGACAAAGCCTAGGAGAGTACACAGTTGCTTGGGGCGGAAAGGTTACAGCCCACGCCAAGGAAAATATCTCGGTGTTTAGGTGGAAAGGATCTAAAACTAAGTTCACCACAAGTCTTAATCCACAAGAAACTCCCATTAAAAAAGGCAGCCAGGTAGGGACTGTAGAAGTAAGCTCCGGTAATCAAAAGCAACAAGTTGCAGCAGTGCTTGCCCAAGATATTAATGCTCCAGCCCTACGTTGGCGCATTTTCCGCTAAATTTCTATATACAAAATCTCCAAGCGGGAGAAGCTTTAATTTGATGGTGGGCGAAAGAGGACTTGAACCTCCACGAGTTTGCACTCACTACGTCCTGAACGTAGCGCGTCTACCAATTCCGCCATTCGCCCTCGCATGAACAGCTTAAATTGCGCAGTAATTGTACTCCAGCTCCCTGACCATGACAAGGTGAACGTGGTATATTAAGGCATATATAACAAGCATAAGCTGATACATCAAAGAGGTCCTGTTTCTAAATGAGTAAGGTCGCCCACTATTTACAAGAACATCTTTTAGGTGAAGTTACCGCCAGCCCAGAGGTAAGAAGACATTTTGCCCACGATGCCAGTATTTTACGGCTGGCTCCGGCCATAGTCGCCTACCCCAGAAACGAAAACGACGTCAGAAAGACAGCCCGCTTTTGCTGGCAGTTAGCCGAACGGGGGCGGGTATTGCCCATTACTGCCCGAGGCGGCGGTAGCGATACTTCAGGCGCCGCTCTTGGCAGCGGAATAATGCTAGTTTTTACTGCCCATACCAACCGAATTTTAAGTTTTGACACTAAAAAAGAGATGATTACGGTAGAGCCCGGAGTCAATTTCGACAAGCTAGAGCAAGTGCTCTACACCCACGGTTTATTCTTACCTTCCTATCCCACCTCCAGCCACTACGCTACCCTTGGAGGCTCTATAGCCAACAACGCCGTTGGTGAAAAATCGGTAAAATACGGTCCCCTTGGCAGACACGTGCGGCAACTTAGGGTAGTTTTGGCTAACGGAGAGGTAATAGAAACCGGTCGCATTGGTAAGAAAGAACTTAATAAAAAACTTGGCATGTCTTCTTTTGAGGGCGAAATATATCGGGCCATTGACGGGCTACTGGAAGATAACGAGCAAATTATAGGCGAGGGCAGAAATAGGCTAAAAGCAATCCACAATGCGGCTGGCTACAATGTCTTTGATGTAAAAAACAAAGACGGGATAGATCTGGCTCCTCTTTTCATTGGCTCCCAGGGCACTTTGGGTATTATCACCGAAGCCACGCTTGATGTTATTCCACACAACCCCTCAACTCACTTAGCCATGGTAAGCTTGCAGGACTTAAAGGATTTTCATGATGTACTTCCTAAAATCTTAGAGCTAGAGCCCAGTATTTTTGATATGGTTAGCAAGTCTGCCATTCAGCAAGTTTCACGCCTTAACCCTCACCTTTTGGCTGGCCTGGTAGACCACCCGGCTTCGGCTATACATTTATTTGTAGAGTTTGACTTTCAAAAAGACCTCAGCCAAAAGAGGGCCATTAAAAAACTTCAAAAAATTGTCGAAAAAGTTGACGGCTATATTACGCATGACTCTCGGGTAAGCGAGCAAGAAAAAATCTGGAAAATTCGGGAAAGCGTTTCCACCATACTCATGCACAGCCAGGGCCAAAGCAAAGCAGTTCCGGTTGCAGAGGATGTGTCTGTGCCGCTAACTCATCTGGCAGAGTTTCTTCAAAAGGCAGCAGAAATATACGGCAATGCCGGTCTAGTTGCCGCCGCATGGGGGCATGCCGGGGACGGTATAGTTCGCATGCAGCCAATGCTAGATTTAGGCCAAACGGGCGACCGTCAAAAGCTGTTTAGGGTTGCCGAGAGTATTTATTCTACCGTTATAGAAATGGGCGGCAGCATTACGGCGTCGGCCGGAGATGGCCGGGTTCGGGCACCGTACGTAGAGCGAATGTACGGCCGGGACCTGTACCATGTTATGGAGCAAGTAAAAAAGATCTTCGACCCCTATGGCATCTTAAACCCCGGTGTAAAATCGGCCACCAGAGAAGAAGTAAAGGGACTAATGCGCGGTGAGTATAATCTGGCGCACCGCCACGAGCATCTCCCCCGAAGTTAATTATGTATACAGCAATAGGAATAGCCGGCTCATTACTAATACTGCTTGGTTTTTATAGAACCAGCGTTGGCAAGTGGACCGGAAAGTCTTTTTGGTACGAGCTGGATAATTTTGTTGGGGCACTGCTTGTCATGGTTTATCAGTTTCACTACAAGGCTTACGTAACCATGGTGGTCAACATCATCTGGGCGGTTGTAGCCCTAAGAGGGCTAAGCTCATACGCAGAACGTCGAAGAAACGCCCAGAAAAACTCGAGTAACTAGTTAAGGTTAATTCGTTGCGAAATAAAAAAGCCCTGGCTAGTTATATTCTCGCCAGGACTCTTTAGTTTGTCGATATGTGGTGGGCGCTGAGGGACTCGAACCCCCGACCCTCTCGGTGTAAACGAGATGCTCTAGCCAACTGAGCTAAGCGCCCTTTCCTGGTGGGTGAGAGAGGACTTGAACCTCCACGCCTTGCGGCACAGCCACCTCAAGGCTGCGTGTATACCAATTTCACCACTCACCCGATTTTATGCTGATACTTAATCTTTTTCAATTTTGCAAAATCACGCAGTGCAGGTTTTTGTAAAATTGTTAAGCGTAAAGGCGTGCGAAGGCTGAAACTACTTTACTTTATAGTAAAGTACGAAAGCCGAAGTCACGACTTAAACTGGTGGCTCCTCCCAGACTCGAACTGGGGACACAAGGCTCTTCAAGCCTCTGCTCTACCAACTGAGCTAAAGAGCCAAGCTTAGCATGATAATTTTATTATATAAGGTGTTACTTAGCAACAATTCTCACAGTATGCTAAAACTTAGGGTGTTTTTGTAGAAACAAGACTTACCCGAACACACAATCAATATACTTCCAGAGTGAATTTTTACTGCAAATTTTATTAAACATATCCAAAATGAAGAATGACTCTCACTAAGGGTGGGGGTTGTAGTAGCTAGTTCCCTACCAAAAAGGAGGTTTAAGAGCTAAGCAGCTTAAAGTTGCTGCTACTACACGCAAGTCATCGTTCATTCAAAGACTTAAAAGGAGAAGCATGAACCCGCAAGCCAAGCAGGTCATCGTTCGCCCGACGTCCACCGAGAGCGCTCGGGAGTACCACCTCGAAGGTGATGGGATCAAGCTCACCGCATCGGGACAGCCGTACCAGCCGTTCTGGCATCCCATGTACGACTCGGGGGCTCAGTTCGAGGGCCTCAGCCCAATCGGCAAGCAGATCGCCGACCGGATCATGGGTAAGGGCTTCGAGAAGTCGATCTCGCGGATCACTTTCCGGCCCGAGTCGGTCAAGGTCTACAAGGCCCCGACTGCCGACTGGACGACGGTCGAGGAGGACATCGTGCTGCCGTCGCTGAAGGAGGTCTTCGGCGAGAATCTCCAGCCGGTCCAGTTCGGGACCACCAAGCAGCGCGAGCTGGTCCTCGCGTAGCACCGAACGATGGCTGATAGTCCGGGCAAGGTTTTGTATGCGCTAAACAAGGAGCCCAACAGCCTTGCCCGGGCTTCGGCCCAAGAACGCACCAGCGTTCTTGGGCCATCTTCCTTATTATGACTTTGGTTTTTAGGCCACTTCAGTGTTGTAACGAATTTAATATTAAGTACCGAGTTATCCACAGCAAGCCATTGCTGTTTTTATTGTCAAATTTATGATACTATACTGTTTAAGTTAAATAAGGAGGTGCTTGTGCAATATGAAATTTATAAGGGTGTGAGGAAAATTAGATCAAAACTAGACTTATCAAAAACTTTAATGGCGCTGGTAGCTCTCGCATTACCGGCAGTCATGTTTGTTACTGCGGGTGGAGCGTCAGCTGCAACTCCCTGGAATTTAAACGGCTCATATGAAATAGCTTTTACCTGTACAAGCGGCTGTAGCGGTACATATACTCATGATGCTACAATCTCCAGCCAAGACAGCGCAGGTAGCTTCAATATAGCCGGCGGCTACCCGGCTGGCGGCTCTCATACTTTTGAATGGAGCGGCACGGGCAATGTTAGCGGCAATGCGGTCACTACGAGCGTTAACTATTCATTAGGTGCAGACAGTACTCATATGAATATGGCGGGAAATGTAGCACCTAGTGGAACCATGAGCGGCACATGGACTGACAATTATCCTGATGGCATAGGCAGTAGAGGCGGCACATGGGCAACTACATCAGGCACGGCTTCTACTACCAATACTAAAGTGGTGACTGCGGCAAACACACAAGGCTGGGTATTTAATCCTGATCCCACAAATGCTACGCCGTACAATTTTACGGAAAATCAATACAGTATTGGAGACGGTAGCCTATACGTACAGCCGATTGGATCAACAGCGGCACACAAATTCATAGCCGCTAAAACTCTCGGAACACCTGTGTCTACGTTTGAATCAGTAGCTTACGATTTCCTGATTGCGGGCAATGGTACTGTTGCTGACGCAGATCAATTTTACTTAAACGTCTACACAAAACTTGCAGGCTCAACAAATTACTATGACTGTAGATACGACTATGTCCCAGCAACAGGATCTGCAACAAATTTCACAACAGCTACATTTAATTCAACCGATGCACCGAGCGCGATTGCTGACCGCCCAGATACATTCTCTTGCCCAGCTACACTTAGCGGGATGCCTGCAGGCAGCACTGTAGACTTTATCGCTCTAAACGTTGGAGATACTTCCGCTAGCGACACGGGCTTAGCTGGCTACTTTGATAATGTAGTCATAAATGCGGCCGACGTTGCAACTACATACGACTTTGAGCTGACGAATGAACCTTCATCTAAGGATGATTGTAAAAAACATGGGTGGATGAACCTAACAGACAACGAGGGTAATCCATTCAAAAACCAAGGTCAGTGCGTTAGCTACTTCAACCATCAATTGCACGGCCACCCTGGCCACGACCATGGTCATCAAAGTAATTAACATTAAAAATAAAGCTAACGGTTAAAGTACGTTACAATAAAAGCAAACAAAAAGTGAAGAGGCGTAGGCATAAAGCCTGCGCCACTTTGCTTTAAAAGCCTATGTCGATACTGCAGTAAGAATTTTTACATGAATACGTCTTAACGATATGTAAACTCAAGCTTTGTAACTAAAGGAGGGTCTATGAAATATCAACTAAACAATGGTATTGAACTTGAAAAATCTAAAGTTAAGCGATTTATCACAACCGGTCTAGCCAGCGTGGTGCTTCTAGCAGGAGTAGCAATGCCAGTTCTAGCCTCGGGCAATGCGCAGAGTGGTCCAACCGTTGGCAATTGTATATCCGATATCGTCTACGGCAATGAGCCTAACATGGCTAACGGAGCGCCCGGCGGCCCCGCTGAGCAGGTGCCCGGTACTAAAGGTGGAAATGTGGTACCGACTCAATCGCCTGGACCATTCGTCAATAACCCTACTGATCCAGACAATCCCACCAGGGGTCGTTCAGTCGGACAATTCCAGCAAGATGGAATTAATATTCCTGAACTCTGCACGGCAGCATTTAGTCCTGCTAACTAAGTATAGGCTGTAACAAGCAACAAGCGCGCGACGCGACCGTCGCGCGCTTTGCTTTTAACAGGGGTATTTGCTACAATTTACGGTGTTCAGTCGGCTATCGCTGAGGGAAAAGAGCAGCGAGCTTGGCCTTTAGGCTCGGCTTTGCCGACGAGCGATGAGAAAAACCGTAGGTTTGTCTCATCACCCGCGCGGGTGTAGCTCAGTTGTTTAGAGCGCTTCCTTGCCAAGGAAGAGGCCAGGGGTTAGAGTCCCCTCACCCGCACCATTTCAACCCAAACGTTTTTCAAACAGTATGCCTTCTAACATTTTCAACAGATGAAGAGATTTGTCACAGTGCTTGGTATAGGAGTCGTCTTGCTTTCTGCATTCTTGCTACTCTCTAAAACATCAGAAGAAAGTAGCATGAATGAGTCCGGCACGGTTAGCAGTCTTCAAGACGCTCACGGCCTTTCAGTTGACCGCAAAGATCCCACAAAAGTGTACATTGCCACTCATAAGGGCTTATTGGTTATGAGCAATGACAGCGAACTGCTAAATGTCGGCACGGCAAGAGACGATTACATGGGCTTTTCGGCTCACACTAGTGACCCTAATACTTTCTACAGTAGTGGACACCCTAGTACTGGCGGTAACATCGGTTTTCAAAAATCTACCGACGGCGGAAAGTCTTGGCAAAAAGTATCAGACGGCGTCAATGGCCCAGTGGACTTTCATACAATGACAGTAAGTCAGGCTAATCCAAGCATTATTTATGGCTCATACCGAGGACAGCTACAAAAAAGTGATGATGAAGGTAAAAACTGGAAACTGCTACCCAACACGATAAGTAATGTGATTATACTTGCCACTAGTCCTTCTAATCAGGACACTGTGTACGCTGGAACGACTAATGGTTTATTTGTCAGCAGTAATCAAGGCAGTACATGGTCAGCCTTGAATCTGAAAGGCGCAGTAATGGCACTGGCTGTGAATCCCAAAAGCGATAAAGAGATAATCGCTTACACCGACGGGCAAGGCTTAGTGGTGAGTAAGGATGGAAGTATTACTTGGAATAAACTTAGTTACGAAGACAGTATGGTTATGCAGGTTGCCTACGACCCTCAAAATCCGTCTACTATCTATCTGATAAACCGTAGCTTAGTGGTACACAAAACTACCGATGGAGGTGGGACGTGGAAAAAAGTTCGCTGATTTTACTAATACTAGCTTTAGCCTGCCCTATAGCAATGGGCATCATGATGTTTGTGATGATGAAAGGACACTCGGGGAAAGATAAAGGCTCTTATGAAAATGAGAAGTCACACTAAGCTAAAACACATCCTAATCATTGGAGTTGCTTTTGTGGAGTTATTCTTGTTCTCTCAGTACAAAGCTCATGATGCCGTCATCCATTTTTTCTTGCACAGTTTGGCCGGAGTAAACGCTGCATTATTAATTTTTATAACCCTGAGTCTTCAAAAACGGCCGTCACGTAACTTTATTTTCTGGGCATTTACTTTGCACCAATACGCAATGCTACCAGACTATCTTTACCAAGCAGGTTCTCCACACCAGCCTTGGATGAATGTATTTCTAGGGCATGTGTTTCTAGACAACCTATCGTATCATGAGTGGATTTTGAGTGGTCTTGCAGTTTTCCTAGGAACAGTTTACTTATCGTTGACTAACAAGGCTTTTCATAATACCCCAAAAGAAGAAACAACATGACTACATACAAAACTCCATACATCCAAAAGTGTTAAGCTATGACCTTGCCAAGTTAAAAAATAAGCTACTCTGTTATGAAACTAGCTGACAAATTGAATACCTCAGCCAAGTGTTTTAGTTTATAATCATTTGTAGCAGCTGTTGCAGATGTTTGAAATACGTCAACTATCCTGCACCATCAGTTTCTTAACGTAAGCTCAAAATAATGTCAGTAAAATTATTCCTACGTATGACAACTATAGCCACCGCACTTATTGGGGCTGCGCTATTGTTCTTGCCCCTTACAGTAGCAAATATATTTTTAACTCATTCTATGCACGAAGGAGCGATTTTTGTTCGTTTTCTAGGGTCGTCTTTAGTGGGTTATTCTTACTTAAACTGGTACACAGCCCACTATGACCACTTCATGGTTATGCGGGCAACTATCATCGGCAACTTCTCAACCCTGTGTATTGCTTTACTGGTAAGTATCTTTGGAGTTATAGGTGGCGTACTGAATGTGCGGGGCTTACTGATTGTTGCCCTACACCTCGTACTTGTCAGTGGCTTTGGTTACCACTTACTGAGGCTAAAAACACACTAGTATTCATATTAAAATTATTTCAAATGAGTAAATTAAGCACCATCATGAGCAACTCGAAAGTAACGCTCGCTATCGCAATTTATTTAATCTGGGCAAGTAGAAATGATAATGTTTCATGGAGTAATGTCATCGGCATTGGGCTGATGCTATATTCGGCCAAAGGCTTTGGTAAGCGTATCGAGTATGAATTAGCACGGCAAAGTATAAACGAAAAGGAGAATTAGTATGCATAAATATGACCTTGTAGTTTTAGGTAGTGGTGGTGCTGGTTACCATGTGGCTACACGTTGTGCTGAAGCTGGCTGGAAAGTAGCGGTTGTTGAGGAAAATAAAATCTGGGGCGGCACTTGTGATAATCGTGGCTGTATACCAAAGAAGGTTCTGGTTGGTGCCGCCGAAATGTCTGACTTGAACAGACGATTACAAGACTTAGGAATAGTAACCAAGCCTGCTGAGCTAGACTGGGCAGCTTTAATCAAGTTCAAGGCAACCTTTACTAACCATGTATCGGCTGAAACAAAGGAGCCACTTCAAAAAGCTGGTGTTGAATTATATGAAGGCTCGCCAAAGTTTATTAACGAAAATACGCTTGAAATTAACGGCGAGCAGCTAACTGCCGAGCACTTTCACATTGCAACGGGAGCGAAACCAGCCAAACTGAACATAGAAGGAGCTGAACACCTTATAACCAGCGATGGTTTTTTGAATTTAACACAGCTGCCAAAACGTATTGTCTTTGTGGGCGGTGGTTATGTTTCTTTTGAGTTAGCACATGTTGCAGCTCGCTTCGGGGCAAAAGTAATGATTTTGCACAATGACAACAAACCGCTGCCGATATTTGACCCCGATACAGTTAAGACTTTGGTAGCGGCGTCGCAGGAAGCTGGTGTTGATGTAATACTGGATGCCTCTGCTACCAAGATAGAAAAAATCGGAGGAGCTTTAGTTATTCACGCTGCTGACGGCCAACAATACAATGCCGACTTAGCGGTACACGGAGCTGGCCGCCCACCTGCCATTGATACCCTCAACCTAGAAGCAGCCAACATTGAATATGAACAGCGTGGCGTAGTGGTGAATGAGTATTTGCAAAGTGTATCTAATTCTCGTGTCTATGCAGGCGGTGATGCAGTAGCCGCTGGACCGCCGCTTTCGCCTGTAGCACGGCTGCACGGCACAATTGTGGCCGATAACTTACTTGGCAAGAAGACAAGGCAGCCCGACTATCGCTCAACTCCTAGTGTTGTATTTACAGAGCCGCCTCTTGCAAAGGTAGGTTTGACTGAACAGGAAGCTAAAGATAAAGGTATTGATGTCCGAGTGCACACGAAAGATATGTCTGGCTGGTTTGATGCAAAACGGACAAACCTTAAGCACACGATGGCTAAAACGTTAGTCGACAAGCAAACCAACAAAATTATGGGTGCTCATATAATCGGCAATCATGCCGAAGACCTGATAAATATGTTTGCCCTGGCTATTGAAGCCGGACTGACAGCCGAACAGTTCCAAACCCCAATTTACGCCTTTCCTTCGCCTAGTGACGATGCGAGGTATATGCTGTGAGCGAGCAGAAGATATTTCAATGCCCAGAATGCGGGCTTTATTACTATGACGAAGAGATTGCTAAAAAGTGCGAGGCTTGGTGCAATAAATACAAAAGCTGTAATTTGGAAATTACTAAGCTGGCAGTTGAAAGTCAAAAACAGGCATAACGCAAAAAACCATGCAATCATACAATGTCGCCAAACAGATTCTTAAGCGACGACCTTATTTTAGATATTTTCTGCTGTTTTGGTTCATCGCTATTAGTATTTTCTTATGGTTAGTAAATATAAACCTGCTGGCATACATTTTAAGTTCGCCCAGTCTTACGACTGTAGGTAAATTCGGTTTTATTTTTGATACCTACATTACCTTCTTCAATATAGGTAATCCAGTTAATCTATCGAGGCTTGTATTTTCTTTATTGCTGGCCATTAACTTAATGTTACTAGTGTTCATGTGGCGGTCAAGTAAGCAACGCCTAGGAGCAGTTAAGAGTAATAGCGGTGCTCTAGTGGCTATGGTAGGTTCGCACTGCGTATCATGTGGAACTTCTATAGTGGCTCCACTTGTTACAGCTCTAGCTGGCTCAGGAGCTTATTTTAGTGCCGAGCGGTTTGCGGCTACTCAACTGCTGGCAACTGGAGCGAATATTTTAGGAATTATTTTGATAGCGTGGTCAATTAGAGGAATAAACAGGCGTATAGTGTCGTCGGGCCTGTTAATTCCCAAAGCCCAGCTATAACCGTAGATATTTTTCTAAAAGACTTATTCAAGTCATTCAATTAAGCATCAAGCAAGCTGCCTGATAAGTTGAATACCTCAACCAAATGCTTTAGTTTATAATCGTTATCGGCAATGATAGCCGATGTTTGAAATGCGTCAACTATCCCGCACCACAGATGAACCAAAAGAGACGGCTAAAACCGTCTCTTTTGTTATTGTTAGAGTATGACAGAAAGCTACGCAGAAATACTTACAGTCGGGGGTAAGTCCAATTCCCTTGGTAGGACGAATGAAGTTATTGAACAAGTATTAAATAACAAAAACCAACTCGACGAACTATATAGTTGCGTATTTAATGAGGACGCATGGATAAGAATGCGTGCCGTAGACGCATTAGAAAAAATCTGTCGTCAGCACCCCGATTGGCTACTGCCGTACGTAGATAAATTTCAAGTCGAATTGGGTTCAAACGGTCAACCATCAATACAGTGGCATTTGGCTCAGATATATAGTCAGGTCAGCTTAAGTCCAGAACAGAAACTCAATGCGATAAACTGGCTTAAGCATTTGCTGTCTAATACAGATGTTGACTGGATCGTCGCAGCAAATGCAATGCAAACATTAGTACAATTTACGAAAGACGGTTCTGTCCCACAGAAAGATACAGTTTCATTACTCAACGTACAGCAAAAACACAAATCAAACTCCGTCATTAGAAGAGCGAATAAGTTGCTTGCCGAACTCTCATCTTAAGCTAGGTGCTATTTTGGCTTAGACTATAGGAGTAAAATTTTACTTTCGTAGCTAACGGCGCACAAGCAAAGACTCATTAGCGGCAACATAAGGCAAATTTATCAATAGTTTTGTTAGTATGTCCTCTATCATAAGTATGCCAGTGCTTCGCGAACGGTCAGACGGGCTGCTCTGTAGGCTGGTGCCAGGGTAGCCAGCGTCGCACCAATCGTAACCACGGCAATCCAAATGATGATTGCCCACAAGGAAACATGAAACGGTACGGGCGCACTAAAGAACAAATTGCCAAGTCCTGTCCCCATGACTAGTGTGATTAGCAGAGTGGGAACAATAGCAACAACGCAGCTTACAACTGCTATAAAAACACCTTCGTAAACCACCAAACGGCGCACAACTCCGGCAGGCGCTCCTATGGCGTTCATCACACCGAATTCACGGGTGCGCTCAATTACATTTGTGCTCATAGTGGAACCCAGCCCGATCAATCCAACTATACCGATTGAGGCAGCGATAAACATGATCAGAATTATAAGCACGTTTGAATGACCTTCTGCAGAGTCGACCAGAGCATCAATCGGCATGGCGCTCTGGGCTTTGATCTGCCCTAGACCCAGCGCCTCGGTGGCTGCTTGTCCAGCAGCAATGCGCGCCTGTTTGTCATGGCGATCGGTCACAATTCGGATTAGGTTAACATGACCTTGCTGGCCCGAGGCTTGCTCAAAACCTACTTGCGATACGCAAGGACAGGCCCCACCAGCTAGATCCTGCGCTATGCCTACGACAAGCCAATCAGTAAGAACATCATCTATCGGCAATTGGACGCTGTCGCCGACTTTCATATCAGGCAATGATTTTCGTATAGATTGCGGGAGAACAATCGCATCGGTATCGCCCGCAGCAAGCCATCGCCCCTCAATTATCTTAGGTGGGTTGAATACTGATGTTACCTCAGGAATGGCAGTGAGGTTTAATGAACCGTGACCTTGATCGGGATAAGTGCGAGTGACATCGACTTTCCCTGGATATTGGATGTTCGTGGATATAGTATTCCAGGTTTCAACACCTGTAACGCCAGGAACATTTCCGACGATATCCGTAACTTGTTTGGCAACAGCTGGTTCTCTTAGTCTTACACCGACATCCCAACTATTCTGGTCTGTAATTGTTTTCGGAATAGCTTGGAAACCTGCCCTTAGGTTTAATCCGCCGACAAATATCGCTCCGGCCGTTGCCAGCAGCCCGACTGATAGCAGAAACCGCGCTTGGCGCCGGAAAATATTACGAAAAGCCATCAAAAGAGTTATATCTACGCCACGAAGTTTGCCAAGCCAGCTATACAAACGCTTTGTAAAGCGTCCCGGGCGATCAGTGGCACCACGCTCATCAAGTGCCTCTCGTACCGTTTTACGACTAGCCCGCACAAGTGGTATGAGTGCTAGCAGCAGTGGCACACCGATACCCACAATACCAGTCACGGCATATACCCATAATGGCACCGACAGGCTTGTAACATCTATATTTAAAGCGCCCTTAAGTAACAAATCAGCCAGTGCTCGGCCGAGCACAATACCAGGCACAAAGGCCAGAGTTGTAGCTATCGCTGACACCAAAAGAATCATAATCAAATAGAATTGTAGGATTCGATTCGAACGAGCACCAATCGCCTTCATGATGCCGATTTGCGGTATGTGCTGCGTTAGCAATCCGTTAAACATAGTGGCAATCAGAACGGCACTCAAAAGGAGTGACAAGGCACCGAAAGCCAGTAGTGCCGTTAATAGCGCGTTGGCTATTTGCTGGTGTGGGTGTTCGTAGGGCGGCGGAACCGCTATCTGCTCAATGCTCACACCCGGGTCCTGCTTTAGCCGGTCGGCGAGACTAAGTGCCGTGCGCACGATTACGTCACGGTTATGGCTAGGTTCGGTCTGGCCTGGCTTGTCAGCCACAGTAATTGCTAGTTGATTAAGAGTAGGTTCTTTGCCAAGAAGTGGCAAGATATTTGTTGAAATGTGGCCGTATCCAGTGTCTTGACTGGCAGGTGAAAGGCTTTGGTCACGAGCGCTGCCAGTAATCTTTAGTTGCACCGGTTTATCATTGGAACCGAGGACAGTTAGACTCTCGCCGACCTTTAGTTTCATAGCCTCAAGCGTAGATTTCTCTAGTAAGATACCGTCCTTAGGAGGAGGCCAATTACCTCGTTCGGTTTTGAACGTCGCGATACGCATTGGATCATCGGGTGAGGCGACAAACATTTGGAGCGTGGCCGATTCGCTGCCGTCTTTTTGGATCTTGAGACTAAGCACCGAGCGCATAGCGGCATCAATAATGCCTGGCTCTGACTTGGCTAGATTGAGGGTGGATTCAATTTTTTCAGGAGCAACGCCTGGATTAATAGTGATTCTAGCCGAAGCAGGATTGGTGCTGAGATAACCGCTCGTCATATTAGACTGCACGAGAGTGCGCGCTTGCAACATAGTACTAAAGGCAATGAGGCTGAGGCTGATAGCGAAGATCATCATCACCATTCGCCCCCAGGTTGTCCGCATATCCCGAACTAACTTGATGAGGAGTAGCTTTGTCATTTTTACTAACTCCTTCCGGCTGGAATGGCAACACGGCCATCAACCAGCGTTACTTGTCGGCTGGTGAAGGACGAAGCATCCCGTTCATGAGTTACCATGACAATAGTTCGCCCTTCGGCGTTTAGGTCGGCAAACAATTTAAGAACCGATAGCCGATTCGCCGAATCAAGATTGCCGGTTGGCTCGTCGCAGAGCAAAATAGGTGGGTCGTTTGCCAAAGCCCGTGCTATGGCTGCTCGCTGTTGCTGACCCCCCGAAAGCATGGCAGGCAACTTGTTTGCCTGATCTTTTATGCCAACCCTATCAAGCAGTGCAAGTGCTCGTGTTCGGCGCAGGGCAGTCGGTATGTTTTTAGCAAAGTCCATTGGCAATTGTACATTTTCTACGACCGTCAGTGTTGGTAATAGTTGGAAAAACTGAAACACTAGCCCCACATGCTTGCCACGCCACTCAGCTAAGTCCGACTCTGAGAGCTTGCCCAGACTCGTGTCTGCAACCAGTACCTCGCCACTCGTTGGACGATCAATTCCAGCAAGGAGATTTAATAACGTGGTCTTGCCACTGCCGGATTGACCGACAATGGCGACAAATTCACCCTGCACGATATCTAGGTCTATATGGTGGATGGCGGTAAACTTTCCTGCACTCACCTGGTACGCCTTTACCACTCCACGTAGCTGGACTGCTAGGATTTTGTTAGGATTATTAACCATAGATTATTGAACCTCCAGTTTCTCAGTTAATTTTGAACTGTTTATTACTCGTTCTACCCGCCATGCTGATTACGAAAATCACTATGTGATGGCGGTTTAAAATCAGAAGCTTTTGTTGCTGCATAGATAATACCGCCTACAACTAAGGCGATAATAATCAACACGATAATTATTTTTTTGCGGTTCTTCGGCTTTGTCACTTTGTTCTGCATCATAAACTCCTTTTAGTTATTTTCCTTATCGGCCATTTTTTGACGATGATGTTCAATACCATGTTGCATTTGATTCAGATGTTGCTCAAATACTTCGGCTTTAAGCATCATAAGACCATCGTGCATAGGAGACTTCATAATGACCACTTTGTCGCCCTCTTTAAAATTTAGCTCGTCACGAGCCTCTGCTGGGATTACAATTTGGCCCTTGGTGCCTACTGTGGCAGAACCATAAAACTTAAAACTATCCATATTCCAAAACTCCTGGTTTGTTACATTATCATATTAGTATGATAAGTATGATTTGTTTCCGTGTCAATACCCGTTGGCCCTTTTCGGCTTCTTGAAATGAAATGAGTTTGAACTTTCATTGTATAAGTCCACCCCGCAAAGGTTTATTAGCGCCAACACATGGCCAGTTTATCAATAGTTTTGTTAGTATGTTATAAGAAGAGGAATTTCAACATGCCAGATATAGAAAAACTAGGATCAGCAGAAGATGAACCGACGGGTGATAAATTACATGAGCTTCGTAGCCGGGCGGCAGAGGCAGTCATCAACGCTAATATTGACCCCTCTAAACTTACGCCAGAGGAACACCAAGACGTTGCTTTGCTACAAAATCTAGCAAATATGGCAACCGCCGAGGCGAATCTTTTAGGCTTCAGCCCGAGATTACCACTTAATTAATTCACCCTCATTAAAATACAAAAAAGCCCTGGGTAATTTACCTAGGGCTTTTTGTGAGAAATCTCTTTAGCGTCGTCGCTTTGCTGGCAGCGGCGAACTACCGGCCGCTAGGCTAATTGCCAAGCCAAGCAGTACGAGTGCTCCGCCGGCCATCAGCAAGAAGAGACCAAAAGCGATAGGTGAGCTCCAAGTCCAGTCCATACTTCCCTCCTGTTACCCACCCATGTTAATTGCTAGTGATTAAACAATAACGCTTATTTGGCAATCTTGCAACTACTAAAGCGACCTAATCTTGTATAATTGTGAGGGGTAAGACTAAGGCGCGTTGGCCGAGGAGTTAGGCAAAGGTCTGCAAAACCTTTTACACGAGTGCGAAGCTCGTACGCGCCTCCAGGGCGAGTGATGGAATGGTTTACATAGCGGACTTAAAATCCGTGCCCTTACGGGTTGTGGGTTCGAATCCCACCTCGCCCACCATCGCAAAGCTCGACTTTGTAGAAAGAACTAAAACTTAAGCAACGGCACGAGTTTTAGTTCTTTTCTTTTTAGTCGGCTTTGCTCCTTCCGATTCAAGTATCCCCACTTGAATCGGGTGGGAAGAGAGGACTAGCCAAGATGTACGTGTTAAATTAGAGGATTTTTTGTTTTTGTTGGCGGATCATCCATTGGTGTACGTTATAAAAACGGTCGGCAGAGCTGTTACTGGACTTTCGCTCGTAATTAAACACCACATTTCTGGCTACGTATAGAGAATTGGGCTGATAGAGAGCAAGCGCCGGAGCATCTTTCACCCATTCTGTTAAAAAGGCTTTGTATTTTATGGTGCGGGTTGCCTGGTCTGCCCGGGTGCGAGCAGACTCAATAGCTTGGTCGGCAGCTGCCGACTTGTATTCGCTTAGGTTAAGACGTCCTTGAGAGCCCACGCTGGCCTGTGAGCTGTCCCAGTAGGCGTACACATCTGGATCTACCCCTAAGCTAATTCCGTACAGCAATACCTCGTATTCATGATTGGCAATAACTAACGACTGTAGATCTTCGCTGGTGTGATACTGGATAGCTACCTTAGCCCCTAGCTTTTGCCATTCTCGTTGCAGAAAATCAGCTACTTTTGTGTACTCCTGCGTTTCTTGGGCTCTCATGTTAATAACTAGAGGTTTGCCATTCTTTTGGCGCTGGCCGTTCTCATCCTTAACCCAGCCAGCAGTATCTAAAAGTTTATTGGCTTGATCGAAATTGTAAGGTATCTGAGTTAGGGTCGGGTCATAACCAAGTTGAGCCGGCAACAGAGGGCTATTTGCCAGCTTTACAGGAAAAGAGAAAAGTTCGATGACCTTATTTCTTTCAACTCCGGCAACAAGGGCTTTACGGACATTTACATCATCATAGATTGGCTTGGAATTATTGAAAAAAGCCATAATGGTGCTAGTTAAGGGAGTGTTATAGGTTTTAATGCTGCTATCCTTAGCCAGGTCTTTCGGCAAGTTTTCCAGGCCGCTCATGGCATTGAGCTGTTTCTTTTTAAAAGCGGCCAGTAAGTATTGTTCATCTGTAAATGCTAATAGATTGAAGCCATTGAGTTTTGGGCGACCCTCCCAATACTTCTCAAAGGGCGTAAGACTGATACGCTGCTCGCGTTGGGGTGTACCGGTGCCTATAGTTTCCACAAACCGCCATTCAAATGGCCCGGTGCCCACTGGCGATGCGTTAAAAGTAGCACTTCGAAGTTGGGTGTGGGGAGTATCTTTTAGGAGATGGTTGGGAATAATTCCATCAGTTAGGGCATACGGAAAAGAACTGAGGCTGTTTGGCAGCTCAAAAATAACAGCAAAGTCGTTTAATTTTGTAACTTTTATATCTTTCCAGTTAGCGTAAAGGACGGATTGAGTTTCTGGATCTTGGATAGCTTTATATGTAAAAACAACGTCATCAGCCGTAAACTTAGTACCATCTTGCCAAGTGATGTCGTTTTTTAAGCCCACGATATAGGTAGTTTGTTGTTCATTTAAATTCCACCCAGTGGCTAAATCTCCTACGAGTTTATTGTTGACGTTGTACTTAAAAAGGCCGGAAAATACTAGCCTGCTAACAGCGGTATTGGCCGTACCGGCAGCAAAAAGCGGATTTGAGTTAGTAAAGGTGCCAACTATGCCTTCGTGGTATATGCCGCCTGGAATCGGCTGCTGCGATTGGTAGTAAGTAGACAGATCTCTAAGCTGATAGGCCCCAAGAAAGATCAATATAATAAACAACGATACCCATAAAAAAATAAAGCGCCTGACCGAAATTAACCTCTCAAACCGCCTAATTAATAACTGTTCTATTTGTAAATCGGCACGCCCACCTAGAGTTACAGCATTTTTACGCCGCCGCAATATACCCCTTTTGACACGTTTTTTTGTTTTTTCATCAACTTCTAACATTGTTTAGTCAGCCCATCGCTACTGTACGAGTAGAGTCATAATTATACTTCCACCAAATATAAAGACTAGAATAATCGTAAGCTGGTGCAGAGTTTTGTCAGAGCCGCGGCGAACGGTATTAACTTCACTGCCCCCACCCAGCCCGGCACCTAGACTAGCCCCCCGCGTTTGTATAAGTATTAAAATCACAAGTAGCACTACGCTTCCGATAGTTAAATAGTTCCAGATATTCATACTAAGTCCTCCAAGACTTTGCTTACCAGAAAGTTTACAAAACCTACTATAAGTCCTGCTATTATAGCTACCCCTAGGTTTTTAACAAACAATGGACTATACAAATAACTGACCAAAAGAATCATAAAGCCGTTTATGACTAACATAAAAATGCCAATACTCATGAGAATAACCGGAAATGATAAGAGTACCAGGACGGGCTTAATAGCCATGTTAACCAGGGCTAAGAAAAAGCCCGCTGCAGCAACAGTGGTCAAATTGCCGCCCACACTGAGTCTAGTGCTTCCCAGCAGCCCGGCTGCCACAAAAAGACCCAGGCTAGATGCTAGCCAGCGTACGGCAAAATGAATTAATAGACCTCTCATGCTTAAGTAATATTGTATCAATTGACTACTTAATCCGCGAGTAGCTTATCTAAGCGTTTTTAAGTAGCGTGCTATCTTAGCACCGCTTTGTTGGCCCAGTAAGGATTGGAGTTCGGTTGGTTCGGCGAGCAGAACTGCCCGCGCTGAACCAAAGTGTCTAATTAATTTTTTACGTGTAGCTGGACCTATGCCAGGAATGCCATCAAGGATACTAGCGGTCTGGCGAGTTCGTTTCAAACTGCTGTGATAGTTAACGGCGAAACGATGCGATTCATCGCGTATTCGTTGAAGAAGTTTTATTAATTTTGAGTTGGTTGGAAGTAAAATATTTATAAATTCTGCAGTCTCAAAAACCTGTGCCTCCATTGCCTGCGCAGTTTGGATAATTTTTGCATAAGAACCCTCTTTTAAACTTTCCGTTTTATGAATAACTACTTCCTCTCGCCGTTTAGCAAGCCCAATAATGTTAATGCCAGAAGCTTCCGATTTATTTCTGGCGGCAATTGCGGCGCTTAGCTGGCCTTTTCCGCCGTCAATTAGGATCAAACCGGGCAAGCCCCATGCCTTACGATTTTTTTCGCTCAGACGCCTAGAAAGTGCTTCGCTCATGTGGACAAAGTCGTCATTCCCAACCGTCCTCATCTTGAATTTACGATAGCTTACTTTGTCTGGAACTCCGTTAGCAAAGACTACCATACTGGCCACATTGTCAGTGCCCTGTAAATGGCTGATGTCAAACCCCTCAATGCGTCGTGGCGGTTTTGTTAAACCAAGCAAACGACATAGCTCCGCCATAGCCTCGTCCCGATATGAGTCCGCTAGCTCACGATCGCTAAACAGCACCTGCCTGGAAAGTTCCTTGAGTGAAAAGAGTTGGTTACGAAGCGCTGCTGCCTTCTCAAAATCTTTGTTTTTAGCGGCACGTTTCATTTCTCTTTCTATACTGTTAACCAAGGTTACCCTCTCGCCTTTTAGGTACTGCATAAGTTTTCTGAGATTGCTTCTATACTGCTCAAGCGAAGTTTTACCGGCTTCTAGCCCCGGGTCTAGGCCCAAATGATAATAAAGGTTTGCTCGCTTCTGACCAATTGGCCGCGTGGTAGCAAACGGAAAGGCTTTACGTAAAAACCTTAGTGCTCTCTTTATCGCTACCCCGTTTAAGTACGGACCAAAGTACTTGGCGCCATCGTCCAAAGGCCTTCTGACTAAACTTACTGTTGGGTAATCGCTTTTATAATCTACTCTTACATACTGCGCGCTCTTATCATCACGAAGTAAGATGTTAAATCGCGGTTGATAGCGACGTACAAGCTCAGCCTCAAAAAACAGGGCATCAACTTCACTTTCCAGTTCAATCCAATCAACGTCCATAATTTCATTTATTAAGACTGTAGTCTTAGTATCCTGGGGGCGATTTTTTTGAAAGTATTGGCGTACCCGGCTTTTTAAATTAGCCGCTTTTCCAATATATATAATCTCTCCGTCTGACCCTTTATGGAAATATACGCCTGGCGTAGTCGGAAGATTACCTAGTTTGTCGTTAAGCTTTAACGTTGACATTAGAAGTATTATAAAACAGCCCTGCTGCTACAAAATTAGCAAGCAAACTGCTTATTCAGATTTAGCGTCTTGATTTTCGGCGTTTTCAGCCCCATCGGATTCTTCGCCCGTTTCTTCAACTTCAGCGGTTTCTTCAGCTGCTTCCTCGGCGACCTGCGCTCGGGTCTCCACTACGGTTGCGACGGGGTGGTCTGGTTCGGTTAATACTGTAACGCCTGTAGGAGGGGTTATATCGCCAACAGTTAGTTTGTCATGAAGTTCTACCAGTTTTGTAGCGTCTAGGGTTAGTTCGTCGGGAAGGTTTTTAGGTAGAGCCTCGACTTCAACATGGTCCAGTTGGTGCAGCACAAGCAGTCCAACTTTTTCTGCAGGGACTTCGCCGATGAGCTTAACAGGAACCTCAGCCTCAACTTTTTCATCACGCCTAATGGCTTGAAAAACTATGTGCTGCATACGCCGTTTAACTGGATTGAATTGAACTTCTTTAATAAGCGCTAGAAATTGCTGAGAACCGACATGCAGCTCAAGGGGATGGTGTTTTCCAGCAACCCGGTAAATTTTACCCAGTTCAAGTTCGCCCCCCATTACGTGTAATGAAGGCTGCCCGTGATTGTGTATTACCGCCGGAACTAATCCTTCCTGCCTAAGACCGGCAAGACCTTTTCGAACTACAGCGCGGTCAGAAAGCTGAACCGGTTTATCAACATCGGCTACCATGAAACTACTTACCTCTTAAATTATCTTGAGCTATTATAACAGATATCAAACGGTTTAGCGCCAGCCTGTTACAATTAAATTAATGTTTGACGTTGAAGCAATTTTGCAAAGCGGAGGCTTAATTATCCTGGCGCTTATAATTTTTGCAGAATGTGGATTGCTGATTGGTTTCTTTTTACCCGGAGATACGTTACTGGTAGCTGCTGGATTACTTGCCAGTACCAACCCAGAGACTTTTCCGATTCTTTTAGTTTTGCCTATTGCTTTTTTGGCTGCTACGGTTGGATATCAAGTGGGCTATTTGATAGGAGAGCGTGCCGGCCCCCGGATATTTAAACGTAGTGATGGCATACTCTTCCGTGAAGATTATGTAGACCGAGCAGAGGCCTTCTTTAAAAGGCATGGACCAATAGCCATAATATTTGCGCGTTTCGTACCAATAGTAAGAACTATCGTGCCGCTTGTGGCGGGTGTGGGAAAAATGCCTAAAGGATACTTCACGTTTTATAACATTGTTGGCGGATTTTTATGGACCATAGGCTTAACTCTGGCCGCTTATTGGATAGGCAGCCGTATTCCTAATCTGGATAAAATAATCGTACCGCTGGTAATTCTGGCTACTGTTGCGACGACAAGCAGTGTGCTGCTGCAGTTACTTAGAAGCAAGGAAAAACGCCGTCAGCTAAAATCTGCTATTAGCCAAGAATGGGAACATTTTTTTAGAAGCAAAAAGTAGGTTCTACAAGATTTCGTCACAAGAATCTTCATGAACTGTATTGAAGTGCCCGTGTTTTCGATGTGACTGTTCCAGTCTTATTGCTTCTTTCAAGACATCGATTGAGACTTCAAGCAGCTGCCGCCTTGAATGCTTGGGAAGGAGTCGCTGCCGGTACCTAACCATAGACTTAATGACCTCCAAATCATGCAGGTTGGCTTGGGTCGCCTCAATCCTTATACTTTTTTCAATGCCAAAATTTTTATGCGTAGTCCTCATAGCATTTTGGATAAAAACTGGCCGGTGTAACTAGTATTAGATTTTGCTAATTGCTCTGGGGTACCGCTGGCAACTACTTGACCTCCAGCTTCTCCGCCCTCGGGACCCATATCAATGACGTAGTCAGCTGATTTAACTACGTCGAGGTTGTGCTCAATGATTACCATGCTGTTACCGGCGTCTACTAAAGCGTGAATCACGTCCAGCAATTTTGCTACATCGGCCATATGAAGGCCAGTTGTTGGCTCGTCTAAAATGTACAAGGTCCGACCTGTGGGACGCCGGGAAAGCTCAGTGGCTAGCTTGACTCGCTGAGCCTCGCCCCCAGACAAGGTGGTTGCTGGCTGGCCCAGAGTGATGTATCCCAGCCCTACGTCCACCAAAGTCTGTAGTTTGCGGGCGATGGAAGGAATATTTTCAAAAAATTCTAAAGCTTGCTCAGAAGTCATTTCTAGCACATCGCTAATAGTCTTACCTTTGTAATGAATCTCCAAGGCTTCTCGGTTATAGCGCTTACCATGGCAGACCTCGCACGGAACGTAAACATCAGGCAAAAAATGCATTTCAATTTTAATAACCCCATCACCGGCACAGTTCTCGCACCGTCCACCTTTTACGTTAAAGCTAAAGCGTCCAGGTTGATAGCCGCGGATTTTAGCTTCCGGAGTAGATGCGAAAAGCTCCCGGATAGGCGTAAAGACACCGGTATAGGTGGCCGGGTTGGAGCGCGGGGTTCTGCCGATAGGCGACTGATCTATGACAATAGCTTTGTCGAGTTCGGAAATGCCTTCAATGTCGTCGTGGCGACCAGGAACACTCTGAGCTCGCATTAGTTGGGCGCTGAGTTCACGGGCAAGAATATCATTAATTAAGCTTGATTTTCCCGAACCGCTAACACCGCTTACTACTACCAGTTGGCCTAGCGGGATTGTTACATCGATGTTTTTTAAGTTATGTTCCCTGGCGCCTTTTATTTCAAGCCGCTTACCGTTGCCGGGCCGGCGTTTTTTAGGCGTAGGTATGAGACGTTCACCTCTTAGAAACTGGGCAGTAACGCTAGTTTTTACTTTAGAGACTTGCTGGGGGGTGCCTGTGGCAATAACTTCTCCTCCATGTATGCCGGCACCCGGACCAATATCTACCAAAAAATCAGCGCTGCGAATCGTTTCCTCATCGTGCTCGACTACAATTACGCTGTTACCCAGGTCGCGCAAATGTTTTAAAGTGCTAAGAAGCCGATTATTATCACGCTGATGCAAGCCAATGCTGGGCTCATCAAGCACGTACAGAACACCTTGTAAACCGGATCCAATCTGGGTGGCCAGCCGGATACGCTGGGCTTCGCCGCCGGAAAGCGATACCGCACTGCGTGCCAGTTCTAAATAATTTAAACCGACATCTTGCAGGAATTTAAGACGAGCGTTTATTTCTTTTAAAATTTGGTGGGCTATTTTTTGCTGAGTAAGCGACAGTTTGATCTCTTTAAAGAAAATTACGGCATCATCAATACTTAGTTCACTTATGTCCATAATGGACATGTTGGCAACTGTTATTGCTAAAACTTCTGGCTTTAGCCTGCGACCTTTACAGGCGTGGCAAGGACGTTCTTGCATGAACCTTTCAATGTCTCGGCGCATAAAGTCGCTATCGGTTTCTTTATGCCTTCGCTCTAAGTTAGGGATAACCCCCTCATAGGTGGTGTTAAAAGTCCGTCCAAGTCCAAGATTTACTCGGTAGGTTTCCTGCCCTGTACCGTACAAGATTTTTTCCATCTGGGACGAACTTATTTTTGAAGTTGGAACATGCAAAGAAAATCCATATCTATCGGAAACTGCCTGCAGCCTCTTCATATGCCAAGCGTCTGTATTAATACGATTAAAAGGACGGATAGCTCCCTCGGCGATAGTGAGCCGCCCGTTAGGAATAACCAGTTCCGGATCAACTTCTAGGCGGTTACCCAAACCTGTGCAGATTGGGCAAGCACCATGAGGAGAATTAAAGCTAAAGGTTCGTGGCTCTAGTTCCGGAATAGCTACGTCAGGATGGTCTTCGCATGCATATTTAAGGTTATAGCTCACATCTTGTTTAGTATCGGCGTTATTTACCGTTAGTAAACCATCTGCAATATCGAAGGCTTGTTCCACGCTCTGGGCCAGACGAGTCCTGTTTTCATCATCGTTAATTAATCGATCAACAATAATTTCAATTTTATGTTTGAATTTTCTATCCAAAACAGGAAATTCATCTAGAGAATAGATGATGCCGTCAACCCGTGCGCGAGCAAAGCCTGCCCTTTGGTATTGCTCGGGAATGTGTTCAAAAACACCTTTCTTATCAAGAACAACTGGCGCTAAAATCATAAGTCTCGCCTTAACGTTAGCACCCGCAACTTGGTCAACTACAGCGGCGATTGTCTGACGGGCAACGGGTTTGCCACAAAAAGGGCAGTGGGGAACCCCGGTACGAGCAAACAATAGTCTTAGGTAATCATAAATCTCGGTAACTGTGGCGACTGTACTGCGGGGGTTACGACTAGTAGATTTTTGGTCAATGCTGATAGCTGGGCTAAGTCCATCGATCTGGTCGACATCCGGTTTTTCCATAAGTCCCAAAAACTGTCTGGCGTAGGCACTTAGAGATTCAACATATCGGCGTTGGCCTTCGGCATAAATAGTGTCAAAAGCCAGCGAGGACTTACCGGAACCGGACAGTCCTGTTATCACAACTAGCTTATCGCGCGGGATATCAAGATTAATGTTCTTGAGATTGTGTTCCCGGGCTCCTCTGACTCTGATTAAATCACTCATTTAAGCTGAATGATTATACATAAAAAACCAAACTAAATCCATACCCTAGGCCCTTGCAAGGGGAAATCATTAAGCATAAGATTTATTACAATCTACTTGCATTTATATCAATAATGTGGTAGATTAATGCTTAGAGAGAGGCGGGCTATGATTGACTACCTTATTGTGCTAGGCCAAATTCCGGGCACCGAATACTATATCAGTTTCACCCACTACCTAATAATTGTAGGTATGTTGCTGGTGTCTTTGCTAATTTATATAGAGAGACGCTCAATTAGACTATTTCTTATTCAAGTTCAGCTTCTTCGTTTACGTTTACCTAAACTTTAAAGAGTATAATAAAGATATGGATAGCTTTAAGAGGTACTGGAAGAGCATCCCAGCCGCGGTTAGGAAGCCCCTGGTTTTTATAATTGGAACTTTTGTCGTAATAGTTGGGCTTGTTTTACTCCCCTTGCCTGGTCCGGGCTGGCTAATAATTTTTGGTGGATTTGCAATACTGGCAACAGAGTTCGCGGCTGCAGAAAAAGTTAGATCATGGCTAGTCGATCAAATGAAGTTGGCCCTAGAAAAAACAAAGAAGGCTTGGGCGAAGTTTAAGCGCCAGGCATAATAGACTGCCCGTAAAGGTTTAGCTCCTCCAATAAATATTTATCTTGGTCTGTCAGACCTGGCTGGTTAGATAGTCCCCGAATTCGTTTAAAATACGCTGAGCTGCGGCTGTTATCTCCGCCAGCAAGTAGCTTTGCTATTCTAAATTTTTCCCACCAAGCTTTTTCGTCGTCGTTTAAGTATTTAGGAAAGTTGCGGGCTTTATATATTGGTAGTAATAAGTTTAACCGTTGGTCGTTAAACTTAATGTTCAGGTTGGCGAGCTCTTGGGGATCACTAGCCCTTACCACGCTCATCTTTGTTTTATCAGTTCCACTTATGAAACTATCGTAAAGTAACTCATCCACTAATTGTTCGTTTAGCTCTATTTCGGTTTGTCTTTTCCTATCCATTATCTGTAGTGAATCAAGCAGTCTGTCCCCGAAACTATCGGCTTTTCGTAGTTTCTGTAGATTTTCGGCTACCAGCTTATTGTCTATATGCAATCGTTTTTCGCTTTTACTATCGAGAACAGAGAATGGAGCAATAACCGGACAGCGATTGTAGGCAAGTCTTTTAACTGGAAAATAAGGCGCATCCTTGCCAGTTTTACTCCACATTGCGGCAAGCTCCGCGCTGCTTAAGTCAGTAAAACTATCGGGAATAATGCGTAAGTCATACATTAGGGCACCACGGCCGTCTGACGGGTAGGCCACAGCAATCGTAACAGTTGTTTTTTCGTAATTACCAGGATAACGTCCGCTGGAATAAATAATCGGCTCATTTTTTTCAACTAATTTCTGTACTTCTTTCTTATACCTATTTTTTAGCAGGTAATCATAAAGTTTGGGTTGCTTTTGCTTAATTAACTTGGCCACACCAATGACTGCCATTACGTCACTAAGAGCATCGTGTGCATTGCTATGTGTTAAATTATTCAGTTCGCTTAGTTTTTCCAGTTTTACGTTTGGTGTGCCGTCTTCCCCATAAGGCCACTTTAATCCTTCAGGCCTAAGGGCACGAGTCATACGAGCTATATCTAGGATATCCCACCGGCTGCAACCGTTTTTCCATTGCCATTCATAAGGATCGGCAAGATTTCGCCACAGCGTAAACCGCATGAATTCGTCATCAAAACGAACGTTATTGTAGCCAACAAAAATAGTGTCCGGTAAAAATACTTTACTTGTTAAGTAATTTACAAACTCGGATTCGGTTATTCCACCTGCTAATGTAGCCTGCGGGGTAATTCCGGTTACTAAGACCGCGTCGGGATCAGGCAAAGCGTCCGGTGTCATCTTGATTAAGATATTATCCGGCTCGCCAACAGGTCTTAACTCCATATCGGTTCGCTGGCCCGCAAACTGCATTATCCGGCTTGCTCTAGGGCTTAATCCACCAGTTTCTAGGTCATAGAAGTAGAATGTCATTATTTATTCCATATTATTAAATAGCTCTCCATCCACGAATTATAGCCTTGGGGCCATATCAATACCAAGGATAAGAACTAATACTCTATAGTTCCGATTTCTGGTGAACCGATAGCTATTTTCTGTTCTGGCTCTATTTTGTATCGCTCCAGTTCGCGAATAATTCCCATTTTTTTCATAATGTCACGCAGTCGCTGCCGGCCATGATAATCGTCAAAGTCCGTCCGGCGCGCAAACCGTTCAATTTTCTTGCCGGTGATTACAAACCCTTCTTTAGACTTTTCCACATACCAGCTATCCTCTGTTTGCTTAAGAGTGATAACTGGAATTGAAGGCTTACTTTTCTTACGACTCTGGGCTTTTTGGGCTGCCTCTACGCGCTTTTCAACTACTCGTAAAAGTTCTGGTATGCCCTGACTGCTAGGACTGGAAATAGACAATACTTGGGTACCGCGAGGTGTTAGCTTTTTTAAAGTCTTTATCTTGGATTCTAGTTCCCTACTTTCTTTACCTTCGATCTTAGTTAATGCCACCACTCGGGGACGTTCACTAAGATCTATCTTGTAGGATTTAAGTTCATTTACGATTGTCTTGTAGTCGCCCTCTAGTTCCTCGCTATATGAATCGATGAGGTGCACCAGCACACTAGTTCGTTCTACATGCCTAAGAAATTCGTCGCCTAGACCCTTTCCTTCACTAGCACCTTCAATCAGTCCTGGAATGTCCGCAAAAAGTAAACTAGTACGTTTATCTATATCTACCACACCTAGGTTAGGGCGCAGCGTAGTAAAGGGGTAGCTAGCTATTTCTGGCTTTGCGTTACTGATAACGGAAAGTAGTGTAGACTTACCGGCGTTTGGCAGACCTACAATGCCTACGTCGGCAATCATCTTAAGCTCCAATACCGTTTCCACTACTTCGCCTTTCTCTCCTTTCTCGGCTATTCGCGGGGCTTGCCTTGTAGAGCTAACGAAATGAGCATTACCAAAACCTCCTTTCCCCCCTTGAGCGATAATAGTTATCTGGCCGTCTGTGGTTAAATCTGAAATAGTTTCTCCGTTCATTCCCATCACCGCTGTACCAACCGGCACCAAGACTTTCATGTCGTTTGCACTCTTACCATGCTTTTTAGACTTGCGACCCGACTCACCACCTTCCGCCTTAACGGTTTTTTTATAACGAAAATCGGCCAGAGTGTTCTGGTTGCGGCTGGCCATCAAGATAATATCACCGCCATCGCCACCATCGCCACCATCAGGACCACCTCGGTGTTTAAACTTATCGTGCCTAAAGCTGGTGACCCCATTGCCTCCGTCGCCAGCTTGAAAAGTCACCTGTGCTCTATCAACAAACATACCCTAGAGTTTCGCATCACACCGTCCTGCTTGCAAGCTAAGCTTACTACTTTGTCACTCTCTTAACTTGTCACTACGTCGTCATCTAGATTTTTTTGTTAGGGGAATTTACTTCGAAAGCACCGATGAGAGGGGTGTCCCCCTCTCATTAGGTCTACATCCTAGTAGATATATCCAAAGGTAGCGGCTTTTTCGGGGGATAATAATCGATAGCTTACTCTGTTCCAACCACCTGCACTACCACTATTAACATCCATTCGGGCATAACCTCTTGAATTCATATCAGACGCCCAAACGCTTCCGTCAGCATTTATTTCTTCTACAAAGCCCACATGACCATAACCACTTGAGGCCGGTGTCCAAATAACAGCACCTTTTCTGGGCACATTGCCGGTACCAAAACCAGCACTTTGAGCACGAGATTTCCAAGTAATTGCGTTACCGAGATTACTGGGGATGGGTTGTCCAACTTGGGTCCGACGGTAAGCTGCCCACCAAGTACAGTATCCTCTGTCGTAGCCATTGCTGCCATACACCGCTCCGAAAAAACTGCTAGAATTCGTAGCTCTGAACCTAAGTGTTGGCAATGGTTGGGTTCCGTTTGGTATCCATATAATGCTACCGACAGCAAGACTGCCGCTCTCTGCATCATTAACAGTGATGAAGCTATCTTTGTTGGCTTGATATTTACCAACGAGACTATCTATGGTGTCTCCAGCTTTAACAGTATAGACAATACCGTCAGCGGGAGGGATTAATAACACTTTCCCCGCAGGTATAGGCTCACCGGTTAGTCCGTTAGACCATCTAATGCCGTTGGGAGCTATACCAAACTTAGTAGCAAGACCGGTTATGGTATCCCCGGGCTTAGCGGTGTAGCGTCGAATATCGTGCTTGGATTTCTGCGCAGTGGCCACAATTTGAGGCTTAGCGACAATATTTGTATCGCTGGATGCCACAGCCAGCAGAGTGCTTTCTGTATCTGCTTGGTTTCTAACCGCCGTAGCCTCCGGTAAATTAGTCATTTGGGCGGCCTGGAGGGCAATCTTTGCAGAAGACAGCTCGTCCAGAGGACTTGATATTGAGCTGGCTGTACCAACAGCACTGCTTACTGTACTCGAACGCACGGTTTGATTAGCAGAACGATTGGTCATAATGAATACAGCTACCGCAATAAGTAATAGAAAGTTACCAGAAATTATACCCCACCGAATATATTTACGACGGGATCTAGAGGGTAACCGCGATGAAACGCTGGGCAAAGCCAAAAGAGGCTCATCGCCCGATTTGCCGCCACGCCTAATTAGGGTAAATCTTGGTTTACGAATAATCAATCTCCTGGTGCAACGGGTTGGTTAATGGTTGTTTCGTCAATTTAAGACCCTTATGCTGCCTCTCTATTATACCAAATTTGTCGATATGTCAAACAATACCATCCCTCTGTTAACACCTTAGGATTAACCGCAGTTCCTCTTACAATATTCTCTTACGCCGTCTTCGTGATCTTTTTGAGTGCGGTTAAAGCGAAACTTACCGTCATCGCCTGTAAAAAAGAACAAATAATCTGTTTTCTCGGGGTAGGCAACAGACTTGAGGGCATCAACTGTTACGTTACCGATGGGACCAGGAGGGAGACCTTTATACTTATAGGTGTTGTAGGGCGAATCAATACTCAGGTCTTTTTTAACACCGGCAAGTGCTGACGCATAATCTACTGTGGGGTCGGTCTGCAGTAACATTCCCATTTTAAGTCGAGTCAAAAACACCTGAGCAACTATGGGCTGTATTGCCGGGTCGTCGGTTTCCTGTAGGACAATTGAGGCCAAGGTTATGGCTTGAAAAGTGCTAAGGTTATGCTTGGGAAACTCAGCTTTTAGTCGAGATGTTAGATGCTTGTTCATTTCGTCTAAGGAATTTTTAACTATGAGTTCGGCTGGAGTTTGATCTTCTTTTTGGAAAGAATCGGGATATAAATAGCCCTCTAAGCTAGCGCCTGCAGGCAAAGATTCAAGCGCAGGATGTCCTCGGTGGGTCGATGGCTTGAATGCCGTCTCAATATCAGACAGGCTATAGCTTTCTTTAGCAAAAGCTTGCTTGACCTCGTCTATCCTTTTGGCTGGTAGAATTGTTAATAAGTTTTTAGCCACGTCACCCTCCACCACTATGTTTACAATTTTCTCGACGCTCATAGACGTATTGAGCGCATAAGTTCCAGCCTTTAGCTTATTGTGTAGTTCATTGCTCCTAACATATGTCTCAAACGCCCTTGAACTTCTAATCAGTCCCTCCCTCTCCAATTTCTTAGCTATTTGGAGTACGTTGCTGCCTGGAGCAATAGAAAAATATTTAATCTGCGGTGATGAAGATATAGGACGTAGATTATATTGATACCAACTGCGAAGCACCCCCACTGTACCCACAGTGAGAATAGTGGCAGCTAGCGCGATGAGTAACCAAAATCTTAACGGGCTGCGATGTTTCTTACCTAACTTATACATAATTCAACAAATTACCCTTTCTGCTTCAGGTGTGTCAAGGAAGTCTTGCAAAATGATAGCCGCAGCCAGAGCATCCACATCCCTGGGTTTCTTATGAGCTACTGCACCTGCCCGGGCAATTACGGTCGTCAAGGCTTCGTCTTGCCAATAAAAAGGTACCTCTACTGCGGCTTTTGCTTCTTTCACCCATTTTCTCACCCATCTAGTCTGGTCGGTATCCTCGCCCTGCAGGTTTCTCGGCAGACCTACCACAATTATACCAATTGACTGTTTTTCAATGAGCTCAGCTAGAGTGCCGAGAGCTTTAGAAGTTTCTATGGTCATTAGGGGTTCTGCTTGACGCGCCACTGCTGAGGCTCTAGCGACGCCTGTGCGAGCTAGTCCAACATCCAGACCTAGGAGTTGTTTGGCGTCCATTTTACTGTCGGCTCTCTTCCGCCTGTTCCACAACAATATTAACCTTGCTAGGCTTGCTGGGCGCTTTAGCAACCCAAAAAGGACTCATTTTGGTCTGTACTTCTTTAACTCCCGGTAATGCAGTTAATATTTTACGAATTTCACCGTCTTTCTTACCTGCAATTTGTTTTTTAACTGTGTCTTCATCAATTATAGGTATGGCTGTTGTATCAATGCTAATCTCCAGGTTAGTTGTAGTAGGAGCAGTTTGATTAACCACGCTCACCTTTACTTTATCTAGCACGTCCCCGTCGCTTAGTTTTTGTTTGCTCTTATCAAATTGCTTATTCAAAGCGTCGGTAATTGCTTTTTCTAAATCAGCTTTGGGCACCACTAACACAGAGTAAGTGATCTTAATGCTTACACTAACGTTTGTGGCCTCCTGACCCACGGCAGGCGTGGCAGTAACCACGGGGTCACCTAGCTTCAGTGTTGAACTAAGAACGTAAAAACCCTCGTCGCCAAGCTGCTTCTGAAAGTCTGCAGAGAATTTGTCGGAATCGGCAGCAGTGATTTTTTTCTTAGCACTATCTAGATCTTGCTGAGCAACGATAGTCAGAATACTATCCGTCCCGCCAGTCATAGGGTTACTAGATGAGCCGGTTACACTAGAGAACCCAGAAACGGTAAAACTAGAAGGTCCAATATTATACTTTGAGCCCGGACTTTGAGCGGTAACACTGACGCTACCTATGTGCCCCCCAGTAGTTTTACAGGTACTGGTTGGTGGTGGCGTAAAGTTACCTGAATCAAGAGTTACAGTTTTTTGAGTAATAAAAGTTAAACCTCCGCTGTTCACCCCGCTGCCAGCAGGAATTGTAGCGCTATTTGCTCCGCAGTTTTTTAGCACTACTGTACCAGTTGCTTTTTCCCCTTGATTTTTCTGGCCAGTGGCCTGAACTTGCTGGTTTGAAGTTTGGTCGGACTTTCTGAGCACCGCCGGTATCTGTTTCTTTTCCACATCCAGGGCTTTAACCGTATCCGAAGCAGTTAAAGTAAAATCTGCCGCCACTGGAATACTGGTTGTCTTGATGATAATTATGGCCTTTGGTAACACCTTTGTAGCAAGGACTAAAAACACGATTAAAGCTATGAGTCCAAGCAATCCGGCGGCAAGTAGTAATCGAAAGCGATCAAAGTTAGGAACTTTGAGTTTTTTATCTTTTTTGGATCCCGGGCCCGGCTTGTCGGTACCAGCGGTCTGTTCATCTCCGCCTAGTGGTATTGCGTCGGGTTCTTCGACTTCGTGAGAGGCAGCCAGCTCGCCAATTGAGCGATGATAGTCAAGCTTGGCACCCTTGGTATCTACTTCCGTATCCGGATCTGTCGGTTCGTCTACCGGGGCACCTTCATCGTTCACGATTGGGGAGGGAGGAATTTCTGGCTTAGTCTGAAGATTCCTAGCTATATGCAAACCAGCTACTCCCGCAAGAGGCAACAAGGCCTGCTCGGATGTAATCAAAACCACACTTTTGCCGGCTGTGTCGGCGCTTCGCTTAAGCAAGCGCATATTGACGATGCTTTGGAGAGTGGTAAATCGCTTGGGCAAAACTAAAGCCACCACCTTCTGTTTGGTAGCATCAACTTTGTCGATGATAGTCGTTATCTCATCGTCGTGGTCGACGTAGACCACTTCTTTGCCTGGTTTTGCTTTAGGTTTAGTAGTGCTCATACTTTTAGTACCTTATTTATTCTATCCTTAAACGAGCCGCTATTGCCCGTTTCGTTTGTGTTCAAGGTGTCCATGCCGACTCTCAGCAGTCCCATGGCTGTGATAAAGGTGTGATCACTAACCGAGCCTGTTGTATCGGTTATACCGACCACCTCCTCGGTTTTTATATGATGCACTGCCGGCTTGCGTGTAAAGGGTAGGCTCTTCCACCATTCGCTTTGCTCAAGTCTCTGAACGAGTAAATCTAGGCTCGAGCCACCACCGCACAGAAGTAAACGGTTAGGTAAATGGTCTAACCTTGTAAATTCGGCCAAAGCTAGCTCCACGCCGTTGGCCCAGACGTTCAATGTTTTATTTAGCGATTTTTCTACTTCTGCGTTTTTCTGGCCAATTCCACTCGCATTGCTTAGGCTAAGCTTTAAAGATTCGGCTTTAGCAAAGTCTACGTCAAGCTCACGCTCAATACTGTGCGTAAAAGCACGACCCCCAATACCGAACATCTTTGTACCTTCTACCCCACCTTCATTCACTACCGCGATGTCAGTGGTGCCACCCCCAACATCCATTAAAATTGCCGAAATTGAAGCATTAGGGTCATCACCTACGACTGAGCGGGCCACAGCGAAAGGTTCGGCCGCCACGGCCAGTAGCTCCAAATCTAGTTCTGCTGCAGTGCGTTCCAAGGCACCAATGTGAATCATTGGCGCAAAAGCAGTAAACATCTCCACAACAACATCGCGTCCTTGGAAGCCTACTGGATTGGTCACTTTATATCCATCAATGTCTATTCTTACCAAGGCACTGTTGACTAACCTTACTTCTACGTCCTTGCCGCCGAGCTCCCAAGCTAGTTGTTGGCGGGCTTTAGCTTCGGCCCTCTCCTGCACAAGAGCGATGATGCGCTCCATTTCTGCAATGTCTAACTCTTTGCTGGGGTTACCCCTAGTAAAGCGAACCGTAGAAGTTGTGCCTTTTACCAGCTCACCGGCAATGCCAATAATTGCCGTTCTAGCGCTTACTCCAGCCTGTTGCTCGGCGGCAGCTAAGGCTTTATCGCAATTAGCTGTAACCGAGCCGATATCAGCTATAGCACCCGCTTGCATATCGGATAGTTCTTGGTGGGTCCGCCCCATACCGATAATTTCAACCTCATTGCCTACTACTCTACCAACTAAGGCTTTTACATACTCGGTACCGATATCGAGAGCAACCAAATAGTCGCCTATTGGTCGGCTGTTCTTAGCAATACGATTAATGTGGGGTAATTTGTCTTTTAAAGACTTGGCTTTTTCAAGCATAATCAGATTGATTATAGCATGCCTCCGCCCCTTGTACCGTTCGCTAACCACCGTTAAGCTCAGGCTCTCCGCCTTCGCAATGCCCCACGCTTTCTTAGCTCCAGCAACTCTTCACGCTCTCCTAAGTAGAAGCTCACAACCATTAGTATCACAACAATATATGCAGGCCAAAGCAGCCAAAGCAATCGAGTATCGACAGGCGGCCTGGCGGTTGGGATAGTGTCACCGACTAATTCTGGCAAGTTGTTGGAGTTTACTATCACAAAAAATTCCAAATAGGCTTTATTATCATCAGAATCAGAGCCAGTTACCTTGACTGTATATGAACTATTCTCTCCTGGTCCTGCCTTTTCATATTTGTGCTGGATTATTAAATCACCGCTCTTTTTTCTACTAAAAATGCTGCTGGTTCCATCCCCCCAGTCAACATTAACTGCGTAAGGGGGAGCACCGCCACTTATTTCCAACTTCCATCTTCCCGTTTGGCCAGTATAGTAGCCCACGAACCTAAAATCGGTTTTTATTATTAGTGGTGATGATGAGGTGCTGGGCGGTGGCTTGGGAGCACCTGGTTCTGCTGGCACTGGGTCCAAATAAACGGTTACCGTATTCGACTGTGGCCCTTCATCGTCTGTAGTGTTGAATACTCGTGCCTTAAACTCGTTGGCGCCACTAAATAAATCGCTGGAAAGAGAAAAAGTCTGGCTAGCCGAGCATATAGCCGTACCGGAGAAAACATCGTTGCGATAAAGTTTTACATAAGAGTTCAAGGGGCATGTCCCGCTAACTGGAATAGGATAGGAGGTAAACCGTTGGCCGTTAACTGGATTAGTAATAACCGCGGGCTCAGTTAGAACAGCGGCCGGTACTTTGGCGCTAACAACAATGTTCTGGGCAGTGATTTTAAATGTCCAGCCGACAAGTAGGACTCCACTGCAAAGAAGTAGGAAAAAGATATAGGGCCATGGTATGAAAAACCGGCTTTTTTGAGTGAATGAGTTGCTACGCCCTTGGAACTTTCTACTTCTGGATTTTTTAGCCATTTTTATATTTTATTTAACCCCTAAACATTACCACATTGAACCATTTATTTAAAGGTTTGACCATTATGGACTATACAAAAAACAAACATATGTTTAAATTATGTATATGGACACGAAGACTTCTATAAACACTACCCTCAAGAAAGTTGGTGAGGAGGGTCTCTCTGGAGTATCGGTGATTGCCCCTAGCGCTATTTTGGGACTGTCCATAATGCTTAAAGAATCCTCTGCTAAAGACGCTGACTTTCGAAGAATCCTGACAGAACTTAAACGACAGAATCTGGTAAACGTTACGAGGAGCAATGAAAAGTTTTGCTACACACTAACTCCAAACGGAGCGCATCGCTTACAGCAAGCATTAATTGATGAAATATCTATCGTTATACCCAATGCTTGGGACAAGAAGTGGCGAGTTGTTTCTTTTGATATACCAACTAAATTTTCTAGGCAGCGAGCGGTGTTTGTCAGGCGCCTGCAAGACAAGGGTTTTATGATGCTCCAAAAAAGCATGTGGGTGCACCCGGCGCCGTGTTTTGAACAAGTCGAGAAACTGGCAGGCCATTACAATATTCTGCGTTATTGTAGCCTATTTGAAGTCAGCAGGTTCGACGAACTATCTGTCCGCAGGCTCCTGCGACACTTTCCCCACCTTTAATAATTATCCTTCATCGGTCTAAACTTGAAAGTAATCATATCTTGGATGACTTGTCCGAAGCCGTAGATGCAGCTTTGCGGTTACTGTAAAACGGCTTTGATTCGGCGGACGCCGGCTGAGCTAGCTTCTTCTTTGATGATTTTAAATTTTTTACCACCTTCCCCAATTGCGCCAGTGTGTTCGACGTGGGGGCCGCCACAGATCTCACGACTGAAGGAGTTCTCTGAGTCACCAATTGTATAAACTTTTACAGTATTGCCGTACCTGTCACCAAAGGCTCCGCTAGCACCCTTATTGAATGCTTCTTCTGTATTTTCTTCCTTCCATGTAACCGGTAAATCCTCGGTAATTTTTTGGTTAACTATATCTTCTACTTGTTTCATCTCTTCCGAGGTAACTTTCTGCGGATGGGAGAAGTCAAAACGCGTACGCTCTGCTGTTATGTTGCTCCCCCGCTGCATAACGTGGCTCCCTAAAACCTGTTTGAGTGCTTGGTACATCAGATGCGTGGTGGTGTGGAGTTTTACCGTCTCCTCGGACTGGTCTGCCAAACCGCCCTTAAACATCCCCTGACTCGCCGTTTGACTTCGTTGCCGTTGCTCCTCCATCTTCCGTACGTGGACTTCCTCTAGGCTATTGACCTCGTTAATGCCTCGACGTTTGGCTTCTTCTCTACTCAGTTCAAGCGGAAAACCATATGTGTCATATAGTAAAAACGTCAATTCACCCGTTAATAATCTGGAAGCAGCTTCGCCAAGTACTTCCGTTCCCAGTGGTCCAGCCATTAATTTCTCAAATTCTCTTACTCCAGCACGGAGGGTTTGGCGGAAAATACGTTCTTCCTGGGAAAGAATCTTCAAAATCTCGTTTTTTTGGCCATTTAGCTCTGGAAAATCGGGTGCATAAGTATCAATTACAATAGTTGCGACTTTTTCGCATAAATCTTGTTCTATCCCTAGATCAAAAGCGTAACGGATGGCTCTCCTCAGTAGTCGCCGGAGTACATACCCCTGCTGCTTGTTGCTAGGGATTACGCCGTCTACCGCCAACCACACCGCCGCGCGCAAATGATCAGCAATTACTCGCATACTAGCCTGATAAGCATCATAATTCCTGCCGCTAAGTCTTTCCAAGCCATCGATTACTGGTCTTAAAAGGCTAATTTCAAAAATATCTGGCGAGTTAATACTAGCAGCTGCTATACGTTCTAACCCGCCGCCAAAATCTACGTTTGGCTTTGGCAAAGCTTCAAACCTGGCGTTCACCTTTTTATATGCCATAAAAACACTATTTCCGATTTCTAAAAATCTACCACAATCACAGTTAGGGTGGCAGTTTTTACCGTATTTTTCATCGTGTGGCGTACCGAAGTCATAAAACACTTCACTGTCGGGACCTCCTGGCTCGCCCTCCGCCATATTTGCTGGGACCCCCATGCGGCTCCACCAATTCTTACTTGCATCATAATAAAAAATTCTGTTTGTGGAATCCTTTAAGAAATCCTCCCCATAGCCTGTTTGTTCGCTACCTACATCAATAGTTTTTGCTGATATACCTTTACTCTTAAAAAGCTGATTCCAAATACTAGCACTTTGTGTGTCGCGCGGAACGCCCGAATTCTCATCACCGATAAAGCAGGTAACATAGAGTTTCTGAGGATCTAGGCCTAGTTCGTCGGTTAAGAACTCAAAGAACCACGTTAGCTGTTCTGATTGATAATAGTCGCCTAAACTCCAATTGCCCAACATTTCAAAAAAAGTTGTGTGGCGATTATCGCTCACTTCGTCCATATCTTCTGCTCTAAAGCAGGTTTGGCTGTTAACCAAACGATTCCCAGCAGGATGGGGCTGCCCAAGCAAATACGGTACGAGGGGTTGCATGCCGCTGCCAGTGAATAGCGTGGTTGGGTCGCCGCCAGGGACTAATGAAGCCCTTGGAATAACTGCATGAGCCCTGGTTTCGAAATAATTCAAGTATTTTTTTCTTATTTCCTGCGCCGTCATTAGTTTTTATTGTAACAGATGGGGTACATTGCGCTATTGACAAGTTGTATAGATTTTAGCGTAAATATAGCCATGTCTATTGGCCCTGAAACTTACCCCTTCAGTTCGGAGCCCGAACTTGCTCCTATGGAAAGTCTAGTGCAGCAGATTTACGAAAAATTTAATATCCGCGTAATGATGGTTACCGATTTTACGGTGGCCGAAACTGATGATAGCAGGTACACAGCCATAGTTTTATCTGAAGACGAGCTTATTAGGCTTCAAAAACCCAATCCCCGTACTAAGGCTCTATATAGAGATACAAGCGGTCCCAACACAAGCTTTAGTATTCTTACAGAGGAAGTTGGTCTGCCAATGGATTGGGCCCAGCGACATCCCACAAGAGCATCCGCCTCAACACAGGAAGATGCAGTTGAATTAGCTTATGCTGCCTGGGTAAGGACTGAAACTACTCCCCCGCCAATGCATTCTCCACTACAGTAGAAAGCTGCTGATTGGCCCGGTGTAAGAGCTTTAACATCTTCGTCAAGTTCAGCTGTCCACATTGAATTACTTGACTTGTTAAGTAATTTTACAGGTATTAGTTTTGCTCTATGGCGGGTGCGAACCATCAGTTTTTGATTATTCTTAGGTTCGCCGTTTATCCAATGGGCGGACGAAAACTTGATGATGTTATTCCAAAGTTTTTTATCTTGCAGATCTGTGGTTACATACACTTCATTTTTATCCATGCTTTTTCCAACCACATAAAGTGGTAACCCACCTCCCACATCTAGCCCGTGGCGTTGTCCGATGGTGTAGAAGACTGCCCCGTCGTGCGTACCCACTTTTTTGCCATGTTGGTCTATGATGGCCCCGGACTTTGATTCCACGAACTGTTGCAAAAACTCCTTAATCGGTACTTTTCCCACAAAACATATGCCCATGCTCTCTTTTTTATCTGCTGTGACTAGACCGTGTTGTTTAGCCAGTTCCCTAACTTCGGGTTTGGTGAGCTCGCCAATGGGCCACAAAGTTTTATTGAGAGCCTCCGGAGAGATGCGGTATAAGAAATATGTCTGGTCTTTATTTCCATCCTTGGCAACTAGCATCTTGGGTTCCTTGCCGTGTACCACCCTGGCATAGTGGCCTGTGGCAATCATATCTGCTCCTTCTTCAAGCGCAGTATCTAAGAAAAGTTTAAACTTCACTTCTTGATTGCACATAATGTCGGGGTTAGGGGTAAGACCGGCTCTAAATTCATCGAGCATATAGTCTACGACTTTTCTTTGGTACTGCTTTTCAAAGTCAAACATTTTGAACTCTATTCCAAGCTGGACCGTCAGCCGCTTAGCGTCCTGGTAATCATCCATCCACGGGCAAGGCATGCCAGGAAGATCTTTGCTCCAGTTTTTCATATAAACACCCACCACATGAAAGCCCTGCTGTTTTAAAAGAAGGGCTGAAACTGAACTATCTACACCGCCGGATAAACCAACGTAAACTGTTTTCACGGCTAGAAGTATAACAGATAGGCTTACTTAAAAGGACGTTCCCCGCGGCGCAGCCTATCGCGTATAACTTGAAGTTGGTGTCTTTGGCCTAACCAAAAAGCTACTATAGTTAACAGAAGAGTCAATATGAAAGGCCACCAAAGAATAACTCTTTCTACCTTATCGGCTTGAGGGATTTTAGTGTCTGAGTTTGCTTGTTGTATGGGGCCATTACCGACTCCAACGACCTGTAAGTATGCCGTATCCCCATTGGCGTCAGTTACTTTTATGATGACGTTATATGTACCGGCTTGGGTATAGATATGCTCAATAACGAAGTCTCCAACTCCGGGGCGGCTAATTAAGTCTGGGGAACTCTTATCGCCCCAATCAACGCTAACAGCGTAAGGTCCAGTTCCCCCGCTTAGGGAAAGCGGCCAAGTTAGGGTGGTGCCTGGGGGTGCTCCTCTTTTAGCAAAACTAGTGGTGATAAATACCTTAGGTCCGCTTCCAGGTAAAGAGCTGTTATAAGTAACTGTAATGGTGTTAGAGTCTGGGCCAGCCTGGTTAAGGGCATCATAGAGTCGGGCAATAATATCGTTGCGTCCGTCAAATAAATCGATCTGGAGAGAGAAGCTGCCATCCACGCACTCCACGGACCCCGCAAAGACTCCATTTTTAAAGACCTCAACCAAGTACCCCCTAGCACAAAGCCCGGCAATGGTAATGGGGGACTGACTAAAAGTTTGACCGTTGCTGGGAACCGTGATCACTGGAGCTTGCGATGGTGGATCGCTTGGTACTCTGCCCTCTATGCCGACTGAGTCCGACTGCTGCTGGGTCTGGGCATGGGAGTAGCTCGTATTAACGAAGAAAAAAACCAGTAATAAAAAATAGCCAAGTAGCGACAATATGGGTTTTTGGCGCAGCCAAGCGGCTAGCAATGTTCCCGACCCAAGCTTCATAGAGTAATTACCTTCTCTTTTTAAATCGTCGCTTCCCCCCAGTACGGCCTGTATAAAGGCGATAGGTGGCGACAATTAAGAATAATAAAACAAGAAGAATAACAACTGCTAACCATACCGGAATATACCAGAATGTCTTCTTAGCAACCAGAACCGAACCGGACCCATAAGCTATATTAGCCGTTAATGTATATCGACCTGGTTGATTAATGTTCTTTAGGTCATTTTTAAAGATTCTTGTACTGCCAGGTAAGACACTGGAACGAGGCGTAGAATTATTGAGTTGGTAACTAAAGATTTTCTTATTAAAGTTACCGGTTAATTCTATGGCACCGAAAGGTTGAGCGAATCCGTTACCTAGGTTTTTAACTTCAATTCCCGCCTGATTCGGTTTACTGGTGAAGAACGAGCCTGCTTTCTTGTTGCTGTAGACAAATAGGTTGGTGAGCTGTATCTGGTCTCGCAAGTTACCGGGAACGGTAATCAAGACTATCGTCCCCACACTTGCAGTTAGGGCAACCGCACCGGGTTGTGATGAGCTGGTACCTGAAACCGGAACGGCCTTAAAGCGAATTATGCCATAGTAAGCCCCGGGTGGTATCTTGTCTGGAGCCTGCAGTGTAACGGTAATCTTCTTTTGTTCGCCCTTTGCTAAGCTGGCCCCTTCAAGCCCTATTACAAAATCACGTATACTGTTTGGGCTTTTCTTATTTGGGTCGGTAATAATCCTCGGATTGCCACTTTCGTTATCAGACACAAAATCATTAATCGTGGCTTCGGCAATTATATCCCCGCCCGTAATGTTTCTTAAATTAATATCCAGCTTATCTGCTTGTCCTGGTTTAAGGTTGAATTCTGAAAGGACAGGAGATATACCCAAACCGCTTCCGGGAGAGGTTTCTTGGGCTCCTATTCTTTGGGAGCTAAATAAAAGAGCTGGTGCAGCAAGCAAGACTATCAAGATAAAGGTTTTACGCATATTGGTTAGGTATAATACAGATATTTCCTTATGTGTTCTCTAAAACTTAAGTATAGCAAAGCGCATTAAAAATCAGCAGTCGCTAGATATGTAAAAGTAGTAGAGTAAATGCCTGCTGCTTGCCCGCTGCTGATATTACCTAGATATGAGACTGTCATTAGATTAAAGTCGCTGGGCTGAGTTGAGTTAGCTATTTGGTCGCCTGGACTAAACTTGAACAAATTTACGGTATTGTATCCGGTTGATGGAGCGCCAGAGCCAGAGCCAGTTGGCTCCTGGCCGACTAACGGATTGGAGTTAGCTTTGAGATTTATGCCAAACTGACTTGTTCCAGGCTGACTTAGAGTTGGACTCGCCAGAGCCGGTATAAAATTATTGCCAGATGTCATGGTAGTACCAAGGGCAAATATGTTGTACCCAGTAATGCTATTGGTGCCAGCAGCAAGCTGTGATTGAGTAGTCTTGGCCTGGGTGACACTAAAATCACCAAAATTGACACTGTTACCAGATGCCGTTGAACAGTCAACCGCCACCGTTACTCCGACGCATAGTCGTAGAAACGGTGGCACGAAAGTAGCAATGTTGAATGGTGAAATTGTGGCAAAAGCCACCGAACCGCTGTCAACATCAGCACCACTGCCGTCTGTGCTGGCGCGAGTGGACAATCTTACAAATTCGGTAACCCCCGAAGTAGATGGGTTAATTATACTAGAGAAGTTGTATGTGCTTGCTGTGGCTATACCGGCCACTGTCGGTCGAGTTAGGACTATCTTATTGGCTGTAGTGTTACCGGCATCAACAGTAAATCCTATATTACCGCTTTGGGAACTTAAAGCAGCTGAGCTGACGTCTAGCCCAGCAGGGGCACTACATGGCAAAGTTTCGACTGGCGAGTTTTCACAATATTCAAAAACTATCGAACCGACAGAACTGGTTGAAATATAAGTGAAACTAAAGTTATGACTGACTGATGCAAGGGGCACGGCAGATGAAACTAAAATAGATCGGTTAGTAAAGTCTAGCGCGCTTACTTTTTGTGGATAAAATAGATTCAACAATTGACTAGCCAGCAAGAAAGTAACGACTAATAAAGTTGAGAAAATGTCTGTTTTTTTATATTTCGTGCGCATTAATGTTCGCACCACTTAGATTTCAGGTTTAGTAGGTCGCTACTGCTACAAAGTCGGCCTGAGCAGTGTAAGAACCGAATGGAGTGGTAATTTGAGGAGTAGACGCAAACTTGAGGATTAATGTCTCATCATCTATGACTGTTGAAGAACTGGCAATTAGGTCAGCGGTGCCGGTTTCATCCCAAGCGTAACCTCCGTTGGTGGTTCCAGCTACCGCACCAGCGTCGGTTACATAAGTATTTGCACCATTTCCATCGTAGGCGGCATCCCGAACTAAGTTATAGGTTCCGGCGCTAAAGGTACAGGTGTAGCTACCGGTGCTGCCGCAGTTAACACCACCGATTGTCATCCCAAACTTCTCGGCTGTGCCCGCCGTAAAGGTCGCCTGGGTGACTCCCTGGGCATTTATACATTGATCGGTAGATACCTGAGAGGCATTACATGTGGCACCACTAATACGCAGGGTGCCGGTTTGATTGGTTCCTGACTGCAGAATAGCGTGATAAGAGACAGTGGCACCATTTACGGCATTGGTTCGAATCATAGCCACGCCGTTCTTATTATCACCACCGTTGACGTTAACGGGTGAAACGTTAGTAGCGGACGTATCCAGAGTACCGATGTTAAGCGAAGTACCAGAAACTCCCGTGCAGTCCGTGGCTACGCTAGTAGTAGCGTCATTGACGGTACTGGAGCCGACGCAAAAATTAAGAACTTCAGCAACAGCAGCATTAATTGTTAAAGTTTGGGTAACAGCGCTAGCCACTGTTCCGGTATCTACTATACTGCCACCAGTGTAAGTGCTAGTGCTATAGGTTGTCATTCGTATAAAGAACGCGGTGTTAGCAGTAGAAGGGTTGGTAACTGCATCAAACCTGATGGACCGAGATGTAACGGTTTGGGCTGTTGCATCTGTTCTGTTGGCGCAAAGTACGCTAGCGCTGGCAGTACAGTCATTAGCCCCTGTACCGTCCTTGGCAAAGTTAGTTGCTCCCTGCCATCCGCTCTGAGTACCAAACGTAGAAGCCGTGAAGCTTAGGGTGGTTGGCGCAGAGCACGTACCAACTGCTGTTGTACATGCCTGAAATTTCAGTCCCTCAACATCACTGGTACTAGCCACTGTAAAAGTAAAAGTGTACTGCGCAGTGGCGATGCTGGGAACCGCCGTCGAGATATTAAGTGAGCGGGATGTAATCTGGGCAGCACTTACCCCCTGGGCTAGCAGCAAAGGAAGTATGGTGCTAAGTACTACGGCTAAAGCTGCGCTAAGCAAGAGGCTGCGTTGCATGCTACGTCTAAAATAATCTAGTGTGTGAGTCATTTTTTTTTATTTTTATGTTTAATCTACTAGCTGAATATAGCACACATTTGTTATAAGCAATAGCATTAAAATAGACTTATCCACAGAGTCATCTTAGTAGGTTACGTACAGGTTCTTTATTCAGTTTTAAAATGTAGCCACTACCACGAGATCGTGAAGCACTGAATAGCTTCCTGCAGGTGTTAGTAAACCAATGTTGGCTATGTAGGAAATTGTATAGTTTGTTAGACCCCACCCGCTGGTGGTCGTTTGAGCTATAGTATCTCCAGCTACGTATTTAAATTGGTTTGCAACGCTATACCCCGTCCCGGCTTGGCCAAACGCAAATGTTGCATCTGGCTGTGGAGCCACTTCGGCTCCGAAGGCTGCCGGTGAAGTGTTGGCTTTTAAATTTATTCCGAATTGCTCGGTTCCAGCAACTGAAGCGCCTTGAGTACCCATGCCCGCTAAAGTATAGGTGCCTCCGCTGGTAATACTGGGGGGTGGACTTATGGTCTTTACAGTATAGGTCCCATTTATATATGCTCTTACATGAAAATTAGCAGTGCCGGTTTTAGCAACTGTTGTATCTAGAGTTCCCAAATCTACCACCGACGTATCAACGCCGAACTCTAAGAAAGGTTCATTTGGCGTTAAAAAACCCGAGTAAGCCTTGTAGGCAGTGCCAGTAACAGGGTCTATACCAAGAGCTCCTATGGCACTCTGGGCCCTGTAGCTGGGGGAGGTTGTTTCCACCTCTCCGCCAGTGCCAAAAAAAGCCTCCTCGGTTTTATAGTTAGGCGAGGTGTACTGGGCGTATGCCGTAGCCGTCCCTAGGCTGAAGACTAAGGCTGTAACGGCTGTAAATAAGCTTAATCTTTTCACATCTTTGGCAGTATAACATGGGCTTTTATCCAAAGTTCGCTTGCTTTATAGAGTCTGAAAACTACGGGCTATATTTTTAATAGTGTCTTGTTTAGGATCAAGTGTAAGATCTCGATAAGTTATTATCAATTGTGCCGGGGAACCATCGCTGCGCCTCAAATTTAACTTGTAATCGCCGCCAATCTCAGCAAGCACTACGCTGTAAAGCGGTGTATCTGGGCTACAGAGTATAGTGGCTTGATTAATGGAGATACTCCTCACTTTCGGAAGCTCGCCTTGTTCATACGACTTTCCACATGGCTCTGAGACACTGGTTACGTCGAAGCTATCGCTATTTACTATTCGGACAGGAAGGGCTCGCCCCGCAGCCAGATACAGGGGAATGGGAATTTGGTTTACGTAGACAATTAGCTGATGTTCGACCAGCAGCCCTCTATATTTATAGTAGATGAACTTACTTTCGGTGCTTTCTTTCTGGGTTAATACCCAATTACCAGTGTCCTTGAATTGAAAGTAGCCGCTCCTAAAGGTTTTCAACACTGAAGATACTTCGGTGACACGAGCTTGTGATACGGGTCGCTTTTGGTTGTCGTTACGGTATTTATCGTAAAAAAAGAAACCGACTCCCAAACCAATTACAATAACCAGAGCCAGTAGTATACCCATAAAATGGCTGTAGTAGGAGGAGCGGCGCCGAACCGGCTGGCGGTGGCCATATACCTGACTCATAGGCTCTCCTTATTAATTTTAATTGTGGCAGTCTACCAACGAAAATGCAACAAACTGTTTACGCTTATGGAGGTAGGCCTTATTATGAAAGGATAGGAACTAAAGCATAAATGGCTAAGAGTAATAAGAAAACTAATAATATAATTGAGCCAGAAACACTCGAAGAAACTTCGAGTGTAATTGAGCCTACTTCGACTTCAGGAAATTTCCCGGCTCAAAAAGAATCAGAACTATCTGATGCCGCCGTTGGTGCTGATACAGCCCCCCATCGTCCGTCCCGAGTTAGAAGATTTTTAAGTTTCAGCAACCTTTATCTAGTAATTTTTCTGCTACTCGTAGGTTTGGTAGCAGCTGGTGTCTTTGTGAGTACCAGGTTAGATAAAACTGCCGACAGCGACGATACCAAGCCACAGTCCCTGACCGATAAACAGTTATCTGAGCTAAAGGGTAGCACAACGGTTATAGGTGATTCAGACCAGATCTTGGACATTCAAAGCGATGCTGTTTTTGAAGGACAAGTCTTAATGCGTAATAACTTAGATGTAGCAGGCACTGTTAAGGTAGGCGGGCCTCTATCACTATCAGCAGTTACCGTTGGTGGCAGTAGTAACTTTGGTAATGTTCAAGTTAATGGAACCTTATCCGTAGCCGGTAATACTACTCTTCAGGGTCCTGTTACACTTCAAAGAAGTTTGGCAGTAGTTGGCTCGGCTAGTTTCAGCGGAACAGTTTCAACAAGTCAACTTAATGTTTCTAATCTGCAGTTAACCGGTGATTTAGTAATCAACCGCCATATTGCGCTAGGAGGTCCCGCCCCTGGTCGCACAAATGGATCAGCGCTAGGCGGCGGCGGAACAGCTTCGGTTGGCGGCACCGATACTGCTGGTACTGTTACGATAAACACTGGCTCTAGCCCCCCAGCTGGCTGTTTTGTGACGGTTAATTTTACAAATAAGTTTAATACCACTCCTCATGTCATAATCAGCCCGTCAAATAGCAATTCCGCTGGCCTAAATTACCACGTAAACCGTTCAACAACCAACTTTAGTGTATGCGTCACCAACGTACCCACCGCCTCTACCAGCTATTCTTTCGATTACATTGTCATCGACTAAAGTACAAAACTTAATTTTTGTATTAATCAGACATCTAAAAAAACAGTAACTTTGTCTGCCTTAACATGCATGACTCCGCGACTGACTTTTAAGTTAAAGTCCGGTTTATCTTTTTGTCGCACAACCACAGTACTTGGTGTTAGCAGTGTCATAAAATTCTTGTGCATTGGAAGGATGTCGAATGGTCCAGTATTGTTTACAGCCGACAAGCTCTGAGCTTCGTCATTAAAATACGTCCTAAAAGGAGCATAAATTTTAACATGCATTTTTTGAACATTATGCATCATAAGCTAGAGCTCAAAATTCGCTCTACTCCACCTAGGGTTTCAGATCGAGATACAAATTCACCAGGTCTTCCGTTTAGATCTTCCGTCACAAACATGAATTGTGAGAAGAATTTAATCAGTGCTTTGGCTTTGGCGAAGTCTCCTCGATCAGTAGGTGATAGCTCGTTCTCTCCGATTATAGAAATGATGTTCTTCAAGGATTCGTGTTTTTGCAGCAAAGCTTGTACTCGTACACTGAGGTCATAGTGACGCTTGCCAACAATGTCGGGACTTAGCAGGCTGGAGGTAGTATGAATTAAATCGACCGCTGGACGAATCCCCTGCTCAGCAACTTTTCGGCTAAGGACAATGACACTATCTAGTTCGTGGTGTATCATCTGAACCGCAGGGTCAGAAAGATCATCGGCCGGTACGTAAACCGTCTGGACAGCCGTTATGGAGCCATTTTCATTAGAACTTAAGCGGTCTTGCAAAGACTTAACATCTGAGAAAATTGTCGGCTCATATCCGCCTTCGCTTGGAATTTGTTCGAGGATAGTGGATAGTTCGTTGTGAGCTTGGACATAGCGATACATATTATCCGCGAAAAACAAGATATCTTTTTTCTGTTCATCCCGAAAGAATTCCGCGCTAGCAACGGCCGTTAGCGCCACCAGAACTCTCTGAACAGGGTTTTGGTCCATCTGCCCAAAGAACATACAGGTATTACGAAGCATGTCTCTGTCTTTGAGAGTATTGTAAAGCTCATGACCTTCACGAATTCGCTCACCAATGCCCGCAAAAAAACTTAGGCCCTGTCCTGACTTAGCTACATTATGTATAAGCTCCATCGTGAGTACAGTTTTACCAACACCAGCTCCACCAATAATTCCTATCTTTCGACCTTTGACGAACGGTGTAAAAAAATCTATAACTTTAATTCCGGTTTCCATTATTTCTGGGCGAGCTGCTGAGAAAGAATGATTTCGAGTTGGAACTTGAAGAACATTTTTATATTGCAAATCAGTGCTTTGATTTAAGGGCTCGCCATCAAGTGGCCGACCCAGAGCATCGAATACCCTGCCTATCGTAGGTAGCCCTACTGGGACTTCAATACTTCTACTTGTCCTCTCCACGGACATATTCTTTTGAATGGCCTTATCGCCAAATATATTTAGGCAAACTGCAATGCTTCCCGAATCCAGCTTGTTTACTAACAAAACTGTTTTGCCGGAATTCCCTACTATTACCAATTCTCCCACTTCAGGGCCGTCCCCGTCGAATTCGACCGACACTACAAGATCACGGATTGAGCGTATTACACCGGCACTCACGAAGTAGCCTTCCTGAGACTATTAATCACTTCTTTAAGTCGTTCATCTTTTAAATACCTTTTGGTCCGGTTAAAGTGCATGCTAAGTTCTTTATATGTCTCCTCGGACTTATCTCTAGCTGTGCTCATGGCCTTGAAGCGGCTGGCATATTGGGCAAGTTTAGATTCCAGTATGGCCTCGCTTAGCGTTATTTGCATCATAGAATTTTCTAGATGATCTATGACCTCGTAGGTGCTGGGTTCAAAAATATAATTTTGTTCCGATATTATTTCTTCTCCGCGCTCACTGCTCTTGCCACGCTCAGCAACGGCGGCACTTAATTTTATGCTTTTTACCTCTTGAGTCATTAAGGAAATATAGGATTGATAATACACTGTAGTAGAGGCATATTTCTGTACTTCTGAGACAATCGGCATCACATTGATATTACGGTCCTTTTGGGGCAGCTTAAAGCTTTTAGTAACAGGTACGTCGGCTTGAGCCAGCCTTATTGCGCCGTGGTGGCCAACAACTAGTATGTCATTTTTAGCTGGGCTGTAGCTTTTTAGAGCAACGTCAATAAGTTTCAGATCAATGTCTCCACTGAAACTGCCCTCAGCAGTAATTAGAATCATTAGTTCCTTTTCAATAATTTCTGCAACCGACTGGCTACGGCCAAAATGAAAGAGTTCATCAACTCGAATCTGACTATATATATGCCATAGTTCCTCAAAAAATTTCTCGGAAGAGAGAACTTGATCTTTAATTTGAGCTATACGCATGCTAGCTATACCTTCAAAAGCACTGGTAAGTTCAACGATAGTCCCTGTAGCTTCGAGTTCTTTAGAAACCTCACTAAGCTGCCTCACGTGCTTACCTCTGTGACTAAAAGTTGATTTTTTAGATCGGTCAGTAAGTCTTCATAGTTACTATCGGATGTAGCTTCGCCGGCTACTTTACTGGCCGATTCCTTAAGTTTCGTAATGTCAAAAGACGCTTCGATGTCCAGATCTAAAACCAGCTCAAGCATTAGCTGTTGGGCCAGTGTTTTATATGTTTCACCGGGAATCTGAGTCAATAACTGGTGAAGTCTTATTCCGCGAACAATGTCAGATTGGGCTCCACTCCCCAGCTCAGAGCCAAAATGTGCAAACTCCTGCGCTTGTGAAAACGCCGAAAGAGCCTGAAATATTTTACCAGCCTGTTCTTTTTGTCTTTTATTATGACCCCGCCCGCCTACACGGGTAACACTTAAGCCGACATTAATTGCAGGCCTAAGACCGTTTCTAAAAATATCCATATCCAATATCCACTGCCCGTCAGTAATTGACATAATGTTAGTCGGAAGATATGCAGTAATATCACCGCTATCTGCCATCACCAATGGAATTGCCGTCATACTTTTTTTATTCTTCTTTAGCCGACCGGCTCGCTCTAGCAAACTAGAATGAGCATGGAACATATCGCCAGGATAAGAATCACGTCCAGGACTTACCCCAGATAATAAGGCAATCTCTCGGTAAGCATGGGCATGGGTCGTCAAGTCATCGTATATCACAACCGTGTCTCTGCCGAGAACCTGCCAAATATACTCCGCCATGGCACAACCAACATAAGGAGCAAGATAGCTCATCACTAATGAGTCAAAGATTGTCGACACTATAACTATCGCCTTATCGAGCGCTTTGTTATCACTCAACCTGGTGATTAGAGTGTCTATATCGGACCTCCGCTTGGCAATTAGCACATAGACAACCACCTGGTCTGTATCGCGTTGATTAATAGCAATTTGCGTGGTTAAGGTAGTTTTGCCGGACTTACTATCTCCAAGCAAAGCCATCCTTTGGCCACGTACAATCGGAAATACGCCGTCTATCAGTATTACGCCTGTTTCCAATTGGTCAGACAAAAGCTCGCGCTCATAAATAGGCGGTGCTCCGTTAAACACTAACCACTCCCCATCAGCCGCTATAGCTCCTTTACCATCTAGTGGTTCGCCGGTTATCGATATGACTCTTCCGATAAAATCTTTCCCCACTTTTACTTTTAGCTCATCGCTATGTATCACTGCCATCATACCGGCCTTAAGTTTCGAAACCCCGAGATGTAACACTACCAGTCGATCCTCTAGTATGTGCTGAACAAAGCCTTTACTGCCATCTTCAAAAATAACAAGTGAGTGAATATTAATAGGCTGCATGCCTCTTAGTTGTACTAAGAAACTATTAACAGCTATGACCTCACCGACGGGCTGCCCCATCTCAACTAACCTCTGGAAATTATGGTGGCTATTTACTTCCATCGGCTGCCCCCTGTATTAACTGGACCATGTAAGGCTCTTGGGCTTTTAAGTGATTGCGCATACTCATATCGAACAGCCTATTAGGAGTACGCAACACGCACCCAGCAGCAATTGTCGGCTGTAGACCGACGGCTAATAAAACTTGAGGATGAATGTTTTGGCGAAGCCATATTAATATGCTTTCAAGCGCCCTGCCAGATGGTTCGGCTGCAAAGCTAATATGTAACAGTGGGGCCTTATTGAGAATCTCCCCAAGCTTAGCTGAAAGATCTCCACGTGAGCTTTCCTCTAGGAGATTGTGTTGATTATCTACGGCAATTTGTTCTAGCAGCCGACTCAGTCGGGGCGGCTGCATAGGGGTGCCTGGTTTACGGGCAGCCAAACCTATGAAGAAATCTTCTAAACCATTCAACTCCCGTAGGAGTCGAGCCACGTCCACCTGGCTAATAACTGAGAGTGGCAGTTTAAGTTCCACGCTTTATATCCTCCAGTATTGACTGTTTATTGGATTCTAGCTCTGCCAATATGTAATCAAGCTGGTCGGATAGGTCGACTTGGTTACCAATGGCCCGAAGTACGTAATGGTTAATTATACTGGCCATTTGGGTTTCAAAATGGGATATTATTTGATCCTTTTGGGCTTGAGATTGCGTTTGCAGCTGCTGTTCTAAAAACTCCCTCTGTTGTTCGATAGTTGTAATGGTTTTATCTATAGAATCAAGTGCCAGTTGCTTAGCGTCAACGATAGATTGTTGGTATTTTTTAAACTCTTCTTGAAGCGTTCGTGTTATTTCAGCACGCATATAGTCGTTGAGTTGGCTGGTCGTCTGCCGCAAATCCTGTTGTAGAAACATGGCGTTTTCACCGATTATTTTTTCAAAGTGCAAACGACCCCGGTTTCGAAGTTCTTCACGAAACTCATTATTAAAAATGTGCTCTACATCTTCTTTAGCCGCTTGCTCAAAAACTACCTCGGCATTTTTTTTACCTTTATTTTTAGGGTTTGAGCTAGTGCCAATTCTAAAAGATAGCCACGTAAAGGCAGCAGTCGCTGCCAGCAGAGACCCGATAACCAGAATAAGCCCACCCGTATTCATAAATATTATTTATCCTTATAACCTTAGTAGTAAATATACTCCAAAAATGCCGACAGCAAAAACCAACACAGCTACTATAACCACTTGCATCAAGCCTTGGATAATAGAGTGCCGGCTAAGGGGATTGCGACCGATGGAAATCATCCCGCTTCTTACTCCAATCCAAAGAATACTCACCGCAATTAATGCTGTAACGGTAAAGACAGCCAGTGCAGCATATATTCGCAGTGGAGTTACGTTTTTACCAGCTATTGCTTCACCGGCTCGGCGCAACGGTGCGGGAACTGCTACGGCGCTCTTTACCAGGGGGTTTTTACCCGGAACAATTGATACTGTAACTCTGCCAATCGCATCTCCTTCTTCTCCGGCACTTATAACGTTATTGTCTCCGTCAAACTTCTCGAGCGCTTGACCTAGAACATAAGATTGCTCAGAGGTAGCTTTAGCTGCAATTCCATTAGTCGATGATATTGATATGTAATCCCCGGGATTTATTGAGCCATTCTGGGTAGTAACTAACACTTGATAGCTACCGCTTGTAGCAACATAAACTTTTAAACCTTGCTCGGGTTGCAAAGTTACCGGTGCTCGGCTTGGATCTATAACCACTCCATATATTCGGCTTGGGTCGTTTGCCGGGGCTGCCTCGACAGTATTGGCTTGATCTTTGTCTACGGCCACTACCCATCCAGGCTGAAGGCTGTCTTTCGAGTTAAAAGCCCGGACGATAGTGTCGGCATAGACAACAGGGTTAGGTATACCGCCCATAAAAAGCAAGCCCGCAGCGATTAGGCCGCTAGAGCCCAGAAGGAACGTCTTGATGGCCTCAGCATTTCGCCGTATCATAACTTAGCTTAAGTATAACCGTTTAGACTTTAAAACGCTATCTGTTAGGACTGGCTACTTGGCAGAGTTTACGGGCAGCAGACAGAACCTCATCATTAGTAGTATGAAGCCCGAAGCTAAACCTCAAAGTAAACCTAGCTAGATCAGAGTTAAGCCCTATTGCAGTGAGTACATGAGAAGGCTCCCTGTTGCTGGCGCTGCACGCGCTGCCTACAGCACACTGAACACCCAGCTCATCGAGTTCCATCATCAATCTCTCATTGTCTAATCCGGGAAGGGTAACGCTGGCAATATGCGGTCCATGATGTTTTGGTGATCCGTTAATCTGCAGGTAAGGAAACCTCGCCAGTAGTGCGTCAATAAAAATACTTCTAAGTTCGGCTACCCTTTTACTCTCCTGAGTTCTGCGGGTTTGAGCCAAAACTAAGGCCTTGGACAATCCTATTATGTTTGCAACATTCTCGGTGCCGGCTCTTACCCCCCATTCCTGTCCTCCGCCTACAATTAATGGCAGTAATTTAACTCCTGATTTAATGAACAATGCACCGCTTTGTTTAGGGCCGTATATCTTACCGCCGTTAATACTCATCATATCTACGCCTAATTTTGAAACATTAAGCGGTAAGTAACACCCAGCTTGAGCGGCATCTGAATGAAGGTAAATAGGCAGCTTGTTGCCCTTTTCTCTCCTGTCATCCCGTACCAGTAAAATTAAGGAAGCTATTTCTTTCATTGGCTGCAGCGTACCAATTTCGTTATTAATAAGCCCTACACTAACCAAAACCGTTCTGTCGCTAATTAACTTTTTAACAGCTGAGGGTTCTACCAGGCCCTGGGAGGTCACTGGAATTTCTCTGCAATTAAACAGGTTTGCTGGCCCGCGTACTGAATCGTGCTCAATCGCGCCAACCAACACTTCACCTTCAGGAAAGTTGCGCATCACTCCCGAAATAGCCTGGTTATTCGCCTCGGTTGCTCCAGCGGTAAAGATGATTTCCGCCGGTCTCGTGCCTAATTGTTGTGCTACTTCTGCCCGAGCATGGTTAATGTCCTTTTTTACGGCTTTGGCAGCTAAGTAACTAGCTGAGGGGTTATAGAAATTATTAACGAAATATTGCTCCATAGCCTCAAGAACCAGCGGCTCCATTGGCGTCGCTGCGGCATAGTCTAAATATATTGCTTTTTTGGTCATTCTTTCCTCGAACTTTGATAATAGCCTAACATGGCTGCAGTCTAATTAACAGGGGTGGTTAACTAAGCTTAAAAAGACGTATAGCGTTACTGGTTGTAGCTTTGGCTAGCGCTTCAACTGGTTCATTTCGTAGCCAAGCTAAAAACTCAACAACGTTTAATACGTGCTTGGGCTCGCAAGTCTGTCCCCGATACGGCTTAGGCGCCAGAAATGGTGCATCAGTTTCAAGCACAAGCCGATCAATGGGGACGGTTTTTGCGGCAGCTAGTTGGCGATTATCGTTCGTGAAAGTCATAATCCCGTTTAAGCCAATATAAAGTCCCCTCCGCAGAGCTTCATCTAGTTGCTGTTGGTGAGCACTAAAGCTATGGACTACTCCCGTGAGTCCAGGGTATGCATCAAAAATGGCGAAGAAATCATCCCACGCTTCTCGTATGTGAAATATAAATGGCAGTCCCCTATTTAGACCCATCTCTATTTGTAATTTAAAGGCTTTCTGCTGCTCTATTTTAGGGGCGTAGTTTTTGTAGTAGTCGAGTCCTATTTCTCCGATTGCAGAAATGCTTGACTTGTTAAGCATTTCTGCAAGTGTAGCTTGTTCTTTTGGACTAGCTGCAAATCCACTTACTCCATGAGGATGTACGCCAGCCGAAGCCCAGACACCTTCATGTTTTGCCGCCACTTCCAATGCCCTTTCACTGTCAGCTAAGGTAGTGCCCACGCATATCAGTCTGGATACCCCTGCTGACCGGGCGCTAGATATCACCTTCTCTAGCTCAATTGGATAATTGTCGAGGTGAATATGACAGTGAGTATCCGTCAGCTCCATAATTTTAAGAAATCTTATCTATCAGCTTTTGTTCTTTAGGGAACAAGGGCCCGGCTAGAGGTCTGAGTAAACCGCTTCCAAACACAGACCGGATTTTGTCAGCCGTATCTGGCATAAACGGCGATAGCAAGTCAGAAATTCCTAGTAAGTTCGATACCATATAGGCTAATATTTCTCGCATATGATCCGGGTCGCCCGTCTTAATTATCTCCCAAGGTTTGGCTTCCTCTATGTATTGATTAAGACCTTTTACTTGATCCCAAGCTTTGTCCAGGGCTTTGTCAAAATGGCAAGCCTGAATAGCTTGTTCATAGCCATCAATGTCGTGTCCGGGGCCCGGAATATCGCCAATTATTCCTTTTTGATACTTACTGATCATAGCGGCAACTCTGGAAACAGCATTTCCTAACTGGTCAGCAAGCTCGTTGTTATAGGCCGCCTCCAGCCTCTGCCAACTGAAATCTCCATCTTCATAGCTCGGAATATGGCGAAGGAAAAAATAACGAAAGGCATCAACTCCGTATTTGGCCACAATGTCTTTAGGAGCTATTACATTGCCCAAAGATTTGCTCATTTTCTTCCCGTCGACATCAATAAACCCATGTACGTATAAGGTCTGCTGCAGCGGCAGCCCCAAACCCATTAACATGGCAGGCCATATAGCGCCGTGAAAGCGAAGGATATCCTTACCGATAACCTGCATACTTGCCGGCCAAAACTGTTTAAAATCATCATGCTCTGGATATCCTAGAACCGTTATGTAGTTCATGAGAGCTTCGAACCACACGTACATAACCTGGCTTTCATCCCCCGGTACCCCGATCCCCCATTCAATTTTATCTTTAGGGCGACTTATACTTATGTCTTCCAATCCCTCATTTAGCACGGCAAGTATTTCGTTGCGGCGGCTATCGGGAACTATTCTAAGATTCCCGCTGTCAATAGCTTCTTTGACCTTAGAGGTAAAAGCACTAAGTTTGAAAAAGTAATTATCCTCCTTTATCTGCTCGAAAGGACGGTTATGGTGAGGGCAGACTCCTTTATTCTCATCAACTACCTGCTGGGAATAAAAGGTTTCACATCCCGTGCAGTACCAACCGCTGTACGATCCTTTGTATATGTAGCCTGCAAGGTTATTCCAAATAACTTGGGCGCGCTGTTCGTGGCCTTGGTCTGTGGTACGCACAAACCTGTCGTTACTAATATTGAGAAGTTGGGTAAGATCTCTAAAACTTTGGCTAACTTGGTCTGCAAATTGTTTTGGACTTATGTTTAACTCTTTAGCCTTTTCGGCAATCTTCCCTCCATGCTCGTCCGTGCCAGTAACAAAGAGGACTGGAGTTTTTCGTTGTCTCATGTAACGAGCAAGCACGTCCGCCATCACTATTTCCATCCCAAAACCAACGTGCGGTTCACTATTCACATAAGGAATAGAAGTAGTTATATAAAAATTACTCATTGCCTTAATTGTAGCTTACTTCTTGGGTATAGCTAGAACCCCAAATCGTGAATTCTTCAGCTAGCACGTTAATAGAATTAGTCTTCTTTTATAAATTCTTGGCAAAACCTGGTAAAGACAGCATTGGTCCAACCAAAGCCTGTCTGAGAAGGATACAAACCTTTAGCCGGTGGTTTGCCGGGTTGCACTACATTGTACTTTTCCAAAAAAACACCGTGATTATTGTACCAATCTAAATTAGTCTTTAGCCATTTAATAGCAATGCGCCGAGCGTCTTCATGATACCCGTAGCGTTGCAAGCCTTTGACTACTATAAAGTGTAGAGGAGCCCAACCGTTGGGATAGGCCCACTGAGCCGGTAAAGAGCCGGGTATTAGCTGGCCTACCAGCGCACTATCGGTGGTGGCTAAACCGCCCTGGTTTTCAAACTTACGCAGTGATGACACTAATTTCTTCGCCTGACGTTCATCAGCCATTCCGGCCCACATCGTATAATAGGCGGCTAAAGAATTAATACTTCCCCTCTGTTCACGGGCAAAATTATAATCATAGTACTGGCCTTTTAGTTCGCTCCACATCAACGCGTCCATTGTTTGTTTACGGGAGTTAGCTGCTTTCTTCCACTTTTTGGCGTCTTGTTCTTTACCTAGTTCGGTTGCCGCGTATGCAAGATCCACTTCATATTTGTATAAAAGAGCATTTAGATCAACCGGCAGGTAATTTAGGCATTTGTGTCCGAACCGTGTAGTCATATCCCAGCCGCTCTCGGCTTCGGCTAAATCGTTTAGATAGTTTACGTCGTAGTAACGGCTTAAACCCCTATGTACCTGACGGGCGTTTGGTTTACTAGTTCCCATCCACACTCGGTTGTATTCACCCTCGGCTTTTTCCATTGCGCTTGCTAGCCATTTTTTATCCAGGCCATAGGTCTTATATACGTCTAAGATAAAGCTGGTTAAAAAAGGAGGCTGGGAGCGACCCATCAAATAGGTGCGAGAGGCGTTGGGAATAATTTTAAACCGGTCAAGCATGAACAACAAGTCTTCCAAGACACCTACAACTAGTTTCTGGTGCTTTTTATCCAACATGCCTTGGACCATGAAGTAGCTATCCCAATAATATAGCTCGTTAAAGTCGAATTCATGTCCTTTCTCGAACGACGGAACCAGGTATGGGTTAGGTAGCCCCACTAAAGAGTCGTCATCCTTTGGCAAATACCGAGTGAGTTTGGGCCAGTAATTATCAATATATTCCAAAGCCGGCCCGACGTCCTGTGAGCTTAAATCACTGTGGCGGCGCAAGAGGAGAATTTTTTCTGTTAGGCTTTTTGCTGTTGCAAAGACCATGTGTTTCTAGCCTAGGCTGGGAGAGTATAGATGTCAATAAGAATAAGCGAAATGATAGTGAAGGATGAAAAAGAGGGAGACGCTATAAATGGCGTAGGGTGGCCGCCGTGTGTAGTTGGCGGCCACCCGAAAATTGGTTGTTGGAGGCTAGCTGGCGTAGACCAGGTACATAGACGAGTACTTGATGGAGTAACTTGTGCCGACAAATTCGGCGTGATTGACGTTGGCCAACTTGAAGACCTCGTCAATCACATCCTTGTCGATGATGCCGAATGCCAGAGCTTTCAGTTTGTCTGCCTTGGAGTGCTGGCCGCTGCGGTAGCAGCGGATAATTTGCCGTGCGATGATGCGGGCTGTTTTCTTGTCAGCCCGGTTGCCGTGCAGATTGTTGCGCAGTACGTTCACCAGGCGTTCCAGCTGAGGCTTGTCGCACGAATGCACACGCTTCTCGATCAGGCGAAAAAGCGCCTTTACGATTACCGTCTGCACGTTCTTGGGCGTCAGCTTCGAGGAAAACTTCTCAAGGACGGATCTGTGATGTCGGGCCTCGGACGGCTTTCCTTCAGCGTAGGCTCGAGCTACACGATCAGCAATGCTACCGACCGTTTCGGGCATCTCTTCCTCCCTCTTCTTTGTTGTTTACCTCACCACAGGATTGTGGCAAAGCTAGGTTCTTGGGGTAGCCTCTAACGATTCTTATCGCGAGTGCTTGTTACCCCACCGCTAGACTCAGTGCTTGCAAGTACTAGGCCTAGCGGTCGAGAAACAAAAAAAAGCCGGACTGCTTTGTTGCGGTCCGGCTTTTGGTTTTTAGTTTTGTGGGTGTTTAAACGTATTTGGACAACAACAAGCTATTCTCGTTAGGAACGAGAATAAAATATGTGTTGAAAATGCGTTTCTGCACCATGGTTTCTTTTATACTCTTTGGTTCAGAATTTGGCAAGCTTTTTAATTCTGAGATGGACGGCCAAGAAGAAATGATTCACATAAAGCTCGGTAAGCATCAAGTATGTCCCTCTTATCCTCAAATGCCTGTCGCTCAATGGGTATGTGGGTGCTGTAGCTTTTATGTTCTCTAAGCTGATGCTGTTTCTGGCGCATGATTACTTCGTGGGTAGCCAGTGCGGCCAGGCCACGGAGCGTCACCTCTCTTTCAAGATTAGCTTGTTCTACTGCATATTTAAACTCATTCATAGGGGGCTGACCAACCAACCAACCCAGAAATCTTGCTGCTCTTGCATTGACCGGTTTTTTGTCGGACATGGCAATCTCGTAGTACTTCCTTCGGTCAAATTCGTTCAGACCAAGGTTTACTATATTTGGCGCGACATCTTCTACTAGATGACGTCTGGTCTCATAGGGCCTCGGGACTGCGTCGGCATACTGTTTTATGTCGTCGAAGCTGACTTTCTCTGAGTGTGACTGTCGAACTGTTCGTAATCGTTCGGCAACAATTAGCGTAAAGTCTTCTACTAAAAACGGGTCTTTTGAAAATTTTTCCCATAACTTTTCAATGTCTTCTTCTCTTACTGCCTCTAAGCCGACGACATTAAATTTATTAAAAAAATAATGAATCTCCTCTAAGTGTTCTAGAGGTATTCCGGCCGGTTCCTTTGTTTCTGGACCCAAGTACTCAGTAACGGAAGCTTCAATTTCTTTAAGTGTGTACTCGTCCCCGACTACCTGGGTTTCTTCGGAGCTTTCATCAGGTTCCTGTTCAGGGGTGAAGTGTCCATCAAGGCTTTCCATATATCTCCTAATAATACCATAATTTATATATTAAGTCAATAGCTGGCCTCAGTTATCTGTTATAGTCCCCTGGATTGTTTATATTTTTCTTGGTGATTTAAGAACACAACCGCCACTAGTGCGTCGGATGGTGTTAGGGCGGGCCAATCCTTGTGAGCAACAGCTTCGCGTACAAGATAGTCGTCTGGCTTTGCTGCCAACTCATCACCTAATTTTTTAACTTTTATATTACTTCTCTGACTGACGTCCAACCCATCTTGGTAGCTATCCTCTGTCAAATCAAAATTTACTTGCTCATAAACTTCCGATAGCTGATCTTTATCATAAACCCCCAGACAGGCTACTCCCATGCTGTCAGATACGTGGTCTTCAGCATATTGGGCTGGGTTCCACTCACCGACCGTTATAGCTTCGCGCCAGCCAGCCTCATTCATTGCGTATATTGCTTCCTCTGTAGGAAATTCTTTAACCGACTTACCTTTTATCAGGGATCCATCATATCCGCTGAACAATAATTTAGAAAAGTCATAGCCGGCGGCTTCTAGGGTTGACTTCAGATTCTCCAAAACTTCCGGATCGTCCATCCTAAGGTGCGCTTCTATGCCAAGATGGAAGGTTGGAAGCCTTTTACGGAGTGTTTCACGCATTATAATACAATGACATAAACAAGGTAATTAGTCAATATATCACACCGTGCCGTTAAATGCGTTTTTTTATCATTGTACGCAAGTTCGAGAGGTAGTGCTGAGGGTTAACCTTAGGGTGACCTTTTAAATAGGTCATGTGTTTTTCTTGGAAAGGTAGAAGATTTATGGAGTCCTGTGTGTCTTTTATATAACTAGGGTTAGTTTTAAGGGTGCTGTCCGATTCCATAAGTGTAAGTGCTTGGCGAATTTCATCTTCATCCATGTGCTTGGGCTTATCTGGCCGCTGGATATGTTTAATATTCATTCTTTGACCTTAACCTTTTTAGCTTTTTTAGTTTCTTTTCTGCCCTTATCCTTTGACATAGCTTCCCCTTCGTTATGATATTGCTTGAGCTGTTGTAGCTCTACACTTCTTTACAGCTACCTAGATCTCTTCACCTGTTACCATATTCAGCTTATTACCCCTTATTATACTCCGTAAAAAAAAATTTACCTAGTTCTGGATAATCTAAAAGTTTTTTCTTAGCGAATTATTTATTTAATCTTTTTCGTTTTTGGTGATCGAGTTCTTTTTTACGGAGCCTTAAGCTCTTTGGAGTAACTTCTAAAAGCTCGTCGTTTTCTATAAAATCTATGCACTGCTCTAAACTCATAGGAGTCGGTGGAGTAAGCTGCACTGTTCCATCACTGCTTGTACTTCGCATGTTAGTGAGTTGTTTGGCCTTGCAAACATTGATTTCCATATCCTCGGAGCGAGAATTTAGACCTACTATTTGTCCCGCATAAACTTTTTGAGCAGGGCCCACAAAGCAAATCCCTCTGGATTCGGCTGTCTGCAGCGCATAAGGGGTAGTTGTGCCAGTCTCCCAGGCAACTAAGGCCCCGTTTCGTAGCTTTTGCATGGGAGTCCCTTGTGGCTGATAGCCAATCATCAGGCTATTCATAATTACGGTGCCCTTAGACTTAGTAACCAGTATGTTGCGCAGCCCAAGAAGCACACGGGTAGGGAGTTCGTAAATAAGTTTGGTAACACCTTTGGGACTAGCAAACTGTTCTTTGAGAACCGCCCGCCTAGCTCCTAGCTCCATTTGTACTGTACCTACATGTTCAGCGGGGATTTCGATTATCAGCTCCTCGAGTGGTTCTAATGTCTTACCGTCTTCTTCTTTGGTCACAACTTGAGGACGGCCAACTTCAAATTCGTAACCTTCCCGGCGTAGTTCTTCTATTAAAACACTAAGGTGCAGCTCGCCCCGACCACTAACCAAAAAACCGATGCTTTCCTCTTCTAGCCTAAGCCCTACGTTGGTTTCTAATTCTTTTTGAAGCCGGTTACCAATCTGTCTGCTAGTGCTAAACTCACCCTCGGTACCCTTTAATGGGCTGGTATTAGGACCTAGATAAATCTTTAAAGTTGGGGCTTCGACTTCCATGACAGGCAGTGCTTCTGGCTCAAACTCATCAGCCAGCGTTTCGCCTATTTGGGCGTTAGCTATCCCAGTTACCTGAACTATGTCTCCGGCAACCCCTTGTTCCACCTCCGCTTTACTGGTGCCGTGGCTCATGAGAACAGCGTCAACTTTAGCGTTGGTTTGGGTACCATCCTTAGAGCACAACGTAACCCGCGACCCTGCTTTAATACTCCCTCTGCTAATTCGGCCAATTACATACTTACCCTTGAAACTGTCCCACGCCAAGGCCGAGATTAACATTTGGAAAGGTTTATCTGGCTCTACCTTGGGCGCGGGAATTTTATTGGTTATGGCTTCAAAAATTACTGATAAGTCAGAGTGTTGTTCAATGTCACCCGGAGGAGCGTCCCAAGCTTTACCTTCGCGCCCTACCGCATAATAAACTGGGTAATGCAGCTGGTCTTCGTGGACAGCCAGTTCTAGAAATAGATTCGCCAATTCGTCTTCAACCTCTTTTATTCGGGCTCCCTGTTTATCGATTTTATTGATAATGACTAGCGGCTTTAGTTCATTGGCCAGCGCAATGCCAAGCACAAACTTAGTCTGGGGCATCGGCCCTTCCTGGGCATCAACAATCAGAAGGCAGCCATCGGCCATGTTTATGGTGCGCTCTACTTCACCGCTAAAATCAGCGTGGCCTGGGGTGTCAATAATATTAATCCGGTAATCGCCGTGTTGGACAGCAGTTACTTTAGCGGTTATGGTTATGCCGCGCTCGCGTTCCTGCTCACCACTGTCCATAATTAAGTCTTGGCTCATTTCAGCCTGGTTGTCGCGAAACGTGTGGGACTGTTTTAGCAGACCATCAACCAGTGTGGTTTTACCGTGGTCAACATGCGCAATAATGGCGATGTTACGAATTTTATTTGGATCTTGTTTCATAAAAAAAGACGCCTCGATAGCGTCAATCACACTAACTTTCGAAGTATATTATAGCATAAGCAACAAAAAAACACCAACACAACAATTGATGTTTTTGTGGTAGAGCTTATCCAGAATAATTGGCACCTAATTGAGCTAGAACTGGGGCGGTGGAGAGATATTTTAGCAGTACCATGGATGAGAGCTAAGAATAACTATCTGTCTTGAGGGCTATACACTACGTGCAAGTAATACAATGAACAGTATCCCTACAGCATTCAGCAAGTAAGCAAGCAGTAAGAACCGATGGTTGCTCATTTTTGAAGCTCCTAACATTCCCACTCCAACTTCGTCGGGCAAAGGAGAAGCTATAATTAATGCGCCCGAAATGGGTAGCATCCAAGCAAAATAGGGAGTTTTAAATAAATGTTTGACCTTGGGTGTATTTAACTTTAACAAGTAAGGTCTCAGTTCCTCAATAACTTTGTCACGAATAAAGCGGAAAATAATGTAATCTCCTAGCATCGCACCTATAGCAGCAATTACGGCTACCTCTAAAGGATTGTTGTGTTTTGCCAATTCAAAAAGTACGTAACCTGCAGGAACAGCAGTGTAAGTCAGAACGAAGAAAAAGCCGACAATAAATGCTCCAATCAGTCCAAGCGTTCCAATGCTTTTTATAAACGAATCAACTTGGGGTATGGTGAGCAAAAAGAAAAAAAGAATTAGTCCTGTCGCAAAGAGGAAAGTATTTTTTAGATGCCAGTTACTCCAGCGAGTATGTAAGCGTTCTTCTGCTTTGTGTATTTCATCCATTCAGCTTATGATATCAAAAAAACACCAGCTTTACAGATGATGTTTTTGTGGTGGAGCTGGCGGGTACCGCCCCCGCGTCCGATGGTTTACCTAGCTAGTCTTCTACAGGCGTAGGCCGCTTAAAAATTTTCGTAAATGCTACCGGTAAACGGCCAAAAAGCAACATCTCTTAGCCCGAATTCTTAGGTAAGTTTATGGGCAATAAACTTACTGCAACCAGATGATATGACACGCCGTGAACACTATCTGGTGTCGCATTTGGCGCGGCTAGAAGTAATTAAACTCTAACTGGTGCGTAGGCCAACTGTTTGAACGGATTCAAAGCAGCTAACTTTTCGCTAAAAGATGTTTTTGCATCTAATGTAGTTTGTCTATAACGCTGACAAGCGGCCTGCGAACTAGTTGGTAAAGTACCTTCGTCGAGCTTAAAATTCAGCCCCATAGCACCTATTATAGCAGATTTGTACCTTATTTTCAATTCGCTTAAGGCTAAACTACAACCGCAAGAGTGGACCGTAATCACGGTTAGTGGGTGGTGGCTGATACATATAAGCTGGATCGCTGCTGGCGTTTCCAGAGCTGCCAGCGACCATAGGCGTTGCATGGCTTGTTCCTCCACTGCCGCGGGACATACCACCGCCCCTAGCAGTTGTGAATACGCAGCCTGGTGCCGCAATTACGCCGCCCATGCCGTTATAAAAGCTGGAATAACTAGCTATTTGATCGTCTCCTGTGCAGTTGCTGGGACCTCCTGTTGCACTACCAAGTGCGCCCGGGCGTCCGTCGTTGTCGTGCATAGCGGTTACTGCCGTTACTTCAGGATACCGGCCGAATGAGTTTTCTAATGTTCCTAGGTTTGGACTATTCCCGGCGGCGGCCACTATTCTTACCCGCGCGTTACAAATAGTCTGATGAAGGATGCTGCTATCGCAACTGCTCAAATTAGTTTCTGGTTCTCCATTGATAATAAGTCGACCTATTGAGCTACTTATGTTTAAAGTTCCTGCTCTGGCAGCACCTTCCCGAATAGCGCACAAAATATCGTCGAAGTTAGAAACACCTGATGCACCAGCCATTTTAATAGATATTATGGCTGCTCCGGGGGCAATTCCTCTTGGTGTACTAATACCGTCACCACTAGCTCCTATAACGCCTGCCACTGAAGTACCGTGCCCATTATCGTCCTGTCCTGCCGGGGTTCCATCGCCAGCTACACAGTTAAAGCCGCCTGTCACGTTCAGTAAGGGATGCGCTTCTACGCCAGTGTCTAGCACGGCCACAGTCCCACCACCACCGCCGCCTGGGCTAGCGCCTACCCGACGCAGGTGCGGAGAGTTTAAGCTAAATGCATCGGCTGGAGCGGCTCCAATTGTTACATTCACAGAGCCAAGTACGAAGCCAGCTGGACCGTTACAGCTGATATTAAAGCTAGTAGTAGCTGTTAAGGCACCCACTGCTTGATTGCCAGACGCTGGTTTGCTGCCAGACCACTGCGGGTTGTTTGGGCTACTTGTGGCAGTGCAGCTTGTAGCATTAGTGCTGTTCCAAACAATGCTTACCGGTGTGCCTGCTACTACGGTTGTTCCCGGTTGAGCAGATATATTAACCGTTAGATTGGGCTGTGGTGCCGGCGGGTTGCCTGGCGGTGGAGGTGGTGGAGGAGGATTTGTTGGCGGTTGTTGGTTGTCCACAACTACGGTGTAGTCACCAATGTAGAAATTTTGAGCATTGCTGCACCCCCAGCCAAATACTGTAGTCTCTGTCACCTTTACCGTAGCGCTGCCAATGGCCGGTTGATTGGTTTTACCATTCCAGTTAGCTACAGCAGGATTGCTGGAAAGATTGCACCTTGTTGCAGGCGACATGTCCCAGTTTAGGGAGACGGTTGTGCCAGCGGCGACTACCCCCGCGGGTACGGCAGAAATTTGGGCTCTCCCGTCAGTTACTACAGCCGTGGCAAGTGAACCGACTGAGACAGATCCGTTTGCATTTGTGGCTGTAACTTTAACGACAATGCGCTGGCCTTTATCGCTAGCATCAATTTTATAAGAGGTATTTTTTGCAAAAAGTATGGCAACACAGTTAATGCCGTAACCCAGGGAGTCGGTTCCGCCGCAACGATACCATTGATAAGTAAAACTATTAACACTAAATCTCCAAGAACCCGAACTGGCGAACAATGATTCGCCTATTATAGATTTACCGGTAATTACCGGATACTGGTCTGGTAGAGGCTTAGGGCCTGGTAGCGGTGGAGGAGGGGGGTCGACTGTAGTAGGCGCAGCGGGCCCATCAAAAGCACTTATGGCAGGTCCAACAGAACTATTCCAGCACTTCAGTTGTCCAGCTTGGCCACCGTTGCCCGCTGTGACACTAAACTGTCCTCCGTTAGATGGACTAAATGGTTGGACACCGCCTCCAGCTAGAACGACTTCACAGTAATTGGCGTTGCTAACATTGTATGACCAACTGTTGCCGGTGTTAAATTTCCACAAAATAATTGTCGGTGCCGAAATGCCGGGGTCCGGTGGAGGAGGGTTGGGTGCCGAGGGTCCTGCCCACGAGCTTGTTACAGGCCCAACATTGCCGTTCCAGCATTTCAGTTGGCCAGCCTGATTGCCATTACCCGCAGTGACACTATATTGGCCGCCCAGGCTAGGGGTAAATGCTTGGATTCCGCCACCCTGTAGCTGAACCTCACACCTGCTGGCAAGCTCAACGCCGTAGGTCCATGTACTACCGCTTAAGAATTGCCAAACTTTAATTTCAGGCGCAGGAATGCCCGGAGGGGGTGGTGGTGGAGGTGTTGGATCCGCTGAAGGCGGCGCTGGAGTCACCGGTAGTTTTACTTTGGATGGCGCCGCAGTGCCGGGGCCATAGTCATTAGTGGCGGTTACTACTACCCTGAGTCGATAATTGAGATCAGCCTCCCGAATCTGGTAGTTAGCAGAATTTACGTCAACTATATCCACGCAGTCGGAGCCATAGCCATCTGGTTGGTCGCTTGTGCAGCGTTGCCATTTATATATACCCACCTACTCCGTTAGCCCATGAGCCAGGCGTACTGACAAGTGTTTGGCCAACTATTGGCAACCCCTCAAGCGTTGGCCCAGTTTGGGCTACTGGTGGCTGTCCGGACGGTGGTGGTGGAGGTGGTGGTGGCAGGTCGGATTCATCAGGCGGTAGAGGTGTAGGCGCAGGACCGCCACAGGCTATTATGGCTGTCGTATTACAATAAGCAATAGCTTGAATGTTACCTTCAACTTTTTGTATACTTGAGTCTGATTTTAATTTTTGTGACAACTTATAAGGCATCTCTAAAGAAAACCATTCGGGATATAAATGGCGAATTTTTGCGCCTTGCTTTATATATTCTTCGCTTAGAGATTTAGAGTCTTCGCCTTTGCGAGGTGTAATTATTACTTGCACCGGTGCAGACGAGGATTGCGGCAAATAGGCTCCACCTCTTATGCTGCGAAGCTCGCTGTCAGAAGCTTTAATAATGTCGCTCTCTTTGTAACCATATGATAAAAATGCTTCGGTACTTCTTATAGGACGTTTAACTAAATCGATCTTACTTCGAAGTCCTCCGTAACGCAGAATTCTAGTTTTTTCTATAACGTAAATTGTTTTACCGGACCCCTTAACAACAGAACCGCTCTTAAACTCGAGCGGGAGGCCTAAAGGGAGAGCTCTATCACCATCGTTCTCGGCAACAACGGTTCGCAGATTTAGCCGGTGAGAAAGACCTACCGCTGTACTTGGAACAACTCGTCGCTTATTATTTTCTATAACGTAGTTTTTTCCTTCACTAGTCAATATAGCCGTTCCGTTGGGATGTGCTTCGTTGCCTGTAAATTCTTTTAGTGGGGCAAGGGTTGCGCGAGGAAGGTTGCTTTTGCTAACTTCAGCTAAGTCTGTGTTGCCAGTATTGAGCTGACTAAGTCTCTGGCTGTCCTCAAGCAATCTTTTCTTAAGTTCTCCGTTTGAACTTTCTATTTGATAAGATTTACCGCCCTGTGTAACAACAGAGCCTTCAGCCAGCGGCAAGGGAATCCCTACAGCAAGTTCAGAATCTGCCTCCGTTGCGTTCCTCACCTCTTCGGTGGTATACCCATAGGTCTGATAAACCTCGGCGGTAACCGGTCTAAGTTTACCTTCCTCTATGAGGTAAACTTTTCTGTCTGCAGTTTGCACCAAGGTTCCATTTGCATGAAGCAACCCTTCAATAGATCGATAGGCGTAGGTTCGGTAAATAAAATAGCTTCCAATAACCGCAAAAAGCAAAGCAAACACCACAAATTGCTGCCTGTTAAAAGATTTGGCGTGCTTTATCATGTTCACATTATTTGCCGGATTCATTTTGCATAACCACAGATTGTTTCCGTTGATCTGATGGCATTGAGGTAATTAAACTTAGTTAAACTAGCCCTTAGTATTGGTTTTTATTATGCTAATGTCAATAAAATTTAGATATGGCTTAGAAATTTATCTACAGACTGGTCAAATAACTTAGCATCTTTTCTAGGCAGCAGCCGTCTTTGCTGAGCTTCCAAAAGCTTTACAGCTTTTTGCAACTTGTGCTTGCCGTTATTTGTCAAAACAACATCTCTTTGCCTTCCGTCTTTTTTGTTCCTAGCAACTTTAACTAAATTTTGCTTTTTCATTACCCTCAGCTGACGACTTACATAAGATTCAGTCTGCCTGAGCTGAGAGGCGACCATTTGCTGCGAGCGGGGGGTACGATCTGAAAGTGCACTCATAACTCGAACAGACGACAGCCCTACTCCGATACTGGACTCTAAAAGAGCATCAGCCGATTGCTGTAAAACATACGTCAAATGCAGTAATGGGGTAGGGAATTCATTTGGAGACTGAAGTTTATCTGCGATACCATAAGCATAAATAAAAATACTTAACAAGTCAAGTATTTAAGTGGAGTAGGGAGCGTAAGTCTTTTTTAAGGACATATTCTGTGTAGATACTATGCCACTGCGTTAAACTAAGCGCTTCGGCGCGTAAATCACCGTTTACTTCAGCAGCCATGAGCATCTCCTCTATATCGTGTTTGCTCATATCTAACCCTCCGGCTAAACTGCTTCGCAGCATCTTGCGACGAGATGAAAAGCCCGCCTTAACAAGTCTAAAAAACTTTTTCTCATCTACATTGTCAAATAGCGGACTAAAGTGGCGACGTAAAATTATAACTTGAGAGTCAACTTTAGGAGGAGGTTCAAAAAAAATGGCCGGCACAACCTGCCCCAGCTCTGCTTCGTAGTAAAGCTGGACACTAACCGCCAGTACACTCATCTTCCCCGGCCGCGCTGCTATACGCTCAGCAACTTCTTTTTGGACGAGCATTACAATTACCTTTGGAGGGTTTTTAGATTCCGATAAAACTCGTAGTAAATTGCTGGTCAGGTAATATGGAATATTGGCTACAACTTTGAATCGAGATGGCAGTTTACTAAAGTCAAACTTCAAAATATCCCCATTAACAACCTCTAAGTTTCTACTTGGGATGCTTTTGGGTAATTGATCCGCCAACGTTTTGTCTAGCTCAACAGCAACTACTTTTCTGGATTTTTTGACTAAGTGCTTAGTTAGCGCACCCAATCCTGGACCAATTTCTAATACAACGTCACTTTCCCCTAATTGAGCCGCTCGGCAAATAGCGGCAAGTGTCGGTTCGTCCTTGAGCCAGTGCTGACCCAAACTCTTCCTCGGCAGATCCATATCAAAAGTTTACCTCAAGTGATATATTTAAGCATGAGAAAAACAGTACAACATGAATAAAAACCAAAAAGGCTTTAGTGTAATAGAAATAGTGCTGGTATTTATACTGATAATACTAGTGGGCATTACGGGCTGGTATGTCTGGAGTCAGAACAAAGAGACTATAGGTAACAAGGCCAAAGAGCAAACCCGCAGTGGCGCTCAGGGAACCAATAATCCAACCTCAGTCACCCCAGCGATAGACAAAAGTTACTTAGTAATTAAGGAAAAAACTGTTCAGTTCGAGCTTACTGACAAAATCAAAGATGCTTATTATCACGTAAGCAAAGATGGTTTTATCTATTTATCTCTAAGAAGATATGACAGTATGAAGGGATTTGAAGGTTGTACGGCAAAGGGTGGCCCCCAGGACGATGGAAATGGACTAGCTGCGCTAACTTATGCTAAGCCCGGCGACGATAACTCAGGAAGCCCTTATACTGAAGCAGAACTTGAAGGAATGGTAAGTTTAGGTGGCAATAAGATTGACGATACATATTACTGGTTTGAACCAAACTCTCAGGCACCTTGCTTTGATGTAGAAGACTTGAACGAAGAAGATAGGAGCGTACAACTAATGTATGAAGCACAGGACAATTTATTGACCCAAGGAAAAACGCTTACTAAAGCTAACTGAGCTGTGAACATCAGTATAGTTTTATTAAAAATTGTAGATTTTAATTAAGTATTACCAGTATCGATTGGCTATCCAAAAATTATAGGCTGCAGCCCAACTACCATAGCGTGCCGTGGCATAACCATTACACCATCTAAGCTGAGTAACCGGGTTGGTAGCCCAGTCGGCCCCAGCTGAAACCATCTTGCTGCCTGGTAATGCCTGACATAATCCGTAAGCACCAGAAGAACTATTCTTAGCCAGGTAGTTCCAGTTTGATTCACGACTGACTATGTAGTTGACATAGCCGTGGTTAGAACTGGCAATCCCGGCCGCTACCATCCATTCTGTCCTGCCGCCCGTCACACTAACAGCATTGCCGCGGGCAACTATTCTGGGTACTGGTTCTTGTATTACCACCTGCTGGATAATTTTTCTGCTTACTTCTTGACCGTTTTTGGTTTCTATTTGGTAAGTTAATACTCTTTTTCCAGGTGTACCTGCTTGGCGAACTACACTGGCTCCCAAACTAAGCGAGGCGTCTGTAATGGTTTGGGTAACTACGGGTATAGCTTGTTCAACTGTGGATATCTGTACCCCCATGCGGCTGACAAAAATTTGGATGTTAGGTGATAGTGGTGTTTCAGCTACCGGCTGGATGCTGTCACCTTGCTCGAGTTTAATTTCTTTTTCTTTAAGCAGCTCGCCGACAGTTTTAGTGCGAGTACGGATAGTCAGAGGGTCGCCGTATAGGTTTAACTGTACGGCAGTAGCTCTATTAATAACTACTTGCTCCCCTAAAATATTTTTGTTTATGTCCCCCGCTGCAAAACTTACATTATCCTCAGCATAGACTGGCAAGCCGGCGGCTTGGGCTACTACCCTTGGGCTTTTTTGAGCAGTAAGGGTGACTGTTCTGCTGGCCGTGTCAACAACCGTCACCGGTCTGGCCCTGTATACATTAACTCTAAAGTTATCTTCTTCTATGGGAGTGTCCCTGGACGGCTCAACTACATCTTCAGGGATAAGTTTCAAGGGTATCTTATTTATTAAATCACCAACGGTAGCTGCTTTGGTGTTTAATGTAGTTTTTTTACCTTTGTCAAATAGGAAAACCACGTGGGAATTACTGGGACCATAGGTGTTACCGCCTTTTGCGACTACAATTGAACCGACTATAGCAGCACCTAGAAGTAGACCGAAAATAGGCAAAATATAAGGTCGACGGCGCACGTGTCTGTGTCCGTGATGATGAAGCCTTTTCCAAGTTCTGCTGATTAATTTAGAAAGATAGCCGTGTTTCATAAAAAATGCCCTGAAGAGCTTGAAAGCAACCCACATTTTAGCATATATAGCATATTTCTGCGGTGCGTGCGACTCATAGTTTCTCGAGAGGAGCAAATGCTATATTCAGCTTTTTAGAACCTTTTCCCTTAAAATAAATAACCGCATTGTCTCCTTCTAATTCCATTACAGTCCCGAGTCCAAAAAGCTGATGCTTCACACCATCTCCCTCATTAAGTTCTAGTACGTAACGTGGCTCCTCTGGAAGAACGTTTGATGAGAGCGTCTCGAAGGGTACCGCTTCTGCTGGAACAAAGTCGATATCAGCTAAAAAACGGCTTGGCGGGTTGTGTAGTCTCCCGCCATATAGAGTTCTGCCGGTAGCGTGAATTAAATGTAGTTCTTCCTTTGCCCTTGTCATCCCCACGTACATCAGCCGCCTCTCTTCCTCCATCTCAGCCGCGTCATAGAGTGCTCTGCTATGTGGTAGGATTGTCTCTTCAAGCCCGGTTATAAACACTACTGGAAATTCTAGCCCCTTAGCTGCGTGCAAGGTCATTAAGGTCACGGCATCGCCATTAAAATCAGCACTATCTATATCAGCTATTAGGGATACTTCTTCTAAAAACCCAGACAGCCCCACGTCATGATATTCACCCGCCACGCTCAAAAGTTCTTTGACGTTTTCTATACGCGCTTCACCCTGTGGCGAACCGTCTTGTAAGAAATGCAGATAGTCTAGCCGCCTAATTAAGCTGTCTATCAAACTGGCTGGTGGCAACTCTTGGGCCTGAGAGTGAAAGGATAAGATCACATCGGCTAATTCAGTGAGCCCGGCCTTAGCCTTGGGCGTTAAACCGGATGTTTGATTTATGTTTTTCAAGCCAACAAACAAGCCATACCCATGGCTAGCCCGCCAATCGTTAAAAACTTGAAGTGAGCGGGATCCCACGCCCCGTGTTGGTATATTGACTACCCGGGCAAAACTTACAAAGTCCTCGGGCTGGTAGATCAACCGCAGGTAGGCAATGATATCTTTTATTTCCTTTCGTTCGTAAAACCGCACCCCGCCAATGATTCGATATGGTATGCCGTAGTGAACAAAGACTTCCTCTAGTGCTCGACTTTGGGCGTTAGTCCTATACAAAGCGGCAAAGTCTTTGTACCTTCGTTTCCCTGCATCTACGCCGTTACGTACGCTGCGAACAATTGCTTCTGCCTCTGCTCTCTCGCTGTTGACCTGCAAAGCTTGGACCGGCAAGCCAGCTCCTTCGGCAGTCCATAGATTTTTTTTACTTCTGTGCTGGTTATGAGAAATTACCCCATGGGCAGCATCCAGGATATTTTTAGTGCTACGATAGTTTTGCTCCAATTTTATAACCACACCACTCGGATAGTCTTTTTCAAAGTTTAGAATGTTTCGAAAATCAGCACCTCGCCAGCTATAGATACTCTGCCAATCATCTCCAACTACGGCAATGTTATGATGTTGGCCTGTCAATAGTTTTACTAGTCTGTATTGGGCTGAGTTAGTATCTTGGTATTCATCGATCATCACATAATTAAATTGCTGTTGCCACTTAGCGCGTACGTCGTTTTGGGTGACCAGCATTTCTACAGTGCGCCCAATTAGATCGTCAAAATCAAGCGCCGAAGCATCCCGAAGTACCTTTTCATAGGCTCCGTAAACTTTAGATGCAGCGTGCGTGGCGGGACTATTTGCAGTAGCGGTTAAATCGGCCGGTGTTATCATTTCGTTTTTTGCTCCGCTAATTAAGCTAACTAGCAGACGCGGGGGAAAGGCCTTTTCGTTAATCCCCAATTGTTTGCTAATTTGCTTCACCGCCGCCTGCCTATCACCTTCATCCCAGATAACAAAATTTGGTGCTATACCAACCGCTTCCCCGTCCTGACGTAAAATCCTAACGCAGATACTGTGAAACGTCCCCATAAAAGGCATGAAGCCGCGGCTTGTAGAGTCACTTCCCATAAGCTTAGCAACTCGGTCGCGCATTTCTCCGGCTGCCTTGTTGGTAAAAGTTACCGCCAATATGTTGAACGGTGTAGCTTTCTTAGCAGCAAGTAAGAAGGCAATGCGATGGGTCAGAGTCTTAGTCTTACCGCTACCAGCGCCAGCCAAAATTAATAGAGGGCCTTCGGTGGTCTCCACGGCGCGGCACTGCTCCGGATTTAATCCTTTGAATAACTCCTCTTTCATCTACACCATTTTAACAGAGGAGGGATTAGACGGTTGGCTGGCTCTAGGGTAATACTAGTTGCTTTAAATCAACCTGAACAGTGGCTAGTATTTTTTTGATGTTTTCAGCATGAATTGTGGCTGCGTCTTTTATCCTCAGTACAACCAGTGCTTTATCGGCCAGGTTTTTGGTGTAAAGATCACCAATATCTTTACCGTCTAACCCTTTAGTCTTTAGCTGAACGATTGTATTTTCGTCTAGTTTGGAGGCATCCGTAAGCGGCCCTTGGTCGCAAGTTATAGTAGTCGGAGAGTCTACTCCGTTTGTTGTCGTACTTCTAAGAAGCTGTTTGTAAATCTTGGCGTCGTTAGTACCTACGCACCACTGCAAAAAGTCATAGTGTAGAGCGCTTCGCTGGGGCGGTAAAAACTTGCTGGACGAGACGGCCATTTGTACATCTTTATTTTTTTCAAAATCAACAACGGTGGCATAGGTACCATCCGACTTTAGCGCCCCGCCCCTTTTGCTAAAACCAGGATCAGCAGTAACAATAGGAGCTCCCCACTCGACTGGAGATGCAAAGCTAATGTTGGTACCAGTTAATTTATAGACGGTAAATCCAGCTGGTAAAGTCGTTGCAACTGGGGGAGGCGGTGCCGTGCTTGGTGGAGGTATAACTGTCGCCGGTTTCCGGGCTTCGTCCTTGATGAAATCAAATGGAAGTTTTATGTTAGCCACTACAAGTCCGGCATCAACAGCCAGGTATCCACCCACAGCGCCCAAAAATAAGAGCGCAAAGAACCAAGCGACAATTTTCTTAAACGGACTATGAGGTCCCGCACCCTTGGGATGGGGTAGCGGTAGCGCGGTTATTGGGGGTTCAGAGCCATATGAATGATGGCCAGTGCTCGGTAGGGGCTCATGCTTCTCCTCCATAAGCGACTCTACCGATGTATACCTAGGCTCCGACGGAGTGTCATCAAACTCTTTATGAGTGGAATCTTCTTCAATGGGAGTTAGAGCCTTGTAGTGTGGTTCGTGGGTCGACTCGTCAGAAGTGTGTTCTGTCTCGGGTTCTTCGCTACTCGAAATGTTGTGTGTCTCGTGACCTTCGCTGGCTTCATTAACTTCTGTTTCGTTATCGTGCATTGTCACGTGTACGGGAGTAACCTTTTTTTCGATATGACTAGAGAACAGATCGTCCTCGTCTTCTTTTTCTTTCATCATAGGGTCGTTCACAATAGGGTGATGTCCGACAATTATCGGTTTGCTAGTAGGGGTAGGACCTGTTCTATGAGGTCTGCTAACGTCAAATATTCTCTCCTTATCATCGATCCGTACCATTCCTACACCTCCCCCTTATCTCTTTGCCAACGCTGTGATGCACCTATTATATCGGAAAAAGTATGGTAATTTAAGCTCGCTCCGCCGACTAAAAAACCGTCCACTCCTGGAATATCCAAGAACCCTCCCACAACATCCGGGACCACACTCCCGCCATATAATACTCGGACTTGCTTACCGGCAGTGTTGCCGAAAACATCTGTTATGTAAGCTCTTATATAAGTCACGGCACTCTCGACATCATCAGGCTTGGCTATTTCGTGGCCTATATAGTCACTACCATTACTAATGGCCCAAGCCGGCTCGTAGGCAATAGCTGCATCCTTAACTTCAGCAGCCGTTAAATTACTGAGCGCGGTCATTAGTTGGTCGTGCAATACTTGCTTTGCTTCACCTTCATCCCGTTCGTGTTTAGTTTCTCCTACACAAAGGATTGGAGTGATGTTATTCCGAACAGCTGCGGCAACCTTATCGCGAACCGTATCTAAATCTTCGTGAAAGAGCCGGCGCCGTTCAGAATGACCGATAATCACGTAATGCACTAGGTCGCGCAACATCGTAAAACTTACTTCTCCAGTAAACGCTCCTTCGTCCTTTTGGTAGGCGTTCTGAGCCGCAAGGCGGAACTTTCGGCGATCAAGCTGAACGCTTAGGGGTTGCAGAGTCAGCATAGGCGGCGCCAGCACAACCTCTATATCGCGGTAAATTCTAATCCGCTCGTGCAGACGGTGTACGAGTAAGCTAGCCTGAGACGCATTTAAGTGCATCTTCCAGTTGCCGATTATTAGTATTTTTCTCACTCTATCTTATTATCCTTAAGCTTATTGTACCTTAACTATCCTTCTTTATTCAAAAGTACCTCAACCCCTGGCAGGCTCTTGCCGCTCATTAACTCCAGAGCTGCTCCACCCCCTGTTGATACATGATTAAAGTCATCTACAAGGCCTTCACCCTCAACGTATGCGGCTGTGTCGCCACCGCCAACAAACGTAAATGGTTTGCTGTGGTGCCAGTTTGTCGGCCCTATCATAGCGTCAATAACCATACGGCTACCGTGAGCAAACGGGTCGTGGGCACCAGATATGCCTTTGGTCTCGGTTACACCCAGTGTACCGTTCCATATTACGGTTTTAGCCAGTTTAACTGCGCCGCTTATATACGCCGAGCTGATGGGCCCAATATCTAAAACCATTTCATCGGCAGCAATACTGTAGGCTTCGGCAGGCGGAGACTTAGGGTATGACTGTATATCGGCAAGAGAATGGCTAGCAATGTCCACCACCCTTGTGGTTGCCCTGCCGTCCTTATCGGTCGATACCACCACATCTACAGGAACCAGAAAACTAAACGACCGTTGTTGTTCCTGTACCTTAATTTTTTCTAAAATCTCGTGGGCAGTGTTTATAGACTCTTTATCTATCAAACTTTTACCAACACTTATTCCCTGGGCAACAAGAAAATTGTTAGTCATAGCACCGCCAATGGCGACACAATCGGCTATTTCTATAAAGCGGTTTAGAACCTCTATTTTGTCACTAATCTTGGCGCCGCCAACAACCGCCAATAGCGGCCTGGCTGGATCTTTCATGACTTTTATAACAGCCTTGATTTCTTTCTCAAGCAACAAACCAGCCACTGCTGGTAAAAGTTTCGTGATAGCGTCGGTAGAAGCATGTGCTCGATGAACCACCCCAAACCCATCTTGGACAAAAATTTCTCCGCCGGATGCTTCCACGATATTTTTAGCAAACTGCTCGTCATTTTTTTCTTCCTCTTTGTGATAGCGAAGATTTTCCAGTAGCAGTATGTCACCTGCCCGAAGCTCATCTGCCGTCTTTTTAGCGTCTTCTCCAATGCAGTCTTCGGCGAATTTTACGGGCTTACCAAGTAGACTGCTTAGGTGTTTCGCCACTGGGGCAAGGCTGCTGCTCTTGTCGTCTGAGTTTATGGGCCTACCAAGATGAGAAATTATAACTAAACTGGTGCCTTTCTGACGAAGAATATAATCAATCGTGGGTAAAGATTGCTTAACCCGATAATCATCGCTGATGATGCCTTTTTTTACCGGTACATTAAAGTCGGCTCTAAGAAGAACGCGTTTGCCTGTGAGCTCGACTTCACGAACAGTTTTTTTGTTAAACACACCCACCTCTATACATTTGTTATCTATATTCTATAACTTCAGTATGCCAGACTGATTTGACAAATACTAGCCATAGCTTCCTCTGTGCTGGCGTACAACTTAAAGGGGGGATCACACTGTTTGTAAATAAATTAACAGCACCGCCGCTAATCCTAGGAGTAAAATACCCCACACTAGGTGGGGCGCTTTAGATGGTGACCCTGCACCTGTCGGTTTATAAGAGGATTGTGGTAGAGATTATCAGGTGGAACGAGTTATTGAACGATATTAAGCTTAGCAACAGCCAGTCAAGCATTTTCACCTCCTTATCTAGCAAAAGTTAGGCGCCTAGTACTTTATAGCATTTATAAAATGTATTTTTATTTTAAGTTGAGCATATCAACCACTACCCCCGACCAAGTGAAATGCTTCGCGCCATAACCTTCGCCAGTAAGCGGATTGTAGTATTCCCTAAGCCCGCTTTTGTTAATTAAGGCCCGGATAGAATCGCTAAGGACTTTGGCCTCTTTTTTAAATCCCTTACAAAACAGACACTGGTAAACAAACCAGTTATATAGCACCCAAGTTGGCCCACGCCACAAAAATTCTGATTCAAACTGATTAAAAGAGGCCTCGTTAATGGCCACCGATGGAATTGGATAGTTTGTATCAAATTCCTGCTTATTATTAAGATGCCTTTTAATTAGCTCCTGAGCCATTTGCTTAGTCACAATAGGCAGGACCATGGGAAAGAATATGGTCGGTGTAAGCACCTTAATTGGCTCATTAGAGCCGGCCTTTATGTCCCAAAAGGCGACCGCCCCAGAATCGTACATTTTACTCATAATTGAGGCTGAGACTTTATCGGATAATCGCTTGTACTTAGACGCTTGTTTATCGCCAATTTGCGTGCACAGTTCAGAAAGTGCTGCTAAGTTTTGAGCATAGATTGTATTAAAGGCCACCTCTTTGAGTAAGAATTTATTAGCCTTATGTATTTTTTTAATGTCGTACCCACGGCTAAAATTACGAAAGTCAACGAACACCCCCCTCCAAAATAAACTTCTGCTGGATTTACCACTATGACCTACCAGTGAATCCATAGTTGGTTTCCAATCCATTCCGGTCTCGAACATAGTTACAATGCTCAGTAAGCCGTCACCATCTAAATCTCTGTTGTGACCTAACCAGTCATAGTATTTTTTTAGTTTGGGCACCATTTCTTCTAATAATTTCTTATCTTTAGTGTGATAATAAATGCGCTCTAGGGCTTGGGCGGCTAGGGGTGGTTGGATAAGCGCGCTCATATGTGGTCTAAACGATTCACTAAGATGGTTTTGGAATATATCGGTTAGTTTGGCCGGCCTAAGCCTACCCCAGAAAAGAATATGGCCTACAAAACCGTTATCTTTTTGCATACTAAAAAGACTTCTGATGATTCTGGTAGCCAGCAAGTGTTCGCCAACGGCTGTAAGGATAAAAATATGAAAGCAAGAATCCCAGAAATATTGAAAAGGATAGGTATCGGGTGAGGGCTGCAGCGTACAATATTCAGTTTTAAAATGCTTGGAATAGCCCGTAACGACATTACTTAAAAGCTGCTTCTTCACCTCGTCTCTGATATCTTGGTCAGTGAGTTGTTTGGACATAAAACTAATTAGTTCCGAATGCGATGGTCGAAAGCAGAGCGTTTTCTGCCTGCCTAGAATCCAACCTAGTGTGTTGCACTACTACTGGGATATCGGACTCAATAAGGCTGGAATATTCAGTTACCAGGGGTATTGGCTGAGGGTCGGTTAGGTCGTTGAACCGGATATGTTTGCTGCGGCGCGGGCCAACTGATAGTTTGTATGGTCCTATGGGGTCACGGTCGGTATAGTATATATATATTTGAATATTAGCTTTTTTATCTGACGTATTTAAAATGCTAATACTCTCGTGGCTGGTCATTTCCGGCGCTTGGCCATTGCTGCCTTTGGGTATATAGCCTTCCGGCACTATCCAAGTCTTTTTGCCGTAAGCTTTCATTTTTATGCCCCTTGGCCAGAATTCTGCATAAGTCCACCGTCCATCGTTACAGTAGAGCCAGTCATATAATCGCTTGCTTCGGAGGCTAAAAATACGGCTACCCGGGCAATCTCATTTGGTTGGGCGGCTCGCTTCCAGGGAATCGTCTTCTCGGCCGCCTTAAGGACTTTAGGGTCATCTATGGCGTCTTGGTTAAAAGGGGTGAGCACCATTCCAGGGGCAATACTGTTAATGTTAATTTTATCTTTGGCCAGCTCTAATGCCAAAGTGGTCGTTAGATTACGCTCTGCACCCTTGCTGCAGTCGTAATCGGCAGCGCCAGCCCGCGGCTGTTCGGCGTGTACCGAAGTAGTCTGGATGATTTTTCCGCCACCACCTCTTTCCTTACGAATATTAATGAAACGACGGCAGCAGAAAAAATAGCCATATATATTGGTTCTCATCGAATTATCCCAAGTCTTGGTGTCTAAATCAGCTACTTCAATCCCCGAAGCGTCAACACCGGCATTATTCATAAGAATGTCTAGCGTCTTAAACTCTTTTAGTGCTTGGTCGAACATCTTCTCAACGCTTTTTTCATCACGTAAGTCAACCTCAACCACCAGAGCTTTTTGTCCCGCAGTCTCAATTTGTTTTTTAGTTTTATTAGCTCCAATTTTATCGGTATGCCAAGTTATTACTACGTTGGCACCCTCCTTAGCGAACTCAATGGCCGTGGCCTGCCCGATTCCAGAATCCGAACCAGTAATTAAAGCCGTTTTACCCTCTAAAACTTTGGTCATAAAACAGTCTCCTTAATACGCTTGAGTAAATTATCTTGGATAAATCCAGCTTAGAGAAAGCTAGTTGGGAAATCTGTTAGTTAGTTAACAACCAACGGTTGATATGGTGATCCCAAGGGGAATCGAACCCCTGTTGCCAGGATGAAAACCTGGTGTCCTAGCCGCTAGACGATGGGACCTTGTCAAATTGACGGTCGACTTAGAAAGTTGTCGTTATAAATATAGAACTACAGCAACAGAGGTATTCTAACAAAGACCTCTTAGATATCAAAAAACCCCTCAAGCTTCCTCTTACTAAAGCCGGGGGTTTTTCAATACCAAATTAATTTTGGAATAGAGCGGTCAGTCAGTTCGCTTTTCCTAAGCCATAGGCTAGCACAATTTTGCGATTTTCTCAAGGAGATATCCACAAGCAATGTGCTAGCACTTTGGTTAGTTTGCCAAAACTGGTTGACGTTTTGGTTTTAGTTATCCGATGTAACGTCGGACAGCGTAATGGACAGCTGAACCAGCAGCGCTGGCTCCAGCAAACAGTCCTAACAAGCTTCCTGCACCGGTGTTAGGCAATTCTTCTGTGGTTTTGCCTTGAACTACCGGAGGAGTAGTAGGAGTAGTAGGTTGTTCTTTTACTGTTATGTGTTTTGTGCAGAGGCTAGAAGCGTAAGTGCTGCCTTTGTTAGTATTGACAATAACACTTACGGTGTATGAGCCGGCTGCTGAGCGGTCGAAATTGTAAACAGCACTTGTAGCGCTGGTGTTGACGGTTTTGGTGTCAACCATAGAGCCACCAGAGTTCTTTACTGTAAATGTGTAGCTTTGGATTACTGCGTTTTCCGCAAAGGCTCGAGCTGTAAAGTCGAACCGGGTGCGGTCAATTTGGTTTACATCCAGAGTCTTACATTCAAAGTTAGACTTAGGAACTACAGGTTGAGGGCAGTTAACTTTTACTTTGAACTGTACGAATCGCTTCTCACCAAGAGAAACGCCTACGTTACCGATGCTAACTCCGCCTTGGGTAATACCATCAGAAAGAGTTCGCATAACATTACCGTTTGCGTCAAGCAGCTGAGTACTACCACTCTCGTAGTTTAAGCTCTGTGAGCTTGAGAGATTAACAGTAGCTGTATCAGTAGTACTGGTAGGGTCTGCATTAACTGCACTTACAGTCATTGTTGAGCTATGAGTATTGGCTGTAACGTTAGGCAAAGTAGCCTTAACTTTTACGTCACTCAGGAAACCAGGTCCTGGGTTGTGAATACGAACCCAGTACAAAAGGGTATCACAAGCAGCAGCACTGGCTGGGTCTGTAAGTTCGCTATTTTTAGTTATATTTTTTATACGGTAAATATTACCGCCTTCAATTTGCCCCTCGGCAGCTGCATAGGCAGTACCAGCAAAGGCAAGCGCAGGCACCATTAAAAGGGCTGCAAAGACTTTAGACAATCTTGTCATATTAAAGTCTCCTTTCTTTAAATTTATTACTTTATTAAGTTGCAAACTAGATAGTCATTGGGCTTTAAACATTGTTTAACGGCTGCCGGAAACTCTACTCTCAGATGAGAGGAATTTCCGGCAGCCGGTGTGGGGCACCCGCGATGCGAGTGCCCCAACCGACTAACGATCTGCTCAGCAGGTCTCCGGGGTCGGAGGCCAAGCCTCCGCCCGAATTGGGAAGGAGACTGTAGCCGAACGGCTTTCCTTGCCGTCCGACACCGTGACCGTGACACTGGCTGTACCAGCCGATCCGGGTGCTGTGAACGTTGCGCGTTCGCGGCCACTGGAAATCGTGCCGTAGGTCGCCGACCAGCTGACCTGCAGGTTGTCCCCGTCCGGGTCCGAGAAATTGGCTCGGAACTCGAACCGTCCATTGACGCACACGTGCGCCGGAGGATTCTCGATCGTCACCATCGGCGGCCGGTTGGCCGGAGGCGGGGGGGGCGGGTACTGACAGTTCGGCGGAGTACCTGTCGTGCCCGGGGGGCAGACAGGCGGCGGAGCAGGTGGATTCACCACGACAGGCGGTGGAGCCGGCGAGCTCGTATTGCAGTTATTCGCCACGTACTGGCTCGCCTTCTGTTCCGCTTCCTCCTTGGTGCTTCCGTTGATGCTGATCTGCGCGCCGCCGCACGTGACGATCACGTAGAACGAACTGCAGACGACCGCTCCGGGGGAGTTGATCGCATTGCAGCTCCCGGGCGGAACCGCCACTGGCGGGTTCGGCTTGGGGGGTGCCGGCTTGGCCGGTGTCTTCTTGGAGACGGTCCAGACGATCTTGAAGGGCTTGCCCGTCACGAGATTCCTGCAGTAGCTCTTGACGAGCGGAACGCAGGTCTTCGTGTAGGTCGTCCGGCTGAAGCCGTAACCCTTCTTGAGCGACTTGGAAACCGTGCACCAAGCGATCACCTTCTGTCCGCCGTGCGAGAGCTTCGACTTGTAGTCGAAGAATCCCTGCCCGCCAGGGCAGTAGGTGTTCGTACTCAGCACGTAGTTCCTGGGCGTCGAAACGACCTGAATCTGCGGCTGATTTGCCCAGGACATGAAGCCCTGGTCGGCCTTGATGTGCGTGTAGCGCGAGTGGGCGCGTGCCCAAGCCTCTGCGCTACGAGCGAGTGCGGGACGATCCTTCCAGCCTTGCAGCCACTGCTGCTTGTTGTAGGCCGGAGATCCGCAGTCCGACGCGGTTGTTGCGGTCGGACTCGCTTGGGTTGCCGGTGCCGCCGCGTGAGCGATACCGGGAAGAACGGAACTCATAGCCGCCAGGACGGCGGCCATGATGAGCACCCGGGTAATCCGAGTCATTTCTTCCACCTCCTGGTGGTCTAGTAGTTCCCTGCGACGGCTTGGCGCCGTGCGGCCGTCGCAGGGGCTTTTCGTGCTAGTCGCACGATGCATAAAAACGACAAAGTCTTATCGTCTTAATGCACCGAACGACATCGAAAACCCTGCGCGGCTAATAATTTCGTTGTCGGTTGTATGGGCTAAAAGGAACTGCTAGGCTTCTAGGCTATATTTGCAGCTCTACTTTAAAGACCCATGACTATCTAGCCTGCTTTTACACTACTGTCCAACAAGGACAATGTGCTTTAAAACAAACTATATTTTCTTCCAAAATCAATTTGTTAAGACTACGCCTCACCCGCTTAGGTCTAACAGATGTCAACAGATGTAATTGTTCACCCCTGTTAGAGGGTTTTTGCACCCCTTCGCCTAGAAGCGAGGATGCCATAACTTTACCATATGCAGTCAATATTGTCAATAAGCTATACCATTATAATTCTATAGCACAAGCGTTTTAAATGAAATTAAAAACCACCGTGTTGGTGGAGTGGTTAAAATTTAAGGGAAAGCGAGAGATTTGCTTTTTCATCCTCGTCCATTTGGCAGGCATCGTTAGTCAGGGAAGGCCTGAAGGACTTAAGTCGCGAGCGGCGCGAGGGGGGGTTACACTGCTCGAGCAACGATAACAAGTCCTTCAAGCCTTACTCCAGCCGATGTCCGGTTGTAGCCGAAGTAAGCGGGGGTTTTGGACCCGCTTCCCCTTCCGTTACCTGGGGGGGTGGCCAGGTAGCGGATCTTGTAGAAAAAGTTGTGGAACTAGGTTCCATATACTTTCACCCGCCGGGAGCGCAGAGGGGTAGCCCTCTAAGCGCTGCCCGAAGGGGTTCGGCTGCCGCGCGCTCGCCTTGCAGCAGCAGCCTAGTGGTGACGCCATAATAGTTATGGACGTCGGTTATACCGCCCCGGGATCTGGGAGTTCGAGACAACACTGCGGCGTTGGCCTCTATTCCTCTCAGGTCCCATCAAAGACCTGGCCCAGGGCGGGACTTAAGCACTCGCTTAAAGAAGCAAGTTGCTTTAAACGTTTGGGAGTCACCGCTGTCACCTCTTCACCAAGGATGATTGTTGGTGTGATTGGTGACTCCCATGGACGATGCGCCGGCTGGCGGTTTGATGAACTGCTTTGGCTGGCACATTCTGGCGGGGGTATTAAGCCGAGCTTCTGCTCTGCACCCTGCCGTTCTTTGCAAATCTCTCGTTTTTAAAGGGCAAGGGGGGTTAAACCTGCAAGCGCACAACCTTGATGTCTAAAATTATACTCTTCGTTAATTTTGCAGACAAGAAAGCTCTAACTTTTTACTTCAATCTTGTGCAGCGGAAAGCTGAACCCAAAAACACTCCCCTTGCCTTCTGTACTTTTAAAGATAACTGCTCCGCCCTGGGCAATTATTACTTTTTTGGCCATATAAAGCCCTAACCCGGTCCCGTCAGGCCGCATTTTACGAGCATTGCCGGCCCGGTAGAATTTTGCAAACAAATGATGCTGCTCAGCTTTTGGTACTCCTAAACCTGTGTCGGTTACTGTATAGATTATCTCCTTATCGGTAGACGAAAGGGCCACCTCCACACTTCCTCCTGCGGGAGTGTAATAAATGGCGTTGTCCATAAAGTTCATCACCACCTGGTGGATTTTGGTCTCGTCAAGAAGTACTCTCTCGGGAAATTTATCTGGCTTATGGAACGAAAGTTTAATCTGGTGGTTAGCTGCCGACTCCTGTAGCTGATCCACTTCCGCTGATACAATCTTCACCAAATCGGTTGGCTTATTCTCTATAACAAACTTGCCGCTTTGCAAACGCGAAACGTTTAGCAGGTCGGCTATCAGGTAAACCATTCTGTCGGCGCCATCAAAAGACCGTTGTAGCAGGTCCCTCTGCTCTTTCTTAATTTTACCGGTATCCTCTTCCAGCACCATACTTAAGTAGCCCTTTACGGCAGTTAATGGGGTTCTAAGCTGGTGGCTGGCCATGCTAATAAACTCGTCTTTAGTCTTATCCAACTCCCTGAGCTTGATGTTAGCTTTTCGAATCTCCTGCGTAGCATCTTCAATTTTAGCCTGTAGCGTAAGGTTAAACTGCGAAATCTCTTCAAACCGAAGTGCACTTTGCAGTCCTACGGCGACTTCGTCAGCTACTATCCTTAACAGCTTCTTATCGTTTCCCGAATATGCCGAGCCTGATTGCTTAAAACCAAGCAACATATAGCCAAGTTCTTCATGCTGGGTGCGTAGGCGTACTGCAAGAGAAACATCATTCTTGCTGAAAAGCTCACGTATTTTAATACCTTTGACTGGGTCTAGTTCATCGAAAACAACCATATCATCGTTGATTTTTCTTAAAATCGCTAAAATTTCATTCGAATCATCGTCCTGGTTCTCAGCTATTAATAAATATCTAAGAAAGTCTGGCTTAAGAGCATTCTTTAGAATTAATGAACTTTCTTTTTCAATCTGCTTTACCTCAACACTTCCCACCAGCAGACTGCTTAATTTATCGAGGACATCTTGGGCTTCATAGTAATCTCGAAAGAAAAGTTTTCCAGTTGCCCGGTTAAAGTAAGTTTTCAGAGGCTGAAAGTAGAAAGCCGTTATCAGCGTAACCGGGACCAGCAATATTAAAGTGGAAAAGTCTATAGTGCGACCAGCTATATAAGCTGTAAGTAAGAACGTAGGCACCATGTAGATCAGAGAGGCGGCGGCAAAAGTGAGTGAATAAGCGAAAGCCCGAACCGCAAAAGTTCTGATATCAAACAACTTGTGCCTTATCATGCTATAGGCAATGCCGGTAACAAGAATGGTCGTAAAAAACGAGCCTGCATTAACGAGTGCGTAAAAATTAAAAAGAAAAGGGAGTAACCCATTGGTGATAATCACAGCTCCAAGAGTTATCGCCAAGCTTGCAAGTATTGTATCAACTTGGGGCTTCACTGGTCCTCTTGCCTTCCGACGAGCAAGAATTGCTATACTTACTGATGCGAGTAAATTCACTATAAGAAGTAAGAAGTAAATAGAAGATAATGGACCAAAAATAATAGTATAAGTGTCTACATTTCGCTCTACCTCTTTTACGATAAGAGGTGTAAAACAAGTAGCAGCCGTAAGAATATTGGCTACTATTAACCCATTCCACAAATTATTGCCTTTTAAAGAAACTAGATTCTTCATAAATAGCATGAGAGAGAACGCAGTTAGAATGCCAAAAACAAACACCAACCGGTTATCAATGAGGGCCAATGTAGGAGAAATATTCTTATCCCCTCCGATGTAATTGGTTACAAGCCAACCAGCAATAAGGATACTAAAGGCTAGAAAAATTCGATTTATCCTTGAGTGTGCATTCCGAGTAACAACAACTATACCCAGAATAATAAATACCAATGCTAGTGCCGCACTAACCCAAATATAAATATTAAACATTAGTACAATTATTGCAGATTGTAATCTTTAATAGCTAGTCTTTGGATTTAACTTCAGCATATTTCGTACAAGAAGTTGTCCTAAATACCTATAATGCGAGGTTCGATTATACTTAATAATCCTGGCTTTTACTTCCATAACATCAATTACTAGGGCATTAGATGCATATACGGGGGCTTTGCGCTTATTTTCACCATGAAGTAAGTTTAAGACCGCTTGGGTGGCTGCAGCCCCAGCAGCAATCGCCACGCCCGGAGCTACTGAAGGAGCCGGTTTCTCTTGTCTAGCAACTTTTTCAAGAACCTGTATATCCCCATAGCCAGGAAGATATGGTAGCCATCTAGCTAAAGGCACTTCTACTTTTGCCACTTCTTCGAGTGTCATGTTTTCATCAATTCCAAGAGTTTCTTCTAGTTTGTGACCCTCTGGTTTGTAGGTAGTTACGACAGCACCGAATCCTATATTAAAAGCTGTGAGGTTGGGGATAGAAATGTTCCGGGCTTCACGAGCTAGTCCTACTCCAATTGCGGGAATCGTAAATTCTGTCTCATCAATCAATAAGTCAGCGCCTTTTAGAAATTCAGCTGTGTTTTGAGGAGTAATACCCTCTTCAAAAATACTAATGTTTGCTTCAGGATTAATTTTTTGCAGATATTGCCCTACTGCTCTTGCTTTATTCACTCCAATCGTTTCTGTATTACAAACCGCTTGACGATTAATGTTCTCAATTTCGAAAGGATCGGGATCAGCTAGCCGAATCTCACCTATACCCAACCGTGCAAGTTGCACGGCTAGCATTCCACCATCGCCGCCAGCACCAGCTATAGCAATGGAGGATGATTGTAATTTGTCCTGCTCATCAGATGAAAAGAAGCCGAGGTTTCGTTCAAATTGTTGAGAATAGCTCATGGATTATTCCTTGATAAAGTTTCCATCGTAGTAGCCTTCGCCGCCATTTTTCCTACCATTCAGAAAAAAATTTTTCAGTGCGGTCTTACCCAAACTAGAAGAAGAAACATTTTTAATTATTTTACTGGGTTCTATTTTTACGGGGAACAGCACACCTCCCTGCTCTGTAATTTCTTTGGATTCTCCCATAATTTCTGTAGGTATAGCCTGAGAGTTGAGAAATCGAAGCAGAGGTTCTTCAACCATGCAGTAATCGGCTTTAATACCTCTATTGATTGAGAAGTGAGTCATGGCTCTAATTAATGACAGCGCTGTGCGATACTGAATGCGACCATCCTCGTGGTGAGCAATCAATCGCGAAACTTCTACCGTTCCGACTGGTGCAGGTGACCGCTGAAACACCTCCGGAAAATAATACTCGATTGGGAGTTGATTGTGAGGAGAGTCTTTAAGTATGAGACGACTCGTACCTATAATCCTAGAGTTGTTGGGATCTGATCCCGGAATCCTCTCCATGACTGAGAAATGAATGGACCTAGAGTCATCTGAATCTATCTCCCGACCCAGCTCATCTACCTGCTCTGGTGATACGTAGCCAAGATTCAAATACACATCGCCTCTGAAAATAGCGGCCGCCTCAAATATTCGACCCCTGTCTTTCATGTTAGCAGTGGCAATGCGCCCGACCCAATAATTCTCTAATTGACCATTGAAAACACCAAGATTTATCTCTGGATTATGAATTTTATCGTTAGGAGCTAACGTACTCATAATTGACCTTCGTCGACTTTCTCATTCAAAGCGATGCTTCTGTCCTTACTTCGAGCAATTCTATAGAAGGGTGCCGAAAGAGCCACCGATAAACCTGCAACACCTAGTGAAGCAGGCCAAGCAGATACCGGGAAACTAGCTACCGTTTCTGTGGCTATAACTCCGCCAGTACCCGTGGCTCCTGCTAGATTAAGGTATGCTCCAATTCTAAATGTACGACTATTGCTTAGTTTGTTCTTTAAATGAAGTTCCGTTAGCCTTTTTCGGATACTTAAAGGGTTTCCAATTTTATTCCCGGTTGAAGCAATCATAGCTGCAAGGCCAGCGGTTGCTACAGTTTCGGCCCCAGCAATTGCTGGTACTGTCCAGTGAGCACTTTCGGCTATATCATTTTTTACTTCTCCTAATTCTGCCAAAGTGAGAGCAGCAAGCCCTATAAAAGTAGCTACACCGAGCTTGTTTTTATTCCGAGTTAGCCAGTTTTCATTGCTATCTGGCAAAGTCTCCTCGGCGGCAGTCTTTGGTTGTGTGAAGTTATTTTTAGATTCCATGTTATTACTTAACGATTATTAAAATGAAAAGCACACCAAAACCGCGGAAAAATATTTTCCAGTTTAAGGTGTGCTAATCTGATAAAGTACGTTTACTAAAAACAATTATAGCGTATTACATTCAATTAGTCAACTAATCAAAAGCGGGATATGTATGCCAAAGGTAGCAATAATTGAAGACGACAAACCAATCCGCGACATGTACAGCATGAAGTTAAGGGCTGCTGGATTGGAAGTTGCCGAAGCAAACGATGGCAAAGATGGCCTACAGCTAATAAGAGAGTTTAAACCCGATTTGGTGTTACTTGACCTAATGATGCCTGTAATGAGCGGTCAACAAATGCTGCGCAAGTTGCGTGAGCAAGATTGGGGGAGAAGCACCCTTGTGATAGTGCTGACTAACCTTAGCCAGAACGAAGCGTCAATGGATTTAAGACTTCTGAGAGTTGAGAAGTATATCGTTAAAGCCTATAGCACCCCAAAGCAAGTCTCGGAGATGGTCATCGAAATTCTTGAACGCTATAACAAACTACTCAATCCTAAGTAGACAGGTTAGTGATGAAAGGTGTAGAATTTATTAAATGATGAAAATTGCGATTGTCGAAGACGACCTGGCTATAGCCCAGATGTACCGCCTTAAATTTGAAAGCGAAGGATACAAAGTAGACATCGCTGAGAACGGCAAGCTGGGGCTAATGCTTTGCGAAGACATGAGGCCGCACATGGTCTTGCTGGACTTAATGATGCCGGAGATGAACGGCGATGAAATGTTAGAGAAGATGCGCAAGACAGATTGGGGTAAAGAAGTTAAAGTAATCATCCTAACTAATGTTAGCGAGCAAGAAGCTCCAGAGAGACTAAAAGAGCTAAATATTGACGGCTTTATTGTAAAAGCCGAAATGACCCCTAAGGAAGTTGCAGAACTAGTTAAGCAAAAATTAGGTAGTTAAAAAGGTGAAGATCGCAATAATCGGCTACGGCGAACAGGGCCGCGCCGCTTTAGAATACTGGAATAAAAATGACAATCAAATAACAGTTTGCGATCAAAACACTGACATTAAAGTGCCTGATGGCGTCGGCACGGTGCTGGGACCAAACCACCTGAGCAACCTTGATGAGTTTGATCTAATAGTCCGGTCGCCCGTTGTTCACCCCAGCGACATTGTGAAAGCTAACTCGGCCGATATTGTTAAAAAGATTACCAGCGTTACTAATGAATTCATGCGGGTTTCGCCGACAAAAAATATTATTGGCGTTACAGGCACTAAGGGAAAAGGTACAACTTCGACCTTAGTAACCAAGATGTTACAAGCTGCCGGTAAGCGGGTCCATTTAGGGGGGAATATTGGTACCCCTCCGCTTGATTTACTAAAAGATAACATCGCAGCAGAAGACTATGTAGTTTTAGAGTTAGCAAACTTCCAGATTATTGATTTAAAGTATTCGCCTCACATAGCAGTTTGCCTTATGGTTGAACCCGAACACCTGGATTGGCACTTGAATATAGAAGATTACATACAGGCCAAGACACACCTATTTAAAAAACAATTAGCCGAAGACACCACAGTTTACTTTGCTCATAACGACTATTCGGTTAAAATTGCTAATTTTTCCCCCGGAAAAAAAGTACCGTATTACCAAAAGCCAGGCGCCCGCGTTAGAGATGATGGAGTAATCGTTATGGGTGATGATGAAACCAAGGTCATCCATGAGAGCGAGGTAAAGCTGCTCGGGGAGCATAACCTTCAAAACGTCTGTGCGGCCCTGACGGCCGTTTTTGAGGCTATAGGAAGCCTTGACGGAGCTAAAGAAGTATTGTATAGCTTTAGTGGCTTGGAACACCGCCTGGAGCTAGTACGGAGCCTGCAGGGGGTAAAATACTACGATGATTCATTCGGCACAACTCCATCTACGGCAATAGTAGCTATGCAAGCCTTTGCAGATCCCAAGGTGATGATTTTAGGTGGATCGGATAAGGGTATTCCCTTTGATGAAATGGCCGACGCAGTAATTAAGTCAAATGTCCGCCACGCCGTAATTATTGGTAAGACGGGGCCCAAGATAACTAGCTTGCTAAAGCAAAGGGGCTTCAACCATGTTACCGAAGGACTAACTACAATGGCCGAAATTGTTAATGGCGCCCGCCAGAACGCCCAGCAAGGAGATATAGTTCTTCTTTCGACCGGTTGTGCCAGTTTTGGATTATTTGAAAACTACAAAGACCGCGGCAACCAATTTAAAGAAGCTGTAAACAATCTGGAGTAAACCATTAAAAACAAGCGCCTTTACTAAGTTTGTTTTGAGATAACCTTAATAAGCTGGACAACAACAGCTTGCTCCGGCTGGATAATTTGGGCGCGGTCTTTGGCTATGTCTTGTATTAGTTCCTGGATCCAGTGGAAATGCGTACAGCCCAGTACTATTTGATCAGCTTTCTGATCTAAAACATCGTTAATAATATTTGCGACTTTTTCGCGGTCTACTCTGTTGCTTTCAACCATACTTGCCCATTGGCTACAATCTGGCTCCAGAACCTTAACTCCTTTGGCGTATTGATCCTTAAGCCAAAAGTAACGCTTACTCTCAAGAGTACGGAGCGTAGCACAAACGGCAATTACTCCAGATCTCGAGGCTTCTGCGGCCGGTTTCACCATTGGTTCAATACCGACCAAAGGCACCGGTAATTCTTTCCTTAGTTGAGAAATGAAATTAGTGGTTACTGTATTACAGGCAATTACTATGACGCTGCATCCTTCAGTGACTAAGTCTTGCAGGATAGGTTTAGTGAATTCGTAAATATCTTCAGTAGAGCGAGATCCATAAGGAAAATGCTCTTTGTCGCTCCTTAGAATAATTTCGGCTTCAGGTAGAGCAGCTTTTATTGCCCTAACAACCGATAGGCCACCAACTCCTGAATCAAAAACCCCAATTTTAACCTTTCGCATCGCTGGCTGCCCGAATAACATTTTCAAAAAGAGCACAAACAGTCAACGGCCCCACACCGCCTTTTTGGGGTGTAATTGTAAGATCGGTTCGTTTATAAACATCTGAGCTTACGTTGCCTGTCGTTTTACCGTCCTCACCTGCTACGCCGGCATCGACAATAACTTGACCGGGTTCAAGCATGTCCGAAGTTAAAATTTCTGCCTCATTGGCTGCAGATATAACAATGTTGGCTTCCTTAACTAGCTTACCTAGATCGGCACTTTCTTTTACGGCCACTGAAACATTAAGGCCTGAATCTTTAAGAATCTTCTCTAGCGGTCCTCCAACTAATTTACCCCGGCCAATTATCAGCACCTTTTGGCCCACTAGGTTGATATTATAGCCAGCCAGAAGCCACAATATAGCCATAGGTGTGGCCGGCTCAAAGAGGGCATTTTTACCCAATGCATCGACATCCTTGTCGGGAGCTACCAGGTTTACAATTTCATCGGTTCGTTCCGGATTAGGAAGTGGAAGCTGCACAATTATGCCGTGAACGTCATCCGAACTGCTTAACTTATCAAGTAGTTTAGGCGCATCAACCTCCTTGGGCGTGTATACATCTACCTCCACCCCGATGTCTGCACCGTAGCCTTTCTTGAGTCGCACATATGTATTTATTACAGGGTCATCTTTTAACTGCACGATTGCCAACTTAGGATAAACCTTCCTGGATCGTAGCGCTCTAACCTGCCCGGCGTGCCGCTGCTTTATAAATCCGGCTAACTCTGAACCGTTTAGTGATTTGACCATCTTCTTATACTATCAAAACTTCTGGGGTAAAAGGCCCGTTTCGACGCAGTGGCGAAAGTTCCACCCGCCCTCGTTTTCAGTTTTATACGTCCAGAAGAACCAACCCTCAGCATTAGCAAATGCCATCAGTTGGGCGTTGGCATATTCCCTCAGGGCTGCATTTCTATCTTTTTGTTCCATGTTCTTCAGAGTTGAAGGGTCAAGACCCAAGCTCCACTCGCCGACTATAACGGGCGTTTGTCGGCTCACCTTGTCTATCTGTTGGCGCCACTCCGCTTTCGCTTTGCTTAGGTGGCCCTGCAAATTCAGCCTTTTGTCACGGCGCCTAAAACACTGGTACATATGAGAGTCCAGCACGGTATTTTTGTACTCGTCCCCAGCCATAAAATCATGCCATACAAAAGGTTTAAAGCTATCGCTTATAATTACCCGCACCCCGTCGCCACAAATTTTCCTGATTTCGACATACGACTTTAGATAATATTCCTTTAGTATTTTCTCCGGAATTCTACCGTCCGGTTCATTAAGCAGTTCGATGCCCCAAAGACTAATAGCATCTTTATACCTCTCGGCTAATCTTGTGACAAAATTTATGCTTGTTTCTATGTTTTGATTGCTCTTATGCCAGGTGATTTTTCCGGCCTTGCCACTGTGGTCCCAGCCGTTTTGTGAACCTGGGGCGGTATGTATGTCGAGTATTACTTTGAGGTTATTTTTGGCAGCCCATTCAAACGCTTGGTCTAGCGTATCATCCGCCCCCACGTAAGGTTCCAGATTACCAAAAAGCCAGTGTGACACGGGAATGCGGACGGCATTAATCCCCCTACCGGCTAGCCATTCAAAGTCAGCCTCAGTAATAAAGCTCTTTCGATGTTTACGTAGTTTTTCATTTTTGGAATCACCGCACTCTATGCAAAAACCAGTTTCGTCAGTCGCTAGGAGACCATTAAAAAGCGACTGTGTAATCCACCGCTCCAGTACCAGCCATCCGCCCAAGTTAACACCTCTAAGCATACTGAACTTTATATCACAAAAATATGAGGTTAAGCCGTTAGTTTTTAAAAGCGGCGTTCTAAGTTAGATATTGGGTCATACCAGCCTTTTTCTAGAACGAATGCTTGGATTTTCTTATCCAGCCCGAACCCAACCGATAGACCTACAACAATAAACAAAACGCCTATAATTTTCCTAAACCAGCCCCCGGGGTTACTCAACCAGCCAAGTTTGCGAACAAAAGCCTGTCCTGCATAAGCCACCAGTAGCATCATCAGCCCAAGACCAAGGGCGTAAGCAACCAGATAGGTTAGGCCCTTGGCGAAAGATACCGGCAAAACCGCAGCCACAATCAAGGCATATGTTGGGCTACAGCTTGAGAATACTGGACCTAGCGAAGCGCCAACCAAAATATCCCTGCCGCTACCGCTTTTTTGGTAAGAAGTGCTCAGCAGTTTATTAGAGCCGGAATAAATGCCCACCGATGCTACGAATTTCTCCCATACCCATGGAAATAATAGATGTATACCAAGCAAAGTAACTATCACGCCCGATACCACCTGCCAGAAAACTATGGGCAGTCCCAGCAGTGCGGTCGTGGCCTTGAGTAGCAACGTAAAAATAATGACCGAAACAGCTAGGCTGGCCGTAATGATGAGCGGCCGCTGCCATTGCCTTTCCGGTTTGCCTCCGGGTGTCAGTGACCCCCCAATAATTACCGGCAGCAGCGGCAGAATACACGGCGCCGCTACCGTTAGCACGCCGGCCATAAAAGACAGGATTAGCAGGGTCATCTAAAGAAGGTTGCGTTTTAGTGATTCCAGACTGGGTTCGTCGTAGGCTACGTATTTCTTTTCCAGTTCCCCATTATCTGAAACCCTCACTAGGGTTGTCTGAATTGTAACTCCGTATTTTTTTCGCAAATCACGCATACTGTCGTAGTCCACTTTTATAATTGTTACACCTGTCGGGATAGTGCCGGAGTTGATGCTGTCTTCCAGGTCTCGACACTGTGGACACCACGGAGCATGGAAAAATAGAACCTTCGTCCCGGAGGTCTGCTCGATAATACCCTCTTTATAAGTTACGTAGCTTCCAGATCCTGTTTGTTGAGCCGGCTTGTTGCTACTACTAGGTGGCCTGGTTGAAGTACTACTGTTAGTTTCTGTTTTGGTGTCGCTGCTGGTCAGCATGTAGGCAAAGCCCGCGGCTATTAAAATGATTGCCCCGGTAACGATTAGCTTTATTCGTTTATCCATTGAGTTAATTTTAACATGGCTTGCTATAAGACCTGGCTGGACTTGCAAATACTATTGCTTTTTTAAAGTGTTTATGGTAATATATACCATGCTAAGGAGTTAGCTATTGTTTAACCTCTTAGGGAAGAAGTTTGAAGACCTGGTCCTACGGTCCCCGTAAGGGGAGAAAGTGAGGGGAAATGTCCCTTCGCAAGCGCACCGCTCTGTTCGTCGTTTTCATCACCCTGGCAGCCGTTTCGACGGCATCTGCTTCGGCAGCACGTGGAGGGTTCGACCTCACCGTCGAACCGCAGAACTCGTTCGTCGCACCTGGACAGAACGTCACCGTGTCTTACGCGGTCACCAACAACACAGGTTCGTCTCCGTACTGCTACTTCAACGTCGTCGAGATCAACTTCAACGCCGCGCTCGGCACCATCGCCTCAGGCACAACTGCCGGCGGCCAGCTGAGCACCCCGGGACTTCAGAAGAACGGGAGGTTGACCTTCAACCTCATTTGTGACAACACCCTTGTCGCCTCGAAGTTCGTTCTCGTCAAGATCAGGTAACACCCAGCTTCGTGCCCAGCCGTAGTTCCTAACGGAATTACGGCTGGGCAATCGCAACACCCTCAAGTTTAGGGTGTTTTTTTTATTTAATCTTCAACAGCAGCTGCGCTAGATTGTTCGTGGGCCGGGTGAGATTTTTTAACAGTTGCCAGCATTAGTGGAGCCAGCACAAGCCCGGCAATAAAACCGGCTACGTGTGCCAAAAATGCTACTCCCCCGGCGTCAACGTTTGCACCTAGAGAAGCGTAAGTACTGAATAGCTGTGTTAGAAACCAATAGCCAATAAACAAAAAGGCCGGTAATTGAACTTTTGTGATATAAATCACAATTATTAATAAGCCTTTAACAGTGCCCCTAGGGTGCAGCGCCAGGTAACCTCCCAAAATCCCGGCGATTGCGCCGCTGGCCCCAACTAGTGGTGTGGTCGAATTTGCGTTAAATCCAATGAACACCAAAGTTGCGATGAGCCCGCAGGCTATGTAAAACAAAAGGTAGCGTAAGTGCCCTAGCCGGTCTTCAACGTTGTCGCCGAACGGTAAGAAATAAAGCATATTACCCAACAGATGCAGTAAACCGGCATGAAGAAACATGGAGGTAAAAATTCCGGCTTCAAGTGGTGTACCGTCCGTGACATCTGCCGGAACAGCCGCGTAGTCGCCAAAAAAACCTGCTAGCCTTTCTTCACCGAAACTGACTCCAAGATAGAGCATATATAAAAATACGCTCACGTTTACCGCGGCCAGAAGAAGGGTTACGTAGGCGAAGCGTTGCTTGCGGTTTGCCTCCCTTGTGCCAAACGGAAAAAAGAACATAAACTAATCATAGCAAAAAGAGTCTTCTATTTTTCTAGGGCACTGGCTAGAGCTTCTACAAAATTTACCAAAGCTTCAGTTCTAAGCTATTGTGGGCAAGAATAGTCGTAATCGAGGGAACCTGAAACATACTGCGTCAAAGTGACTTTGCCACTAGTAGTTAGTGCCGGATTTTTGCAGTTAGACTGTGCGCCCTTTAAACTCCGCGCTCCGGCCAGCCAACTGTCCAGGCCGTTTAGATTGCTAGATGAGCTCACGGTACTGCCTACAATTTGATTCCACTGATAGCCGGTGGAATACAGGCCAACCGTAACACCTTTCAATTGATAATAACTTGTCATCCCCTCTAGAGTAGCTTTATTTCGAATTAATGACTCCGTAGAGCCAGATTGCCAAGTATTCATTGTTTCAACATCCAACCACCACACATAAGAAGAAGCCGAAGAGTCAACGCCCGCAGCAATAGCTGCCGGTTCAAAGCGGTCTATCACCGCTTCTACCGAACGGTTCCAGCCGTATTGCCAGGAACAAGCCCTGTCATTATCACCCCTGCATGTGCCGTATGGATTGTTTGTGGTAAAGCCTGTCTTGTCGGTATTACTAGTAGGCCAAGTTGTAATATCACCTATAATTTCGCCTGGATTAGCAGTATTTACATACAGCTGAGCCAGAGGCTGAGATGTGCCACCAACCGCCCTGTATGCCCACTTCAATTGTTCAGACAAGCAAGGGTTGGTTTTAGCGGCCGTGCCACCATTAACTCCAGCGATTCCAAAGGCATGTGTGGTGGGCAATGTTTTGCCGCACTGCGGCCAAGATATGTCGTTACCTACGGGGTTAGTTTGCCCCCTTGCTGCCTTCACCGTTTGGGCTGAAATACCTAAAATAGCAGTTAGCAGTGCTGCCACAGTAAAAAAAGATAAAGATTTTCTCATCTTCAGATTATACCACCCGCTATATCTTGGGTCCGAGGTAGGATTTCAATCGCTTTAACAATTATGAGCAACAAGGTCTTTAGCTATATTTATCACAGACACTGCGTAACAACAATGGTACAATTAAATGATAAATGTTATATAATATAGCCAGTTAGTTAGGGAGAGGGCGGGATTTAGAATAGCGGGCACTAGTATGAAAAATTTAACTCGACAAAATACTGATAAGAAAAAAATACTCAAACAGAAGGATCGTATTTCGACCCTGCAAGAGTTGCTTGTCTATTATCAAGAGATTACTGAGACCATAAGAGAACCATTTATTATTCTCGATAAAAACTTACGTGTAGTTACAGCAAATAACTCCTTTTACCAGACATTCAAAGCTTTAAAAAAAGACACCGAGAAGAAATCAATCTACCAGCTGGGCAATAACCAGTGGGATACTCCAGAACTTCGAAGACTGCTCGAAAACATCCTTCCCAAAAAAAGGATCCTCTCTGATTATGAAATCACACACAATTTTCCCACCTTGGGACATAAAACAATGCTTTTAAATGCCAGACAAGTCGATCACAAGCAGCTTATACTTCTCGCTATACAAGATATTACGCAGCAGAGTCAACTTCAACGCGATTCATCTGAAATGACTAAGGGTTTGATTAGACAGCATGACAAAATTAAAAGCCTCAGTGATGCTAAAGATGAGTTTATTCTAATGGCTTCTCATCAACTTCGTACCCCCGCTACGGCCGTAAAACAATACATTGGGATGCTAGCACAGGGTTTTGGGGGCAAGCTAACAAAAATGCAGAAGGGTATGCTCAGCACAGCATATGAAAGCAACGAGCGGCAGCTACATATAATAGAAGATTTGCTTAAAGTAGCCCGAATTGATGAAGGAAAAGTTCATTTAGTAAAGTCGCAGTATGACTTAACGAAGCAAATAGGGGAGGTTGTCCGGGATCAATTCGATACATTCGAAGTCCGCAGGCAAAGCATTATTTTTAATAAACCAAGCAAGAAGGTAATCGCTTATGCTGACAAAAAATTAATGCGCATGGTGCTAGAAAATCTATTAGAGAACGCCGGTAAGTACTCTTACGAAGGTGGCAAAATAACAATCGGCCTCAAGCAGTCCAATAAATTAAATACTGTTTCGGTTATGGATAAGGGTGTGGGAGTACGCAAAAAAGATTTAGAAAAATTATTTCTCAGGTTTTCGCGGATAGATAACCCGCTGTCCGTATCGGTAGAAGGTACCGGGCTGGGCTTGTTTTGGGTAAAGAAAATATTGGACCTACATGGGGGTAGCATGCAAGTCAAATCTAGGATTAACTATGGTTCTACTTTTACGATTAGCTTCCCGGTTTTACCGTCAAAATAAACTGCAATGGAACAAAAATTAATATCAAGAAAACCTGACAGCCTAATTGGGTAATAATGCTATATAATGTCGCCGCATGACGGCGGAGTTTAAATACCCATCTACAGTCAGAGGAATATTGTCAGTTACGGACATGCCCGTTGTCTGTATAGATAATGCATCATTTTTTACATATGTTAACAAAGCGTTCGAAGATGCTTATGGCTGGAAAAGTAAAGAGCTGATTGGTAAATCCGTAACAACCATCATGCCAAAACACATGAAGAATGCTCACATGGTAGGCTTTTCTCGCTTTGTGGTAACCGAGCAATCCCGGGTATTGGGCAAGCCGCTGCCTTTAAAAATTTGCAAAAGTGATGGCGAAGTTCAGGATATGAAGTTATTCATTAGAGGTGAAAAAAAAGACTCGACTTGGCGCTTTGCGGCAATTATTAAGCCAGCGAGTAACGTCTGATATGAATAGCCCCGTACCCGAATATAAGAGTAAAATAACAGAACTTCGCCAGACACTAGCCTGGATGGATATAGTTATGTCAAACATTGTTGACTCTGTGGCGGTCATTAATTTTGACGGTGAACTTCTGTTTGTTAATGATGCTTTTGCCGACTTAATGAATGAGCCGCGAATCCTGCTGCTAGGAAAAAATATAAATAATCTGCTAAAGCTTAGCCCTATTGGTGATGCTCGTTCGGAACCTTATATTCCCAGAGAGAAAATAGCGCAAACAAACGATACCTATAAAGCCATGTACGAGTGGCAACCATCGACCAACGAGACTATTATTTTAAAGTTAATAATTCGCTACATAATTACTACAAAACAGTCCGTAATAATGATACAGAATGTCACAGAAGAATATGAACAAGAAAAGATAAGCCGTAATTTTAACACTCTTGCATCTCATCAGCTACGTACTCCGATTTCCGCAATAAAAACCTATTCTCACCTCTTAATTGATGGCTATGCGGGGGAGCTCGCATCATCCCAGAAGAAGCTTGCGGAAACTATCAAGACCTCTGCAGACCATACAAATAAACTCCTGAATCTGCTCTTAGACCTCTCAAACACTGGCCACAATAAATATAAGTCCCCCGAACAGTCCGTTGTAATAACCGATGTGTTCAATGAAATATTTACTGAAGTGAGTTCAGAAGTTAAGACTAAAAAATTATCTTATAACGTTATTCTTCCAAAAGATGTACCAAAGCTTATGGTAGATAGAAATGCTGTTCATGAAGTACTTTCCAATTTGATAACTAACGCTATAAAATATACGCCGCTTAAAGGAAAAATTTCGGTCGGTGGAAGAGTGGTTGGTGATTCGGTAGTAATAAGTATTGAGGATAGTGGTATAGGAATACCGCTAAATTATCAAAGAAAAATATATTATCAGTTTTCTAGAGCAGATAATGCCATAGAAGTTGACCCGACTGGCACAGGGCTAGGTTTATATCTAGTAAAACAGCTTGTAGACCGCATGAACGGAGATGTAAGCTTCAAAAGCCAACTCAATAAAGGAACCACTTTCTGGTTAAGACTACCGATTAACACGAGTTAACGAGCACGTTTTTATTCTTAAAAATATATTGGAGGGCCATCGTGAGCCTAGTAGCAACCACAGTTCAAGGTAGCCAACGCCTTCATATTACTACGTTTTACTCTCCATAGCAGAGGAACTGGAACTTATTTAGGTTTATTCATTAAGGAGTAGTAGACCAACAGTGCAAGAACGCCGATATGTTCAATAAAATCAGTTGTCCAAAATCCCGTTACATAGATAACGGCTATTAACCATACGCCGCCCCAAACCACTGCTAATTTACGGAGTTTACCCGAAAGAATCAGCAGGAATAGTACCGCGTCATTGATAGCAACCAATTTTATTAAAAGGTCAGTATGGCCAATATGTGACGTGAGGCTATTATTGGTAAGTAAATCCCTAAACTCGTCCGAGGCTGCCCAAGCTGTAACGGAATTGGCTAAAAAGATACTGCCCAGCCCAAGCCGAAACAGTTGTTCTTTATTATTCTTTAAGGTTTTAGCCATGATTTAAGTTCATTATGAACCCAAAGGGCTAGAATTGAAACGCTTATGGTTGTGGAGGGCCATCGTGAGCCTAGTAGCAACTAATTTAGGTCAGGCTAAATCGGTTATTCCGGATAGTATCAGTTCTTCAAGTCTTTTTTGAGCTCGTCAAATTGAGCTTTTGTAATGTCGCCTTTAGCATAACGCGTCTTCGCTATTTCCATAGGGTCTGTTTTGTTATGCGATGAAGATGAGTTGTTGGTATTAGATCTTGCGATAAGCCAGGCCATGAGACCAACTAAAGCCAAGAATAAAAGCATCACCATAAAACCCCAGCCCCAATCCTGGCTACCCATCATGGGGTGATCATAGTACTGAGCAAAGAATGTTTGATCCATAGTATCCTCACTTTCCTATTCCGTATTATACGCTTGTATGGCGTGGGTGTATGTAACCTACCTAGCTATAACAAAAGCGACCTCGTTATAACGAAGCCGCTAGATAGAAAAGTATATTTTATAATGGAACTGGAGGGCCTGGAGGGATTCGAACCCTCGACACGCGGCTTAAGAGGCCACTGCTCTAACCAACTGAGCTACAGGCCCGAGATTGCTTCGGCAAAAGACTACCAAATACTAGCACGGCCACCCCTGTTCTGTAAACGATCTTGAAGCAATTTTAATCGGCTAACTAGGCGGTTCTAATAACACTAGCATAGCCGATATGCCTATCAGCGATTCCTGTAACCATTTTTCCTCGTGTACCCATAGACCCGTATAGAACATCGTTGTAGTTGTATACTCCATTCTCGGGTGGTTTTGGCTCTGCGTTTGGGAACTGGTTACGAGTTGCAATTACACCTAGTAGTACAAGACGGCCCTGGGGGTTATTGTGGGTAGGCAGTTCAAAACCATAACGAGCTAATCTATAGTGTAGCGTTTTACCCTCTTCAGTTATTGGTGCATAGGCCTCGTGAACATCTAATACGCGGTGATTTATATGCGCTTTTACACCCTTAACAAAATTAACGCCACTGTGTATACCCGGTAGTAATTTGCCCTCTGTGATAAGCAAGCTAGAATTTATCCTGTCCTCTGTTATTTCGCTAAAATCATTTACTCTTGTATAGCTTATGTGGGGATGTGGCCGACCGAATACATCAAGACCGGCATCTTCACTTGCTGGCCCAACTGGATATATACAGGTGTTTTTTAGGTTTGGTACTTCCCACACTGGTTCTAATGTGGCTAGCGACTCACCCCAGTGAAACACCTGCTTGATATCTAAAACCTCAGCAGGATCATCTGGATGGGGGGTCGCTACCACTGTACTAATGCACCAGCCTAGTTTTTCCCTAAACCTAACATTACGGGTAATTCGTGGATCCTCGCCTTCCAATGTTTTTGCCTCGGGAAAATCTAAAAGTTTTGGTACACCGTTAGCATTATTAGCTATGATATATGGGACTGACTCAGTTTTACCAATATGTAACGACGTTGGTTCCCTGCGAAAATAGGCAAAATCCTGTTTTACTACTGTACCTTCAAAATTTCTATAAATAGTTTCTATTTGGCTAGGGTTTGTAAGTATAAGTCCCCGCTCTAATACATCAGGTGGCGTTTGGATAATACAGGTGTTTTCTAGGACGAATGTACCGTATAATTTTTTATCTTCTCCGGAAACTGGATGGCGCCCATAAACTTCATCCATCCGTTCGAACTCCTTGAGGTTTGTTGTAGGGCGACTAAAGTTGGCCTCAATAGATGTAGTCATATTGGCTGCTTAGTAATATACGTATCGTTATCTAGACATATTGTACCATAATACGTATATTTTACAAGTATTCTCTTGTAATCGCCCTTGCTAAAACTTATTGCGTAATGTTGTATATAGGTCTTGTAACGATTCACCAGACAAGAAATGTAGGGATAAATAAATGAGTTAGATTTTAGCATTTCTTAGTATTTGTGCTGTCTCGTTTTGTTCGAGGCAATCTGTCTGTATAATTTTTTTCATAAATCTTCTTATGATTTTGTAGTCTGGGATTAAATATTACTTTGGACTATAGCAGATAAGAAAACGTTAACAAGTATTAGCATAAGTACCCCCTGTTGAGCAATCTTTAGCCAATCAAAAAAAATTGCGCTAGAGGTGCGTATCTAAGTCAGTTTGATGTAATTTATCTACATTCTCTGGTGCTGGGGGCGTCATATATTTTTCAACGACTAGGTAGTCATCGTTATTCTTTAATATTCGCTCTATCTCAAGAACATTATGTCCAGGAATTAATATAAATTGGCTGCTATTTTGGTGTACTTCTCTATAAACGCTGGGCTTTAATACAATCCTTTTCCGACAGTCTTCATTAGAACATTCACAGAAAAAGTGGAGAGGTGTATCTGTGTCCTCGGCCAGATCGTTTTGGCCAAGAGCTTTAGCGTCCGCTCTAAGTTCTTCTAATCCCTCAACTACCGTCTCATTCGCCTGCCTAAATATTACTTCGTTTTCTACCAAACGTCGCTCGGTTGATGGCTCACTCATGCAGAGATACTAGCATATTTCAACTTGTTGCCCTATTAAAGGTTTCACTAACCAGTCCTGACGATAAAAGGGGCTTGATTTAGATAGCTCTTGTCATTAATCATATTAACCATAGCCAATACCACAGCATGTCGGTTAACAGTAGTCCAGGGGGCAGGCCGTTTATTCGTAAGTTTGAATGAGCTAGAACCACCCTCGATCATGATGGGAGAACGCAGCGTTGTCCACTCAAGATTACTTGTTTGCAGCAGGCTAATATGCTGCTCGGCGTCCTGTATTACTTTTTCAGCAACAAGGCTAATCCCAAAATGAGTAAAATTATGAATAATGCTACTTTGGTCTTCTTCGACTCTTGCATCTGCCCCGGTTAGAGTAATGATTCTTTGGATGCCCTTGGACTTCATGGCTGGAATAATATGCTTCATTCCAGATGTTAAGATATCTTTATTCGGCGTGCCCCAGCTACCCAAGGTACTTATTACAGCGTCAGTGTCTTTTAACGCAGTTGAGATGTCCGCTTCGTTATAAATAGTCCCCTTAATAAGATGTAGCATGGAGCTGGGTGTGAAACTTGAACTGCTGTGAATGAAAGCGTTCACCCTATAGCCTCGTTTAAGCAGCTCGGCAACAACCAAGCTACCCACCTTCCCATTCGCCCCGAAAATAGTAACTTGCATAATATTTGGTACGCCCGGCAGGATTCGAACCTGCGACCCCTTGGTTCGAAGCCAAGTACTCTAATCCGCTGAGCTACGGGCGCGCGCCTTTGGGTGATTATATCAGTTACGGGGCGCTTCGTCAGGAGTCTGACTGTCAGGAGCAATGAGTTTCTTTGGCAATTTTAGTCCGCTACGTTCCGTTTGAGCCAAAGTTGCCTGCAATATCTGTAAAACACTTTTCGCATGCTCCCTACTCATCCCTACCCGGGCAACGGTTGCCGGCGGCTTATGTGGCGCTGAACTTTGCATAAAATTCATTACAACGCCGTAATTATTGACTATCACATCTACTACATCCGTAAAAAGAACATGCGACTCCCCAATAACTGACGGGGGAATATCGGACGCATCATTAGCCATGTGAGCCAGTGGCACCCTGCTTGTGCCATAACCGGCCAGTTCCCATATCCTAACCGCTTCATCATCTTTTGCGCCAAAGTGGCTTATGAGCAGTAGCAAAACATCTTCGCTGGGCTTGGCCTGTCCTAGCTCATAGCTAGCAAGCTGTTTCACGTCTATCTCCACAGCCCCCGATGCTTCCGCCAAAGTTTCGTTGGCCAGGTCTCTGAGCGCCTTCAACCTCTTTCCTAGTGGTCTGAATTGGCTAGAGAGTGGTTTATCTATCATGTCCTTCTATTGTACTTAGATTTGCGAAAGGACTGCAAGCTTATAAGAGTTATACGTATAATAGAAGCTGTGCATATCCAAGAAAACGTTAGTTTAAGCAGTTACAGTACAATGAAACTTGGTGGCCCGGCTCGCTGGCTTGCCGAGGCTGCTAGTAAAGACGATGCTCAGGAGTTGTATAAGTTTGCGACTGACAAAAATATTCCCTTCTTGATTATCGGGCAAGGAAGTAACATTGTCTGGCGAGATGAAGGTTTTGCAGGTCTTATTATTGTTAATAAAATACTGGGCCGCGAAGTTCTAAGTGATGACAGCAGCGGAGTTACTATACGTGTTGGTGCCGGAGAAAATTGGGATGAAGTGGTCGGAAGGGCCGTAGACAACGGGTGGAGCGGTATTGAATTTTTATCAAAGATACCTGGTACCGCCGGTGCAGCTCCTGTGCAAAATATTGGGGCTTACGGCGCCGAGCTTTCCGAAACCTTAGTTGAAGTTGAGGCATACGATACTCAAACAGATTCTTTTGGAAGTATCTTAAACGAAGCTTGTCAGTTCAGTTACAGGAATAGCCGCTTTAAATCTAAAGACAAAAACCGCTTCATGATTACGGGCATTATACTGCGATTAAAAAAATCACTCCCGGAACCGCCATTTTATGAGTCGTTAACAAAATACTTTGAGGAGCACGGGGTAACCAACTATACCCCTACCTCTGTACGTGAAGCTGTTACTGCCATCCGGGCCGTGAAACTACCAGACCCTTCAGTTGTTGCCAACAATGGTTCTTTTTTTACTAATCCCTTCGTTAACAAAGAGCACTTCGAAAAACTCAAAGAAAGCTACCCCGACATAAAAGGCTGGCCCACACCTGAGGGCAAAGTTAAACTGGCAGCTGGATGGCTAGTGGAGCAAGCTGGTTTTAAAGGCATCCATGATCAAGATACCGGCATGGCCACCTGGCAAGATCAAGCTCTTGTTTTAGTGAACGAACACGGTCGTAAAACCGCGGATTTGCTGGCTTTTAAGCAAAAGGTTGTCTTTAAGGTAGACGAACTTTTCGGCGTCGTACTTGAGCAAGAACCCGAACTACTCCCTTAATATTTAAGCCTTATCACTTGGGAGAGGAAATTGTAAGCAGAACTCCCTAACTTCATTACTTAACTTGTTAAGTAATTTGTCGTCATTACGATTTTTTATTGCACTAGCCAGCCACTCGGCCACGGTTGGCATATCTTTTTCTATAAGGCCTCTGGTTGTCAGTGCGGGTGTTCCGAGGCGTAGGCCACTGGGGCGAAATGGAGGCAGCGGATCATCGGGGATAGAATTGCAGTTGGCAGATAAACCAACCCTGTCCAACAAATCTTGTACTTCCCGGCCGTTAATCCCAAAGCTAGTTTGGACATCGGCCATTATCAAATGGTTATCGGTGCCATTAGTGATTAGCTTGAAGCCGCGTTTCATTAGCTCGTCGGCCAGAACTTTGGCGTTTTTTAGAGTTTGGCGGGCATAGGTCTGAAATTCCGGTTTAAGAGCTTCCCCAAAACAAACAGCCTTGGCTGCAGTATTGTTCATGTGCGGCCCTCCCTGAAAACCAGGGAATACTTCCCGGTCAATTAGAGTGGGGAGGTTTTCAAAAGTTTTTTCAACTTTTTTTAGCGGATTGCCTACTTTGCCTTTGGTTAATATCAGCCCGCCACGGGGGCCGCGCATAGTTTTATGGGTGGTTGTAGTAATGACGTGGAAGCCGTAGTCGAAGGGGTTGGGCAAAGCCTTCCCTGCAATCAACCCCGCTATATGGGCCATGTCGGCCATAAGTAACGCTCCAACTTCATTTCCAATTTCGGCAAACTTAGCGTAGTCAAGGTTACGGGGGTAACCGGAAAAGCCAGCCAGAATAATTTTTGGTCTTTCCTTTAGTGCCACTTGACGCATCTGCTCGTAGTCAATTTCTCCGGTCTCGGCGTCCTTCATGCCATAGCGAACGAAGTTATAGAGCTTGGCCATTGTAGTAACCGGGTGGCCGTGAGTAAGGTGTCCACCATGGTCCAGGCGCATGCCCATAACCGTATCCCCGGGTTCTAACCAGGCAAAGTAGACAGCAATATTGGCAGGCGCCCCCGAATGGGGCTGAACATTGGCGTGGTCGGCATTAAATAATTTTTTTGCACGGTCAATGGCAAGTGTTTCAACCTTGTCAGTAAAGTCCTGGCCTCCGTAGTACCTTTTACCGGGATATCCTTCCGAGTATTTATTAGTAAACTCGCTGCCCAAGGCGTTTAATACATCCTGGCTGACGTAATTTTCGCTAGGGATGAGCTCCATTCCTTCGCGTTGGCGTTTTTGTTCTGCTTTTATGAGTGCATCTACATCTTTGTCGATCATTATATTTCTCCTTTTATTTGGGGATAGAAGATGGCACTCGTGTTACAACATATCCCCATTGTAACAACCAAGCCCGCAAATGTAAGTTGTTAAAAATGTAAGTAGACTGTATATACCCTCTGTGATATCATCAGCTGGATTTATGAATGAAACAAACCAGAAAATTGGCCGCCTTATCTACCAAATTCGTCAAGAACGTGGCCTAACACAAGCAACTTTCGCCAAAAAACTTGGTACCAGCCAGTCGGCAGTCAACCGTATTGAGCACGGCAAGCAAAACCTCAGCCTCGATACCCTGGGCCGTATTAGTGACGTACTGCATAAACAAATAATTTTTATTAGTGAGGGAGCAGTTAGCCTACGCGTCGAAGGTGGCCATAAACTAAGTGGCGAGATTGAACTCAAGACATCCAAGAACGCAACTGTGGCACTTCTTTGCGCCAGCTTGCTGAACAAAGGTGTTACAAGGCTTACGAAAGTACCTCGTATCGAGGAGGTAAACCGAATTATCGAGGTGCTAACTAGTATTGGGGTCAATGTTCGCTGGACAACCTCCAGCGACCTAGAAATTAGGGTACCTAAAGCACTAAATTTAGAGAAAATCGATAAGGCTGCCGCTCGTAAGACCCGAATAGTAATAATGTTAGCCGGAAGCCTAATGCATGACTATTCTCATTTCAAGATTCCCTATGCCGGGGGCTGCGAGCTGGGGCGCCGCACAATACTGCCCCATATTTATGGTCTTGAAGAATTTGGAGCTAAAATAGTGGCCCGCAGTGGCCACTACGATGTTACGGTCAGCCGCCACTTGCCTAAAGAACCGGTGGTTATGTACGAGATGAGCGATGTTGCTACAGAGAATGTCATCATGGCCGCTGCCCGCTTTGAAGGTGAAACTATCATCAAACAAGCCAGCGCTAACTATATGGTGCAGGACCTCTGCTTTTTCCTTCAAAAACTTGGTGTCAAAATTGACGGCGTGGGAACTAATACCCTGAAAATTAAAGGGGTCAGAAATATAAAGAAAAATGTAACTTTCGCCCCTAGCGAAGACCCGGTGGAGGCTATGACCTTCATAGCCGCGGCTGTAACCACTAACTCGGCTATTACCATCAAGCGCGCGCCAATCGATTTTATAGAACTCGAACTGTTGAAGTTAAAGAAAATGGGTCTAAAATTTACAACCAGTCCAATGTATAAGGCCGATGACGGCTCTACCAATCTAACTGATATAAAGCTCTACGAGCATCACGGGGCACTTAGGGCTCCCGAAGAAAAACTCCACCCCTTAACCGGCGGCGTGGGTATAAATATAGACAATCTGCCCTACTTTGTTCCAATCGCAGCAGTAGCTAAGGGGAGGACACTGATTCATGACTGGGTTTACGAGGACCGGGCTCTTATGTTCGCCGAGATGAAAAAAATAGGCGTAAATATGGAGTTAGCCGACCCCCACCGCATATTCATTGAAGGGCCGACAACTTGGAGGACGGCTGATATCGTGGCCCCCAGCGGCCTACGACCGGCAGTTATGCTGCTAATTGGTATGCTGGCGACCCCCGGCTCTTCCATGCTTCGCAACGTTTATACCATCAACCGCGGCTACGAAGACCTGGCCAACAGGCTTAACAGCCTTGGCGCCCACATTACCGTAGTCAACGAAGTTTAATATCTCTAATTGTCGGTTAACGGTATAACGTCAGTAAAGTTGAATACAAAAAGTTGACGGTCTTGATACCATGCACCAGTACAGGTCTGCAGAACCAATATTGGCTTACCCTTATACTGAAAGAGGCTGGTGTCTTCCGGCGATGTTATTGTAGAACTTTCAAACGTATAGACGAAACTATGGCCGCTGTCTGTTTTAACTACAGCCTGGGCACCAGGTAAGATTTTTGGTAAAGAATTAAAAACTCCTTTTCGGTTATGCGCATAGATAAAAGTGTTGCCTTCTTTGTTGTTAGACTTTGAAGTAATTGTTGCAAAGTGAGCATTCTTTAAACTTAATGTCCAACTTTTCTTATCCGGGTTGTAGAAACCCGGAACAACATTTAGGTCTATGCTTACATCCGGAATTGATATATGAACTGGGGTACCTGATATTAAAGGGATTGGAGTTTGGACAGGTACGTTGCTTGTAAGGGCATGAGCCTGAGTGTTTTTATCTACCCCCAAGCTTTTAATTAAATCGAAGCCGCCACTCAAAAGGCCGACACCAATTAAAGCAGCGCCGGTAAATAACCATAGGTGTCTTGCGGCTAGCCTTATTCCTTGTATTCCAAATTTTCCCAGGGACTTTTGGGCATCTTTTACATTTTTAAATTGTTCTTTTTTCTTTGCCATTTTATCCTGCCTTTTGCCCTAGGGTAGAACCACGAGTATCAAAACGCTCCGGGGAATTCCAAACACAGGATGCTACTGTTTTTTGACGAATAGCCTTAAATAGGCCATGGAGCATAACCCAACGAAAGAGAAAGTCTGTTACTACAATGACAGGAACAAATAGCAGCAATCGAGGTAACTTAAGTGCGATTGCTGCTATTGTCACTAAGACTGCATAGCCGGTGCAGAGCAAAAGTAGCTCTAGAGCTAAACTGTCCAACCCGGCCTGCCAAATGACAAACAGTGTTAATGGTCCGCTGAATATATAGATTATCCACTCGAACATAATTGCGAGGTAAGATAGGTGGAACTTGTTTGCCTTTGTGCCAACTCGATGGCCGATAATGCCTTGAAAGGTCCCCCACATCCAGCGTAAGTTTTGACTGTACCAATCACGGAAGTTGATTGGGTCTTGTAGCCACGCCCGAGCTTTTGGAGAGTATTTAATCTTTCCAAGTTTTAATCTATGAGTTTCAAGCGTCCAATAGGTGTCGTCAACAATGTATGGAGTGTCTCCTGTTAATACACGGTCGAGAACTTCTGTGCGATAAAGTGAATTTGAACCTGATATACAATTCATTACGTTATAAGTGCTTTGTATGGTACGTAGGGTTATCTGGTAAGCCCAGTAACTATAGGTACGGGAAGCCAACCAAACATTCCACCTTTTATGGTTCGGCCAATCAGTTAAATTCTTTCCCACTGTAATAGCGCAGTCTCTACCCATCGATTTCTTAGCATGTCTAATAAAGTCTTTTTCAACCATGACGTCATCATCCAGAATTGCTATGGCGCTGTAATTTTGTCCAAGTTTAAAGTGTTTATAGGCTCGGTGTAGGGCAGCGGGCTTGCCAATATTCTTTTTTAAGCCCAACACTTGTGCCCCTGCGGCGCGAGCCTCCCTGACGGTTTTATCGCTGCTTCCGTCGGAAACAACATAAACGGTACATCTATTGGCAATAGCTGCTTTTACTGTTCGAGTAATTGTTTTTTCGCCATCCTTGGAAGCTATTAACACCGCTACCTTAGACACCTTTTTATAAAGGTAGTCTTTATGTGGAAGAAGTTTAAGTGCTTTGGCCTTCCTGTATTCGTAAAAGACTGAGGTTAAAGCTAAAATAACCGTAATTGCGGTTATAAAAACAATAATAGAAGGTGGCGAGTAAACACCTAAGATCATCTATGACTCCCTAAGCTTTAATAACATATATACTATAGCATAATCATACTGCTTATGCAATTATATTTTATTATCTATTTACATATAACTAACAATGTGCTTTAATTTAGCTAGAGAAAGGAGTTAGCATATGTATGGATCCGTACTCGGTACTTCAATAGCAGCTGGTTCAGTTGCTGTACTGCCTAGCACTGGCGGTAGCAAGCTATCTATAGCAATAACGCTAGCTATTTTGACTTTAGGGGTAGCTATTACAGTTATCACTTTAGCTCGAACTGTAGCAGCTAGAATTTTTAGCGCTTAATTTTAAGCCTTAAATTTTAGTAAAAGCTAAAACGCACCAGGTAACTGGTGCGTTTTGTTTTGGCTTTTTATTTAGTGGCTTTAGACTTTGAATATATATCTGTTATAATCACCCCTGTTATGCGGGATTCGTATATCGGCTAATATATCAGTTTTCCAAACTGAGGAGACCGGTTCGACTCCGGTATCCCGCACCAAGCCCCGGTAGCTCAATGGATTAGAGCGAGTGGCTTCTATCCACTAGGTTGGGGGTTCGAATCCCTCCCGGGGTACCAATGTAAAAGTTATGAATGCTATGATACTTAAATGAAATTTATCGCTAATTCCATCATGGCCCTCTTTGCCTTACAAGTAGTAGCAGTGGTTGTCGGCATAATCCATTGGGGAGATTCTGGCATATTCCCTTTGGACTGGTCGATGTTTGTTTTAACAGGGTTACTCGCGGTAATAGTAGTATTTCTTGGCACTATAAGGTACTTAAAAAAATACGATACAAATACATTCATAAGGCTCTGTTTTTTTTCTAATGCCTTGGGGCTATTGGTCTTTTTTACTTTTCACTTATTAAGAGGTGTTGGGATAATAACTTGGTACGCCTAGTACCTACTTGCACAGTAACGCAGTTCTAACTTCGTAACTAAGCTGTACCAAAATATTCTCTTATATGTTGACGTTACTGTTCTGTAAGCATAGAGCCGAAAACTACGGTGTTATGGCTGTACTTATGAATATTCCTGTCAAATACCCCACCACAAGTGATTAGTCTTATCCCTGCATTATCAATGTTCCCATATACCTCCTGCGTTGGAAAACTGGCCTGGGGGTATTGTTGAACACTGTCTACCTTAAACTTAACAGTTGTACCATCGGCACGATCAACTTCTACGATATCGCCCGGTGTAAGCTCCCTGAGGCGCCAAAAAATGGCTGGTCCGCGTGGGCTGTCAACATGCCCTACTATAATAGCCGGCCCCCGTTCTCCGGGTGTTGGAGCTAAATTATACCAGCCGGCAATATCGTAACGGGTAGGTACTTCCATTGTTCCGTCAGAATTACGCCCAACTGGCATTAGAGTGGTGTTAATTTCGAGCCGGGCAATACGTACGCGAGTAGGTTCTGATTTGGGTAGCGTACTCGGGAGAGTTGGTTGGGGAGGCTGAACGACTGCGGAAGTAGGTACTGGGTTAGAGCTAAGCTCTAGATTGGGAGCTTTACTTAGGTTCAGGCTAAAGTATATAGCTCCTGCAATTCCGGAAATTATTAATAGTAAGGCTGCAGCAGTTTGGCGATTAAATAAGACCTTTCGTGATTTTTTTGCGGTTCTTTTGCCACGCCGTTGAACAATGGCTATTTCTTTATACGGTAAGAAGTGAGTGGTAATAACAATCTGCTTGTAGCGCTTTGAGCGCTTAGCTTTGCTGGTTCTAAACTGTCTAAGTGAGATAAGTAAAACACGCGAAGTAGTGAGGGGAACATGTAAATACTTAACCCGCGAAGTCTTAGGCTTTTGCTGCTTTTTTTGAGCTGCATGTAAAGAAAGCCGGCTGCTCGCCGGCTTTCTTGTTTTGGATAGTGTTTTTTTATTAGCGCTCATATTCAACTAACGCTATTTTACTTTTATTTACTGCTTAGAGACCGAACTTGCGCATTTGGCGAAGTCCTAGGCCAAGTACACCAAGAGAGCTAGAAAGTCCGAATATAGCACCCATGCTTGTACCGACAGCTCCACCGGCTCCTGCGCTAACAGCTCCAACTGGTGCTTGAACTTGAGCTCCGAGTACAACGCCAGTGGTGGTGGTTGAGGCACCATTTACGTGGCCAGCTGGGGGAGTTGGGGGTGGTGTAGGAGGTTGCACTACAACATGTACAGGCTTCTTGCAGTGATTATTGTAGATTGCCTGTCCGTTAGTGTTCCAGTTTTGACCAGGGAAGTTCTTTGTTTCTTTATTTTTATCCATGTACTCAAAAGGTGGGATGATATCTTCACCGTTTTGATGGTCATGGCCAACATGCCCGTTAATTACCCCTCTGGCGTTAAGAGTTATTTCCACGTAGGGATTACTCTCAGAGCCAGTGGCATGACAGATTTTTACACGGGTTTGATGTACTGGTGGATCTTCTGGAGCGTGTAGAGGTTGGCAGCCGTTGTTATATACTGCCATACCAACAGTCGTCCAGTTAAGGCCATGAGGTATGATATCGCCCCATTTCTTTTTTTCGTCCTTAAGTCCTTGGGCAACTTCTTGCGAAGTGGCTACTGGTCCAGTGTGCTGTGTGTGGTCATTTTCACCATGGCCATCAACGGCTGATTTATCTACAGTTATTTGTCGATATGGATTTGTTACGCTATTGGTGCGATGGCAGATCGTCACCTTTTCGAGGTCGCTATTCGTCTGGGCCGATACTGCCGAACTAGCCCAAAATATGCTAGACACGCCAAGTATGACGGCACCTACTAAGTTGATAAAGTTTTTTCTGCTCATATAAACCTACCTCTATTTCGAGTGTCGGGCATTTACAATGAACCGACAACCCGTAACGCATGAAACGTTAATTAGTTGATATACATTCCCTCTCACAGAAGTTACCAGCGCATTCTATCACTGTTTATAATATTTGTCAATAGTAAGCATTAGCGTATTGGTTTATACTAGAATACTTTCAGCTGGGTAGCATAAACCCGACCCAAGAGTTTGCTACATCATCTTTTCGTGCAAGTAACTAGTGGCGTTTCGGCAGATGCATCTCTAAGATGCATTCTTAACTATAGTTTTGTGTTTATAATGTTTCAGTAAAGAAGTACTCTTAACAATATTCCCAGCCACGGCTGCGTGTAATGTTGCTCCAGAAGCCAAACTTGCTAACACAGATTTTAATGCTTGAATTGGACATATTGCCAGCTTTGTCATAGGAGTGCACTGTGTACGTATAGCTGCTTTTTGAACTGAGACCTGTGCTGTTAAAGCTTAAGTTAGGCCCAGTATAAACAAGAGTACTACCCCGGTAAAGCTTGTATCCGGCTAAGCCAGAGCCACCGATATCGGTACTGGCGTTCCAGGCTAAGGATACGCTGGTTTTACCGCTACTTGTTACTTTAAATCCGTCTGGAGTGCTCGGAGCTACGGTGTCATTGGGCGGTGGAAGCGGCAGGATACTTGTACTTGTCGCCGTTGTAAAGCTAACAGTAGCACTCTTAGCACTTTCATTTCCAGCTGCATCGAATGCTGAAACAGCGTAACTATAGCTAGTACCAGCGCTTAAGCCGCTGTCGACATATGAGGTGCTGGTAGGTGAAGTTATCAAAGCGTTGTTACGGTAGAGCTTGTAGCCCTTTACGCCAACATTGTCACTCGATGCATTCCATACCAAACTGAGTGAAGAGTCGGTAGTTGTGGTGTGACCTAAGCCGGTAGGAATGGAGGGTGGAGTGGTGTCGGCAGAAGTACCGCTGACCGTAACCGTAGTACTAGCAGAAGCACTGCCACCAGTGCCGGTACAAGCTAGGCTGTAAGTAGAGCTAGAGGTTAGGTTACCAGTGGACTGTGATCCGGAAGTTGCTTTAGCCCCACTCCAGGATCCGGAGGCGGTACATGATGTAGCGTTTGTGGAACTCCAGGTTAGTGTAGAGGCAGAGCCGGAAGCTACAGAAGTAGGACTAGAGGAGAGAGAGACTGTTGGTGCTGTGGGAGGAGGTGGAGGTGGTGTAGTACCAGTGGAGTATTCGTCGGCGCCGGCATCTGGAGCAGTGCCCTGGGGGCGGGGTTGGCCGTCATAGTCAGTAGCTGTGTAGTTGGTGGGGTCACCTGCTCCAATGGCTGGTGAGCTAGATGTCAGGTGAAAGTCTGGACTGCTGGGCGTATTACTGTATGGGCCAGAATTTACCAGTCCAAAGTCAGTTACTAGTTTCTCGCCAGTGCCACAGGACTCGGAACCGGCATACTCACTGAAAGCTCGATAGACGTTATTGCGATATACCGCACCGGAAGCACAGAATGCCCGGGAGAAAAGATTACCAATAATCTGGGTATCGGTAGCGGTCCAGCCGCCGTCAGCCGGATTACACGCCCAAGCACCGCAGATACTTATTCCGGTTTGGGGATGGAAGGTATTGTATTTAATTCTTAGTCCAGGCACATCATTGTCTATGTCGAGTGCATTGCCCCGCCCTGTTACATTATCGCCCTCTATCGGTACACCAAACCAGTTATTCTCAAGAGTGAGGTTGGTGTTAGCTGGCAGCTGACAGCAGTTTTGGACCCTGATGTTGGTAATCATATTGCCCCAGAAGTCAGTGTTCTTAACTGTGCAGTTAGTGCAGCCGCGGACGAACATGCCGTCTACGTGGTAGTTAACTAAGTCGGTGGAAGACATATGGTGGATGGCGGTACCGTCTACAGTTATGTTGTTGCCGATAATCCTAGCTAGACAAGAGCCTTGGGCTGGTGCCTGACATGGGCCGTAGTCACCGCCCTTTACGCCACTGCCATTGCCGCCGAAGATATCGAAGATGTCGGCTTTAAGGTTAACTAATTGGACATTGTCGGCTGTGCTCCATAGGGTTATGGTGCCCTTAAAAGTCATATCTTGGAGGACTACATTGTCGGCGGAATTTGTATTAGTCTGGTCGTTGCCGAACGCTATACCATTGTTATGGGTTACGGTAGAGCCTTGGGCGCCACGGATAGTTATGGGTGTAGAGTTCTTACTGGCATCATTAGCTAGCGTTTCGTAGCCAGAGTATGTACCGCCTTGAACATCGATAGTGTCACCCCCTTGGGCAAGCTGGTAGGCCTTAGTAATGCTGGCGCAGACAGCGCCACCAGGGTAAGCAACGGGTGTGGCGTAACGCTTACAGTTAGTACCTGAATCAGAGCCGCTCGGGGAGACGAAAACGTGAGCTGTGCCAGCCGGGCTGGCCGCAAAACTCCTATATAAGACGTAACTTCCAATGGCTGCGAAGATTAGGGCGAAGATAATAAGTTGACGACTGGAAAATGGAATTCTACTTTTAAATTCCTTAATCCGTCGATTAGGTGTTTTTTGTGTCATTGAGTTTCCTTGATCGCTTGGTTGCATGATTATTTTATACTTAAGCATAATTATTATACTGAAAGCTTATTGCTGTCAATGTTTAAACGCAAAGATCGGTATTTGCTACATCATCTGTTAAAAAGTATAATACTAGCTGTTTTACGGCGGATGTAGCTCAGTGGATAGAGCAAGACGGTTCTAACGTCAAGGCCGGAGGTTCGAATCCCTCCTGGGGTACCGTCCTTCGACAAGCTCAGGATTAGGTACATGTTCTTCATATATATTCTTAAGTGTGATAATCAAAGTTTTTATATTGGGCCGACTGATAATTTGGTTCGTAAGCACCTATAAGCCTTATAAGTATAATACTGGCAGCTTGCGAGACTCCCCTCCCTATTGACACGCCCCCTAATAAACATAACAATAATTATTGAATATATAACTCTAATCTATGAAGAGACTACGAATGTTAAAAACAAAACTATTAAATAGTAATCCTTCCTTCTCTAAGCGTCGGATGATTGTATTCGCTGTGTTGTTTGCGGTCATTGGGGGCTTTTTTCTATATAGGACTTTTGCAGCTGGGCCTTTGGTGGCTAGTTTAGAAGCAGAGCAAATGAGCCTGCCTAGTGGGGGCAGTATTATCACCGATACTTACGCCAGTAGCGGTAAGGCTGTTAGGTTGAGGGGTTCTGGTGTAATTCAGGGTATTGTTTCACTGCCGTCATCGCTTAGTAGTTATAGCCTAGTGGCTAAAGCCACCAAGTGCCATGGTAAATGGCCATCCATGAGAGTTGAACTGAGTGGAGTTCAACTTATTAGTACTACCGTTTCCTCCAGCGGTTGGACTACCTACAGTGCTAGTAGCAATGCAGCTAGTGGTAACCGTAACGTATATATTAGCTACACCGGCGGTAGTGCCTGCACAACTGATCTTTACCTAGATGTTAGTCGGTTTTACGGAGTATCGGTAGGTACACCAGCGCCAACAATCTCGTTGAGCGCTACACCAACCTCGGTGAGTGCGGGATCACCCTCTACGCTGACCTGGAACTCTACCAATGCTACTAGCTGCAGTGCCAGTGGGGCTTGGAGTGGAGCTCAGCCAACTAGTGGTTCAGTCTCTACCGGAGCTCTAAATACTACCAGCACCTATACCTTGAGCTGCAGTGGGAGTGGGGGCAGTGCCAATGCTAGTACCACCGTTACGGTTACTGCTGCTACGCCTCCACCGCCACCTCCGCCTCCAAGTAGTGCATTCTTTTACTCAGCGTCAAGTTTTTGGAACTTGCCTATTCCTTCTACAGCGACAATAGACCCCAATTCTTCCGCCATGGTACAAAGCCTCTTAGGCTCCGCTAACTCAAGTGCTGGTACGCCTATCGCGGTTAAATCCTATTCGGTAGCGGCGTATTATGCCGATGCTAACACCCCTCGAACCACAGTTAGCTTTACCACTAACTACAATGGCGGGGCGACTAAGTTCTTAAACGTACCTATCCCAGCCAATGCCGTTCCCGCTAACGGCACAGATGCTCACATGTTAATAATAGATAAGTCGACCAACTGCGAGTACGACTTTTGGAAAGCCGCCAAATCGAGCACCGGAGCATGGTCAGCCGGGGTTGCTAACGCACTACTAAAAACTGAAACCGGCACCTTCATCAAGCCGGCTATCCCCACCCGTGGCTCTAGCTTCGCGCTGGGCGGCGGTTTGATTTTGCCAAGTGAAATGGCAGCTGGGGTGATAAACCACGCCCTAGTCTTCAGTATGGACGCACAGTACGTTAAGGGCGGCGGGCCCGTCTTGCCTTCATATACCAGCGATGGTCAAAGTACAGCGGCGGGTACGATACCTGAAGGAGCAAGAGTACGGCTTAACCCGGCCTTGGACTTAAACAGCCTGGGCCTAAACAGCTGGCAAAAAATAATCGCTAAGGCCATGCAAACTTACGGAATGTACTTAGGCGACAGAGGGGGTGGCTTGACCCTGTATGCTCTGGACCCGAAGTCAGATATATTCAGTAATATAACCTACCCTTGGGGCGATGTAACATATGCGTATATGCCGCCAAGCTTATACGGCAATATGCAGGTAATGACCCTTGGCCCACAACAATCACAGTCCTACTCAATCGTACAGCCTCCAGCCGTTTGCGGCTCCACCCTGCAGTAAACAATTTCTAGCTTGAACCCCAACACTGCATCTGGTTTTTTCACCTAAAACAGGTTAAAATTAACCCGTATTTTACGGCGGATGTAGCTCAGTTGGTTAGAGCGTCGGGTTGTGGTCCCGAAGGTCGTGGGTTCAAGACCCATCATTCGCCCCATTTTTTATGAAAGAAGATAATAAATTTGTCCTGCAGACCGTACAGCCTGCTCTTCTGGGTCTTATGGATGGTTCTATATCCACGTTGGCGCCCCTCTTTGCTGCCGCTTTTGCCACTAAAGACCCTCGGGTTGCATTTTTGATTGGCACCTCGGCAGCAGTTGGTGCGGCTATCAGCATGGGCTTTTCCGAAGGAATGAGCGATGACGGAAAACTTACGGGGCGCGGCCACCCAATAAGGCGCGGAGTTATAGTTGGGATTACCACTTTTTTGGGTGGAATTTTCCACACTATACCGTTTTTGATATCAGACTTAGACACTGCCCTAACTATTGCTTATCTTGTTGTAGGAATAGAGCTGATAGCTATCGCTTACATTCGTTACCATTTCTTTAAAATGAAATTTTGGTTATCAGTTTTACAAGTAGTTGTGGGCGGCGCACTAGTGTTTATTTCCGGTATTCTGATTGGCCAATCTTAGGAGATTGGTAGCTTATGTTCTAGACTGCCAGGTTTAGGGCAACTAAAACAGCAGCTGGCACTGCTATATTGTCCATCCCAAATCCAACTACGTTTTCAATTATCATTAGCATAGGTGGAAGGGTAAGTAGCAATAACGAATACTGATCGTAAGAGAAGGAATCATGCGCAGCCAGGATTCCTACCCCCAATATACATACTGAAACAAGCCAAAAAGTCATTGAGCCAACTACCGTCTTACTATGTTTAAAAATCTTATACTTCCAGTGCCTGCCTAGGTTCTTGCCGACTACAGCGGCGAGCCCATCGGCTAGAGAAACATGCAAAATTGCGATGGCAAAGAAAATCTTATTAGTTGTAACAAGGCTGGCAATAACAATTGCTATTGGCAAAAATACATCACCGTAATTGTGCGTTATACGGATGTTACCCAGGTAGTGTAGAAAAGTTCGGTGTCTATTAAGGAGTACTCCCACGGTCATTATTAGCCCTAGCAGCTGGATAGCCTCCCAACTCATCAGCCAGGGCCAAAAAGCAGCAAATGTGCCTATACTGATGTGCACAAATTTTCTTTGGTTTTCGCCTTTTAATATCTTCTTACGCCAAAGGATTTCGGCTACTGCCAAGATGACTGAGATAACGACCAGGCTGGCAATAACCGCAAGCATTATAACCATTGTATATTATTTTGTTACAATCTAGCCACGCACGGGGTGTAGCGCAGCCAGGCTAGCGCGCAGCGTTCGGGACGCTGAGGTCGGAGGTTCGAGTCCTCTCACCCCGACCAAAAGAGAATTTTCAATTTCGGCTTTGAGCCGACTGCGGGCGATGGCGGGCGCCCGCAGAGACGCAAAGCCGGTTTTGGGCGAAAACAGTTTTGCATAATCACTTTTTAATTGGCGCATTCGGGCAGTTGGAAGAGATTCTAAACTGGATTCACCGAGTGCGCCATTTATGTTCTACTTTTAGTCAGTCTCCAGTAAAGGGTGGCGGTGAACACACTAGCCAATACTCTGGTCATGATCAGAAATGATATTAATAAAATTACGCTTACCAGCCAGCTAATGGTGCCAGCAGAAGTTTTATCGAACCAATTTCGCTCAATGTAACCCGGTAGAAAACTGACCAATCCTAGAAAAATTATAAATCCATACATCGATGCTTTAATCATAAGATTTTCTTTCCAGGCTTCTCCCATGACGTTAACGGAATGTCTGATTGTTTCAAACACCCCTTTATTACCCGAAAGTATGGCAGGAGCTAGTTGAGCCATGTTTAAAGAAAAGGAGCTGCCAATTGCATCGTGTGGTTTTCTTTGTACTTTACTTCGTTGGGCTATCAACCCAAGCGGGATAAAAAAAATCGATAAGGCTGAAAACGCGGCTATCCGTGGCAATCGATTTAAAACCACTTTTATTCCCCGAAGTAGTGGTGTTGGATGTCCGTCCAGCTGAGCCATAACCGAGGCGGCCACCACGCAGGTAAAGCAACCGGTCATAACCGCTAGATATATATAAAATAATATAATCGAAGTAATTCCGAAAAATAAAAACGCAAGATACTGCTCTGGCCCAAACAACGATTCTTGAGCAAGAGAGGTTGTAGCTGATGATATCAAGTCGTTGACAACAGCTAAACTTCCCAGAACCAATATAAAAACAAACAATGGATAAACCACTATTGCTTTATCACTTCTTAGCGCGCCAAGACCCTGGCGGGCTGCTGATGAGGCATTTCTAGCGGCTTTCGGAAGTGACCGAATGGTCTTTTCAAAAGGCATATAACAAGTTTATAGCAATGTACGTTATGCGGCGTAAATTTTTATGGTCGGGGTGAAAGGACTCGAACCTTCGACCCCCGCGTCCCAAACGCGGTGCGCTAGCCAACTGCGCTACACCCCGAACTACCTTGAAGGACAACCATGCGGGTTTCCTTCAACGCCGCTTTCGGAATGAATCCGAATCCGCCTATGGCGGACCGCGGCTGCTACCTTTCCCTAAAAAAGAACTGCAACAGGGGTAATTATAGCAGACGACAAATATACTACCAATCCTAGCGCGAACAACTAGCTACGCGTTTGGAAAGATAGATGATGTAGCCAGAGCTCTGCATTTGGATGCAGTACAAGGAAGAAATAAGTAGCGCAGTGAGCTGTATTAGAATACTGCGAACGAGCAACGCAGTTTCTGACGCAGTAATTCGTCCAAAAGCCTAGCCGGGTGTCTGGCTCAGCCAGGCAGCAGGGGTAGGCGGTGCAAAGTTCTGGCTACTTGGCGAACTCAATAGCTCGGGTTTCGCGGATAACATTGACCTTAATTGTGCCGGGGTACTGCATTGTAGATTCAATTTTATTAGCAATATCGCGAGCCAGCTTAATAGCTTGAAGATCGTTTATATCTTTCGGCTGCACAAACACTCGAACTTCACGGCCAGCGGAAATGGCGTAAGCTTTTTCAATTCCGTCAAAGCCAAGAGCAGTGTTTTCCAAGTCTTTCATACGTTCTGCAAAATTTTCGGCACTAATATTACGGGCACCGGGGCGGGCACCTGAAATAGCATCCACTACCCGAACCACTAAAGCTTCAACGGTAGTGGCTTCCATGTCATCGTGGTGGGCTTCGGCGGCATGTGCCACTGCTTCAGGGGCTCCGTATTTACGTAGCATCTCCCCGCTAATGTGGTGGTGCTTGCCTTCTACTTTATGGCTCAGAGCCTTACCTACATCGTGCATCAGCGCGGCGTATTTTGCGGTTTTTACATCCGCACCAAGCTCATCGGCCAGTACGCCAGCCAGCTGAGCCATCTCAACGCTGTGCTTCAGAACATTTTGGCCGTAACTGGTACGGTACTTAAGTTCACCAAGCAGTTGTAAAAGTTCTTTGGGCATGCCTATTACACCGACTTCGCGGGCAGAGTCCTCACCAGCTCGAACTGTGTCTTTTTGTACTTGCTTTTGAGCTTTTTCGACTACTTCTTCGATGCGTCCAGGATGTACCCGACCGTCTTTTAGTAGCATCTCCATGGCCTGCCGCGCTACTTCACGGCGTACGGGATCAAAGCTAGATAGAATTATCATACCTGGGGTTTCGTCTACTAAAATATCGACCCCAGTAGCCCGTTGCAAAGCTTGAATGTTACGGCCCTCTTTACCGATAATCCGCCCCTTCATTTCTTCATCTTCTAGCCGGACTGCCGTAACGGTACGCTCCGAGGTTACTTCACTGGCCATTCTCTCCATGGTAGTGGCTAAGATCATGGCAGATAATTCTTCGGCCTGGTCCTTTGCGTCATTTTGCAACTTAACAACTAGCCCAACAAGGTCATTCTTAATGTCTCGCTCGGTCATTTGCATCAGCTTCTCGGCCGCGTCAGCCTTGGTAAGTTTGGCAATTTTCTCTAACTTATCTTGTTGTTTAGCCCGAATTTCCCTAATTTCATTCTTTAAGCCCTCGACTTCGTCTTCGGCTTTTCTTAGACCATCGGCCCGCTTATCTAGGTCATCAAGTTTTTTGTCTAAAGACTCTTGGCGGTTTAGCAACCGTTGTTCTATGTCTTTAATTTCGTCTCGTCGTTTCTTCTCTTCTTTACGGGCCTCATCAACCCGACCTTCAGCTTCTTCTTGGGCTTTTTTTACTAAGGCTTCGGCTTCCTTTTTAGCTTTCGCCAATTCTTTCTTTGCAGCTTCTGCGGCAACAGAACCACTTCGGCGGGTGTAGGCATAAGTTCCACCAGCCCCAGCAAACACGCCAGCAATTGCCAGCGCAATGTATAGTGCTAACATAATTTACCCCTTTCTAAGGGCAACCAGCCGCCTATCCTAAGAACAATCACTATCACTTCATTAGTTCAAGGTTTTGGCGGTTACGGTGCGATCAAATATTTATAGAAAAATGTGTTTGGACTCTCCCAAAACAAAGAAAATCCTATCACTAATATAAAACTATTGAAGGCCCCTAGTCAACGAGAGTATAGTTAGCATAAGTATAATGAAAAAAAATCAAAATCAAAAAACTCAAGTTCCAAGCTTTTTTCAAAGAGTCTTTGTCCTGGCTGTGCTGGGCGTTTTTTCCACAATGGCAATTATTCAGCTAATCACTATTAAGGGATTCTTTGAGCATGTAGGCTACGGGTCAAGCTCATATATTATTTACTGGATTACTTTTACCTCCATATTGCTGCCGCTGCTATTTTTTGTTGTTGTTTATTTTTTAAACCCGAAGGGTAAGCGGCTGAACCTGCCCATACTTTTTGAAAATATAGTAATTGCCTCTTCTGGCTTACTAACCTTCACAATGCTTCAGCAAATCAGATTTCAATTAAACAGCTCCTTTAGGTTTACCAATGGCAGCGAAGCCACCTTAATTACCCACGAGGCAATACTGGGAGTATCGACTTTGGTACTTTATACTCTCATGCTTCTTTACTTCCGACACACCAAGCATTGGAGCACCTAACTAGCTTCGGGGAGCGGTCGTCTTAGCTGGTGAACCATATTCGGGCAGGGCTATTTTCTCATTTTCTCCGGCTTCTAGGGCTTTGACCCCCTGTGTTAACCACTGCTCACCGCCGTGGGATACAATTGGAAGGTTTAGACCGTAGGCTAGGGCGTTGGCTACAGTCATCCCAATACGCAGACCTGTAAAACTGCCCGGACCTTTAAATACAACAATCCCCTGCACTTCTTCCCTAGAAATACTTAACTTGTTAAGTATTTCTAATATCTTCTTATTTAAAGTTGTGGAAAGGGCTCGGTGGGCTTGCCAGCTGTCATAGGCAAGTTGGTTTTGGCTATCATAGACACCTACTTCTGCTACTTCCCGGTCGGTTCTTATGGTTAGGATTATCATGGTTCTACCTCAGTTAGGTTTGTTTCTAACTCTTTAATAAGAGCTGCTTTAGACTCTGGATAGTGAATGTGCATGGTCCGCTTTTCTGCAACGTCTGAGGTTGGATGAAACTCAATACAAAGTCTTTCTTCAGGCAATACATCCCTAATGCTGTCACTCCACTCAACGACGGTAACAACTTTTAGGTCTTTCAACGACTCAGCCAGTTGGTCGGCAACTATGCCGGGTTCATTTAACCGGTAGAAATCGAAGTGGTGAATTTCCAGTCCTGCCCTGCCCTTGTAAATTTTTTTTAGTGTAAAGGTGGGGCTGGAAACAGTGTCTTGACTTTCTAACCCTCGTGCCAACCCGCGGGTAAAGGTGGTTTTTCCGCCACCAAGGTCGGCGCATAGCTCTAGCACTTCCCCTCCCTTAAGCAGTTGGCCCAGGCTCTCGCCTAGCCGCTCGGTATCGGCGTAGCCGGTAGAACTGGTTTGCCACATCATGACGGTACTCATAACCAGCATATAGTAAGGCCAGACCGCCTACCCCCGCAAGCACCAATGGATGAACCTTACCCGGAGCGTTGCCAGTAGGGTCAAGCGAACTGCTTACTCCAGCTGAACCGCTTGTATTTGTGGTGGACGCAGCCCTGACCACACCGGCGCTGGATTTATTTAAAGTAGATTTTTTGGTAGCGGACGACATTTTAGCCACCGGCTGTTTTATGACGTTGGCCAAGCTGGGCGTCGGACTTGTGCTCCAGTACCATTTACCGTTGGCTAGTGCCCAGCTATGTCCGTCCTTAGCGCTAGAATAATCGGCTGCCCGACTCACTACATTGCCCAGCGGGTCAAGCAGGCTCGCCTGGCTGCCAGTATTGGACAGAGCTAGGCCGGTATCGCTAGAGAAAAAAGTTTTGAAGCTTTTGGCGGCAATTGTTGTACCGCCAGGGATTTTATAAACCCGCTTAGTGGTCAGACCAACCTCTAGGATGTAGCCGCTGAGCTCATATGGCTTAGAGCCTCCATTATAAAGCTCGATGAACTCGTCTTCTGAATCAGTTTGCCCCTGGGCAGTATTTGGTAAGAGCTCAGTAACCACCGGTCCTGGCAGGCCAATATTGGCAGGGGGGATAATCGATTCTGCGGAGCTAGTGGCCGTCGCACTAACAATAGTGGCTGGCGGTTCCTCGCCGGTAGCCCACTGTAGGTAGGTAGGGGTATTGGCTGGCTCTATCGCAGGCATAAGAAGGCTGCAGTCATTACCTAACTGAGCCTGCTGCCAAGAGCCATCAACTATTTTTCTATACCACACCGCTTTGGCGTCGGCTGTGGCTGATGGTACTTTAAGCAAATCCGCACCGGAAGTTGTGGATGTCCAGTTTACTCGGTCCTGAGGGCGATATATAAAGCTGCCATCGCTCTGGGGTTCAACTTTAACTAGCATCAAATACCCACTACTATCACTGAGCGTAAAATCCAACTCAGCTACCGCTGCAGCTCCACAGGTAGCGGCGCTGTCACTGTTTAATAAAATCGTCTGTTTTGGGGCCAGAACCATGTCCGGCAATTGTTGGGCGTCGGTTGGTACACTCAAAGACGCCGGGTTATGTTTGTTGAAGTACTGGACAAGGTAGTTGCTCAGGTTCAGCTCTACACTACTGGTATTTTGAATAACCACTGTTTCCGAGCTGGTCATTTTAACTTCTATTAAAGTTAGTTCTTGAGGGCTAAATGCTTGAGCCGATACTAAGGATGAGAAGCTGGTTAAGCACAGCAGCAAGGAGAGTGTTCCCACCCATAGATTGGCTATGGGCCGCTTCATTTAGTTTCTATTATATTCAGCGACTTCTTTATGAAAAGTGATTATGGAAATAAATATGTTGTAGATTTTATTTAACTCAGCGGTAGCTTTTTAAAGTTGAAACACTAGTGCTGTAGAATTAAGTGCGAGATGGCAATATTAAGAATCCCTTTTCTTCTGGTGCTAGTGCTTGGTATAGTGCTTGCCGCTTATTTTTATGTTTCACGCGCTGAAGACGTCACCCAGATTAAAGACGGCACCGTCAATGCCATAGAACAAGCTGAGAACCTACAGGACCAAACACAGGATGTGAAGAACCGAGCTAACGACATTCAAGACAAGTTGGATCAATAAAATCTTAAACAAAACCTTCAAAATTTAAAGACTTTGTTTAAGGCGGGAGCGGCGCATGCCGCCGCTCCCGCGGTGAACTGGAGGAAAAACGAAAATAGAGGACAGCTCTAGCGGCCCGTCGAGCGTCTGGTACGTCGATTGTCACCATTGATGTAGTGGATCTGCGCCATGGACCCAAGCCCATGACGGCGCGCAACGGCCTTGGCGACCATGACGATGCCGAATGACACAATGGCGCCGATGGCGACAGTGCCGAGAAATACCAAGAACTCGAAAAACGGGTAAGCCAGGAAGGGATATACTCCCCGGAAATACCCGATGTGCAGACCAATGTCGATGGCGCCGACAAAGCACACGCCAAACATGGCCGCCATGACTCGGAAGTAGTACGGGTTTGGGTTGCGCCGCCTATGGAAGCGCATGTCGGGATGCTTTGCGTCGTTGATGATGCCGATGATATTGAACACCGAGTGGCTGACGACGATGAACACCGCGGCAGCAACCATCAAGGCAACGAAGTCGAACTTCGATAGCGACTCCAGTGCTTCAAATATAAACACTTTTCCTCCAGATTGTTAAGGCCGTCTACGGCCTGTTTTAGGGTCTTGTGACCCCTTGTGCACTTCTAAGACGTAGCTATTAAAACAGCCCTAGAAGTTGATTATATTAACATAAAGCATTAGTTTTTTCAACTCCCTAATAATTACTGCGCCCCCGCAATACTTAGGATATACTTAAGTTGTTATGCTTAGAATGAGCGGCAGCTTGCGCAATCAACCAGTACTTAGTCTGCACAGCGGAACACAGATTGCCGTGGCTTTAGAGCCAATAATAAACCCACACAACTTAAAAATATTGGGTTGGTGGTGCAAAAGCCCAGGGAACGGGCAGTTAGTTTTGCTGGCTGAGAACTTGCGAGAAATTGATGCCAATGGGTTGATAGTAAACGATGTCGATGAGTTAACCGCTCCCGAAGATTTAGTACGACACCGCGAAGTTCTAGATATCCGCTTTCAACTTCTGGATAAGCCAGTAAAGACTAAAAATCAGAAGCTGGGTAAAGTTAGTGATTACAGCTACAACGACGGACTATTCGTGCAGAAACTATATGTTGTAAGGTCGTTAATTAAAGTTTTCTCCTCAGAAGATACTGTCATCGTAGATCGTACTCAAATATTGGAGGTCACAGATCACCACATATTAGTACGTGACAACGAGATTCACGCCACCCAGGAAGAACTTTCAGGTGCCACAGCACCGGCCTAGTCTTCGAACTCCCTAAGAGCAAGTGCTTGTTTTACATCTCCCCAAGAAAATCCTTGGCCTACAAGATATTTTGCTAGTTTTGCTGAGTCATCACGGTAGCGTGGTATTTTGCTTTTTTTATTTATGAGGTTCTTCAATCTATCCTGCTCAGTTTCCGGCTGGCCTTCCAATACAGCATCTGCATCTTCTTTCGATAAACCCTTACTGAATAACTCGCTTTTGATTTGACGGTTGCTCTTGCCCGACCGCTGTCGCATCTCTACAAGCCAAACCCCGAACCCAATATCATCTAAATATTTTTTATGGGTAAACTCTAAGATAAGTTTTTCGGTTAATTCTGAGTCGGCCTTTTTCCGCCACATATAATCCTTAAATTCTTTTATCGAATGTGGCCGGCCAAAGAGCCACTCCAACGCCCGCGCTCTCAGCTTTCCATCTTCGGACAATTTTTTCAGTTTTTTTAGGTGTACTCCGTCTATATCATCATTATTTTTAATCTGCTGAGAAAGTAGCTCATCTAGACTTAGAGAAAAACCGTACTTGCCATCTACAAATACGCTCACCCTATCTAAGTTTTTGACCTGATGCTTAATAGCCGTAATTTTCATTTTACTTGCCCAGATTAACCAGCAAGACCACAAGCATAAAAAGCCATCCTAACTCTACGAAAAGGCCGCTCGCAGACTCACTCCACTGAATTCTAAAATGGAAACGCCTTAGGGTATGAAGGATGTTTTTTTTGTCATAAGGCGTCGGTCGACCGAAGAATATATATGGCAACCACATAATATCTGGAAGTACACCAAGTAACGCACCAAGCGCAAAAAGCCAATACTCAACATCAAGAAATAATCCTAAGAATAAGATGGCTATAGTACTGACCAGTATGTCCATGCCGATAATAAGTGGACGATATTTTATAGCACTTGGAACCTTATAGTCCCAGTGGGGCAGCATATCTAAAAAAAAATGACTTGCCAGTGCCGCAGGCAAAGCTAATATCGGTTTGCTAACAGAAATGGCAACGATTCCGCCTGTTAGAGCGTGATTAATTGCTATCATATGATGAATTTACTCTACTCAGTTTTTAAAGCAGCTTCTATTGTCTGTTTAGCCACTTTTTCCAGTACTTTAGGATTGTCCCTTAAATACTTCTTGGCGGCTTCCCTGCCCTGGGCAATTTTCTGGCCTTCATACTCGTACCAGGCACCGCTCTTTATCACTACTTCATGGAGGGCCGCAAGGTCTATGATGTCTCCCTCTCGGCTAATACCTTCGTTATACATGATGTCAAATTCGGCCTCTCGGAAAGGAGGAGCCACTTTATTCTTAACAACCTTGACTCGGCAATGATTACCAATTACCCGGTCGCCTGATTTTAGCTGACTCGTTCGCCGGATATCCATCCTAACCGTGGCGTAGAACTTAAGCGCGTTTCCGCCTGTTGTTGTTTCGGGGTTACCGAACATAATACCAATTTTCATCCTAAGTTGGTTTACAAAAATAACGGTACAGTTGGTTTTACTGATTACCCCAGTAAGCTTACGTAGGGCTTGGCTCATAAGCCGAGCTTGCAAGCCCATATGAGCATCACCCATATCGCCCTCTATCTCTGCCTGGGGTACTAGAGCGGCAACTGAATCAACAACGATAATATCCACAGCATTGCTGCGAACTAGAGTCTCTACTACCTCTAACGCCTGCTCTCCGCTGTCGGGTTGGCTGAGCAGCAATTCATCAGTGTTTACTCCAATGCGCTTAGCATATGCCGGATCAAGTGCATGCTCGGCATCAACATACGCTGCTGTACCGCCACCTTTTTGAACTTCGGCTACTATATGTAGGCTTAGTGTAGTTTTTCCAGAACTTTCCGGACCGTAAATTTCAATGATTCGACCTTTAGGAATTCCTCCCCCGAGTGCTAGGTCTAAACTAATGCTACCGGTTGGCGTAGTTGCTATATCGGCATGCTGGGCTTCCCCCAACCGCATTATGGAACCCCTGCCAAACTGCTTCTCAATTTGGCTCATCGCCAGATTCAGAGCTTCTTTCTTACCATCTTTAGCCGAACCCGACACCTTAGCCACATCACCCTTAGCCATAAACACCTCCTAGTAAAAATGCGCCCGTGCGCCTTATACATTAAAGTATAGCAAGCTTACGAACCCTATAAAAATGTTGATGCTTAGTAATTTTTTCACCAAAATTTTTAAATAATTTAACCCTAGTGATACCCTTGCAGTACGCTATACTAAGCGTATGCGTATTAGTGACAGCCTTGTCATTGAACTCTTAAAACAGAGTAAAAAAATTAATGACGACCAGCTCAAGGTTTTGCTTGAGCAGCATAAGACTGAGAAGCGGCCGCTTCAAGACGTCGCCGTCAGAAATAACCTCTTATCTGAGAAAGATTTAACCCAGCTATACGCAGAGCAAATTGATGTGCCATTTGTGGAGATTAACCCGCGCAATATCGGCAAAGATGCCCTCAAGCTAATTCCCGAGCGCATAGCCCGTCAATATAATGCCGTGGTGTTTGAGGTTCAAAAAGACGGTAATCCCCACCTCGCAATGGAAGACCCTGACGATGTGCAAGCCCTTAACTTCTTGCAAAAACAGCTCGGTACGAACGTAAAGGTCTATATTGCGCCCAGGTCGAATATTTTATCGGCCATCGACCAGTACCGAACCAATATAGGCGGCGAACTTACCCAAGCTGTTGCTAGTAGTGAAACTGCCGAGGCCGATGAAAAAATCCGCGAAGAAGATGTCGCTGAAGATAGTCCAGTCGCAAAATCGGTGAACTTGATAGTGGAATACGCTATTAAGCAGAGTGCTAGCGATGTTCACATTGAGCCAAGAGATGATTACGTAAGTATTCGGTACCGTATCGACGGACAGCTCAAAGAAACCAACCGACTGCCTAAGAAGATGCTTGCCCCGCTGGTGAGTCGTATTAAAATCTTGAGCAACCTAAAAATAGACGAAAGACGTGTCCCCCAAGACGGACGATTTAAGGTTGTTGTGGGCAGTGGGCAGTATGCTCTTCGTGTTAGTACCTTGCCAATTGTTGATGGTGAAAAAGTAGTCATGCGTATTCTAAATGAATCAAGTAAACCTTCTACTTTGCAAGAACTTGGATTTTGGGGCACCAGCTTGGAAAACCTTGAACAAGCCCTAACCCGGCCCCACGGAATGATTTTATTCACCGGCCCCACGGGCTCTGGCAAAAGTACCAGCTTATTTAGTATATTAAGTCGTCTAAATCAACCATCCGTAAACATTAGTACGGTTGAAGACCCCGTGGAATATAGAATCCCTGGAGTTAACCAAGTTCAGGTAAATCCGGTGGCTGGTATGACTTTTCCTAATGCACTCCGCGCTTTGCTCAGGCAAGATCCTAACATTATTATGGTGGGTGAGATTAGGGATGCCGAAACCGCCAATCTTGCAGTTCAGGCAGCATTGACCGGGCACTTAGTTTTCAGCACCCTGCACACAAATAATGCAGCGACTTGCCTGCCGCGCCTTCTGGATATGGGCATAGAGCCTTTCTTAATTGCCAGTACCGTACGTGCAGTAGTTGGGCAACGCCTAGTTAGAAAACTAGTGCCTGAGAGTACTGAGATATTTCGACCTGACGAGGCAACTCTCAGGAGAATTGGGAAGGCATTCTCAGTTGACTCAGCAGAGAAGATGAAACACGTACACGAGCTTGAGCTTCAAGCTATAGAGGGATCTATAGGACAACTGTCTGCTGACGGAAAACCGATTCCGGACTCAGCAAAGCCCTCTACTACAGAATCTACCATCGAAAGGCTTTGGAGGGTAAGTGGTTCCAGTAACCCCATCGGTGCTTTTAGGGGACGAGTCGGTATTTACGAAGTCCTGCCAATGACTCCAACCCTGCAAAAGTTGATCATTAGCAATTCCGCCAGCGAGCCAATCCAAGAACAAGCCATTGCTGAGGGTATGATTACGATGCAAAATGACGGTTTTATTAAAGCTCTTCGCGGCCAAACAACTCTTGAAGAGGTAATGAGAGTAACCACTGAAAAATAATGGCACAGTTTAGCTATACAGCTCTCGGAGTCAGCGGCCAGCCAAATAACGGGACTATTACTGCACCGTCAAGAGCAGCTGCGATTCAAACTTTAAATCAACAGAACATAAAGCCAATAAATGTAAAAGAAGTAAGCTCTAAGAAATCTCATTCCGGTTTTGGCTCTCGCAAAGTTAAAGCGCGTGACCTAGTAATTTTTACCCGCCAACTATCCACCATGATTAATGCTGGTATCCCGCTTACCAGATCAATATCCGTATTACAGGCTCAAACAAGCAGTAAAAAACTCAAGGAACAACTATCTACTGTTGTTAAGGATATAGAGAGCGGTGTTAATTTGGCAGACTCTCTAGAGAAACACCCTTCAACCTTCTCCCCTATTTACGTCAATATGATTCGAGCCGGTGAAACTGGTGGTATACTCGACGATATTTTAAAGAAACTAGCTCAGCAGCAGGAGAAGGATGCAGCTATTCGAGCAAAGATTAAAAGTGCCACTACCTACCCTCTTGTGCTTTTGGTGATTACGGTTATGGCGTTCTTTGTTCTAACAATTTTTGTAGTTCCTAAAATTGGTACCTTGGTCACCTCTCTTGGCGGCCCGGACGCAAAACTGCCACCTCAGACTGCCGCTATGCTAGCCCTTAGTAGCTTTATACGAACAAAATGGTTTATCGTCGCAGGCATTTTTATTGGTGGGCCAATTATTTTTAACCGTTGGCGCAAGACTACAAAGGGTAAGCAAAGATTTGATGCTTTTTTGCTAAAAGTTCCGGTTATAAAGACAGTTGTTACCAAGGTAGCAATTGCCAGGTTTGCCCGTATCTTTGCTTCCTTAATGGCTGCCGGAGTTCCCGTTTTACAATCCTTGGAAGTTACTGCAAAATCTCTTGGCAACTACGTTATTCAGACTGAACTTCTAGATGCCTCAAATGAGGTTAAAAACGGCAAACAGTTGTCTGCTCAGCTCAGTAAAAGCCAGGTATTCCCACCTATTGTTAGCCAAATGCTTGCCGTGGGAGAAGAAACAGGACAAACTGCTACAACTTTGGTAAAAGTTGCAGATTTCTATGAGGAAGAAGTGGATGCTCTAGTTAACGGATTAAGCTCAATACTGGAACCGGTCATGATAGTAGTAATGGGCAGCATGGTTGGCTTAATCGCCGCAAGTGTTATCGGACCAATTAGCGGCCTTGCTAATAATATTCAATAGGTTGACAAGTGAATATCGATTATAGATAATCATTAGCATTAAGCATTAGCTTAACTTCACGCAAAGACAAAACCTTAAAGGAGGGTGGCAAGACATGAAGTTTAATATAAAAAAGAATAATCAAGGCTTTACAATCGTTGAGCTTTTGATTGTAATCGTTGTTATTGGTATCTTGGCAGCACTGGTACTAAACAGCTTTAGAGGAGTTCAAGAGCGAGCTCGTGATACAGAACGTCGCACGGACACCAACTCGGTTGCTACGCAGCTGGAAGTTTATTACACCGATAACGCTGGTTATCCTGTGTTCACTGGAGAAGTTAACACCGACTCCTGGATTACGGCTAACCTCAAAGGAGCGGACTTAAATGCTTGGCGGGCACCAAACCTCGCTGCTAACTCAATGGTCAACTCCGCAACACCAACTAAGAACCAATACGGCTACACGCCACTAGAGGCAGATGGTACAACAGCATGTACTGCTAACCCTTGTGCTAAGTTCAAGATTTACTACTTTGAAGAGAAAACTTCAGCAGTTAAATCTAAGGACAGTCTAAACTAAACAACGATAGTAAAATAAAAAGGCTCCTCCTGGTTTTCGGGAAGAGCCTTTTTAAATTCAACTAAACAGATTAAAATTAACCATAAATGGTATGAAGTGTAATATAGAGTCTTTTAATCCACCAAACCGCTATGGAAATTCAGTGGGATTCACAATAGTTGAACTTATCATCACTATTGTACTGATGGGTATAATTATTCCGGCTGTTGCAATTGGAATAACCAATTTAGCGGTGATTAATTACCAATCCCGAAACTTAGTTTTAGTAAACACCCTTGCTCAAAACAAGGTTGAGACGCTCCGAAGTTTCGGCTATAACAGCATCAACAACGGGACAACAGCTTTTACATCCGAAATTCCCGGTACTGTTGGAGGTCCAAAAAGCGCAACCTACACTATAACTACGCCTCAAACCGGCCTTAAACAAATTGATGTCAGTATCACATTTACAGAATATAAGGTTAGCCGAACTGTTGCATTCCGAACCTACATAAGCGAACTTGGAGTTGGGCAATGACCAAGCGCGAAGAAGGTGGCTTTACGATCACTGAACTAACTATTTCAGTAACCATTGCAGGCTTTTTGGCTGCAATACTTTTTATTGTTACTTTTTATTATTATGCCAACGTAATTCAATCAGAAGTATCGACCGAAATGGCTTTGGGGTCGCAAAGCATTTTGGCGCAAATGACTGACGATATTCGCCTGGCGGATGCCATCGCAAGTACAAACCTTTTAGCCGACGCCAACCAACCGGGCGGAGGATGGGCCACAAACGATCCAAGTAACATTCTAATAATCGAAAGTCCGGCAGTTACATCCGCTAGAGATATAATATTTGACCCAGATACCGGTTTTCCATATAGAAATGAATACATATATTTCACCTCTGGAAATAATATGTACAAACGTGTGCTAGCCAACACAGCAGCTACAGGCAACACGGCGGTTACAACCTGTCCTACAGCCTTAGCAACCCCCTCCTGCCCTCCGGATAGGCTTTTGAGTAACCTGGTCAGCAATGTAAGTTTTACCTTCTACGACAGCTCAAACGTGACTACAGCAGATGCAAGTCAGGCTCGTTCTGTTACTTTAAATATTGATATGGCTAAAAAAGCCTTTGGTAAAAATGTGACCTTAAGTAATGCAACTCGAATAACACTACGTAACCAATAGGGCGCCTTATGATAATTAATCTTCAAATCAAAGAGAATAAAATCAAGGAAGAGAAAGGCTTTATACTCCCAGTACTGCTAATTACTGGAGTTATGATTGTACTTATGATAATAGCCATCTCCAGCGCCACTGTTACCAATAAAAACGTATCCGTAAAAGGAAACCACCGCGTAAATGCCCAGCTGGCTGCCGATGCTGGCCTAGATTATGGTATGAATCAAATGAATACGGTGCCCGACTGGACTGGCACTGGTGGAGAAATTACACTGATGGACGACGTCGCTCAAAAAATTAAGACCACCTACCAGGTAGTAGTAACGGATGGCTCTGATTCAACTAAGAAAACTCTGACTGTCACGGCCCGGACCTACTTTCCCTCAACGAATGCCACGCCAACCGCCACTCGCAAATACGACTTAGATATTAAAGCCGTAACTTCTGGTGTCGGCATTACATCAGTAGTAACCGGTGTAGGTGGCCTATTACTAAATAGCAATTCTAAAATTACAGGGGGAGATGTAGTGGTCAACGGCACTATTACAGTAAATAATAACGCCCAAATCGGCCTTTCATCCACACCAGAAGCCAATGCGGTCAACATCAGAGTTGCTCATACCAATTGTCCCAGTCCGGCAGATGCCACCTATCCAAGAGTCTGCGCAAACGGTGAAAACGGCGAACCAATCACTGTGGGGACTACTGGGTATATTTACGCCAACGTACAAGCGACTAACCAAACAAATGGCTCACGAATGTTTAACCCTGGCCTCATTCCCAATCAAACAGTACCTCCTACTACCCTACCAGACTATGATCGTGATGCCCAAAAAGCCGCCGTGGTCACTACGATAGCTCCCACCGATTCAACAGTTGCTTGTGGTAATAACCAAACTAAAACCTGGCCAGCAAATCTTAAAATCACCGGCAATATTACCATGGGTAATAATTGCACAATCAATCTTTCCGGGAATGTCTGGATTACCGGTAATCTGACGTTTGGCAACAATTCCAAAATGATCGTACCGAGCTCGGCCGGTACAACTACACCAGTGATAATGGTGGACGGTTCGGAAGGTCTCGTGATTGGCAATAATGGCACAACGCAAGCAAACTCCTCCGGTACAGGCGTGTATTTCATAGCCTACTGGAGCAATAGCTCATGCTCACCAGACTGCACCAGTCTTGTTGGAACGGATTTAAAGAATAGCCAGGACCAGGTGCGAATTAACCTTGAAAATAACGGCAGCGCCCCCGGCAGCATCTTATATGCCCGGTGGTCAAGAGTCAGAGTGTCTAACAATGGTGCCATAGGGGCCGTTGCGGGGCAGTCCATCGAGCTTGGCAACAATGCGGTGATTAACTTTACTTCATCAGTGCCTGGCAGCAGTAACCTAAAAACTACGTGGGTTAAGCGTGGCTATATGAGAGTTTACAATTAATAGTTAAGCCTTAAATCGTACACAAGTAACAGTCTGGCTTTTAACCCTTTAAGTGATATACTTTTAATTAAGGATAACCAATATCAACATGCGGTCTCTAAATTTTTACCACGACCAACCTTTGTTTGGACTTGACTTTGGTCACTCTACGATCAAGGTGATGCAGCTGGCAAGTGAAGCAGGCAAAGCACCAAAGGTTTTAGGCTATGGAATTATTGATTACCCGCCAGATGCTGTTAAAGACGGCTCTGTAATTAATCCATCTGCGGTGGCTAAATCCTTGCATAATTTATTTACCAGTCACCTTGTTGGGTCAATAAGCACCAGAAGAGTTGCCTGTACTATCCCGACATCACGGACTTATAGTCGACCAATGAGATTACCCCCCATGAGCGATGAAGATATAACTGAGGCAGTTCATCTGGAAGCGGAACAGTACATCCCCATCTCTTCTGCGAGTCTTTATATCGATTATGACGTTTCCCGGAAAGACAGCGAGGGCACTGAACTTCTAGTTGTAGCCACTCCTAAAAGCATTATAGATTCTCACGTGAGTCTGCTAGAGTCCGCAGGCTTGGAGGTAGTTGCCTTTGAGCCCACAATGAATGCCTCGGCGCGAGTATTCGCCGTTGCCGACACTTCACACGATGAACCGTCGATATTAATAGATTTTGGGTCAGTTTCGGTAGATTTAGCGCTATTCGATAAGACAATGTTCGTTAATAGCACGATTGTAGGTGGCGGGAATGATATTACCCTAATGATCTCGCAGAGATTGGGCGTAAACCAAGAGGAAGCCTACGCCCTGAAGAATAATTACGGCATCGGGGTAAGCGAAAAACGTGGTGAAATTCAAACAGCTATTGAACCAATACTCAATAACCTAGTTAAAGAGATTCAAAAAATCATACGCTATTATGATGAAAGAAAAGTGCAGAACCAAAAGAAGATTGGCCAGATAGTAACCATGGGGGGCGGGGCCAATATGCCCGGCCTTAGTGCCTATTTGTCTACGCAACTTCAAATGCCCGCTAAAATGCTAGAGCCTTGGCATAAAATAGATTTTGGTAACCTGGCTCTACCTGACGATATAGAGCGATCTATGTATATCACTGTGGCAGGCGAAGCTCTATTGAATCCTAAGGAGATTTTCACATGATCAATCTCCTACCCCCGGCACACGCCGATAACATCAAGTACGGCCGAATAAACACTGGGCTGCGCCGTTGGCTAATAGCGTTATTGCTGGCTATTGCCGGACTTATGGTTGTCATGGTGCTCGGCTGGCTTTATATAGACCAGCAATCCAGTGACTTGGAGCGTAAAACAGTCTCCGCTAAGCAACAACTTGATGTGCAAGACTTAGATAAAGTTAAAAAAGATGCTACCGAACTGAACGATAGTATTAAAACAATAAACCAAGTATTGAGCCAAGAGATACGATTCTCCGCCTTAATCCAAGATATTGGTAAGGTCATGCCTGGCGGGACTGTGCTTGCATCATTAACCCTTAGTAAAGTTGCAGGTGCAATAGATCTTAGTGCAAGCTCAAGAGATTACCAGTCAGCCGCTCAGATTGCAGTAAATTTAAACGATCCCAAAAACGCACTGTTTGATAAGGTAGATATCGTTAATATCAACTGTAGTTCGGGGAGAGATATCGGAGAATATAAATGCGCAGCTACCTTCAAAGCCCTCTTCAGCAAGAGCGCCCAAGGCCGCTACTTAAGCGTAGCTAAGGAGAAAACTCCATGAGCAGCAAACGCCTACGCTTAATTCTGCTAATCAGTATTGCAGTTCTATCCCTCGGTTTTCTCGGTACCTATATAGTAGGCATGTCGCTGCTGAGCAAGAAGAGCCAGAACATGGTTGACTTGAGAAGTGAAAGTAAATCTCTAGACGCTCAACTGGAAAGCTTGTCCCTAGCCAAGAAAGAAGCCGAACAATATAGTTATTTTAAAGACGTAGCTAAGTCAGTAATACCAAACGACAAGGACCAAGCACAAGCAGTGCTTGATATTGTAAGAATGGCTAATGAATCGGGTATATCCTTACAAAGCATTATTTTCCCAGCGAGTACATTAGGGGGATCATCAGGTTCCGCCCCCGTAGCAGGGGCAGCACCCAGCACTCCTCCCATAACAAGCAGTACCTCTGCTGCGATAAGCCAGGCCAAGCCAGTGGCAGGAATTAAAGGACTGTATAGTCTAAAGGTAACTATAACGCCGGATATTAGTTTGGGCTTACCGCCAAACAAGCAAGTAACCTATGCTAAAATGTTGGATTTCCTTCAGCGTATAGAGCGTAATCGCCGTACTGCCCAAATAACAACCGTAGGTATCCAGCCAAAAACATCCGAGACCACTAAAGTTATAAACTTCAGTCTCGACCTTAATATTTTTATAAAGCCATGAAAACTAGCATAAATATTAAATCACTCAGCACTAAACTAAATAGATACACTCGGCTGGCTTCTACTCATGCGACTTTTATAGTAATAATTGTAATCCTACTAACTTACCTTCTCGTGGTTTGGCGAATAAGTTCTCTGGCCACAGCAGAACCTTCTGCCGAATCTGAAACATCAACTACAAATAACATCCCTCGGGTAAATAAAAAAGCTGTTGAGCAGATATTGAAGTTAGAGGAAAACAATAGCGAAGTTCGAAGTCTATTTAATGAAGCCCGCAATAATCCCTTCCAAGAATAACTTAATGATAAAAGTTTAAGTTTTCTAATTACTGGACTTTTCAGCCGCGGTAAACTGATGTCGGGCATTAATGACCGCTGAGGCATATTTATTCGAGTCAGGAGTATAGCGAAAGGCAAAGTTCTTTAATTCACCCGATGTTTCAATGTGTAATATGCCGTAGTTAAAAATAGTCGGAATCAAGCCCTTTTGTTCACTAGTTACATCTTCAATATCAGCAAACGATAGCCTGGATACCTTTTGCTGGAAAGGACCGGTTTGTAGTATCTGTATAACCGCTCTATCGGTAAGTATTAGCTTATTTTGCCAGTAAATAGAGGTGACCAATATAAGAACAAAAACAAGAAGGACAAGAAGCAAGAAAGAAACGATTGTCACTATGCTATATGTCTGACCAGATAAACCCCCGAAGAAGCCAGGAGTCAAAATTGCAAGTATAAAGATCATAGCTGCCACGGCCGCAATAGCCTGTAGATAAATTAATACTAGACCGATAGGGTGGCGCTTTATTACAGTGAGCACGCTCTCGCCAGACTGCAGCATTGTTGAACTGGGCAAGGGAGGTGAAGCGACGGGAGGTGGCGTGGCGGGGGGTTGATTGGCGTTGGGCTGCATAATTTGATTATAGCAAGCTAGCTTGAGCCTTGGCCGAAGGTGTTTTTCCAAGGTGTTTCCAAGCCCGCGGTGTAACTTTACGACCCCGGGGGGTTCGTTCTAGTAGTCCTATTTGCATTAAGTACGGTTCATAAAAATCTTCGATTGTTGAGCGTTCTTCGGCGGTAAGTGCGGCAAGTGTTTCAACCCCAACAGGTCCTCCATCATGGTGCTCGATAATTGCTCTCAAGAGATGTCGGTCGGCCGGGTCTAACCCCAACTCATCAATTTCAAGCAGCCCTAGAGCCGTTATCGCCAACTTGCTATCGATGGTCCCGTCACCGTTCATATCTGCGTAATCCCTCACCCGCTTTAAGAGCCGGTTTGCAATTCTCGGTGTAAGACGAGCTCTCCCCGCCAGAAGAGTCGCAGCCTCTGTATCTATTGGTACTTTCAAAATAGTAGCTGAGCGCCGGATAATTTTCGCTACCTCTTCGGGCGTATAAAACTCCAGTCTATGAATCATGCCGAAGCGATCCCGGAGGGGAGCAGCCAGAGCCCCAGTCCTAGTGGTCGCTCCAATTATTGTAAACTTCGGCAAATCTAACCGTAAAGAACGAGCACTGGGTCCTTTCCCGAGCATAATATCCAGCTTAAAATCTTCCATGGCTGAATAAAGAACTTCCTCTACTACCCGGTGCAAGCGATGTATCTCATCAATAAATAAAATATCCCCGTCGGCTAGATTAGTGAGTAAACTAGCTAAGTCTCCGGCCCGCTCAATCGCCGGTCCCGAGGTAATCCGCATCTGTGCTCCCATTTCGTTGGCAATAACGCTAGCCATAGTGGTCTTACCTAACCCCGGCGGACCGTGAAGTAAAATATGGTCAATGGGCTCACCGCGTTTTTGAGCGGCTCCGATAGTTAGTCTTAGATTGCTTTTAAGTCTTTCCTGCCCAATATAGCTCTTGAAATCGCGCGGTCGCAAAGTTTGCTGTAACTCTTCTTCGACCGGGTCATCCTTCCCGGACGTATTTACAATCCTCTCAATCGCCATAAGAGTATTCTAGCATTCAGAAATAATTCTTAGTATAAAGCTGCCGCTTTGGGCATATGCGAGCCATGAAGAATCTTGATCACTTGTTCGGCTTCTACCGACTCTTTTTCCAGCAAAATCTTTTTCAGCCCTTCTAATTTTTCCATATTGGCCTTGATAACTACCCTGGCTCGCACAGCAGCCTCTGTTATTAGGTTTTCAACCTCATTATCAATGACTTTGGCTGTATCGTCTGAATATTGACGTTCGTGCATTAGCCTGTCCATCATCATTCCATCTTCGGTGTGGAACACTTGATTACGTAACTTGTCTCCCATGCCCTGATTAATAACCATTTCACGGGCCAACTCAGCAGCTTTTTGTAGGTCAGACCCAGCACCGGTGGTTACTCTGTCTGGTCCATAAACCAGCTCTTCTGCTACCCTACCCCCTAACATACGAGCAAGTACATCCTTATATTCGATTATACTGTGGTAGCTCTTGTCTTCAGGAGGTATAAACCATGTCACACCACCAGTTGATCCACGAGGAATAATAGTAACCTTGTGTACCATGTCACTGTCCGGTAATACATGCCCGACTAAGGCGTGGCCGGCCTCATGGTAAGCGGTAAGCTCTTTTTCCTTATCACTCATAATTTTACTCTTTCGTTCCGGTCCGATGGCTACTTTCTCAAATGCCGCAACTACGTCTTCGTTCTCAATAACTTTTCGGTTATTGCGCGCAGCTACGATAGCGGCTTCGTTAGCAATATTGGCAAGATCGGCTCCGCTGCTGCCTGCACTTTTTGCAGCCAGCGAATCTAGGTCAACATCTTTGCTAACCGGCTTTTCAGCAAAATGAACTTTTAAGATTGCTTTTCGGTCTTTGCGATCCGGTAAATCAATAGTCACCCTGCGATCAAACCGTCCCGGACGAAGAAGTGCCGGATCTAATACATCAGAACGATTAGTTGCGGCCAGCACTATGACATTTACACCCTGCTCAAAGCCGTCCATTTCTACTAAAATTTGGTTCAATGTTTGCTCACGCTCGTCATGGCCGCCGCCCATTCCGCTGCCTCGACGTCGTCCCACTGCGTCTATTTCATCGATGAAGATTATGCAGGGTGCGTTCTTTTTTGCTTTATTAAATAAATCTCGTACCCTGCTGGCTCCAACGCCAACAAACATTTCAACAAATTCCGAACCACTTATGCTGAAGAATGGGGCATTTGCCTCTCCGGCAACGGCTCGGGCAAGGAGTGTTTTACCTGTCCCCGGCGGGCCAATAAGGAGAACTCCTTTGGGAATTTTAGCCCCGATTCCTTCAAATTTCTTAGGAAACTTTAGAAATTCTACAACCTCTTGCAGATCAATCTTCGCCTCATCGTTTCCGGCCACATCTTTGAAGTTAATGCTATCCTTCTCATTACCATAAAGCCGAGCTTTACTTTTTCCGAAACTAAGAGCTTGGTTACCTTGCCCTTGTGCGCTTCTAAACATAATTATCAATATAAAAGCAATAATTAGCACTGGTAAAACTCCGGTAAGAAGCCCTAACCATAAGTTATTGCTGTTGCTAGAGGGTTTGTTTACTACAGTTGTTTTGCCTTGCTTTAGCCCCTGCTCATAAATACTAGAGCTTAGCTCCTTATAGGACTGCTGAGTAGCCTTGTTCTCGCCTTTAGGAGTAACTTCAAGCTCAGTACCGCCCTTAACTGTTATCTGCTTAGTTTTACCTTCATTGGCGTCACTGATAACTTGCGAAAAAGGCACTTCCTTGAGTTGGCTTGGCTGATTAAAAGCGGCAAATGAAATCAATCCGAACAATACTAGTAAAGCTATAAAACCAGCATTTTTAAAACGGTTGCGGCGGCCTTCTGGGCCCCCCGATCCGCCACCTAATCGAAACTGTTTCTTCTCCATACAAAAAACATTATAGCAGGCGGCTAGATACTCCGTTACTGAACTGCGCAGTAAATTGCCCTATTTCAAGTTTATATCCCTGAAATACTTCATGTTTTGTACCGTGAAGACCAGTTTTTATAGCATTTGATAGTCTAGCCACTGTTTTACGGTTGAAGCTATTAAGACCAAGTTTTTTAAGCCAGTAAATCATTAGCTCATCCGCAATTTCTGAAGGTAGTTTAATAAATGTATCTCTACTTACTAAGCCTTCTTTAATTACATTCTGTGATATTGTCGCAATTATATTATCGATTTTATTTCCGATTATTGCGACTTTATCTATCTCACGAAGTAATTTAACTTTATCCGAGTCTATTGCATTATTAAGTATGTGACGTCTAATATAGTTTCTTAAGTAAATATCATCGTCGTTAGTTGAATCCTCTGACCAGACGATATTGTTGTTTTCGGCATACTTAATGAGGCTTCTCTTGGGAATATTGATTAATGGCCGAAGGACTTCTTTGTTATGAATCATAGATACCAGGCCACTTCTGCCAGTGCCCCTAAAAACACTGATTAGTGCGGTCTCAATTAAATCATCCTGATGATGAGCGGTAATAATGACTTTGGCATTGTATTTTTTACGTGTTGATATCAGGAAGTCATACCTGGCGTGGCGCGCTTTGGCTTCGCTTGTTCCACTTCCTAACATGCCATGGCCTATTTCATGCTTTAGACTATACTTAGTTGCAGTTTTGACCACTAAGGTTTCGTCTTTGATAGCGTCACCGCGTATCCCGTGATTAAAATGAGCGATTACTAGCTCTAAGCCAGGTTTTTTGCGCAGTATATCCAAAAGTACCATCGAATCCACGCCTCCTGAAACTGCAACAACATACAGCCCTTTGTTTATTGTAAGATCCATAACTAAATTTTATCAGTCCGCTCTTTAGTAAGCTAAAGCAGATTATTCCACTTATATATGGTGATATTTTTTGAATTTATGAGGAAAAAGAAAAAGAAAATGCCGGCGAATGCCTCGTGTGTTGTAACCCTTGGTAACCAATGTGGACACCGCCAGAGTAGTCACAAGGACTATGAGGGGAACCCAAAAACCAACAGAGGACTGCGTCTTTTCCCTTCGGGTATTCGGGGTAGTTATAGATATAGACACTTTTTTATTAGCGGAAGCAACGGAGCTTGTAGCCTTAGGCTCAACAGGGGGTGTAGCGGGTACGACAGGTGCGATTATCGGCTTCGGAGGCGGCTCTACTGGCTTGGGGGTCGGGGGGGCTGCTTTGAGCGTATAGTTTCCACCATTACTGGAGGTCATTATATTGGTGAAGGTATTAGAACTCGTTATTTGCGAACCTTCAGTAAAGCTAACCGCAGCAACGGCATCATTGGTTTTAGCCTTAAACGTTATTGTTGCAACCGACTGGTCACCTTTGACCGGGGAAATAGTTGCTCTGCCAATTTTTATAACACCGTCAGCGCCTTGATTCTGAGCCTCTATGCCAAAACTTGACCCTGATGTATCTATGGTAATCAGATCTAATAAGTTAGCCGGATAGGAAAGATTGGCTTGTACTCCGTTTACTGGTTCTTCGCCGCTATTCTCACGAACTTGTATTGATAATGTTTCGCCTTGGCTTAGAGTTGCTGAGCCTGGAGACAAATACATGCTAGCCATAGCTGCAGAAGCCTTACCGCCTAATAATGAAAAGGAGATTAATGCCACTAGTGTGGCAAATAAAGTTTTGGATAATGTGATCACTTTTAGCTTATTTATTACGAAGCTATTACAGGTCCGGTCCACGGGGCACGCTGGGCCTAATGATTGGGGGGTCAGGTTGTGATGTAACGTTAGAACTGCCAGTTGACGATACATTGGGGTTGTTTCCAGATCCAGACCCACTAAAACGCTTACTGAAACGCCCTAGGCCTGGTCCACCACCGCCTCTACCCTTACCGCGCCTTGCCAAATAGACTGCAAGTGCTCCAAGGGCAATTAATGGTAGCAGTAAGATCCATATGGGACTTACAGGAGCATCTATCTTGAAAGTGACAGCCTGGGGCTTTGTTTCGTCGATAGAACTTACAACTACGTTTACGAGTGTGGTTTTACCTCTATATTCTATAGCTCCGAAGTTTTTACCAAGCGGAAAGTCTTTTAAGAGTACCTGGCCTTTTTTATTAGTCGTTCCCTTGCGCTCATTAAAGTTAACTTTGGCGCCTGAGACGGGCTTATTCTTCTTGTTAACTACTGTAATCGCCAGAGCTCCTCCTTTAGTGGTAAAGGTGTTGTCAGGGCTAGAAGCAGCGTTTCCTGAGGGATCTACGCTTTTAACCATGAAGTGGTATGTTGTGCCTGGTCTTATTAGGGCCGAGTTAAGGACCACCTTGTGCTCTGTAACAAGCGCCGGGTCTACCTGTACTATCCCGTAGTTTTGATCAAACCCGTAAAACACTTCTGAAGTCGAAGGCTCCGATGTGGTCCAGGTTATAGTAGAGCCAGTAACTAGAATGTTGCCGCTGTTGACACCGCTAAGTGTTGGCGGGATGGTGTCTTTGGGTGCCGCAGGAGCTGTCGGAGTAGGCGCAGCGGGCGGTTTTAATGTGTAATTACCCCCGACAGAGCCTGTCATAATGTCCTTGTTACTTGACGCACTAATTACCTGAGAGCCGCCGACAAAGTTAATTGTGGCTGTTCCGGCGTTAGTTTTAGCTTTAAACCTAACAGTTGCTACCGTCTGACTACCGGATACCGGAGGAAGGGCTCCACGTCCTATCTGTACCGATCCACCTCCGCCCGAGTTTTGAGCTACTACCGAGAAAGCTGAAGATGAACCAATACTCAAAAAGTCCAGCAAATTGGCTGGATAACTCAAGTTTGCCTGCACGCCATTGACTGGCTCGTCGGCATTTACCTTGATAGTTACAGTTAGTGTAGCGCCCTGGGCTACGTTACTTGATCCTGGGGATAAAGAAAGCGTAGCTGAGGCTGCGTAAACAGGCCGAGACATTAGGGGCACGGCTACAATGAGCCCAACTGATAAGAAATGCAGAATTCGCTTCACTTTACTTACAATAATCGCTTAACAAAACGCTTAAGTCAACATTTAGTATAAAATAGAGTCAAACAATGAAAAGTAACACCCGTTCATATAATAGCCGCCTTAACACTAGCCTTAGCCAATTCGTTCCTGACGGCACACAGATTTTTCTGGATTTTATTGTTTCCATTCTCTTACTTGCCACATTAAACGCCCGTGCAATTTGGCATTTTTTTACTACCGGTATAACCGCCGATTCCCAGCTAGACTTAGGGAGTTTAATAAGTGAGAAAGCACCCGCTATCGAGGGGGTCTTAGGTAACTTAGCCCATGGCAGATTTATACAGGTCCTGTTTTGGCTCTTCGTTGGCTGTATAGTCTATATATTGATTTGGATTGTTGGTAACTTCTTTACGAACATCAGAAACGATATAGTCGCTGACGAGTATTTGCATCCTACCTCCTATAAAAGGGCTGGTTACTGGGGGTCTATATTCTCCCGTAAAATATTTTTTGTTAGTATCTTGGTCATTCTAGCCGCCTACATCTACTCCGGCTTAAAACTTGTGGCCACTCTGGCCGATCTTACGTACCTTGCCTTCAAAGACTTTGAAATTGTTCTTAGCAGCTTGAAGCTGGTTGGATACTTGGTTACTACTGCTATATTGGTACAGATATTTTTTGTTCTCACAGGTATTGCCACCAAGACCTGGAAACTTATATATAAGGACTTATAGAAATTAAAAAACCTACACAAGTTGTAGGCTTTTTATGGTAGCAGCGGCGGGGATCGAACCTGCGACCTCAGGCTTATGAGTCCTGCGCTCTAACCAACTGAGCTACGCTGCCGTGCTTTTAACGCTGGAATTATAGCACATTAACAGATGAGAACCTACTAAGAAAACAGCCTAGCGGGGTAGGCTGTTTTACAACTAGTCGTCCATAAGTGAGTCTACTGCTATCACCCGCTCATCGGAGGTTGGAACCAATATGAAACCTAGTTCGTTAAACATTTTTTGTCCTTTTTGTTTTTGTTTTACAATCTTTTTATTTGACTGATTGTATTTCTTATTATACACGTTTTTATATATATGTCAATAATGTTTATGGTTTTAATCTGCCCCGCTTTGTTGACAATCACCTTATAACAGATTAAAATACCTCCTTGCCTTAGCTATCGCTATAAGGAAAGGTAGCAGTCGCGGTTCGCCGCTAGGCGAATCTGGATTCATTCCAGAAGCGGCGTTGAAGGAAAACCTTGGTTGTCCTTCAAAGTTTGTCGCGGGGTGGAGCAGTGGCAGCTCGCGTGGCTCATAACCACGAGGTCGCAGGTTCGAGTCCTGTCCCCGCTACCAAGCATAAGCATTATGGCTTCAGGAAACTGGAGTCATTTTTATTAATTCATACTCATCTCTTGCTGCAATGAGAGACTCCCATACTCATCGTAGTACAATACTAGTGACGATTAACCAGAAGGGTAAGTATGAAAAAATTTATTATTCTATATAACGGACCAGCAACACCCCCGGAGCAAATGACTCCTGAGCTGATGCAAAAAATTATGGGCGACTGGAAAACCTGGATGGAAAAAGTCGGCAGCGATATGCTCGATATGGGTCAGCCAATGGCTCCTGGCCAGGCCATAGTCGATGATGGTTCTGAGAAGCCAGCACTAGAACTGAGCGGCTACTCGATTATTCAAGCCGAGAGCATGGATAAAGCAGTCGAGCTCGTACAAGACCATCCTTTCTTGAGCGATAAGACTGGCAAATTTAGCGTCGAAGTCTTCGAGCTTATGCCAGTCCCTTCAATGTAATTGGCCAGGTTCCTCTGCTGCACGGTAGAGCTAGCTGACAGGTTACTCTCTCTAGATAGAGCTTTCCATCTGGCTAACTCTGTCCCGAAACTGTTCAATTCGAATGTACTTGGGCTACCAAGTGAGATTTAAGAGCCTCTTCGGGGGCTTTTTCGAATTGAATGGACTTATTTAGAGTCCGAGTTTGGCGCTGCAGGCAGGCCAAGGCGACCAACCACGTGCTGCTTGCACTTTGCTGGCTATAGCTATCTGTTGTTCTCTGGTTGCAAGATTGGCGGTAGGGGCGTAAACGCCTCCTCCATTACCAAGCCATGTGCCCCGATCAAACTGTACGCCACCGTAGTAACCGTTGCCAGTGTTAATGGCCCAGTTGCCGCCAGATTCACACTGTGCCAAGCGGTCCCATTCACTGCCACTACTGACAGCTACGGGAGCCCGAGGAGCATTAGTTCTTTGGTAACTTTTTACTGCTGTAGGTTTCCGTACTGGAGCCGGCTTTACTACAGGTGGTTTTACAGCTTCCACCGGTAACGCACGCTCCGCTATTTGCTCTTCAGCGCTGGGTACACGAACTTTGTCTCCCGGATATATTAAATCCGGATCAACGATAGCGGTGTTGGCGTCATAGAGCCTCTTGTAAGTTGTCTGGTGGTCAGTGGCTATTCCATCCAAAGTATCACCGCGGTCTATCACTACTTCTGTTTTTTCTGTTGCAACGCTTTGGCTATTGGCAACCTGAGCGTTCGCAGATGGTGAACCAACCACTAAAAAGCCAGTGGCTAGAATCAAACCTGCTATAAATGTTGGTAATCGCATTAACCCTCCTTGTTTCAAACTCAAAAATCACCTAAGCAATGAGCTTAAGTTTTCTTAATAATTATTATTATTTAGGTAATTTCAAAATGAGTTTAAATTGTGCTTCCACCTCACGAGTAAAAGACACAAAGTCCATCGTACAGGTCGTAAAATATATGTCAAGTCTCCATCTGTAATGCTTTGTTGTAAATATGTCAAAATGCTTTTTAAATGCTTATGGCTAACTACTTAAGCAGCTAATCTCTAAATCGATCAATGTTTTTTTATTTAGACTTTTTATTAATTCTTTTAACAACTTCTGTTCAGTTTATTTTCAACTTATTATCAGTTGCTTCTCATTTAATAGGGCTAGTCTTTCAGCAGTTTGAGTTATTCAGGCAAAATTAAATTAAGTATTAAGGAGAGTTTATGAATTTAAAAAAGCAGACTTTGATTGCATTTAGCGCTTCTACTCTTGCGATTGTAGGCCTGGCGACAGCGGGCTCGGTTTGGGCTGAGACATCAGCTACACCAAAGCAAGACGGTATTATTACAAAAATTGCTCAAAAATTTAATTTAAATGAGGACGACGTCAAGGCCGTTTTCGACGAACATAAGGCTGCTCAAAAAGCTGAAAGAGAGAAATCTTTTGAACAGCGCCTAAACCAAGCTGTTACTGACGGGAAGATAACATCGGAACAGAAAAGCAAGATTATTGCCAAACAAAAAGAACTGAAGACATACTTTGAATCGATAAAAGATAAACCCCGTGAAGAAAAACACGAACTCATGGAAGCTAAAAAAATCGAGCTAAGGAAGTGGGCGGTAGATAATAACATCCCCAAGGAATACTTACAGTTCGGCGGTGTTAAAGCGGGCCCTGGCGGCCTAAGACACAAGGAAATGCACAACTCCTAAAAATAATGACCTGCTACTTACGGCAATGATCTAGTCATCGAAGAGTTTGCGTCCAAGCAAAAAATCTCGCCAATCTTCTAGATTTTTAATATAGCTTGGCCGGTTATCTTTTATTCTGGTTTTCTCTTTATCGGTTCCACTGGCAATAAGAGAGCTGTCCACATACTTAAGTGCCACCGCTTTGGGCACTAATAGTACTTTTTCCCCCGGTGCAGCAAGACCCAAGTTTTGCCTTGCTGCTAGTTCTAAATACTGGTCAGTCTCCAGATACTTATTTTCCAATGCAGCATTTTCATTTTCAAGCCTAAGAACTGTATTCTTCTGGCGGAGAGCCGATGCTTTTTTTTGCAGTTCGTAGTTAGTCTGCACCGCCCGTACACCGCTCCAAGTAATAGCCAGAACAATTATGATAAATACGTAAAGAGCAATATTTCGGACGTCTGTAATCCTGCTTATCAGCTCTTTATTAAGATTCACTTTTCCGCCAAATTGCATGAACTTATTATAGCGCAGTGGTGCCTGTGCGGTGGTGGGGATGCCTGGATTTGAACCAGGGACCAATCGGTTATGAGCCGACTGCTCTAACCACTGAGCTACATCCCCTCTTAAAAAAGTATATCAGATGATATTTAAGGTTTTTGCGGTAATAGTAACTACAGTGTGATATATATTACTGCCCCGTATGCTATCAGCTATAAAATGAGGCGTGAAGTAGGGAGTATTTATGGTTAAAATTCAGCCACGTCTAACGGACTTATTCGCATTAATAGATAAGGTGCCAGGCTATCCGGTATCATCCGAGGAACTTGTAGAATTAGCCATAGAAGAAGGCAGTGATTTTACTGTAGAAGAGTTCTACCGATCTTTCCCGTCTGGACAAGATTTTAAAACAATTGATGAACTACAGGCACGGAGTGAACAGGTGGCGCTGATGAACCAAGATGAACCCAACCAGCCTTACGAAAATTGGTTGGCTCCAGAAGAAGACTAGACAATTAAGGGTACAAAAACAAAACCTTGGTGAACCGTGGCTTCAAACTGTCCATTCTTTTCTTTTTTCACTTCAATGATATCGTTTTTGACTGGAACGATCATTTTTCCTTCTAGTTTCAACTGTTCTAGCAGACTATCTGGGAATTTCTCAGCAGCAGCGCTGACCAAAATTCTGTCATAAGGGGCGTGCTTGGCCAGCCCCAGTTCTTGACCGGACTTATAGAACTTCGCGTTCTTAATCCCCAGCCGTCTGCTATTGTTTCTACCAAATTCTACAAGCTCAGATATCAACTCAACAGCATAGACCCTGCCCTTTGGTCCAATAATGCGCGATAGCAGAGCAGCGGTCCAGCCCGAGCCGGAACCGATATCCAGAACTTTATTACCCGGCTGCGGCTGGAGCCACCTAAGCATCATCTCTACGGTGCTTGGCTGACTAATAGTTTGGCCATATCCTATCGGCAGGGCGTGGTCAATCCAGGCATCCTTTTTCAGCTCCCGGGGAACGAAATTTTCTCGCGGGGTTGCCAAAAAAGCCTCCTCCACCTTATCCATCCGACTAGCTAACTCTAATTTTTTTAATTAGCCTAATTGACCTAGAAATTACTCCCACCAGAATATTGCTGATCAGTAGGCTGAGTATAAAGCCGCCATAAAAAATTAGTATGACTTTAACAGAATCCGACATACTCGCCCCTTCCTAATGTCTAATTACATTTATACTCCCCAAAGCTGTTAAGTAACAGTAAGATTTTTTACAACAAATGTGAAAACTTGTGGATAATCTGTTGTAATAAACTATCAATTTTTTAATATTTCCAGTAAGTCCTTGGTCGATTTCTGTTTCATAAGATTTTCGCGCAGTTCTTTGGCACCGTCGAACCCGTTGATATAAATCTTGCAGAATTTATTGAGTGTTTCGATCCTCCGTTCGCCGCTTTGCCATGACTCTTCGAAAAGTTCGATGTGTTTTATATATAAAGCCACCTTCTGCTTTGGGGTCCAGTCTTTCCAACTGCTATCCCTAGAAAATGCCAGCGGATCATTGAAAATACCGCGGCCAATCATAATCCCATCAAGACCATGCTTTGCGGCTAATTCCTGACCATGCATGCGGTTTGCAACATCTCCGTTACCAACAACTAAGGTAGAGGGGCAGAGCGTATCGCGCATTTGTCGAACTTGACCAATTAAATTCCATTTTGCCGGTTCCTTGGAGAGTTCTTTGGCTGTGCGTCCATGAATACTTAACATGTTAAGTATTTTTTTTGATAATAAAAATTCAATCCAAGACATATCGACTTTGTCGAAGCCCAAACGAGTTTTTACGCTAACAGGGAAGTGGTCGCCGGCTGCCGCTTTGGTTGCATCTATTATCTCCCCTGCCAGTTCCCTGTTATTAATAAGTGCTGCGCAGGCCCCATTCTTAACTACTGTCTTAACGGGGCAGCCCATGTTTATATCTACCCCATCAAAGCCCATTTCAATAAGCTCTTTTGTTACTTTGTAGTAATTGTCCGGCTTAAGGCCCCAAAGCTGGGCGACAATTGGATGTTCTTCGCTTGTGAATCTCAGTTTTGGCAGCAGCCTTTCCCGGCCGGGACTTTGCAGGCCATCTACATTCACAAACTCAGTGAAGTAGAGATCTGGCGGTGACAGGCCCGCGATTATTTGGCGAAAAACGGTGTCCGTAACATCGTCCATTGGCGCCAATACGAAAAAAGGCTTTGGTAGTTCCCTGAGAATCATCCCTCACATTATAAGTCAAGGTTGCAGCTTTTCGCGCTGTATTTCCTCAACACGCTGGTTATCTTGGACGCTCATGAGCTGACCGTACCAAAACTCCGCTGCATTTTCTGCGCTCTGCCTAGCCTCGTTCCAATCCTGCAAAACTTCTTCCGTTGGCTTTCTGTGTTCTAGGTCTCTCATAATTACTTGCAGGCGTAGTTCCCGTGGATTAACCTTGCCCGCTTTGCGCGGCAGCCACTTTAATTCTTTAAAAGATTCTTTTGCTAGTAAATACTCAGCCAACATCATTCGAATTGGGTACTCCCCTCTTATTCTTCTGATTGACGGATCTTTGTCGCCTTCAAGTACAAAGGCGTCATCGAGTTCCATCAAGGCCCGGCTGGACTGAGCATAATACTTTTGAGCATTTTCATACATATTTCTTGCGGTTGGTTGGTTCCGTCTGGCCATCTTTTCGGCAATGTGACCAATAGCGATAGGTAACCCCTGCAAAGCTAGGGTCATCTCGTATTGAGTTCGAGGGACCCAGGGGTTCTGGGTAAATTTTTCCTTAAACCTTTCGTGCTTGGTTTCTAACTCAGCCCTTGGGGCTTTATTGACGGCAAAATCTCCAAGCGCCCGTGCGGTAAGCTCAGCCTGATCCATGACCCTGATTTCTACCTTTTGAGGCGCTTCAGCACTGGAAGGATACTTTATTACAGGCCCATAGGCCCCCTCGTGCACAGTAAAAAGTGCTTCATCCTGTTTTGGCTTAGAGACGGTCATAGTTTTATTTTATAATAGTTTGCTAATCGGGCGTCATATGGGCAAGAGCAATTTTTCCTATAGCTTTAGGTTCTTTCGAGGGTGCCTCCCATTGAGCTTCAAGTTGATTTCTAGCTCCTGCTTGGGCTTGAGCCATTAAATCATCTAAAGATTCTTGAGCGGGTCCTCTTATTTGGACCCCATCTTCATTTATGTAACTAATGTAGCCTTGTTCTAGTGACAATTTTTTTTCTTTCTTTATTAATTTTTTAAAGCCTGTTTTATGCGCTCGGCCGGAGAAAGCTTAGTGTCTATATTTTTTAAGGCTTCGGCGGCATCTTGTACCGAGTAACCTAGTGCTACGAGCCCTTGTTGCGCTTCATCGTCTGGGTTAGCGGCCGGCGATGTCAAGAAACCAGTAGCGTCTTCACTAACAGTTAATCCGACTTTGTCCTTCAGGTCAACCACAACTCTCTCCGCGACACGTTTTCCTACGCCAACTGCTTGGGAAATAAACTTAGTGTCGCCTGAGGCGATTGCCTGGCGTACATGTTGCAGACTGGCAATGCTTAAAATTGCCAGTGCCATTTTGGGTCCCACGCCATTTACCGAAAGGAGCTGTTCAAATAAAATCTTGGCCTCCATTTTGCTGAAGCCAAACAAGTCATGAGCATTCTCCCGAATATGCTCGTAAATATAAAGCTTGGTTTTTTCTCCAGTTTTAAGAACACCGTGGTCCTCGAAACTCACAAGCAACCCGTAGCCTATGCCGCTGCATTCCACAACCACCACGTCACCGGACTTCTGAGCAACTACGCCTTCCAAAGTAGCAATCATTTCATAATTATCGCACAGATAGGCGTGTTCTAAAGCTGAATCCCTGCATTATACACAAAACAAACATATGTTAATTTTATGTAACATTCTGCGGGGAGTTTAACTAAGCGAAAGAGTCATAGAGTGGCATATAGCAGCAGCCAAGGCATCGGCGCAGTCGTCTGGTTTTGGGACTTCTTTTAGGTTGAGTATTACTCGCACCATCTCCTGCATCTGCCTTTTATCGGCCCGGCCATAACCCGTCAAAGCCTGTTTAATTTGCAGTGGTGTATATTCAGCTATTTCCAGTCCAGACAGCTTTCCAGCCAGCATTACCACACCCCGGGCATGGCTAACGCTCATAGCCGTAGTTACGTTTTGAGCAAAAAACAGCTTTTCAATAGCCATTACACTAGGCTTGGTTTTGGATATTACACTTGCGACGTGACGGTAAATTTCAATCAGTCGCTCGTCTAGCGGTTGATGCGCCGGTGTACGAATAACACCTCCGTCAACTAGAATACTCTTTCCATTTTTTTGGACTTCAATCACCCCAAAACCCAAAATTCCCGTACCTGGATCTATGCCAATTATTCTCACTTTAAAAATTCTTCTTTGCTACCGTTTAATAATAGGGCCTGGGTATCGGTTAAGGTCTTATACGGTAAACCGCTGGTTTTCAAATAATTCTCCATGCGCAGAGACTCATCGGCAAAAGCCTCAGCACCATAGTGAGGTATTAGGCTATACCGCACTAAATTCAATCCGCTCCAAATAATTTCAGACTGGTAGCCAGCTGGTGCTATATCGGGGTCGTCGCCATGTTCCACGCCACGCAACGTTGGGCCCACAACGCAAGCCCCGGCGCTTTCGCCCCCCAACACAACTTCGTTTTTTCGAGCCATATCGCTCAGAATTTTATCTGCTCCGCTGTAGCTCAGGGCTCTTCGCAAAATGAAAGTATTGCCCCCAGCCAGCCAGACCGCCTGGTATTTGCGTAGTTCACGTTCCAAGTTTTTAGTCTTGCTAAAATAGTCTCTCAAATCAATTTCGGTAGATTTAAGTCCAAGTTCCAAGAAAAAATTTATCACTTCATCAACGCTTTCTTTTCTTTCCTCTTTGGATTTATAATCTTTTGCATTCGTGATAACCGCTACTTTTACTCCTTTGCCAAAAATCTCAACAAGTCTGTTGCTATAATTCCCGGCTCTATATGACGATAAAAACAGCCGCATCAGTTCTTTGCCTTACTATCCAGATATTGGCCCAACAGCAGTAAATCGTCTCGGGCGGGATGCCAAGACTTGGGTATATCGTTTAAGTCCTTTGCGAAAGCCTGGGCTTTTGTCCATTCCGTGCCGGCGCTTGCTTGGACCGTCTCCCAAAATCGGGTGTCACCCGCGTTCTTAGAAGTTCTTGGTAGTCGCCGGGCTTCGAGTGATGCCATTCTCCTTAAATGCCGATGCTCGGCTGGCCCTATGTCGTCAAAACTTGATAACTCAGTTGCCAAAGATAAAATCCCGGCATATGGAATGAGGTCCGGCCTATTAAAAACCAGGTTTTGTCTCAATTCTGTCGCCCTTCCAGTCAAACTGGAGAGCAATTGTTGGCGGTTAAACCGCCTGGGCAAAATTTCCGGGTGGGCTGGTGCTCTTTCTGCTGGTACCATAATTAAAATAATTAAATTTCTACGCCGGCTGAGATTTCGAAATTGGTGTGAGTGCCGGTTACGTCGTCCAAATCCTCAAGAGCATTCATGAGGTTCACTATTTTCCTAGCCGTTTCGCGGTCGGCAATTTCTAGAGTACTACCAGGAACGAACGTTAACTCGGCATCGGTAACTTGAGTGCCGGCTTCTTGCAGGGCGGCCCTTACTTTCGCTAGTTGGTTAGGAGCTGTATAAATTACCATTTCGCCGTCTTCTTCAAGTGCATCTTCAGCTCCGGCGTCCAATACTTCTAGTAGTAAATCCTCTCCCCCACCTTTCAGGAGTATGACGCCTTTTCTGTTGAACAAAAAAGCCACACTGCCAGGCTCGGCCATGTTGCCGCCGTTTTTAGTAAATGCCAAACGCACTTCTGGATAGGTTCGGTTTTTATTATCGGTTGCACATTCCACAATAATAGCCACACCACCGGGTCCATAGCCCTCGTACATTACTTCCTCTAGTTGAGCGGCGTTTTTGTCGGCAGCCCGCTGTATAGAACGGTCAATGTTGGCGGTGGGCATGTTGGCAGCCTTGGCTTTTTCTATAGCCATAGCCAATGTGGAATTAGTAGATGGGTCTGTTCCGCCCCGAGCAGCTACGGCTAGCTGGTTGCCGAGCTTAGTGAATAAAGCACCGCGTTTTGCGTCGTTGGCGCCTTTTTGGCGTTTGATGGTTGCCCATTTACTATGTCCCGACACCACACCTCCTCACCGCATTGACATGTTGTTGAGCAAAGCTCAACATGCCGCCAATGCTCTTGGCGTGCTGCGTTGTTACTGGCCTGCGGTACTCACTCAACGTATACCTCCATACGCTTTGCTCCGTTCCTCGGCCGCGCCTAGCAGCACATCCAAGTGAGAAGCTGTGGATTAATAGTGTTACTTTAGCATCTTTAAGGTGTTAAATCTAGTTTTTGAGATGTTATACTCCTTAGAAAAATACAGCAAGAAAGAGATAAATAGATATTGCTTTTTTATTATGTTTATGATATAATTATAGATACCCTGGTGAGGTGTTATACCCCATGCGGGGCGCATCTCACAACTCGTGTCAAAACCTAACTCCAAAGGAGTGCCGTGCCAGGCAAATTGTACGGAAAATTGCTGGTTGTTGTCCTTCTTGGGTTGATCTTGTACGCGGCGTTCGCATACAACGGCTCTGCGAAAGCAGCCACTTCAACCACAAGTTCTGGCTTTCCGCTTGACCTCAAAGTCACAAGCACTGCCAAGATCGGCAGCCTCAAGGTGGGCACTATCGTGCCCATCACAGTCGTTGTCCGCAACATCGGCCCAACCAAGCTTGAAAAGCTTGAAGTCGGCTTTCCTGTCAACAACCCGCCGATGAACCCCAGCAAACCGCTCACTAACCCTGTGCGGGACCTGAGCATCTGGGCAGCCGGACCGCTTGGCAAGGGCTTGTTCAAGAAGCTGACCTTCAACGTCATTGTGCAGGTCCCGCCAGACGCAAAAGGCGCTGGCATGTGGTGCCTCACGGTGTACGCATCCCCGGCCCTTCTAAAGGGACCGCCGGCCTGGTCGATGTCGAAAGACATCTGCTACCGAGTGGTTGCTTGAAGGCTGGGTTACGACACGGGAATGCATTCCCCCGCGGCTCTTTGCGAGCTTCGGGGGTTTCTCATACCCCAAGCCAGTTTTTTACATCATGTTTTGACTTGAGCAGTCGACGCTGAAGAATTATTACTAAAAGAAGGACTGCTCCGTACAGACCAATCATTGGCGCCGGACTAATGGTGGTTCTAAGGGATGCGAAGGGCACCTCGGCTAAGAGTCTTACTAAGTCGAGCATGTATGTCAGCAGCAGATTGGCAGGCCAAGCAAACCACCCGGCGTATTCCGGTATCGCCGCCCCAGCTAGTCCGGCCACTGCAGAAAGCAGCATAGCAATCGGCACCAATGGTACGACTAGAAGATTAGCCAGCAGACCAATAAGTGAAACCTGGGTGAAGGTCATTATAATAAGCGGCAAGGTCATAATCTCTGCGCAAAGGGTTTCTATTAAAATCATCGCCAGTACCCTCGGCGGCCTACTAAATAAACGGCTAGCCAGCAGGGGCGCTACGACCAGCACCCCGAAGAACGCCAAAAAGGATAAATACCAGCCCAAATCGCTCCAAACGTAAAAGGGTTTAACCAAACCTGTCAGGGCCGCAGTAAAGGCAATTAGGGTAACCCCGCTAATTCTTCGACCAAAATACCAAGCAATCAGACTCAGCCCTGCTACTATCGCCGCCCGGACAATCGAAGCGCTAAAGCCGGTTACTAAAACGAATAGGCTAATTAAAAACAGCGACAACATTAGTCTTTGATATTTAGACCCAAGTCTTAACCGAGCTACTGCACGGGATAAGATAGTCACGTTATAACCCGAAACAGCTACAATATGCACCAGCCCCACAATGGTGAGTTGTTCCGTAATTTCTTTGGGCAGGCCATTTCTCTGCCCAATAAGTATTCCCAAACCCAGGGATGAAGCAGGCTCTGGCAAGGCATTACGTACGCCAGCGCCAAATTTTCTGGTTAACGAGTTAATCCAGCTGCTATCCGCCCCAACCCGTGTTAGCTTAGCGTAGGCTATTCGGGCTTGGTTAGAGCCGCGCATAGGATAAAGCTTGCCCTCTACCTTTACCCTGTCTCCCCTGTAAACCATAGGTGCACCGAACCCACTGACCTTGATGCTGCCGGCAAGTGACTTTTGGTTTGGCTCCAGTAGCGTAACGCTGGCTGCATTAAATTCCATCTGATATCTATAACCATATACTGAGTCTGCCAGAGCTGTGGCTTCGATGACTACTTTCTGACCGCTCAGCAACTTTATGTCCTGGAGCTTCTGCATATAGATAGACCCTCTCCACAGACCAAGTGCTAAACCCAAAATAATCGCCAAAATTAAGGCAGTGGTGTTTTTACGTTTTAGTAAAATAACGCTTGGCAATAAAACTATTAGCCAAAGTCCGGTATCTAGACTCACTTTCCGCGACAAACCAATTCCAGTCAAAACAGCAATGCAAAATGTAATTATTAGCGTTGTCCGCCGAAAACCTCGCCTCATTTGAAATTATCATGGCATAAAGTTGTCAAAAGATTAATTGCTAGCGGTTGACTTTTCCCTTTAAATAAGCATAATCTAAGAAGTTAATTTCATTGCTAGGACATCCAGATTTTTGCGCTTACCGGTTAATTTTTCTAAACCAGTTTTTCAAGCCAAGGAGCGGCTTTGCCGACTCGACTGCTTGGAAAACTGAGAGGAAAAGCGTAGCTTAAGGCTAAGCTTTGGTAAAATTACCAAAGCGAAGCGTAGAAGCGTTCGCTTTGACGAGGGCCCATAGCTCAGTCGGTTAGAGCAGTGGCCTTTTAAGCCACGTGTCGTGGGTTCGAATCCCACTGGGCCCTCCAAGTTTCAACTATCGGAACAATTTTGCACGACAATACGCCCGTATTTATTGCTGTTTATGGGTGATTAGGATTAAGCTGATTGCTTAGCAAAGGCTGCTTACATCGCTTGTTTTGATTTTTATATGAACATGCTTTACTGAACAGCTTTGTCTAAATTGCGAAATTCTTTAAAAAGATTTATTGCCCTTACACTACCGGGTGTATCATGGGGCTGCTGAAGACAGGCCGAACCCATGGTTGTGCCTGTTGCATAGCCGGCATTCTGTGCTTTTCTAAGCTCAATTTTGCTGATGCTGAAAAAAGTTGAACCGGCTTTATAGAATTCATAAAGCGGCGTAGTCCCAACTGCTCCGTTTTCGCAGGCCTGAACAACTTGTGAATTAACTACCTCACTTCTTGAAAAACGATAAAAATCACCCTTGCTAACTGGGTTAAAGCCGTAGGATTGGCTTGAGCTTTGAGCAGATACCATTCTTTGCAAAGCTTTAAAGCTGTCTAGTTTACCGTAACCAAGCTTGGAATCATGAGGGGTGGTAACGGGTAGTCCTAGTCGATTAACATTTTCTGTTAGAGCTGCTATTAGCTGCAATGGCGTAGCAGTTGGCTGACGCCCGGCTAAGCGTGTAAGTACGCCGCTTATTAATGGAGTAGCAAAGGAGGTACCGTTGATACCGGAAACATAAGCATTAGTGGGCTGTGCAGCCGACCAGCTGGGCGCGGTAAACTGAGTCCCGGGAGCTAAAATGTCTAAATTTGAACCCCACGAGCTAAAACTAGCCGGTTGATTATCCGTACCCAACGCTCCTACGGCAACAACTTCGGGATAGTTAGCAGGATAGACCATACACCCACAACCCCCGTTACCGCTAGCTGCCACAACCACACTGCCCGATGCTGTTGCAGTCTCTACGGCTTGCCTTACATAATCATCTGGTAAATCACTGCCAAGGCTAAGGCTTATTACATCCGCCCCTTGGGCGGCGGCATATAGAATTGCCCTTCCAACACTTAACGTATCACCGTATGAATCATCATCAAGCGCTTGAATAGGTAAAATTTTAGTGTTCCAGTCTGCTCCTGCTATGCCCTTAGAATTATTTCCCGTCGCAGCCGCTACTCCGGCAACCGCAGTGCCGTGCCAAATTCCCGTGCCACCTGGATTTAACTCTCCTGCTTGGGCTGAGTTATCGAAGTTAATAAAATCCCAGCCCCGATAGTCGTCAATATAGCCGTTGCCGTCATCGTCCACCCGGTTGCAGTCCCGGGTTATGGGTTTTGACTGGTCTGTGCAGTTTAAGCGGGAAGGATTTTGGTAGTTTGCAGCCCCCGTCTCATTGTCAACAACCGCGTCCCCATTGTCGTCAATTAAATTGCAGCTGGCACTAACAGCTAGCCCCCGGTCGGTACAATTTAGGGTGGATGGCTGCTGGGCAACCGTACTGCCAGATTCGCCTGAATTGGAATACCAACGATTATTGAATTCTTCGTGGTTAAGGCCAAATCCTGTATCAATTATGGCCAGGAGAGTTGGGTTGTTGCCCGGAGGAATGTCCCAAGCTTCACGAAGGCGACTGTTGCTTTCCCACCACTGAGAGGCCAACGGATCATTGGGCACTAGTTGTGGGGTGTAGATTCTTACAGGCTGCTCTTGATTATTAATAACAGTTGTTTTAGGCCGCTGGGGAGCAGAAAAGTCAGAAAAAGGTAGCTGGGGGGTTGAATTATAAATTGGCGTATTTATGAGTTGGCTTGAGCCTGATTGAGCTCTATCCTTATCGTCAGAGTTTTCATTGCTAAGGCTTATAGGGCCATTGTTGACTACTGCATGGGTGGGTTCTTTAGGAGCTAAGGCTGGGTTTTCATAGAATCCAAGAAAAACTACACCAGTAGCAAGGCAACCGGTAAATAGGAATAGAAAAAACCGAGGAGCAAATTTTTTATAGTTCATTTTTGTTTTTGTGGAGCTTACTAATAATACCAAAACAGGGGTTTATACCACAAGTGAATCCGGGTCTAGTAAAACCGCAACACCTTCAGACTTTATTCCTATTGAATCACTAAGCCACCAGGCATACACTTAATAGCTAAGATGGAAGATAATAAAATACTAAAAGTTATCTACACGTTTTTTCTGGGTTTTCTAATAGCTATTTTTGTTGGAGTTGGCATTAGCACATTTTATGAAGCGCCTAAGGCGCCCGAATGGCAAAATGGCTATAGCTACGCCGAAAAACCAAGTACGGAGGAAGAAGCAAAACAAAAACAATTCAACAAAGAGATTGAGCAGCACTCAAAAGCAATGAAGCCCTACAGCAGGAACGTATCAATTATTACTCTTGCGGCTGCAGTACTTTTGCTGGCTGTAAGTTTGATATTTGAAAAAAAGATAAAAATTATAGCGGACGGCATAATGCTTGGTGGTTTATTTACATTGATTTATAGCATAGGGAAAAGTTTTGCCTCGGAAGATAGTAAATACACCTTTGGTGTGGTTACGGTTGGGTTAGCCGTGGCCCTGTACCTTGGATATCACCGCTTTATTCGACCAGACAAACCCAGAAAACAAAAGCGAAAATAACACTTGGCGCTTTTTTGGCGGTGTTACACTAGAGGACATGACGAAGCTATTTGAAGTACACCAAAAAATCACCATGCTCGCTAATGAATATGTGATTTTAAAGGATGAGGATTTAGAACAAAAAGTTTGCGGCTACGCTAAGCAAAAAAGATTGGCTCTTCGAGAGCAGTTCACTATTTTTAGAGATGAAACCCAGACTCAAGTTCTCGTGGCATCTAAAGCTCGCTCAATAATGGACCTTAGCCCGACTTTTGATGTATTTGATGATAACCAGAAACCACTGGCAGTATTAAAAAAGGAGTTTAAAAAGTCATTGCTGGTAAGTTCGTGGACTATCTACGATAAACAAATGAAAGCTACTGTGTTTACAATCAGCGAGAAAAGCCCTGCTATAGCAATCGCCAGGAGAGCCTGGGAATTTATTCCTTTTATCTCTGAGATTATGCCCTTCCCTCTTAAATTCCATTTTTCTGTAAAGTCCGGCGATAAGATTGTAGGAGAGTACACAAAGATTACAACCATTCGGGATCATTACGCCCTTCACTTAGACGAAGGGGCGATAGATGTTCTTGATGAGCGAGCCTGGATGGTAATGGCCGTTCTGCTAGATGCTATGCAGAGCCGATAAACGGCCACGCATTATGAGACACTCTTCCAGGGTATCTTATGGTGCTTTCCCGAATTAATCGGGACTCGACTTTGTCGAACCGGCACTGCTCTTCCAAGCCCATGCTTATTAATACTAAATCCGCTATACGCAGCATCTAAGTGTTTAAATATTAATTAATTATTAGTGCTTTTTTTTGCGATTATGCTGGAATCCGCCCAGCCAAATCACCAGGAAGCTAAATAGAGCACCAAGCCCTATTACAGCGGCTTGGGCACCTTGGAGCACGTCCCAGACACTAGAAGATTTTAAATTAAACTCTAATGATGCTGGAATTAGCGGGCTTATTGAAAGAGCCAGTAGACCCCCGGCGCAAATGGCGGCGGTTAGTTGTAGAATGAAAAAAATACCCTTTTTAGATGAGCTGCGCACTAGAAGCAATGTTAGAAGAAAGGGCAAGACGATAATAGTTATTGCAAGACTAGACTCCGTAACAGTCAAATCCATCTGGTTAAGTAGTTGTTTTAAATCCCCAACAACAGAAGTGCTCAGCACAAACCCCGTGCAAAGAGCCATAAAACCAAGCCCGGCATTGCTCTTTAAAAAAAAGGTAAGTGCTAGTGGAGCAAGTATTAGAACTCCGAGAATAAAGTCAGTCATTAGCTAATTTTAGCATGAGCTATATATTAAAAATTTATCTGCGTGCCCTTAGTAAGGCCTAGCCTTGCGGCCTCGCCAGCACCAAGCTCAAGCACATACATTGCGGGCTCATCATTGGTGAATTTGTTGGGAAATGTATCCGGAGAGACATGAGTTTTTAGCTTGACTACCTTTTTATCAGCACCAATCCAAAGAATATCAATCGAAAACTTCATGTCTTTCATCCAGTAAGCAAACTGACCAGGCTCTTGGTGAAAAAATAACATTGCCTTGTTGCGGCCTATGCACTCACGGCCACTCAGCCCTTTTTCGTGCTCGGCTGGGCTCCGAGCAGCTTCAGCCGTTATTGGTCGCACAGGTGTCTGGATAGTAACGTCAGGTCTGTAAAATACTTGACACGAAAAATACTTTGATCCAGATAAATAGATGGTAACAATAGGAAGAGTCAACACTAAGCCAATAATAACGAACCGCAGATATTTCACTCTATCTTAATTCTACTAGAGAACTACAATAAAAAGCATTCCAATAGTGTTTTGTCGGGGATTAAGCAGGCTCGTCTTAGCTTAACTTATTTAAGCGCCCACTTTATCTTTGCGGGGCCTTTGTGTGGCGTTATGCTCTACATACTCAATAATTTTTTCGGCCACGTCGCGCTTTGTCACTAACTCAGGCGTTTTTATACTAGCCGAAGAATTAATTTCTAAGACAAGCGGCCCACGATTGGAACGCATCATGTCGACACCACAAATAGGAAGGCCCATGGCCTTTGCTGCTTTAATAGCTGTTTTCTCTTCTTCCTCGGTTAATTTAACTGCTTTGCCTATTCCGCCTTGGTGCGTATTAGACCGAAAGTCATCGTCCAAGCTTTGCCTTTTAATGCTAGCAACAACCCGGCCCCCCACCACCAATGCCCTTATATCGGTTCCGGCAGATTCTTCGACATATTCCTGCACTAAGAAGCTCACGCCCTCTACATAAAATGCTTGCATAACTGCTTTTGCTGCTTTGCGTGTTTCGGCCAGTACGACTCCATTTCCATGAGTCCCTCTGGCAACTTTGATGATTGCAGGAGCGCCGCCAACAAGATCTAAAACGTCCTCGAAATTAGCCGTCTCAAGGGCAAAAACTGTCTTTGGGACTCCCACACCGGCTTTAGCCATAAGCTGATAAGCACGAAGCTTGTCCCGGGACCTAACAATGGCAATTGAGCTTGCAGTAGTGTAAACACCTTGCATTTCAAACTGTCTGACTACCGCTGAGCCGTATTTTGTATAGCTCTGTGCTATGCGAGGAATTATGGCATCGATATCACTAAGCTTCTCACCCTCGTAATAAACAACGGGGTTGCCTTTTTCAACAGCCATATAGCACTGACCGTAGTTAACAATTCGTACTCGGTGGCCACGCTCAACAGCTACTTCTTTTAGTCGTTTAGTAGTGTAATTCGCCGAACCCTTAGATAAAATAACGATATTCATTTTTTAACTGCCTTTCCAATCAATGTCAGTTCTTCGATCATTTCAAGTTTACGGTCTTTCTCTTCCAGGTGCATGGGGCTGCCCTTGGCGACGTCGACTAAAAATTTTCCTCTTAGTATTGAACGCCCCAACAAGATTGGATAAAGTTTTTGAGAACGATCGGCAAGAGTAAAGCCAGAGATAATTTGCCGTCCTTTAACTTTAACCTTGAGCTTAATTTTATACCTTTTCTGTCGGTGTCCAAATGAATTGCTGATGATAGTCTGTTCATATTCATTTTTTGCAAAAACTACTGCTTCTCCACTATAAAAACTAGAGCTTTTGCCAAAAAAAACTACATGAAGACCGTCAGCTTTCTCAACTAGGCGGGAAGCCCAAATTGCGCTAAAATCTGCGCCAGTATCAATCTTTGCTGGTACATATTTAACGCCAAGTACCGGAAGATGAATCTTCTCGACACGTCCGATAAGTGTTTTAGGGCTAGCCATAGTTGCAGTCCTTGGTTAATTTACAATAATTGTAGATAACTATACCATTATTATATCAATAAAGCAAGTATAGTTAATCCTATACTAGCTTAGCCATTAAGGACTTTATAGTTAGGGTGCCCCCGGTTTTTTCCGGATGAAACTGAGTAGCTAAAATCGGTTTTTTCCGGTGTTTGATTACCTCAATTCCGTGCTGAGAATATGCCAGTACATCAAAGTCTTTAGGATTTTTAACGACGCGCCATTGATGAGCCTCAAACTGGGAAAGATGCTTTTCATCTAGCAACGACTGGCCTTTTGCGGTAGTGTTGAAGGTAACCTGTTCAAGCAGAAGTTTAGGCATCTTAGGCACATCTGAGCCATGGGCGCGGCAAATAACTTCAAATCCCATACAAATTCCCAAGAGAGGTTTGTTGGCCTTAAGGACAAAATCCATCTGGTCTTCGTACCAAAGTTTTCCTTTCTTATACTTGTCATCGATCTCCAACCCTTCGCCGCCGCCGCCTGATAAAATAATCAAGTCTTTTCCTTGATGGCGGAACTCTATTCCCGGCTCATATAACTGAACATCCACTTCATGCCCCCTTAGAGCCGTTTTTAGGCTATTCATATGCTGTGTGTGGTTGTTTACCAAAAGTATTTTCATTTTTGTTTTTTTTCTAAAGAAATATTAGCCCACGCGTTCTACCCTCATATAAACAAAGACTACGATACCCACGAGTATAGCCATGAGTAAAATCATCATAGGGATGAATCCTTGTTCGGCAATTTTTTTATTTTGCGATTGCATCATTGATTATTATGCTACTGCTTTTATTTTTTTGTAAAGACCCTAACGAAAAATACTCCTCTTGCCACCTCTGTCTTTATTGAACTGCTGAAGCAATTCTTTTTGCTTAGCTGTAAGTTTGGCGGGGGTATCCACGACTATGGTCACAATATGAGAGCCCCTGGCACCACCTCGCAGACGTGGGACGCCGTGGCCTGATAATTTAAAGTCCGTCCCGCTCTGTGTGCCAATAGGTACCTTCATGCCCACCGGACCATCTACGGTATCCACTTCTATTTCGGTACCCAATGCAGCATCAACCATATTGACATGCTCACTAGAAAGAATTAGCTCACCTTCACGAGTAAATTTCTTGTGGGGCTTTACACGAATGTTAACGTAGAGGTCTCCTTTAGCGCCATGAGCAATGGCTTCTCCGTGTTCACGAAGGCGAATGGTAGCCCCGTCATCAATCCCGGCCGGTATTTTTAATTTAACCGTTTGCTGAGCTTGCCGTGTGCCCATACCGTGACATACACTGCATATTTTTTCGGGAATTTTGCCGCGCCCTGCACACTTGGGACAAGTAGTGGCTTGCTGTATATTACCGAATATAGTTCGTGTTACTCGGCTGACTTGCCCCGAGCCTTTACACTCCTCGCAATTCTTGAGTTCGTGTCCGGGTTCAACAGTGGTTCCTTTGCAGTGTTCGCATGTGTCGCTTAAATTTAAGCGTAAATTCTCTTCTGTTCCAAAGACCGCCTGCTCAAAGTTAATCTCAATATCGGTCTCTACATCGCGACCGCGATTCTGCCGGCGCCCTCGTTGGCCACTGGCTCCACCGCCAAAAAAACTACCAAAAATGTCACCAAGCCCTAGGTCACCGAAGTCAAAATGTATTTCTTCTCCCTGACCAAATCCGCCGAACGGGTTGCCGCCTGAAGCCCCCGAACCAACTCCGGCATGACCGAATTGGTCATAGCGCTTACGTTTTTCAACATCCTTTAAAACCTCGTAGGCTTCAGTTACTTCCTTAAACTTTAGTTCATCACCACCACGGTCGGGGTGGTGTTTAACTGCCAACCGGCGGAAAGCTTTTTTAATTTCATCCGCTGATGCGGACTTAGCAACCCCTAATATTTCATAGTAATCACCCTTAGCCATTTTTTGTAATTACTTTACCTTCTATGAACTCACGATCTCGACTCACATATATATGCTTAGCATATTCAACTCCAGCCTTAGCACCGACAGTAAAAACTACTACCGGTAATAAAATATAGCGCAATATGGTTGCAGGCTTCATTTAGCCTTCTTGCTTGTCTTTGTTTTCTTGACCTTCATCGACTGGAGAATCTACCACTTCGCCTTCAATCGGGCCGTCCTTACCGGCTTCTGTTTTTGGGTCGTCGGGCTTTGCCTCATCAGCGCCAGACTTATCTTCTTTTTGAGTATGTTCATACATCTTGGCGCCGATTGGCATTATGCGGTCATTGAGGTCTTTAACAGCCTTTTCCAGTTCGTCCTTATCTGTTGATTCTATAAATTTCTTAGCCTCGGCAATTGCACCGTCTAAGGATTTCGAATCTTCATCAGATAACTTGTCTGCATAGTCGGCTTTCATTTTTTCTGCTTGGTAAATAGCATTCTCTAGCTGGTTTTTAGTTTCCGCGGCACCGCGTTTCTTTTTATCTTCTTCGGCGTGCGTTTCGGCTTCTTTGGCGGCTTTTTCTACGTCCTCTTTGCTCAAGTTACCGCTACCGCTGATGGTAATGCTTTGCTCTTTGCCGGTTCCTTTATCTTTTGCTGAAACGCTCAGGATACCGTTGGCGTCAATATTGAAGCTAACCTCAACCTGAGGTACTCCGCGAGGGGCCGGTGGAATTCCGTCAAGAATGAACCGTCCCAGACTCTTATTATCAGAAGCCATCTCGCGTTCGCCTTGCAGCACATGAATCTCCACGCTATTTTGGTTATCGGCTGCTGTAGAGAATGTTTCGCTTTTGCTAGTAGGTACTGTGGTATTGCGCTCTATTAACTTAGTCGTAACGCTGCCTAGAGTTTCAATTCCTAAGGAAAGCGGCGTAACATCAAGGAGCAACACGTCCTTAACATCGCCTTGCAGCACCCCGGCTTGGATGGCGGCTCCGACGGCCACAACTTCGTCTGGATTTACACCTTGCATAGGGTCCTTGCCAAACACCTTTTTTACTTTATCCACAACCGCCGGCATACGGGTCATCCCCCCTACCAGGACAATTTCATTAATGTCGGAGGGTGCCAAGCTGGCATCTTTTAGAGCCTTCTTCACCGGTTCTTCCGTTTTATCAATCAAGTCCTGGACTAGCTCCACCAACTTCGACCTTGTTAATTTGTGCTCGAAGTGTTTGGGCCCATCAGCATCCGCTGTTAGAAATGGCAAATTAACGTCGGCAACTTCAGTTGTTGATAGCTCTTTTTTGGCCTTCTCGGCTTCCTCTTTTAGGCGTTGCATCGCAGCCTTATCGCCCTTAACATCAATGCCAGAAACTTTCTTAAACTCATCAACGAAATGATTGACTATGCGCATATCAAAATCTTCACCACCAAGATGAGTGTCTCCATTGGTAGATAGTACTTCAAATACACCGTCCCCAAGCTGCAAGATTGAGATATCAAAAGTACCTCCACCAAGGTCGTAAACGGCAATTTTTTCCTCTTTTGACTTCTCTAGCCCATACGAAAGAGCAGCGGCAGTAGGTTCGTTAATAATTCGCTTTACCTCAAGTCCGGCAATCTTACCAGCGTCTTTGGTGGCTTGACGTTGAGAGTCGTTAAAGTATGCAGGTACAGTTATTACTGCTTCCGTAACAGGCTCACCCAGGAAAGCTTCAGCATCGGCTTTGAGTTTCGATAAAATCATGCCGCTAACCTCTTCAGGGCTGTACTCTTTTCCGGCCATTTCAACTTTTACGCCGGTGCCTGCTTTAACCATTTTGTATGGCATCAGCTCAATATCTTTTTGGACTTCCTTATCATCAAATTTGCGACCAACAAGCCGCTTTACGCCAAAAATCGTGTTAGTAGGGTTGGTTACTCTCTGGCGATTTGCTACTTGCCCCACAAGGCGTTCACCATTTTTATTAATGGCGACAACGCTGGGAGTAGTTCGGTTTCCTTCGCTGCTACTAATTATCTCCGGCTTACCCGACTGCATAACAGCCATAGCTGAGTTGGTTGTTCCTAAATCAATACCTATTATTCTTCCCATAATTATTCCTCCTTGCTTTCAGTTAATTCTAGTGTCGTGATCCCGGTCTGGGTTAATAATTTCACCTTCATCATTTTTTGTCCTTTTTTACTCTAACCATAGCGTGACGGATTACTTCATCCTCAATTCTATAGCCGGGTGCGAGTTCTTCGGAAACGAGTTCGAGCTCGCCACCATCGTCTTCTATGCTTATTGCTTCATGATAACGCGGATCAAACTCCTCACCTACTGACTTGACCCTTTTAACTCCAATATCGGCGAATACTTTTTCAAATTGCTCGGCCACGCTTTGAACACCCTTAACGTATTCATGTTTTGCTAGATCCTTAGGAGCGTGTTTTAGTGCCCGCTCGAGATTATCAATCGCCGGAAGTAGTTTCTGAACTATCATTGCTTTATAAAAATCAGCTAGCTTTTCGCGTTCCTGCTCGGCGCGACGTCTAACATTAATGGCATCAGCACGTTCGCGTTGTAGGGCATCGGTAAGCTCTGAAACCTGCTTCTCGAGTTGGGCGACAGATAGTTTTTTAGGGCTTTTAGACATAAAGTGCCTCCTCCAAGGTTCGCCCTGCACGTTCTACTAAATCCATCACGCTCCTGTAGCTCTGCCTAGTTGGGCCAAGCACTCCTATGTAGCTTCTATCGGAAAAGGGACTACGAAAACGGCTGATAATAAGACTGCAACCTGCTCCTCGGCCTATGGGATTTTCCCGGCCGATATAAACGCTGAGTGGTTCATTAGGTGCAGTTTCATGCAACCAAGGTTGTAAGTTATCTAAAAGCCTGGCTACTTCACGAACCTGATTGGCTCTCATAAAGTCTGGCTGCCCAAAAAGGTTGGACAACCCGCTCATATAAAGCTGATCGCCTATGGTTGCCATACCTAAATTGTGGGTTAGTTCGACTAGAGTATCGACAGTGTTACGAATGGTATTTTCGGGAAGTCCGCCACCGCTCACGCGAGCCGAAAGCGCTCGTTGTGCCCGACGCTCGTTTAAGGGTTCTATTAAACTAGCTCCCGCCAATTGGTTAACATAGTGTCGATAACCTGCATCGGTTGGTATTCGGCCAGCACTTGTATGTGGTTGAGTTATAAAACCCAGTTTCTCCAATTCTGCCATGTCCGCCCTTACGGTTGCACTTGAAACATCAAAAACCTTGGCTAGTAAACTACTGCCAACTGGACTTGCTACCTCTGCATATTGCTCTACGATAGCTTGAAGAATTTTAGATTGTCTATCGGTCATTTAGCACTCGCTCTAGCTTACTGCTAGTTGCTACTATTTTAGAGTTTTTAGCACTCCTGTGTCAAGAGTGCCAAATTATTTACTGGGTTCAAGGAGTTTTTCTTGTAAATGACTTTGAAGTTGGCTCAGTAAAGAGCGGCCTCGATCTTGGTGGGGATTACGCCCACCCTCGACTATTGAATTGATAATTGAAGCTGATTGTTCTACATTTTCCGATATAAGGAAGTGGTAAAAGTTGTTCTTAATGCCGTCAGAGAATATCTTGTCGGCTGTTTGAAGTCTTCTTATATACTCCTGCCCGCTCATATGCCCCCTTCGAGCTATCCTTCTCTGCCATTCATCAAAACTTGGCGGCAAAATCATGATTATAATAGTATCGGGTTTAACTTTTATAACGTTATGGACACCGTCAAGGTCAATATCGGTAATTCCAATTTTGTTTTGCTTCTTTGCTTTTTTTAACTCACGAATACTGATGCCTGACACTTGCTGGCCGTGTATAAGCTCAGCCTCCAGATATTCACCGGTTTGAAGATCTGCTAGCATTTCTTCCTCTGTCCTAAACCAATACTCTCTGCCATTTTGTTCAAGAATTCCATCGTTAATTCGCGGTTTGCGGGTAGTGTCAGAGACAATGTAGTGATATCCGCCATCGGTAAGTAAACGACGGATTATGGTATTGCGACCCCCCGATGTTGGAGCAATTAATAGTACTAACCGTAAGTCAGTAATTTCACTTTTAGCACGTTCGGATATCCTGTAGCTTGCTAACGCAAATTTAAATTCCTTATAGCGTTGAAGCCCGTTTGTTTGCATTGACCTATTATTCATTATCCCGATGCGTTAGTGCAAGCCGAGCCTTAAGCGCTTCTAGATTACAGATGGCCGTTTGTTTTGCCAAAATTTCATTGTCGGGCCTACGGTTACTATCAACCTGTACTATTCTTCTGGCCGCGTTTTCGGGCGTATCGTTGAGAATGTAGTAAGTATTAGGGTTACTAAGAGAACGAGCATAAGAGTCTATAGCTTCTGCTTCACGCTCTTTTCTGTCTTGCACACTTTGAGCATTGGATTCTTGCCAACGCAGCCAGTCTTTATCGCTACAGGGTACTATCAGCAACCATTTGATATCTTTAAATCTCAGCTTCTGGAATTTTTCCATTACTCGTGCCTGTATAGCCATAATCGCAAACTTGTTAGCAGGATACTGCTCTGGGCGAGTAGCGTAGAAATTACCCATCGAACCTGGCACGACCTGTAGGAACCGTCTGGCATGTAAGTCATGTATCATCTCTTCCTCAGCCCGGAAGTTGTAAGTAGCACCATCTACTTCCCCCTTACGTGGGCGACGGGTAGTATCACCCACTACCTGTGCATACTTAGTGGGCCACTTTTTTTGCAAAATATCTATTATGGTACTCTTGCCGCTTCCGCTCGGGCCGACAAGGGCACGTAACCGGACCTTGGGAAGCGCCTCCAAGATGCTTTGGGGTGGCTCGTATAATACTAAGTCCTCCTGTTGACCCAATTTTCCCATGCTAATAGTTTAGCAGTCTGCTGAGATTTTTTAGTCCCTACGCAACATGACAGCGAAAGCCTCCGCTGGGATATCTACTTTTCCAAAGCGTTTCATTCGCTCCTTGCCTTTTTTTTGTTTAGCTAAGACCTTTTTCTTTCGTGACACGTCTCCGCCGTAAAGCTCGGTTGTAACATCTTTACGAAACGCACTAATGTCTTCGCGAGAAATAAATTTTCCACCTATAGCTGCCTGTAAGCTAACCTTGAACTGCTGCCTAGGGATAACGTCTTTAAGTTTTTTGACAGTGCTTCTGGCTACTTTTTCGGATTCGATTCTATGCACCATTACTGATAGAGCATCGACTTTGTCTGTGGCTATGTAGAAGTCAAGTCGCACTAAATCTTCGGCGCGGTAATCTTGCAGTTCATAATTGAAAGAGCCGTAGCCACTTGTGGCGCTTTTAAGTTGATCATAAAAGTCGGTTAAAAGATTGGCAAGAGGTGCTTCGAAATCTATAACTGCCAATTGTGCATCAACGTAGCTGATATGTTTCTGGAGGCCTCGTGAACTTACGATTAAGTTTAAAACTGAGCCTACATATAAAATGGGGCAAACTATCTCGCCCTTAATCCACGGCTCCTTAATTTGAGCCACTTGGCCAGCGTCTGGGAGCTCCGCTGCTGAGCGAATAGAAATTTCTTGGCCAGACGTCAGAGTAACTAGGTAATCGGTGGAAGGGTTAGTAATAATTAGCTCTAAACCATACTCCCGCTCTAGTCTCTCGCGAACTATATCCATATGAAGCAGACCTAGAAACCCGAGCCTTAACCCAAAACCTAGTACCATTGAATTTTCTGGAACATATTGCAAAGCAGAATCACTTAGAGCTAGTTTTTCGATAGCGTCTTTTAGAGTCTGGTAGTTTTCGTTACTATCGGGAAAAAAACCAGCGTATACAAATGGTCTAACGTCTTTGTAGCCAGGTAATTGCTGAATTGCCGGGTTATCGCTCAAGGTAACTGTGTCACCAACTTTGGCTTCCCTCGTGCTCTTTAAGTTAGTGACTATATAGCCAATTTCACCCGCATCCAGCTTGTGCAAAGGTGTCATATCAGGTCGAAGAGCACCTACTTCAAGCGCCACACCGGTGGCATTAGTGGCTAGCATCTTTATGGAGTTACCATTCGAAATACCCCCGTCAACCACTCGAACATATAGAATTACTCCCCTGTAGTCATCGTAGTAACTGTCGAAGATCAGTGCCCGACTGGCAGCCATTGCGCTGCCTTCCGGCGGAGGTACATCTTCGATCATAGATTTAAGTATCTCCTCCACGCCCGCTCCAGTTTTTGCACTAACGTGTAAAATATCTTCCGGCTTACCGCCCAACAAGCTAGTTACTTCTTTACCTACTCGTTCAACATCGGCTGCTGGCAGATCAATCTTATTAAGCACAGGGATGATTTTCAGGTTCGCTGCAAGTGCCAAGTAAACGTTAGCCAGCGTCTGTGCCTGTACACCCTGGGTGGCATCAACTACAAGTATTGCGCCCTCTACAGCTTCTAGTGATCGACTTACCTCATAGCTAAAGTCTACGTGCCCGGGTGTATCAATCAGGTTCAGTTCGTAGCCTTTGTAAGCCATCCTAACTGGCGCAAGTTTGATAGTGATGCCTCTCTCTTGCTCCAAGTCCATCCGGTCTAATATTTGGGCTTTCATTTGTCGTTTTTCAACCGTGCCCGTCAATTCAAGCAATCTGTCAGCAAGCGTCGACTTACCGTGGTCAATATGGGCAATTATGCAAAAATTGCGAATTTGCTCCTGAGTCATCTAACAGATTATAACAGAGGTTATTTTTAGTATTTAATATACGGTGAGTGAGCACCGGAGTTTTCGACACAGAGATGCGCCAGAAGCACTAGCAGAGCAGCCGACTGTGCCGGTCGAGTGGCTGGTGCGGTGCGAAGTTCTCACTGGATGCGGACGGGCTTAAGGATAATTTGCTTAATCTTCCTTGTAACAGGTCGGACTTCCTCGAGGCCAAAAAGAGACGACACGGCAAAATGAACCGCTAGGGTTGGAACAACTATAGCCAGTAGCTTAGCGCCTAGGGTGACGAAACCCTTGTCGGTAGCCAGGAGAGGAACCATCGATACCATGATGTAAGTAGTTAGAACCGTAAACCCGGTAACAGATATTGTTCTTATTACTCCGCTCCAGAAGTCCGCCGAAAACATTTGCCTATCCCTAATGTAAATTAGCAGTACCAATACTACCACTTCAAAGGCGGCGACTATTGACTGCGCCATTGCTAGGCCTGTTAAGCCGTATGAGCTTGGCCTGGACAGGGTAAACGCTAGGTAAATGTTTAGAGCTATAGCGAATAAAGAAACGAATAGCGGGGTCCTGGTGTCCTTATATGCATAGAAGTAGCGAGAGATTATGGCATAAATCGTACGAAATATAATGGCACCCACAAAAAAACCTAAGATTAAGGCAATGTCAGGGGCTATGTTCTTAAAGATTAATCGAGCCAAATATGCTCTGGCGAAGAAAGTAATCACGGCCAGAGGCAGAATAATCCATATCATAACCCGGAGTACTGTTAGAAAGTCCCTGCGGAACAAATCCGGCCGGCCTTGGGCAAGCCGCTCGTTCAACCTTGGGAATGCTGCCGTAGCAATAGTATTACCAAGCAGTAAAATAGGCACTAAGTGCAGGGTGTAGGCATTTTCATAAAAGGTAATAGCACCCCTTCCTAAAGTGCTAGCCCTATTAGTCTCAACAATACTGTTAATTGAGTCGATGCCTTGGTCGACAGAACGAGGAGGCAGCTGTTTTAGCATTCTGCGGAAATCCAAACTTTGCCAGGTTATAGAAGGGGTATAACGGAACCGCATTCCGGTAAGGCCAAAAAGTACTACCAAAAGTTGTAAAATAGCTCCTGCCAGTGCACCATACCCAAGCCCGACAAGACCGATGTTATCTTTAAAGATGTAGACGCTAGCAATTATGCTGCAGTTATAAATAATCGGAGCCAATGCATAGAAAAAGAACCGCCCGAAAGTTTGCTGAAGGCTAGTTAGTATGCCCGAAATGGTAAATAGTAGGGGGTTAAAAGCCACTATACGCATAATTGTCACCGCCTCATCCATCTGTTCGGGTCCTAGATTGCCACTTACGACTAATTTCAAGAGCGGTTCGGCAAAAACAAATAAAATGACCCCGACGACTGCCATCATGATGCCGAGTAAGTTGAGTAAGCTTGATGTTAAGCTCCAGACCGACTTACGATCTCCTCTAGCTAATTTGTCAGCCAAAAATGGCATAAAGGCAACACCTAGCGCTCCGGCGGCAATTGAGTAAAAAAAGAAGTCCGGGATTTTAAAAGCAGCAAAATAGGCATCAGTGTTTATGTTGCCCACGCTGTTGAAGTTACCATTGATGACCTGGACACGCATAAAACCAAGTAGTTGTCCGAAAAGTGTCGCTACCACAAGAAGAACAGCTGCACCGGTCAAAGAGATACGCTGATTAGCGCGATTAAGCCATCTATTCATTACCTATAAAGTATAGATGTGAGTGCGACCTTTCGAAAGCGTAAATTAACAAATACCCGGCGAGGTATTAACCTTACCGGGTATTTCTAGCGCGTTGTGTCTTGGAGCTTTATTTGTCTTTGCGTTTTAGAGTCAAGAAACCATTTCGTGGATTCTCTTCTACCTTACGGTCGTCTGGCAAGTCTGTTGCCGTGTCGTCTCTTAGATCTTTGCTGAAGTAGTAAATTGTCTGTGACTTTCCGCCACGGAGCGTAACTGCCTTTGAGTTTAAGTGATATGTAACACCCTTACTATTAGTATGCTTGTAAGCCATTTATTCCCTCTCCTCTAGATTAGTGATGTACCCCTAAAATACCTTGGACAGTTTTCTCTTGTCAACAACTTTTTTACTGAGGTGCTACTGTCACGACCCGTTATGGGGTTGCGTCACTAAAAGCATATGCGTTAATATAAGATGGTAATTTAAAGTGGAAGACAAAAAAAATGGATTTCATACCCCGTAACAATAGAGGAGTAAATATGCCGCCTAATTCACATCAAACAACTGCCCCTTCGGCACACCAGTCCGCGCATCAACCGCCGCGCAGACGAAAACACATAGACTGGGCAGGCCGAACAATTCGCCTCGAATTGTTCATAGTTATAGTCGGAAGTGCGCTACTACTGGCCGCTACTTCTCTTTATTTAGGTTTAAATGGTGGACTTAACACTGAAGCTAAAAGAATTGACTCTTCTAAATTTCAGGCTGTTTTTCTTAACGGAGGTGCAACTAGTGGCTCTGTATCTTACTCTACATATTTCGGTAAGATTAATGCCATAAATGATAAATACATCGTTTTAAACCAAGTCTACTTTCTTACTGACCAAAAGGGCGAAAATAATCAAAGCACCCCGCAACTTACTAAGCTAGGTTGTCAGCAACTACACTCCCCACTAGACGAAATGGTTATTAACCGTTCTCAAGTCGCGTTCTGGGAGAATCTCCGTGGCGATGGAAAAGTTGTAGAAGCAATTAAGGCATTCGAGAAACAAAATCCTAAGGGTCCAAACTGTGACCAACAAACACCTAGTACCCAAGAGACTACCCCCCAGCCTACCACCACCCAGCCAACTACTCCTCCCGCCACACCAAATACTAGGCGTTAATCAAAAGCTGAACTACCTCACAAGGGGCTAAGTTTAGCCCGAATAAGCCTATTTGATACTAGGCTGGCTACAAGCATTAGCCCGATTGCCCCCGTAAATACTAGGCTCCATCCAGCCAGATCCGGAGACCAGCTTGGACTTATAAAGTCATATTGATAAAGCGAGGTCGAAACAGGGTTAGGTCTAGCCCCGTGAGTAGTAACATAGCTCTCAATGCACGGTATTCGATTGCGACCGGAGAAGTCAGCTGCATTTTGGCGTTCGCAATAGGATTGGGCATCGGTATAAACCTGCTCATTAACGGTTTGCACTCGCGCAGCTTCCCCAGCCTGCAAGCGCTCATAGCTGTACTTAAGCTGAATTGGCGGCTTAATGGCATTACCCCCGCTAGATAGGTTAGTATTCATGTGTGAATATACATAACTCCGTAGATTCCTTAGCGCAAGTTCAATATTTCCGCCTTTTTCATCGGCCACATATACAGCGTTGCGTAACTTTATCATCTCCTGATTATTCTGTCGCAATTGGTAAACAGAGAACACACCGCTAACAATAAAAATTATTGTTAGTACCCAGAGAGGGATATTGCTGAAATTACTTAACTTGTTAAGTGTTTTAGCTCTAGAACTACTCATAACTACCCTTATGTTTACACGGTTTAGCCCCTGCGTCAAAACACTTACGATTTCTTGAATTGCCACATCTACCGTTTAATCCTAAACTTATCAGTATGCATATTTATTTTTCCGGTATCGGCGGTACGGGCATCGGTCCGCTGGCTCTTATCGCTAAACAAGCGGGCTATGTAGTTAGTGGTTCAGATATTCATAACAGCCAGTATATTGATTATTTGAAAGCTCACGGAATCAATGATATTCACATCGGGCAGACTAAAGAAGCAATATCTAGGGTGCATAAAGCTAAGCCTGTAGATTGGTTTGTCTATAGTTCTGCGCTCCCAAGAACAAACCCAAACCATCCAGAACTTTTATTCGCAAAGCAATGTAATATACGTTCCTCCAAGAGGGACGATTTGTTGAATGAGATTTTATCGCAGAAAAAGCTTAAGCTTATAGCAATCTCTGGCACTCACGGTAAAACTACTACTACCGCCATGACTATCTGGGCCTTTAAGGAACTAGGAATTAAGCTTAGCTACTCAGTGGGAGCTAAAATAAATTTCGGTGAAATGGGACATTTTGAACCAGACAGTCAATACTTTGTTTATGAAGCCGATGAATTTGACCGTAATTTCTTATCTTTCCACCCCTATCTGTCGATAATAGTTGGTATTGCCTATGACCACCATGAAATTTACCCCACCCAGGGTGATTACAACGAAGCGTTTGGGGATTTTATAGAGCAAAGCGAGCGAACTGTGCTGTGGGATCAAGATGCTGAGAAGCTTGGTCTTTCGTTTAACGACAAGAGGCTAGCCGTAGAGTCCTATAGTGATCCAGGAATCGAAATGCTCAAGTTAATAGGGTTGTTCAATCGCCGTGATGCGTTTTTGGTAGTTAAGGCCCTGGGCTACCTGACTAATGAACCGGAAGAAAAACTTATTAAAATTTTGAATCGCTTCCCGGGGTTGTCAAGGCGTTTTGAGAAGATAGCCGATAATCTATACAGCGACTATGCCCACACACCGGAAAAAATTCTGGGTTGTATGAGTGTAGCCGGGGAGATATCCGCTAAAACCGCACAAAAGATAGTAATTATTTATGAACCGCTAACCAACCGCCGCATGCACTACACAGCAAACGATCATAAGGATGTTTTTGAAGGGGCTTCGGCTATATATTGGGTCCCCAGCTACTTGTCACGCGAGGACCCGCACCAACCGGTGCTAAAGCCTGCTGAACTTATAAAGAACCTGAGTCCCGAGCTCCAGGAGGTTGCCAAGCCCATGGAGTTGGACGAAGATCTGGTCCAGACAATTAAAGGGCATCTTGATGGTGGAGATTTAGTGGTGGCAATGAGCGGGGGCGGTGGTGGAAGTTTGGATGAATGGCTAAGAAACGAATTTGTAAGGGTTTAGAGCTCTACGGGTACAGCATTTTGGAGTGCAACAAATTTAATCCCGTGTGGCAGCAGCCATTGCTCAGCCAGAGCGTACTGCTCTTCGCGGGCCTGCTTATGCCAGTGCCAATCATGAATCGGGATAACCTTTGACGGCTTTAGCACAAGAACTGCTTCAAGCGATTGCTTAAGGCTAATCCACGGAGCAGAAACCGGCAGTGCGAGTATATTACGTGTGTGCGAAAGGTGGACAGCGTCTCCCGGATGCGTAAACTGCTCATCAATATGGACGCCCATGTTTAGAGGCACCCGGATACCCATTGGTAAGGGTTCATGGTCAGCTTCAAAAACTTGCATGCCGGCTTCACTGCCACTTATAATTTTATTCCTTACTTCTTCACTGCTAATTTTCTTAGCTAAGTCACTATTAGTCACGATGGTTGAGTGGGGGAAATGATTTATTAAAGCTTGTAGAAACGGCAGATGGTAATGATCGGAATGTTCGTGAGTAATTACAATGTAGTCTAAGCGCTCAATTTTACCAATGGTTAGCAGATGACTATCCCAGCTATACTTTCCCGGATCAATCAAAACTGTTTTAGTGGCTGTTTCAATCAATAGGCAGGAGTGCACAAACTTAGTAATTCTCATAGGCCGAGTTTTTCATCACTTAAATCAGTTGGGTTAAAGTCCTGGTTGTCATTCAAGCTATTGAGCTGAGAACTTGCAGACTGATAAAAATCTTCCAAAGTCTGTGGAGTTAACGAGGCGCTGCCCGTTTGGTTGGTAAAGTCTTGTACTTTCGGTAAATCAGACTGTTTATAGGAGTATACCGCGGCGTAGGCCAGTGTTCCGGCCACTAAAACAGCGATGATTGCTGGCAGGAAGTGGGCTATCTGCCAGTCTTTCTTCGGTTTAGCTTTTAACATTGGGTTAAATTGCTTGTCCGGGACTCTCGCAGGGTTTTTAATATTATGGCTGGTGTCTTTTAAGACTTGTTCAAGCTCCTTGTCGGAACCAGCACTTATACCGTCTATAGCCCTACGGGGAGGGTTGTTTGGATTCACCCCGCTACTTACGTCTTGGATTTTTACGGGAATAGGCTGCATCATTTCCGGTTTTGGTGGCTGCAAGGGGGTAGAAATAGGTGGTAATTGACCGTCCGTGGTCGAAGTTTGTCTAGCACCTATATATGGGCGGTCCATTAGTGAGCTCCCTGACCAGTAGGAGCAGTGGCACTAACAAGCTTCAACTTGATAGCGCTCAAGGCTTCCGCTAATTCCGGCAAGAGAACTTTAATTTCGGTAGCTTTACTAGCCAATTGAGCTCGAAGCTGCCTGGCATCAAGTAAAGTTGCTTGAAAGCCAGTAGTGTCGCTTTTACAGCTTATTGTTAATAGGTCTTCCAATGCTAGCTTATATATTTGAGCTTTGGATCGATAGTCTTTTATAGACTTGGTAAACTTCTGCCCGACTTCTTTTAGTTCGTCGCTGTTTAGAGCTTGCTTGTTTAGTTTTTCAGTAATGTCTTTCAGATTTGCTTCTAAGCTTGAATAAATTTTTGATCTTTTCTCAATAGACAACTCATCTTTAACTTTCCAGTTGTTTAAAGTGGCCTGGGCCGCCACACAGTTATCAACTATTTTACTTCTGGCCGCAAAACTAATCTGGGGATTGAAGCTAGTTTGTCGCTGGGTTAAGCGTTCGGCCATAGTGGTCTGTGGTGACTCCAGTAATTCATCAGAGACGGTGGACTGCGCTCCCACTTTCATGCCAAAACCTAAGATGGGCACAGCCAAAACTGCGACTATTAAGTAGCGCGGAGTACGAGAGGTTGAGGCTTTCATGTATATCCAGTCTTACTTCATATTGTAGCATAAGCAACTCAATTAGAGGTGTTAAGGCTGGAAGATTGAAGGTCTGATATAAACTTATGTGATGAGTTTTAGTAATGATTTAAAAGCAGCCCAGAAACATCTTGTAGATAGTGACAAAGTATTGGCGATTTGTATCAAAAAATACGGCCCATGCCACCTGAAGCCGCACCAAGACCATTACTCCGAGTTAGTAACCAGTATTATTGGTCAGCAGTTAAGCACCCGGGCGGCTGCTGCCATTTGGAGAAGGGTGCTAGATCTTAGCAAAGGTAAGCCGCCTACTCCCCAAAAGCTTATAAACGTTGATGAGCAGACTCTGAGATCCGCAGGCTTAAGCCGTCCAAAGGTTAGCTATGTCAAAGACTTGGCACATCACGTCATAGACGGTCGGTTGGATATGAATCTAATATCTAAGCTCCCAAACGACGAGATTATTAATCAGCTTACGGCTGTAAAAGGAATAGGCGAATGGAGCGCTCAAATGTTTATGATTTTTTCCCTAGGCCGGCTAAATGTGCTGCCTGTCGGCGACTTAGGTGTACGCAAGGCCGCCATGAATTTGTATGACCTAGGCGAGTTGCCCAATCCGCAAACTCTACAAGAATTGTCAAAGAAAAACGGCTGGCAGCCATATGAGTCAATAGCCGCCTGGTACTTATGGAAAAGTCTAAACAATGCCGGGGTTCGTACAATCAAAAATACTTAACATGTGAAGTATTTTTCATAAGCTCGTAATTAAATAATTCATTTATACATAAATCACACATACGTTCTTTTTATGTATTGTGGGGCAGGGGCTAGCGGGAGTCCCCACTACCTCCTAATTTACTCCGTTTTTGGCGATCCGATAATTTATTAAGATTGTAGGCGGCTACATCATCTAAGCTATGCCCTAAGTAGTCTGCCAGAGCCGCTACATACCACAAAGTATCCCCTAGCTCAGCAGCGATGGCGGCTTTATCTAATTTTTGCGGGTCAGCTTTATCGTCCCGATACCACTTTTTTATTTTATCGGCTATTTCCCCACTTTCTCCAACTAAGCCCAAAACTCTTTGCATTAGTTCCGAGCCTTCATCGATTGCAGTTGCTAGTGCTTTTTCTTGATATTCATTAAGGGTCATATCTTTACGTCTCCTTGCCTGATTATTTGTAACCTTCCGTCGACTAACTTCACTATAGTCGAAGGTTGGCGATTTGATAACTCGCCCACATCAACATAAAAGTCAAGCTTACTGTCAAAATATTTTTTCGCCTGTTTAACTGATTCGGCAGGTTTTTTTCCTTGTGGATTAGCACTTGTACTAACAAGGGGTCCGGTTTTTTTAATTAATTGGCGGAGCTTTTCATTTCCAGGCATCCGTACAGCAAGAGTATCCGTTCCGCCGGTTAGCCAGACAGGAAATTCATTCGATGTAAAAATGACAGTTAGAGGGCCTGGCCAATACTTAGTTGCAGAACGAGCCTGACTTTCCGCACCTCCAAGTTCTGATAACTGGCTTGGGTCAGCTATTAATACAATCAAAGGCTTATTCTTATGGCGATCTTTTATCGATCGAACCTTTACTACTGCTTGCTCGTCCAATGCTTTTGCAGAGAGCCCGTAGATAGTGTCTGTGGGTATGAAACCGACTGCTCCTTTTTCAAGAAGCCCGGCTACCATACCGTCAAATCTAGATGTTATATAACTCACGGGAAGTTATTTTGCCTTAATATTTAGAGGTTTGCAAAGAACTAGAGGCCGCCGTAGCCACCGCCATAACTAAAGAAGTTCAAAGCTGGTTTATGATAATCCGTGATTTTTAAACTGTCAGCGTCGTTTTTAATGCCTGCTCTGGACAATATATAAATTTCGCTCGATTTTTTTGAGATCAGCAGATAGTCATCTCCAAACCAACCGTAGACCTTATGCTCATCGCTCAGGGCAGCAATTTCCTTGCTATCATCACCATCTTTGCTACTGACGAACAGAGCGCTTTTACCATCACGTGGTTCGCCCCAAAATGTTTCATTGCCGTTTGGTGATAAAAGGTAGGTTCTGGGTTCCTCCTCTGTATACTTTCTGAAGTCATCTGCCAAATCTGCCTTATCCACCAATTTGCCGGACTCGTACTCGTAGTATTTAGTTACGTTACTTCCATCAATAATCGAATAATAAATCTCCGACGGTTTATAAAGATACGAATCAACATATAAGGCGCTATTTATGTCATGGTTGAAAGTCCTAATAGTTTTGCGGCCAGTACCATCAGCGTTAATTTGGTACACCCCGTCTTGCTTGCCTTGGTAGCGTGTAGGATTAGAGTAGTCGTAAGAAAACCAGCCCTTGAAGTAAACAATGCTGCTGCCTATCGAGTAGATATCAGTCATGCTTTCGTAGGTAGCATCGCCGTTGCTTTGGCCTTCCCCGCGGCTTTCATCAAGTGTTATCAGCTGCTTTTTAGATGCATCATAGCTTTTAAGGGCGTGTTTTTTAGGCTGCCAGTAGGCAGTTGACTCACGGTCTACTAAATATACGAAGTTTTCCTCGTTCCAGCCCACTAAAGTAAACGAAGCGGTGCCCTCGTCTACTGAAGTCAATTTATCGTTTTCAGTCTCTATTAAATAAAGTTTCGGCTTGGATGAGTCACGGCGTGACAGTAAAGCCAGATACTTCCAGTCCCGGCTGGCCAGCAAAATAGTGTTTCGGTCTTCCTCTTTTCCGGTACCAGGGAGAACGGTTTTTCTATCCGTGCCGTCTAGGTTAGTTTTTATTACGTCAATTTTGCCGCTTTTTTTACTTAGGAAATAAATTGTTCCCGCCGGGCTCATATTAAATTTATTTTCTTTTACGCCACTGTTGGCAGCCTCAATAGTCACTTTAACCTCGTTATAGCCCTTAAGGTTTAAGGTAGCTTCTTTAGACGAAGTCCCAACCGGCAGGACGATGGTAGCACTGCCATCTTTATCGGTTTTGGCCACCGTATCGGCAACTTTAATTTCTACGTCGCTTAAATTATTCTTGCTAATAATGTTAGAGACTAGCACCTTAGCTTGTCGGCCAGTGGCTACCAATGAAATATTTGGTATCGATTTTTGGCCAAGAATAGGCACCAGCACGTTCACCTGAGTATTGCGGTAATACTTTTTAGTAATAGTCGCCTTGTGTTCACCAACGCTAACCCTGCGTAAGACCACTTTACCATCGCCGTCGGTTAGTCCGGATACTGAACCAATGGATACTCTGGCTTCGCTAACTGGAGTACCGGCAGTAGAGTCCTTTAGCTGCAGGTTAAAGTCTTTTTCATAAACCATCCCAGCGGCTTTATAGCGTGTCCACGGTACAGCGGCAACTAAAAGCAGTACCAGTAAAACAGTGACTGGGATTGAGATTCTTTTGTGTGAGCCGTACCATTTTTTTAGTCGATCCACCCTAGATTGAGAGTCTTTTTTTGTTTTTTTTACCAAGTCGTCAGGCTCCATGACCTTCTCCTCGGCGTACTCCTTGTTAACCAGCGCTTCTAGCGGATTATCAGCTGAGTCCGTAATCTGTCCGACTTGCTTTTTTTCTTCGTCTTTCATATTTTAGTAAAACTTATGCTTAAACTATACGGTCTCCCCTGTTTTATTGCCACTCAATAATTAGTTTATGACAAGGGATTGCAGCATATCCTTTATGGGCTTGGAGAAGCTGGGGTCGTCCCAGATGTTATCCGACACCGTCAGTTGAGCACCTTCACTAGTAAATGTAACGCTTACCCCCGGATCTATGGGTGTAAAGTCAGCCTTTGGTATAGCCTGGTCTTTTTGGTAGCCGGTGTCGCCGGTAATATAGATACCGTCAAAATCTCCTTGGGCTTGGGGGGAGCTGGCATATCGTAAAAAGCTGATGTATGTCGTGGCGCGCTGATTTTGTGAGGGTTTTGTATAGCTAATTTTCTCCGAGCTACGGGCAGCTACGGCGTTACCTTTATCAAACTCCGGTAAGGGCTGGCCCTTGCTGCGGATCGCCATGGTAATTTGGCCGGTTACTTTTTTACCATCCTGGTCAGTAAGCTGTATTTCGGGTGAGGCCACACTCAGCCGACCACTACCGGGAGTATCGGTAACTTTCCAGTCGGCTGGGTAATCGAATTCAAGTTTAAGTTCAGTGGAAGAATAATGACTGGTCGTGGTCTCAATTTTACTTGATTCGCTTGAAGTATTCTGAGCTGACTGTGCTTTCTTGTTATTACTGTCCAAGGGTAGTTTTGGTTTTGTAGTAAACCAATAGACCGCTGCTGCTATTGCCGCGACCGACAGAAGGATGAGCAGATACTTAAGCGGCTTGCGCCAATTAAAGCTAAAGGTTGTCCTTTTGCGTTTATTTTTTCCTGGCGATTTGTAGCTAGCATAATCAGCAGTTGAATGCTGCTCCATCTCTGGCTTTTGCTCAGGCTCTTGGTTGTCCATGGCTTTTAGTATACTCCGCTATGGAGCAAGGCGGTTGATGTCGCGGGGGAACAAAGTGGCCTCTTTGACGTTAGCCAGACCCAGCATCTTCTCAGTTACCCGCTCAAGACCCATTGCAAAGCCACCGTGCGGAGGCATGCCGTATTTGAATGCCTGAAGATAATATTTAAACCCGGGGTGCTCTGGGTCACCACCTGCTTTTTCTTTCAATTGCTTCATAAGTACGTCGTAACGGTGTTCACGCATGCTGCCAGTAGATATCTCCACTCCTCTAAAAATTAGGTCGAAGCGTTCGGCGAACTCTGGCTTTTGTTCGTTCACGCGATGGTAGAACTTGGCATCTTTTGCTGGCCAGTCAGTAACAAAAACGGCGTCGGAACCTAAGTTTTTTCCAGAGTGCTCGCATATCCAGCGTTCTTCGTCGGGCCGAAGGTCATTTTCCCCGATCGTGCTGGTGCCAGTGGCTTTAGTGTAAAGTTCGTGAATCTCGGCCATGGTTAGGCGTGGAATCGTCCCTGGCACAACAGGCTTAGTAGCATCCCACATATTTAATTGTGGTTCTTGGTTTTTCCAAACGTCGTCCGCCACGCTTCTTAGCATATTGCCAGCTACGTCCATCAGCTCCTCCAGCTCTACAAAACCCATTTCTACGTCCAGATGAATAAACTCCGTCATGTGCCGGGTGGTAGCTGAAGGCTCGGCGCGGTAAGTTGGGTTGATCTCAAATACCCGCTCGTAAACCCCGACCATAATCTGCTTATAAAACTGAGCCGACTGAGCAAGAGTGGCGTCTTTGCCAAAATAATCCAGCTTAAATACCTCTGCCCCGCCCTCTGTGGCACCTGGTAGAAGTTTGGGGGAGTTGAACTCCATAAAATCATTAGCCCGGAAGTATCTGCGCATTCCTTCCTTAACTTCGGCCTGAACTTTAAAAATAGCCTGTTCTTTCAAGTTTCTAAGCCCTACTACTCTGTTGTCAAAAAGGGTTTCCAGATTCTCGGGCTTATGGCTAAGAGGCTTATCAATTTCGATGGGCGACTCGTCTGCAACCGGAACTTCGACAGTAACCTGCGGCTCATGAAGCTCAGCTCCGCCGGGCGCCCGAGGCTCTTCTACGACCTTACCGGTAACCGACAGGATTGTACCTATCTGCATGCCTCGAAGCTTCTCAACTTCCTCCTCATTTTGAAGGACAATTTGTACCAAGCCGGCTCGGTCGCGCACAACAATAAAGTTAAGACCACCAAGCAGGCGTTTTTTATGCAACCATCCGCGTACTAATACTTGAGAACCCCCGTGACTTTTCACGTCGCCGGTCAAAACTCTTTCCATACTAGCCATTGTAACAGATTGAAGCACTAACATCCTTTAATTATTACTGCTGGTTAAACGCCCTAAATGTGTTAGTCTTTTTTGGCGGTGGAGGGGTCGGAACTGTGCCGACCATGCTCCTGCTTGGCCTCCAAACCAGCGACTGCCCTCATGTCGTCGTAACGATCAAACTCATCGACTATCTTCTCGCCCAAGATTTGTTCTACTACGTCTTCGATGGCTATAACGCCAACCAATTCTTCAAAATTATTCACTACAACAAGTAAGTGATGATCGGTCTTTAAAAAAGCACCTAGAGCATCACGAAGATTTTGGGCTTCATTAATAAAACTTACTTTCTTTTTCATCACGTCACGTACACGTCCTTTTTCGGTGTGTCCGATAAGGTCATGAAGATAAAGCATACCTACAATTTTAGGGTTTGCGGATTTTGTAGGTTCAGCTACTACGGGGAAACGGCTAAAGCCGCTAGCGTGAAGTTCGTCCATTAATAATGGACCAATAGTTTCACCGGCCGCTACCAATTTAATCATCCGTCTAGGGGTCATCACGCTGCCAACTCCTTTGTCTCCAAAAGTTAAAGCATTAAAAGCAATCTTTAACTCAGCTTCTGGAATGCGATTATCCATACGGTGATTTTGTGAATTAATTAGCTCCAGCAAATCCTGCTTTTCATAAACGTAGCTACGATGACCTACAAGACGCCGTGACTCTATCCAGTCAGATAGTCTCCCAAGTAAAGGCTGTAGTGCAGAAAGCAAGCTTCCAGCGAGAGGTGCTGCAGCAGCTGCAGCTTTCCATTGCCATCCGGCGAAACCGCCATAACTAGCCTGAAATAACACCAACCCAATAATAAGCGCTAAGGCCACTACCACCAAGGCGCTAATTCGGGAGGCTGTTAAAAACAGTTCCGCGGCAACTAATGAGGCTATCAACCAAAGCATTAAATCTAGCGATAAGCCGTATGACTTCAACTTATAGATAGCAGCAGCCTCGCGATCATTCTTTCCTCGCGCCCGACGCTTTAGTTCAACGACAGGAAGTACTTTGCTAGCACCTAGAAGTAAAAAACAAACTCCGAGAATGGTCGCTAATATTATAGAAGTAATTAATTCCACGTTTTTATCTTACCCCAAATAGCTTATGCACAACTAGTTGAAAGAAGGTGGTCGCCTAAATAGGAGATAAGGCGGCCACTTAAAAATGGCTTTAGCCTTAATTATTGCCTTATAATTACATTTAGCTATGGCAAACAGTAAAAAACATAAGCCAAAACTGAGCGCCCTGATTAACGAGATCTCCTTTCATCCAGAGAGGAGAACCGAAGTTTTTCTTAGTTTGCCAGAGCAGGAGCAGCCGGATTTACTGCTAATGCTCACTCCTCATATCAAAAAGGATTTGATGACGCATATTCCGGAAAATGAATTAATATCAATTCTAGAAAAAGTGGATCCAGATGATGCGACTGACCTTCTTCAACTTCTCGGCCCAAAAAAACGCGAAAAAATAATTGAACGTCTTAGCCTTGCTCTTAAAGATACGGTTTCCCAGTTACTACAGTTTGACTCTCAAACGGCAGCCGGGTTGATGAATGTCGACTATATTCAGGTAAGTTTTGATGATGATGTTGCCGCTGTAGCTAAGAAATTCAAACTACATGAACGGCGCACCGGTCGGTTACCGGTTATTTTGGTAGTGGATAACGACAAGCTGGCAGGCTTTTTACCGGGACACGAACTAGGCTTCGTCGGCATTCGAGAAAAAATTGGAAAGTATGTTAAACGCATCCTGACTATCCGGTCTTCCGCAACACATGACGAGGTCGTAGAATTCTTCCGCTCTCACCCTCACAATAAAGTCGCCGTACTAGATGATAATGATAGTGTTGTTGGAATAATTTATTCCGATGATGTGCTTCGTCTTCTGCAAGAACAAGAATCAGCATCTCTATACGACTTTGCCGGTGTTTCAGCCGAAGAAAATGTTACCGATAACGCTAAACGTAAAGTTAAATACCGTTATAAGTGGCTAATAATTAACTTAGGTACGGCGTTTTTAGCGGCCTTTACGGTTGGTGCTTTCGAGGAAACCATCACCAAATACGTTCTATTGGCCGTCTATATGCCGATTGTGGCTGGAATGGGAGGAAATGCAGCCACTCAAACCCTAGCCGTTGTTGTTCGTGGTATTGCCCTTAAGCAAATTGAATTAAAGAACGCTTTTCGTACGCTGAAAAACGAGCTTGGCGCTGGCTTTGTGAATGGCCTTATCAACGGTTTTTTGGTGGCTTTCATTGTTTTGGTAAAAGACAAAGAGCCAGCTATTGCCCTTATACTAGCGCTGGCCATGGTCATTAACCTTATTGTTGCAGCGCTGTTTGGGACGATCGTACCTCTTATAATGCAAAAACTTAGAAAAGACCCAGCAACTTCAGCGACAATTTTTATTACTACCGCAACTGACGTTCTAGGTTTTCTAGCGTTTTTAGGCCTGGCCACGTTGATACTAGATTAGCTTTAGCTTTAGCGTAACCTCAATTACAATAGGTTAAGAAGCCAAACTATGAATGAACTTTTTTCTGGCCTAAGTATACTTATCGTCATTGGCGCGGCCGTGGCTATGTTTATGCGCTACATAGGCCAACCGCTCTTAATAGGTCATATCATAACCGGTATCATTGTTGGGCCAGCCTTCCTGCAAATAGTCAGCTCCGATGAAGAGCTGAGAGTCTTCGGCGAACTTGGCATTGCTCTTCTGCTTTTCATCATCGGCTTAGGCCTAAACCCAAACGTAATCAAAGAAGTTGGCAGAGCTTCTTTCGCGGTGACCTTTTCTCAAATTACTTTAACCACTCTAGCAGGATTTCTCGTGGGCGTTGCTCTTGGGTTGGAACGAATTGAAGCCCTTTTCCTTGGCTTAGGCTTTGCCATATCCAGCACCATTGTGGCTTTAAAACTTCTTAGCGATAAAAAGGAACAAGGTCGGCTGTACGGAAAACTTACAATAGGTGCAACCCTGGTTGAGGACATTGTGGCCGCTGTACTACTGCTGCTGGTTGCCTCAGCTCAAAACGGAGAGTGGCTAAGTCTTGATCCCCTTCTTAGCTTAACTATAAAAGGTCTTGCAATTGGCTTATCTATGTATGTGGTAACCGCTAGAATATTGCCCAAAATGGAAAAATTCTTAGCTTCAGATCAGGAACTATTATTTTTATTTGCAATTGCTTGGGGTCTGGGCACCTCGGCTCTGTTGGCTCAAGCCGGATTTTCACTTGCTCTTGGAGCTCTTGCTGCCGGAGTCTTTCTGGCACCCAGGCCCTACGCACAGGAAGTTGCGTCTAGACTTCGGCCACTGCGTGATTTCTTTGTCATAGTTTTCTTCATTACTCTTGGGGCCGGTCTGACCTTTGATAATTTTAATGATTTGATATTACCCATTATCGGCGGGCTGGCAGTAGTTATGTTTTTTAAACCTCTGGTTATCCTGTCTGTTCTTGGACTACTAGGTTACACCAAACGGACTAGTTTTAAGGCAGCCATAACTCTTACACACGTGAGTGAATTCTCACTCATACTAGTAATCTTGGGAGTTAGCCAAGGACTTATTGAGCAGCGCGTGGTTACTATACTTACATTCGTAGCTTTGGTGTCAATCGCTTTCTCGACTTACTTGATTACCTATTCTGATCAGGTATATGGCTACTTCGAAAAGTACTTAGGTATGTTCGAGCGGCGAAAAACACACGACGAGCTGGTAGCAGTTAAAAATTATGAATTAGTACTATTTGGCTATCAACGAGGTGGGCATGAGTTTGTTGGCCTATTCAAAAAGCTGAAGAAGAAATATGTAGTCATTGACTACGATCCGGAAGTTATTGATATTTTAGAACGAAGAAAAATTAATTATCTTTACGGCGATGCTATGGATCCAGAGCTTTTGGAAGAGGCCGGGATTAACCACGCCACTTTGGTCGTCTCGACTATCCCGGATTTTCAAATCAACAGCTATTTGCTCCATTACCTGGCACGCAATAACCCAAAAGCTGTAGTTATTGCTCATGGTGATGACCCACTAGAAGCCGCCAAGCTCTATGAAGAAGGTGCCAGCTACGTGGTTCTACCCCACTATATAGGCAGTGAAAAAATTAGTTCATTTATCTACAAGTCCGGCCTTAATAAAACCGCTTTTCATAAGCAGAGGTTAAAGCACCTGGATTATTTAGAAAAACATTATGGGGCGCTTGAGAAACTTTCCGAGCTGCATAACAAAAAGGTTGGTCGGGGAATAATAAAAGCCATGGTCACCCTTACTCAGCCCCGCGCTTAGGCTGACTTAGCCAGTTGCCCCCGTCTGGCCAGCCTCATATTTTGATACTTCATAGCAACCGCTAGCTCCCGTTGCTTTCTTTGAAGTACTCGGTTTTCTTGATCCTCCCTTTTAATACGCTGCCAATCACTCTCCTTGTGTTTGTCTTGACCTTTTTTCATGTCACTGGAACCATAAACATTTTTAGGGTCATTGCCGCTGTCAAATATATCCTGACAACTCCGGCAAACCTTACATGGGCCTATCTCTACCCTTTTTGGTTTACTAGGACACTGAGCTACAATACATTCGCCTTTTTTCCACTTCCAGGCATTTCGACCTTTTTCTACCAATTGGAGATAACTATTTAGCGCTACACCTTTCTCCTGAGCCTCACTGACCGAAATCGATACACCACAGAATGTTATGGTTTCCTGAAGGTGTTCGGTTGCTGATAGTAGCTCTTGTGCCCCTCGAGAATTTCCCGAAGACGTCATAAGGGCGGCCTCATAAAAATAAGGGGCTGTTTCTTTGCCGAAGGTGTCTTGGGCATAACTTGGGTCTAAGGTGCAAACAGCAGCCAGAATACGCCGTACCTCAGATTTGAATAATTCTGTGCGTTCTGAGTAGCTTATATCTCCGCTTGTAGTTAAGTAGTCTAGTTGGGTTTCCAAACTTGCAAGGTCCTCTATATAGCACTCAATTTCCCTCTCTCTGCGGCTAGATTCTTCTCTGAGACTTTCGTAAGGTGCATGTATGTTAGCCAACTCGCCAGTGTCTCCGTAAATTACGTCAGGTCCGGTGTGTCTATCCAGCAAACACATGATATCAACGACACCATGTTTGTAGTCAGACACCCTGTATAAGAAGGGTGCCCTAAGGGCTGAGAGGTCGGGCGCATTTTCCTCAATTTTAATTCCCGCTGACTGGAAGAATTTAATGGTACTGTTTGTTCCGTTGCTGCGACTAGGCTGTTCAATCAGGCGAGTATATATGCCATCGCCCTCATCTATTAGGTGTGTTGAGCGAACCATACCCTTTTGGTTACTGCTCCGGTATCCAAGCGCTGCAGCTGTGTCTTCATCGAGACACATTGGATAGTCCGAAATCTCAGTCACAGCCAAGTCTTCGGGTAGCTCTCCTTGCACTATAAGAACATGAACTTTCTGAATAACCAGTTCGTTACAAAGTTCAGCAAACCTTCGCTCCTTTTCGTGAAAAGGCAAGTTTTCATCCCAGCCATTTAGAAGACGGGTTAATATCTGATTATTTATATCTTCTAGAGTTCCGCTGATTTCAACACGTGATAAATGCCCCGAAGCAGTAAGGGCTTCCATTAAAGCTGTGCGGGCGTTATCTATCCTCTCCTGCCTAGCTACCTCAACAGTTGGCAGTTGGCTTCTCTGTTCCAGCAGTTGCCTAGCTTCCTTTTCAGTATTGCCCCTATCAATAAAATAAGTATCGGCGTAAATACCTTCGTGCTTTAACTCTTCTCTAGTAGCTAACTGTTCCAAAAAAATACCCCTGCTATCCCGGCAGAGGTGATAATATACTTAACAAGTCAAGTATTTCTCCTGCTCGGGAGTCTATTTACTTAAAATGCTGTGTCGGACTTCGTACTCTTCTCTAAAGGAAGAGCAGGACCAGTTCGCGCTAAGCGCGAAGGCGAACTTATTTCGCCAGGTCCGATGAGAAAACCGTAGCTTGTCTCATTACATTACCGTTGCGGCACAGTGTTGGACTTTCACCAACTTCCAGCGATTTAAATTGTTAACTTCTTTATGCTATCACGCCTTATGCACTCCGAATGTGGTAATTTTATCTGCGCTCGTATGAACATGCATCTTTGCTATAATAGTCAACAATTATGAAAAATAATCAAACAAACGATTTGATTACCTTAGAGCGGCAAATGCACGAGTGCTTTACGCCTTGGGTAGCTAGTCATCATGATATGGATCCACGGATTGCTGATCTAGGTTATGCTCCTGAGATATACCCATCTCAAAAAATTACGGTTGCTAAAGAAGAAAATCAAGAATTTCCAATTGAGGCTGAGAACATTTTTATCATGCGTTGGCTAAACGGCGGCCTTACACACGCTCTTGGCAGTGCTGCCCTAGCCACAGCTTTTGTTGAGGGCTTTAAACGAGATACTTCCCAGGGGCAACTCCATACTGCAATTATCAAACGACTTAGTGAAGGTCAAAACATAGCTCTAATGACGCCTCATACCGACCTTAATGATGTCCCCCTGTCTTTAGCGGGTGTCGCGCTGGCGATAGGCGACAAAAATTGCTTTAAACATTACGGAGCAATCGTAAATAAGCTTATAAGCAGGCAGGCCGTTGAGAGCTTGCCGGTGAGCGATCGTATTCGGGCCTTTAGTAGCATCTATTGGGTTATACCTGATACAGAAAGTACTGCAAAATGGGGCATTAACGAAGAGATTGTTGACGCAGTTGGCAAGCCCGCGATGAGGGCACTGCGCGAGGACCGGAAAACAGGAGGAAAACTAATTGCAGTTGCACCTACCGGTACACGTGCCATCGAGACTGAAAGCAATGGCCTCCAACTTCCACCCATATCCAAAGCTAGCTTTAACTTGCTGAGTAAATTTGATGCCGTTTTACCCGTTTCGATAGATGCCGGGACTGGCAATTTCGCAATTGGTTCATTAATTGAAACAAAAAACTTGGTAGGAGCATCTATAACAACCCGAGAAACCACGCGCTCAAAATTTGCAGATAATATTACACGATTATTGGGAGCCTACGCCTGTTGTGCTACAGGCAAAGAAGTTGAGTACAACCATATGACTGCTCAAAGCATCAGTATCGAGTCGTCTGATGCCTCTAGAGTACTGAGAGAAGATTACTAGCGAAGTTCAAAAACAACTTCTACGCTATAACTAAGTTCATTCTCGCCTGGTTGAATTGGTAACGACTTTGAAGAACTAGCTCCGTCACGACCCTCTGCTATGTCATATAACGGGTATACTCCACCTCCTAGATTACCCTCTTTGACTTCAATCACTTTGCCAATTTTAGCATCCAGGCCAGCCGCCGTTTTATTTGCTCGGCTTTTAGCGTCAGCGATAGCCTTGCTGCGAGCATCATCTTCAAGTTGTTTTCGCTTCTGAGTGCTAAAACTGGGGTACGGTGTGATACTCCCGCTCGGGTCAGTGGTAACAAGATAGTCTTGTACTTTTTGGGAAAGTTCCTTGCTGCTGAGCGTTATAGTAAAAGTTATGGTACTACTGCCATCCGGAACCGGTGTGGGAGATATCAACTCTGGTTTGTCGTAACTATTGGCATTGGTTTTTATTTGTTTGTCGGTTACCCCTAGGCTTTTTAACTTACTAATTATCTCTTGAGTAAGCGTAGTAATTTCAGTCAGAGTTTTGCGATTATAACTGGGGTTAAATACAAACTCATCGGGTTCGGCTTTTACGGTCGCCTCGCCGCTAATTGTAATCTTGCGTCGAGAACTTGAGGAAGAATCATTCCAGGGTTGCCATAGAGCCAACATGCCTACAATGATTATCAGCAAAATAATACTCAGCAATCTAAAGTCCAAATTCATTTTCATTTTATTTGAGCTTTGTTGAGGTTCCATAATTATGCACTCCGTTGATTTATATTTAGTATATTCCTCTTAAGCTAGTAACAAAAGAACAACAATGCCTAGTAGTATCCTATAGTAAGCAAAAGGCCGAAAATTGTGCGTAGTAATGTAACGCAGAAGCCAAGATACGGCAAACAAGGCGGTGACGAAGGCAGCAATCGCGCCAACTGCTATACCTGGTAGACCACCGCTAATTTGCCCTACTTTGTCCCAGTCAGTAGTCAGTTTATATATACTGGCTAACCCAAGCACCGGAATACCCAAATAGAAAGAAAAAGCCGTAGCCGTTGTGCGGTTAAGGCCGGTAAGTAGACCTCCTACTATACTGGCACCGGAGCGAGACACTCCGGGTATCAAGGCCATGCACTGTACAAGGCCAACGCTGAGTGCCTGTGTCCTACTAATATCGTCTAACTTTATAGCTTCAGGCTTCTCGGTGGTCGGTGCGCGGTCAACCAACCAAAGTACGATGCCGCCTAAAATAAGGGCCACCGCTACAACGGTTGGTGTAGCATAATTTTCGAATTGATTAGCCAGCGCTAACCCCAGTAGTCCAGCAGGCAATGTGGCAAAGAATAAGTTTAGCCAAAAATTGATATGTCTACGCTGTCCACCAAAAAGCCCGGCAATACGCTGAGCTAAGTCATTGCGGTAATACCACGCTACCGCGGCAATTGCACCCAGCTGTATTACCACGGTAAATACTTTCGCAGTATCCTTAAAAGCTATGTATTCTTCGGCTATTATCAGGTGGCCGGTGCTAGAGATAGGCAAAAATTCAGTCAAGCCTTCAATTATTCCAAGCAGCAACGCCTGCAACAGTTCCATGATTTTAAGTATAACAGTGCCGCTACCTACGTTGACTAACCTCTCTGCGTTCACCTATAATCAATCTGTTGTTCTCCTTAATTTATAAGGAAAAGAGCAGTCATCCTTAAAAAGAGGAAGGTGGCAGCGAGGTTTAGTCAAGCGTAGTGAGGCCGAGCTTTGCTCGCCGAGCGTTGGAGGAAACCAGTGGTGTCCTCCAAGTATTATTCCGGGGTAGCTCAGCGGTAGAGCGAGGGACTGTTAATCCCCAGGTCGCTGGTTCGAATCCAGTCCCCGGAGCCATGAGCATATATTTTACAAAGAATCCAGTAGGCATTACGCTACTGGATTTTTGATATAATTAACAGTATGACAAAACCTATGAATATTGCCTCAATCGAAAAAGCCACGCAAAAACCTTGGGAACAGTGGGTTAAAGAACTCGACGATAGTGGCTCGAGTGAGCTGTCTCATACTGAGATAGCGCGTAAATTGTACGCTGAACTAGGCGGCAAGGTAGAGAACCACGGCTGGTGGGCACAGGGTATCACAGTAGCGTACGAACAGCATATCGGTAAACGTGTACCGGGTCAGCTGGCTGACGGATTATTTGAACTGGCTATATCGAAAACTATCGCAAAACCTCGAGATGTTGTTTTTTTACAAGTTACTGAGTGGCTAGAACAGCAAGTAGAATTTAACGGGTGCGCGCAGCTGAAGGCACGCAGTAGTACTACCCCAAAACGGAGCAACTGGCGCTGTGACTTTAGTGACAAAAGCAAGTTTGCTGCGACGGTTGAAGGCGATAATAAAAAATCAAAACTAGTTCTTTCGCATACAGCAGTGCCAAGCAAGACAGAAGCCGACAATTGGAAAGTCTACTGGAAAAACGTCGCCAATCAACTTGCAACCTTGTAAGTGGGTTAAAGTCCAAGACCTGTATGCTGAGCCATATAAAATAGATCATCCTAGATGGTCTTTTTTTTATGACTTGTGAGTCAGATTCGAACTGGATTACCCCAAAGGGGTCAGTTAGCTAAATAGTCTTATCACCCGCTCAGGGCTGATAGATTATTTAGGTCCTCTCAACCAGTTCCCGGAGCCAGTATGGAAACGTAGCGTTTTTGATTTGTAAATGTTATCGTTTAGTCAGAATAAGCTAATCGAGTGGGTCATATACACAGGGGGTAAATTGCAAATTATGAAACTAAAATTTAGCACAGCGCAAACTACAGCACTGTTCTACTTGGGACTAGCTCTTATGGGTTTCTTCTCGTTCTTATTCGCACGCGAAAACCTATACATTGATGGTGATTCTCTAAAAACAGCAAGCAACTTGGTAGAAAAAGAGACACTCGCACGCTGGGGTATTGCTTCTGAAGTTGCACTTGTTGGGTTTCAGGCACTTGCTGCAGTTTGGTTTTTCAAGCTCTTTAGAAAACGAGATTCATTTGTAGCGGGCTTGATTGCTGTATTCGGAATGGTTAACGCAGTTATTATCCTTATTTCGTCTGCAATGTGGTTCGGGGCCCTGAATGCAGCACTTGCTGGGCAACCAGAGATAACTCAAACTTTGTTTGATGTCCACGAGAATATTTGGAAAATGGGCAATCTTTTCTTTGGGCTATGGCTTATACCGATGGGCGCGATGGTTATAAAAGCTGAAATGCCGAAAGCGCTTGGTTGGTTTTTGATTGCAGGTGGTATTGGTTACATGCTAACAACTTTTATTTTAATAATTCTCCCCGAACAAACAAACTTTGCCGACCTTCTTGTTATCCCAGCTACAATTGGAGAATTTTGGATTATAGGATACCTACTATTTAAGCCTGTTCGAGAATAGTTATTTCATTGCAATAAAAACTATTATTTTGCCGTAATTGTTCGAGCGTCCTACACTACGGAGAGTCAAGACGCATACAAAATACAGCAATATGAGTAAGTCCTTCTACAGCACCAATAGTTTATACCAAAACTTCCTTAATTATTTGTAATTTACGTACATCAAAGTCAACACAAGCAGTTCGCAACTCGTCTGCTAGTGTGAGCCATGGGCGAGAAAATGATTTTTATGATCATTGCCTCGCCCATTGTTTTTGGGCTGAGTCGGTTCAGTGACTCGACAGCTTTGCTGGCGATAGTCGCTGGGACGGACGCCAATGAGCCACGCGCAGAAGCTAGCTTCGAGCATGGCGAGTGCGTGTTGCATTAGCAACCATCCAGTCCCCGGAGCCATGAAAAGATGAGTTCTTACGTGGGTATTTTCACACTAGCGGTTGTTGAGTTGAAAATATAGCGGTGTAAAATATAATTGTGACCAAAAAAGAAATCTCCAATGGTGTGGTGCATAAAGTACCATCAGATTTACGAAAAGCCCTTACTTCAGCACCCGCTGTACGAGTTGCGTGGGAGGATATTACGCCGCTTGCACGCAATGAGTGGATTTGCTGGGTTGTTTCAGTCAAGAAATCAGAGACCAGGAGCGAACACGTTAAGCGAACGGTTGAGGAGCTTTTAGCCGGAAAGCGTCGCCCTTGTTGTTGGGCCGGATGCCTTCATCGTTTTAAACAAGCGTAGCTCCTCCTTTATATCTTTCTTTCGAAATGCGTTCCTTAGAGGAAACGGGTAATTATTCATACAAGAAGTTTTTTGTTTTGTGAAATAATTAAGTGCACGTAAAAGATAATGGGGAGACGCCGTGCAACAAAAAATTACGCCAAACCTTTGGTTCAATGGTAACGCCGAAGAGGCCGTCGAGTTCTATACATCAGTGTTCCCGGACAGTAAAGTTATTTCCACCTCGCATTACCCTACTGAAGGCTTAGCCGATTTCCAGAAGAGCCTAGCTGGCAAGGTGCTAACTATCGAATTCGAATTAGCTGGCCTGCGTTTTACTGCCATCAATGCCGGCCCAGAATTTAAATTTAACGAAGCTGTGTCATTTTCTATTGCTTGCAAAGACCAAGACGAAATCGACTTCTACTGGGGGAAACTCTCGACTGTGCCGGAGTCCGAACAATGCGGTTGGTGCAAAGATCAGTTTGGCCTAAGCTGGCAAGTCGTCCCAGCAAACATAGAAGAACTAATGAAAAAGCCAAACTCATTTGCCAATTTGATGCAAATGAAGAAAATCGAGATAGCCAAGTTTTAATCTTAGGTGAGTGAATTGGTCAGGGAAGAAATCCCGGGCTCCATCGTTCTGGCTAGGTCAGCTAAAAAAAACAAGACCTTAAGCGCTAGTTATTTGTGTACCAACATTCTAGTACTTATAGTCAAATAACCTCTACAGTTTAAAGAAACGACTCAAGTCCGGCTCCCAACCAAGGGCGTAGAAATTTCCGGTAGACTTTTCCTGCCGGTATGTTCCCTCATATTCTCCGGTGGTGATTTTATTCAATGCTTCTGCTAGTACATCTATTTCTGCTTTAGTGTTATACATTCCAAAACTGACTCTAGCTACACCGGGCATATTACTGCGATCTCCGTCTAATACCTCGGTTCGAAATCTTTCGAGTCCTTGTCTTGAAACGTCGAGTAAATGTGTAACGTACGGATGGGCGCAAAAGCAGCCACTGCGCACACCTATCCCCCACTCGGTACTTAAGATTTCACCGACTAGCCCATGGGGCATTTTATTAACCTTAAAAGGTATGACGCCAAGCCGGCTAGAGGCAAGGCTAGGATCCGTGTCCCCAAATACAGTTAAGCCGGTTATTTTATTGAGTTTCTCCAATGCGTAACCTGTTAGTTCAGCTTCATGAGCGGCGATTTTATCCATGCCGGCGCTTGATAATAATTTAAGAGCTTTAGCGAACGCGACAGCCCCTACGATATTTGGAGTCCCGGCTTCTTCGCGATCCGGTGGAGCCGTCCACTCTACCTGTTTGGTAGTGACAACATCAATCGTACCCCCTCCACAAAGTTCCGGAATACCGGACTCAAAAGTATCTCTGCGCCCAATCAGTGCCCCGGTGCCAAAAGGTGCGTACATTTTGTGCGCCGAAACAGCGATGTAATCCAAATGTTCGGGATCATCAAGTTCCTTCATCTGGACGCGGCGGTGAGGCGCTAGCTGGGCGCAGTCAACCAAAATTCGCGCACCGGCGGCATGGACCTTTTTGGCAATCCCGTAGATATCGGGAATGTATCCAGTAACATTGCTGCCCCCGCTTATGGCAACCAGCTTTACCCGGCCCTTGAATTTCTCAAGAAGACGCTCCAAGTCTTCTTCAATCAAGTTGCCCTCATGGTCAACTTTGATACGACGTACTTGGGCTACTTGGCGCCATGGCAAGTCATTGCTGTGATGCTCCAGAAGGCTGATAAGTACTACGTCCTTCTTGGATAGTTGCAGCCTATAGGAAAGCTTGTTTATGGCCTCGGTTGTATTTTTACCAAAAATAACCAGATGGTCTGAATTGTTAGCTCCAAAAAACTCGGCTACAGTGCTTCTGGCTTGTTCATATGCCTCAGTAGCTATCCTGCTTTTAAGACCACTGCCCCGGTGCACCGAGCTGTACCATGGCATGAAATCATTGACTGTATCAAGAACATCCGTTAGAACTGGAGTGCTGGCAGCATTGTCCAAAAAAATGTAAGGGCTCAATGTACCGTTAAACAGCGGCACTTTTGTATTAATACCGACAATTCTCTGTCGTAGCAGAGATAGGTCAGAAGGTTTGACCGTTTCCCGAAAAGTTTTCATAGAAAGAAGTTGTTTAGAACTTAACTTATTATAACACTTCAAAAGCATCACTTAGTGATAATACTTAACATGTTAAGTATTATTTAAAACAGTCGCAGACCATCTTCGTCATTTCCTCTCAAAGGTCGAGGAACAAGAGGCAAAAACATAATTTTGTTACTATAAAGAGTGCATGAGAAAGATACCTAATCTGGATGCTGGCGCTGAACTACGTAGTGAATACGATTTTAATCGTTTCGCTGAAGAAGACATGTTTGGAAATGGTCATTCTGAGTCGTTAGATCCAGCTGGCATAAAAGAAAGAGCGGACGCCCAACGAAATCCCAATCAGGACAAGCTTATAGGAATAGCAACCGAATATTCCCAAAAGCTTAAAGCTTTATTGCCCGACGGAGCAATAGTAAGACTTGGCGGGTCTTTAGTCTCAGGAACAGCGCTTAGGGGAAACAACGATATCGACCTAAGATTGTTGCTCCCAGATTCCCAGGCAACAGAAAAAGACATTCGAGATTTATCAGATAAAATTTCCCCTCTAGTACCCTACGAAAAAGACCAACCTGCGGGAAGAGGTGAACACCAACAGTTTGCTGTATTGCATCATCTTGACTTGGAAGCACCCGGAATTGATGGACCAGTCGAAATTGACTTAAGTATTAGACCGGCTGGCAGTTCAATTGGTAACGCCATGCTCCAAAATAATCTTCCAGAGCAATTACTTGATGAGTATGTAGTATATAAAGCCGAAAGCCAACCAGTTAAAGCAAATTATAAAAAAATTAAAGAGCAGTTTTATGCTATGAATCGGTGGCTTTTTAATAGGGGCTATATGGACGAGAGTATTGATCTTGAAGCTAAAGAGCGGTTATTAGACGAAGCAAAGGGAGTATTTTGGGGCTCTAGCATCGAAGAAATTTTAAAAAAACCTACACCAGAAAGTTAGTACTTTAGGGTTGATAAAAATTAGCATCCAAAAGCGTGTTATTGATTCTGTATAGTTTTGCTGGACAAACTTGTTATACTATTTGGTGGTAAGTTAAAAGTTAAATTTTACAGGTGTTAATTCTATAGAATCCCTTCCCCGGACTCAAGATGAAGAGAATGTTGGGCGACAGCAAATGCTGCACGCCTTGGCCAATGGCATAACTTGCAGCGATTATGAGTACGCCTCCGAAATAGCAATCAACCAAACTTATTTAAGACCAATCGAAATTGCTGAATACATGGAGGTTAAGGGACGGTATGCCGAGGATCCTATTCAAAGACGACAGTGGAGGGACGCTCTGGGACAATATCTTAAAGACTTGCAAGGTATTGAATTACCAAATAATGAGTTCGAGGAAATTGAAGAACTCATTCATAAACTAGAACCAGGCGAGATTATTTCAAAAGCAGATGTGGTAGCGGATTCAAACGATACTGCTGAATACCAGCCAGATGCTGAAAACTGGGAGCACGAAACTTTCTTTGTTAATTTAGAGAAGGAAAGAATTCTGAAGCTTCGACAATTGCCGGTATTTCAAGCTGCCGAAGAGCATGCCAAGGGCAAGGATGAGGTAGATCCTAATCTTCCTATGTCCCTAGAGCACATACGAACTTATGTTGGTGGAGGTATGGCTGCTGAAATGTACCAAGCAATTGACTGGTACGTATTTATAGAAGCCGAAAGACATGCACTAGGTAGAGGTGATACTAGACCAAACTTCAACAAAGCCTCTAAAACCATCGATTTATGCAGTTCCTCGCCAGAAGTTGCCCAAAGAATGAGATCGGCAATGGATAAATATGTATATAGAGAAGCTGAGCGTGCAATCTTAGGAGATGAGTTTAGTGAAAGCGATGTTGAAAGAGTTCAAGAATTTACTGCATTGTACGCCTCAACCCCAGACCGGCGCGATGCCATGCTAAAGCGATTGGGACTTATTTAGAAGCTATACTGGCCGAGCACAGCATTGGCGGGAACCGTACTTTTACGCACTAATCAGTTACCTAAAATCTTAAGATACTTAAGAGCTTGGGTTACTATCCGGATTTTTTTAGGAAATCCGGCAAACCTTTTTCGAGTCTAGGGCGAGGCGTCGTTGCCTGCTAGTCCTTATGCACTTTGGCACAAAAACTTTTTAGCCCGACTCCTGGTCAGCAACGCTTAAGGTGTAGTTTTTTGACCAAAAATCTATCCTTTCTTGCCGCCACCAGGCACTTCGTTAGTGCCTGGTGGCGGATTGTAGTTAGCAAGGCGAGCTGGGTTAAAGCAGGCCTTGCACTTCATGCTCTACATCACTTCGACCCAGGCTGCTGGAATACCTGGAAACGAGGGTGCATGCATCCACGAGAGGTGAATGTGAGCATCATTGCCACAAAGACAGTTCCACGGATCACCGTGTCCTGGGTAACCGTTGTACCCAACGAACCGGAACGGTGAAGGCATTTGGCTGGCACAGCCGCTAGAAGCGCACGACGGCCTCCAGCCAACGGCTTCTGCAACCGCCAAGGTTCTGTCCCAGTTACCGTCTACAGGAACGGCATCAATCGCCAGTCCCAGTGGATGTTCTCCATCGGTAGCGTGCCCGGAAAGAGCGTAACACGCAGTGACCGTCAGGCCCATCTGTATCAGCCTTTGCACATCTGCGACTATGCGATAGTCGCAGACATAGTTCGTGCTTGGTACAGCTTCGAGCCAGTTGGGCCGGCCATCGTATGTGACTCTCTTGCCTGAACCAGCCAGACCACCATCGGTTAGGAAAGTGGACCCTAAACGAGCGGCCAGCGGTATGACCCCTTCAAACGGAGTACCGCTGTCTGAAGTCCCGCCGTAAACGTACCACCAAGCACGGTTATACGAGTAGATGGCGTTGGGGAGGGTACTCTCTTCTCCGCCTCCATTCGCACACAACAACCGGGCAGTTGCTGGCACTGAATCGTACGGATTTTCGATGTCGGCCAAGCCGTCCCCGTCGCCGTCCAGACCGTAGCCGGCACCGTCGGGGATCTTGCCGTACGGCATCCCAACGTCTACAACCAACCGTCCCTGTGAATCCCAGGTGGTTGGGAGGAACTGGCTTGGCCCTCTCGCTCCAGCAGAGGAAACAGCCTTGTTGCGACCATCGTTCGACTCTAGGTGGATGATGGCCGCCACGATGGTCCATGACAGACCAGGACACTGGCTCTTTACCGAGTCGGATTGGTACAGAGCCAGCATTTCCGGAGGGATTAGCTCCTGAGCCAGTGAACTGGGCGTTCCACCGGTGTTGGTAGACGACGAAGCCGCTAAAGCGGCGAATACCGCCACCACAAGCAGTAGGGCGAGGAGCAAGGGGATAGCGGACGCCCCTATCAGCCCCAACGCCCAAGTCAGAACTTTGCTTTTTACCACCTTAACGGCGAAGTCCTTGGCAGTTGGCTCCTTATCTTTGTTGGTGGTAGCCACTGCTACCCCCCTCTCTCTTGGCTTCTGTATCAGCTTGCCTTGGCCAACTCAGTCTTCCCATGCATCAGGTGACTTGTCTCCACCAGCGGGCGTTCTTCTGGCCAAACCTGCTGTTCGACTTCGATACCCGGCTGATTACCGATCTTGTAGATGGCTCGTCCGGGTTCCAGCTCAGTGATCCGGGCCACCTCAGTCTCGTTGAATTCCAGCTCCTCGGCGCTATGCACCAGCTCTGGCGCGTGTTGCTTGTAGCTGATGGTGGTGTCAGAGTCAGCCACCAGATCTTTGATGGCTTCATCTTTACCCGACCGATAGAGATTACTCATGTGGTGGGCAACAATCCAGTTAGCCACACCCCAGGTTCGTCCGAGCTTGAAAGCCCTCCGCACCGACTCAACAAAGCCAGGGTAGGCCGCCAGGTCCCACGACTCGTCGTGGATAACCTTATGGAAGCGGTAGCGGGCGTCTGCCCTCCCCCACTGGCTTTGAGTGAAGAAGTTGATGAGGGTGATCATGATCACTGCAGCTTCTCCGGTAACACCTTCGCAGTTCATGACAAGCAGGGGCGTATCCTCGAAGAGACCTGTCGTGGTCTCCTTGTGGAACATGCCCTTCAGGTCAGTCTCTGTCAACCGGCGCAGACCAAGAGCCATGTCGTAGCCCAGCTCCTTTAGATACTTGGGAGGCCGGCTCATGGCGTCAGCCATGTCTTGGGTTGGGTTGAACAACTTCTCTACCACTACGGGTAGAGTCGCTACTCCTCCGCTTCCCATACCGAAGTGCTCATGGGCGGCTTTGATTGCTTCCCACAGCAGTGAGGTCTCACGGATGTTGAGGTTCTTGCGATCACCCCCCATGGCCGTGATAACCATCGATGCGATCAAATCGCGTTGGGTGATCGTGTCCATGCTCTTGTCCACCGGACTGATGAAGAGATTTGTGTCTTCACCGAACTTCAAGACCTTGCTGCCTGGAATAGCTTCAGCAAGCGGCGTGTACTCGCCTTTGCGGTCGGTAACGAGGTGATTGTACCCCATGGCTGCCCCGCGAAAGATCATGCACTTGACTCCGGTCGACTTGCGGTGGTCAATCTCGCCGAAAACCTTAACGTTGGGATTGTGGAGTAAACCCGCTTGGTAAAGCGAGTACTCGTCGAAGTCGAAAAGTCCGCCAGAACGCTCTCGCCCGCAATAGCCATACGGAATCCCAAGCGCCTTCTTGTGTGTACGGCTGTCGATAAGGCCGCTTTCGGCGAAAAACGGATGGATTCCGCTCAAGTGATGAGAGGTTGCACGGTGAAAAGGCAGGCGGTCGCCTGCAAGTATTTCTAGAACATCCTCAACAGGCACGGTAATCACCTTGTCCTTTTTTCGAATTGTTTAGGTTCCAGGGTGAACTTAGTTGTCCTATCCCCGTTTAAGGCAACAAGCTTTAGCTTGTTGCTGTTGACGGAGACTCGTCGGCGGAGAAAAATCCTCCGCCGACGAGCACACCTTTTCTCACAGCCAGTTGTCGAAGGGCAGGGTCACGAGACCCCTCCCAGTCGGCAAAACTGCGTGAATTCCTAAATGCTGTCTGCCCTCGAGCGGTTCAACCAGAAATCTGGCATCCGCCCAGGCATTGCGCATCTGTGCAGCGTTGGAGCGTACCTCGTCCAGTGTCTCGCCGGTCAGGTCGATGTAACACCGAATCCTGCCTACTTGACCCTGATGGGCGGCTAGTTCCCACTCGTGTGCGTCTGCAACTTCAGCAGCTCTGTGCTGAGTGGCAGTAACACGCCGGGATTTTGCCGCACGTTCCACAACGACGTTGGTAGCTCCAGTTGTACTCCATTCTGCGTGCCGCCTGGCCAAGGCCGGAGGCAGCATGTCGAAGACGGTCGTAACTGTCTTCGGAACTGGGACTTTGAGGATTTCCCAGAACAAATCGGGTTGCATTCCCGTCCGCGTGAACTCCGCGATGTAGAAGCCCATATGGACGGTTTGCCCTAGCTTGCAGTGATCGGTCGGTTCGAAGTCAGCGTAACCGGGCCAAGCGATTTGCTCGCTCAGCAGAGTTTGCGTGTCTTCTAGGCCAACCCATTCCTGCCAAACCGACTGAGCAAAGACCGGATCGAGTCTCAGTCGGTTTTCCAAGACCAGTTGGTTGTAGTCAAGGAAGCTGGCCGACTTCAGTCCGATAGGGCTATGCCCTACTCCTCTTCCCGTCGCCGAGGCATAGAAGGCCTTAGCTTGTTGCACCAAGACCTCTTCTACCCCGCCCAGGATCCTGGCCTCACGCTTGACGGCGGGGGCTCGGATCGTCAGGGTCATTGACGTTCGGTGGATGACTGAGTTCTCTCCCATCTGCTCAGTCCGCTGAAGTAGAACTTCTTGATTGGGAGGATGCTCGCGAGTCAAGCCGGCGCCACTGCGGATGGCCTCCACAATTTGCTCCGGAGACTGCTTCTCACCGATGAGAGTCTGGTCGCTCCAACTGAAGCGGTCGACCATACTCCCAACTTCAGCCATGGTGTCCAAGAGGTTGGCATAGCCCCCTAGCCGTTCTCTCCTGGTTGCTTTGCTAGCACCAATCATCGACGAAAAATTCGCTTGGAGAGTCGCCGAGTAGGTGTTGAAGCGGTGGTCGAACGCCACCCCCAGTACGCCTTTGGCGTTGGCTGTGTCGTACGGGATGAAGTCCACCCGACCGATCCGCTTGATGGGCTTGGGCCTCTTGCCCTTGCCCATCTCCAGACCGAACACTTCGCCAACCTCTGGCTGAATAGAGGAGTGGCGGTGATGCCCTAGCTGATTTCTGGTTCGGTGATTACCGACCCTGAACGACTTGGCAAGCGCCGTCGTCTGCAATCTCTCGAACGGCTGGATGCCGATGAGAAGAAAGAAGAAAACTACAGCCAGGCCGGTGAATGCAAGCCCGTAGAGGACCACACCAGCTGCAGCCGAAACGAAGACGGCACAGAAGGAAATGAAGCAGAGTAGGACGATCCAGAACCCCTTGTAGTTGATCTTGAAGGGGCCCGCCTGGATCGGCTTCTCCTTTGGGACTAGTAGCAGCTGGTTATCCCCAGGCGCCACATTGTCTCCTTTCGTCGAATTGCACGACCCTGCGGTAGCGGGAGCAGCATAGAGTTCCGCTGCTCCCGCACATGGACTGTCCTAGCTTCGTCGCAGCATGTTCAAGTAGCCAAGCGACGACTTGACCCCACGGCTAACCTCGATGTCGTGGCCGGAGATCCGCTTGTACGCCATCAAGCTCAGAATCGGGACGCTCAGTAGAGTCACCGTCCCTAGCAAGATGGGAGAGGCACCTTCCTTGGCGTTCATCAGCGCAAGGCCGACGACCAAGATGAAGGACACGATGCACTTGAAGAGAATCAAGGCAATTAGCGCCATAGAGGTCCTCTCCAGCATGTTGATGCCCCACCGTCCACCGACCCAACCCGCGATTGCGATGACCTCCGCCGCTGTTACGACGTAGAGCATGCCTTCGCGGAACAACAGCATGATCTGGAGGACGATACCGCCGATTACCCCGAAAAACAGGTAGATCAGCGGCAAGACAATCGGCACGATGGGATTGTTGCTGGCCGAGAGTTCTTCGTTGAAATCGGTCTCCAACCCTTTTAGGGTGGCGGTGGCATTCTCGCCGGCGACGTTCATCCACGCCGGGGCGATTTTATTGTCGAAGCCTTCCACTAGCCCCCCAACGATCCCGGGCATTGTTGCTCCCAGTAGGAAGAAGAGCAGAATCGCCAGCCCGGTGTTTCCCATGTCTTCGACATCCTGGTTCTTGGCCCCCTCGGTAAAGCGGACCCAGAACAGGCCGATAGCCAGGAACACGGCTAAGCCGAAGACAATTTTGTACAGCCCTGTGAACCAGATAGACGTCAGGACTGGAGTGGAATTGGAATTCACGAACTCGACCTCTTCGTTCAGAACTGAAAGGACAGCCTTGGCTTCAGCCTGAACGATCTGGTTGAAGATTGGCTCGACAATGGCGCCGGCTGCTGCTGAGACTGCGCCGGTTACCAGGTCGACCGGATTAGGAATCCCGGGAATGAACTGCGCAGGCGGTGCCTCGCAGAACTTGCGCATCATCGGGTCTGGGATTGAAGCGCACGATTCGGGCGGAACGTTGGAGGCCGCTTTTGCTTCCTCGGGTGCGACCATCGACCGGGAGGCCGTGATGGTCGTCACACAGAGGAAAACGAGCGGCAGCCACGCCAGCCTATTTAGTGGGGTTCGCATAGTCCTTGAACTCCTTTAGGTAGGGCTGAAACTGCCGCACAGTCTCATCGAAGGTCAGGTTGACTTGAGGTGTCGGTACCTGAGAGATGGGCGGATTGTACGAACGAACGTACAGCCACTTGCCACGTAGCCATTTCACCTGAATAACGGTGATACCGGGAGCCCGATATTCGTCGTTCAGGGAAGTGACCCAGTGCGAAATGGTGTAGAGCATTACCGTCGCTTTTCCACCTCCAAAGTCAACCACGCGGTACTTCTGCGGGCTGACGTAGTAGCCGGCTCGGACTCTGGCTTCCTCTGGGCTCTGGTAGCCCAAGAGTTGTGCAACCTTCGGCCCCGATTGGACATAGTTCTGCGCTACGAACAAACGCTCCTTCGGGATGACCCAGCCTTTCACGATTTGCAGCATCTGCTCACGTGGCAGGAACTGGGCAACGGACAGGTTGCTGGTTGCCGTTGCGGCCGCCGTAATCGCATCTTTGACCAGTGGTTTCTTCAGTTTCTTGCTGGCCTTGGACGCTGTAGGCGGCTTTGGTGTCTGTGGAGCTGGAACAGTTCTTTGCGGTGCCTGGGCGATGCTTGGGGTTGCGGTATTTGGCGCAGTTGCGCTATTCGGCTGTGGTTGTGTGTAGCTCCCGATAATCAGGACAGCAACTACCACCAGGCCGACCAGCACCAAGAACGTGAAGATCTTCCTGGGCATGTGAACTCTCCTCTGACGACAAGAGGTAGGCCACGGAATTGTGACCTACCTCTGTTTCCATTGGTTCTGCGCGTTAGCCGATGAAGTCGACCCAGCGGTTGAGAAACGCTCCACCGGCGAAGACGGCAAGCAGGCCGACAACAGATGCGATCATCTGAATGCCAGCGGCGCTGGTAGCACCCTCGCGCTTCCCCCCCAGGCTGCCGATCAGCTTGAAGAGGCCGACGAAGAAGATCGCGATCAGGGCGAACGCGATGATTCCCAGAAGGACGTTGAGGATGTTGATCACCCACTCCGATCCTGGGAAGTTCAGCACGGGCCCTACATCTGGCGCCTGCTGGGCGACCAGTGTGAGAACTGCAAACATCATCTCTCCTGACGGATTGTGTTGGCGGTGGACTTGCTTTGCTCCCTTTGCATCCCTACGTCTCAGGGGCTTGGGCGGCCTTGGCGATGGCCACCAAGATCTCGAGCAGGACTACTTGCACCTGCCGAGGAATCATGTCGAGGAGAACAGGGTTGTTCCTCGCCATGTACTTGTTGAACGGCACGACGAAGACGCGGCCGATTGGTAGACCGTAGCGTGCTGCGAACTCACCTCGATTTCGATTGTATGCACCAAAGATCACGACAATACCGCTCTTCACCTTTTCGGCATAGCCGAGGTCGGTGTAGCGTTTCATCGTGTTGCTGATGTCGTCGAGTGAATCATCGAACCCGGCAATGCCAGTAAAGACAACGACGTCGGCCTTCTTGACCGCTCCGTAGTTGGTTGGTCCGTCGATGACGTTTCCGCAATCACAGAACACTGAGTGAGCGTTCCGCTTAGCGATATAGAGAGCTTCCTCGAAGTCCTCCTGATGGAGACTTTCGATGGACGCTTCTTCCGACGCGATAACGGAAACACCGGTTTGACGGTGAGAGGCAACGACTTTCGCAAAGCTGTCGTAATGCCTCAGGCTGTTGCGACGACTCAGAAACTCACGTAGCTGAATCGTTTCTTCGCGGTCAACACCCAACCGCTTGGCTGTGTGCCCCGGACTTTCGTTGACGTCAAACGCCACGATCTGGCGCTTGAGTACGAAAGCCAAGAACGCGCTGAGCCAGACGGTGGCCGTGGTTTTACCCGAGCCACCCTTGCTGTTCACAGTCGCGATGACCATCTGAGTCTTCCTCAGATCCCAGAGTGACTCCATGGCGTTCTCGAAGCGGTCGCGTAGCGACAGCCTGATCAGCCATTTCCAGCCGAAGCGAGAATAGAGCCAGGCTCCACCCAGCTTCCAGATGACGCCGTGGACGCCGTACTGCGGTCGCGGACCCGTTGTCTGCTGACGAGCAGTTGGGGCGTCTTGCAGCCGGCTGCGTCGTGGTTTTTTAGGACCACTTTTCTCGGGCTGCGGATGCGCCACTTCTTGAACTGGCGTTGGGGCATGCGAATTCAGAGCCGCCTCAGTCCCCGTGTGGTCTTGTCGACCATCGGGTTCAGCTTCAGCGATTGCACGTCCCCCTCTGGTCGGGGGTCCGATCGGTAGATCGTCGCCACTCTCCACGTACACCACCTCTCTCTTTTCGTGCTGTTGTGGCCCTGCCTCTTTAGACAGGTTCGATAACTAGAGACGGGCAGGCGATTAAGATTAATCACCTCTGCGCCCCTAGCTATCTAGGCTTCTCCTCGAGTGGTTTTTGTATAAATTTGAATAGAGTACAACTATTTGTAAAGGTGCATTAAGCCCTGCAGGCTACTAGCTCTCCTTTCTTGATAGATAATTTGAGCGAGCCGCAGGCCCGGATATTCTTTATCCGGTTTCTATACTGCTACTTCAGCTGGGGTGGTCAGTACAAAAATCGAACAATGAACTGAAAAGAAACCCTCTTAATATTAAACAGATACACAACTTCCACGTCTTTAAAGGTAACTCTAGTATTTTTTAAGATAAAAGTCAAGGTTAATCATAATAGCACTTCCTCTGTTATTTAATTATTATAGAGCTTAAGTTAATGAAGAGGATATTGTTGCTATTTTTTCTAGAAAGGGTATAAATAGCCTTATGTCTCTGGGCTACACCCATCGAGACCGTACGTCTTTTAATGTTCGCGCCTGGTTTGTTTAAACTGCTAGACAAAAAAATTCTTAGGTAGCTTGTTAAACAAGTGCCGACCAACAGAAGGAGCAGAAATGTCAATCATGGGCTGGGTTATTCTAGCTGCCGTCGTACTCTTTTGTCTGACTGCTGGTCCGTATTGGCTAGCTGTCAGGAGGGTAAACCAAGGCCGTACCATCCAACCGCACCAGATGAGTATCCAACTGCTCGATCCCAATCCGGGAATTTCAACTAGACGCTTTGGCCTTGTGCGCCATAAGTTCGCACGCGGTGAAGACAAGGTTCTACGGATTAGGCGTCAGCACTGGGTGGTCCTCATTCCGGTTGTCTTACTGCTACTGCCGGTTGTGGCTTGCTTTGTGGTTGCCGGTATCTACCAATCGGTCCACTTCACCATTCCCGCCTACAACACAGTGCCCGCCAGGCCAGTTACCCTAAATTACATATGGGTAGCACCATTGGTGGTAGGGCTTTTTCTACTGTTCGCGGCCTGGTATGCATGGCTCGGTTGGTGGTGTCACTACCGAATCATCACCAACAAAAGCCTCATACTCCTCACTCTCCCGCCGGCCCTTGTTATCTGGAAAGACGAGGACTTCTTTCCGCTGCCTCACGAAGAAGCAAAGTCCGTCGAGGACAAAAGCTCTCTCGTTGGCAGAATTCTGGGGTTCGGTAATGTCCGTGTTGGAACCAACATGCAGGGACAGGAGGACGAGAAGGTCAACGACATCCGTCTAATCCCCGGTCATACCGATTTTGGTCAGGTTCTTCGAGATTGTCGAGACATGGTGAAGAAGGTAGTGCCAAACTCCCCTAGTGAAACGGCAGACAAAAAGCCAAGACGGGTGCATCTCCTCTGCAGTGACAGAAGTTCATCGACTAGGGGTCACGGCTGACGGCAGGCACGAGTAAAGATTGAGGTAAGACGTGCAAGCTCGGTGGTGGTTATTCATCAACCACCACCGAGCTTCTTTCATTAAATAATGTCTTTACAAATATTCATTGTAGGGGTATGTTGAAATCTTATACCAAATACAGTGCAGTAGTTTCTTATAAAATCAACTTGTAAATTTTTCGTTTTATTATATTAATCTCAGATTTATCTGAATATTTGTTAAATTAAGCCGACAGGGATCTTGGATATGCAAGAGCATCATCAACAATTAGTAGGCATTGGTGGAAACGGTGGTAGCGGCAAGGATAGCGTTGGCAATATCCTTCGAGACTACTTTGAGTTTACGCATGTTTCATGCAGTGATTTTTTAAGACAACTGATGACCGAGCAAGATCTGGGACCGCTTAACAGAGAGAACATGACAAAAGCCGGAAGAATTCTGAGGGCTACTAAAGGAGTCGCTTACCTTGTAGACGAGTGTCTAAAGAGGAATAATAGCGTAGAGCGCCTGGCATTAAGCGGTATTTATAGTCCCTCGGAAGCAGCCCGCCTTCAAAGCCTTGGAGGAAGTGTTCTGGTGGTGGTTTGCAGAAATGCTAGAACTAGGTACGAAAGAAGACTGCTTAGGGCGGAGCCCCGGGATGCCATGAGTTTTGAGCATTTCCTAGAAGTGGAAAGACAAGAGAATAGTGGAGATGAGTCTCAACAAGACGTTGCAGCTTTAATGAAGGTAGCCGACATTACAGTAATAAACGAGGGTAGTGTAGACGATCTAGTGAGTAGTTTGCACGTAGTTAATCAAGAATTTAGTAAAGGTACCCTTAGGGAGAGAGTGAATGAAATCGCCTCTATATAAGGAATCTAATATACGCGACAATTTCGCAGTTTTCCCCGATTATTCCCCGGGTAGTTGGAAAATTAACCCAAATATATTAAGCGAACAAGCGCACGAACTCTGGTTGCAAGAAAATAGGGCTCCGATAATTATCTCCGAAGACGTATCCCTACGGCCAAAAATTTTGGATGCTTGTGGCATGACATGCACGTTCTGTCATAACGAAGGTACCCCGGTTACCTCTGAAGCAATAAACCAGGGTCGACCTGGTTACCGGTCTCTTGGTAGAGTATCAATTTTTTCAGAAAATAATGGTGTCAATTTCTTACCAGGCAGGATGCGACCGGATGAGAACTTATATGAAGCTTTGAGCAGCTTATCCAAAGCGGTGGGAATAGAAGAGGTCCATTTAACAGGCGGGGAGCCAACCCTACATTCAGAAATCCCAGAGATTATAGGCTTAGCCAGGAGTATGGGACTAAGAGTGAGAATGACTTCTAACGGTGAAAACCCCAAGGTGCTAGAGAAGTGTGCAGAAGCTGGGCTGGAAAGAGTTAGCTTCAGTATCTTTGGCACTACCGCTCTTGAACTTAGCCAAGTACAACACCCCCGTTTCCAGAATCAAAAGTTTGCACAAAGAAAGATTGATTCCCTTCGGAACTCCATAAAACTGTCAGGGGAGCTAGGCATAGATACTTCAGCCAACATTGTGGTTCCTGGGCCTGGGCACGAAGAAAGAGTTATTAGTATAGTAAATGAATTTGAACATCTTTCACTAAAGCTATTGAATTCTTTAGATGAAGGCGATGCTTCATTTGCATCTATTTACGAGTTGCTGGCTCGACTTGAAGCTACACCATCAAAAGTTAAACTAACAGCCGGCAGTTCAAATACACGAATCGACTACAGCTTACCAAATAACACCGAAATATCATTCAAACAGATAAGACCGGCCCGATTTAACCACATCTGTGAAGGATGCGAAATTGACAAGGCTGGTAAATGTGAAGAAGGCTTTTACGGACTACGGCTATATATAAATCAAGAAGGAGAGTACCTTGTGGGCATGTGTATCCAACGCATGGATTTAGCTATGCATCTTGATGAATTTTTAAACAGTGGGCTACCTGCAAAAATAACCGGCTTTAGGCAGGCTGAGAAGAAATCAATGATCTCCCAGTTTGGCAATCTCGCTACCCAAGATATAGGAATTAATCGGGAAGAGTAATTATGGCAAAAGAAATCGAAATAAAAGTACTCGATATCATTCCTAATCAGCTAAGAAAATTGCTGCTTGATGCTGGTGCTAAACAAGATCAGAAACTAACTAAGCAAATGCGTTATGTTTTTGATATTGACCCCAGGGACAAATCAAAATGGATCAGATTAAGAACCATCGGAACAACAACTACCTTAGCTGTTAAGGTCATCAACAGTGCCGAAATAGACGGAACCCATGAATATGAGACCGAGGTAGCTGACCCAGATAATACCTTAAGCATCCTTGAGCAAATGGGCTTCCAGCCTAAGTCTTACCAAGAGAATTACCGAGAGTCGTATATTCTTAATGGTGCATCAGTGTCGATAGATTATTGGCCAAAACTTAAGCCATACCTAGAAATAGAGGCAACCGACAAAGCCAAGATAGAATCTGTTATTAAAAGCCTCCATTTAAATCAGCACAAAACCACTTCTGAAAACACTAAACATTTGTACCTAGACATAGGAATTGATTTAGATAAGTCTGAGAGATTAGTTTTTAATAAAGACGAAGAGGAACTAATCGTTAGGTATTAACTGTTTTACTGAGACTAATTCCATCTGGACTTGCATTTTAGGGCCTTGGTAAGATACTACCTCCCCAGTTCTAGCACCCAGAAGTGCTAATCCAGCGGGACTTTGAACCGTAAAGGATGTGCATCCCTCGGGTAGGAGCGGACCGTTATCATCTTCGAATGCTTTAGCTATATCTAACCCTTTAGCAGTGCCGGTTATAATTGCATTTTCGATTTCTAACGATTCCCCAAAACGCACCTCTATAATCGAACCTATGGTGACCTCGTCCCCTTCTGGCGGATAATCAACAACCTTGGCTCTGCGGAAAGTGTCGTTTGTCCTAATTCCCCTAGCCGCTGTAGTTTGCGACTCTCTCATTATAATGTCCTGGTTTGCGTTGTCGTGCCAAGTTTCAGACGATTGCTCCATTGCAACTCTAAGCAAGGAACCTTGTTCTTCCTGATGTACGAGTAACCCCTCTAGTTCTGTTTGGAGAGCCTCATGTTCAAAAGCTAGCATCGGAATATATCCGGCATCTAAACTAGATCTTATAGTCTCATTTCGGGCACTAATGGTTTCCTGAATTGATTGTGGTCCGCGTTCCATAGCGCTCTATTATCTAACCTGTAGTTCCAGGTGTCAAGTACCGTTTTAATAGAATTCGTGGCACAAGACTGCCTCCAAATATTAAAACGATATTTGCTTACTTGAAAAATTGCTACTTTCTGTAGTAGTATATATTTTATCTGCTTGTCCAGAAGGACTAAACAGCGTATATTTACCAACCCGAAGGGAGAGATGCCCAAAACCGATTAGAGTTTTTTGTGAATCCCTAAATCTGGCACTACTGCGGCAGTGCTCTAACCACCACTGGAGGTGAGAGTAATGCCACCAAACCGAGGCAAGCTAGCTGGCCTTGGTTCTACTGGAAGTCATTGGCCACGATGGTTAGCAGCAGGCGCACTGTTAGTGTGCCTGCTGCTCGGCCTAAGCCTTTCACTGGGCTGGCTGAACTTCGGTTCGAAAGATGCCGAAACAGCCAAGAGCACAACAACGACCAAGACCTCGACCATACCCGTCAAGACAGCGACCACTAAGGCCGTTTTGAAGCCGGCCGTAACTCAGCCACGGGTCAAAGGGTCAAAGTCGAAGGGAAAGACAAAGTCGAGGAACCCGAGGAAAGCACCAGTGCCTGCCGTTACGGAGAAGAAGGCAGGCGAGCCAAGGCCCACTACCACGGTAACGACAACCGAAAACCCATCGGTCGCGGCGAGACCGCACATACATCCTGCCAACCCGGTTGTGGTCAATCCACAGCCGGTAGTCAGGTCACCTGTGGTTACAACGCCGAGCCCTGCGCCTCAGTTGGAGCCCAAACCTGATCCACCTCCGAAGCTCACGAAGAAACCAAGGGTTGTGCCGGATGTACCAATTTCGCCACCCCCCTTGCCTCCACCTCCACAGCCGCCAACTAGCGGTTAGCTCACCAGCAAACCTTTCGCCTGCCTAACGATGGCCAGCGAAAAAAACTTCACCTTGGGGGTGAATCATGGTATTGAGAAAAATCGTAATGACCGGTTTGGTGAGTGCCTGCCTGGCACTGGTTGCCACAGCTGCAACACCAGCCGCCAGCACTTCCACAACCGCCGAACCACACTGCTTGGCCGTCAAGAAGACGATCAAGCGCGGTCAAGCAGTCGTGTGGGTCTGGATGGAGGCCAAGAAGGGAGGCATTGGCCAGAAGTACGTAGTGCTTCCGGTAAGGCGCTACCGAGGGAGCCTTTACTCGGTAGCCGGGTACGCCTATAGCGGTTGCTACACCGCAATCGTGTTCAGGCGTAACGACCGCCCAAGAAGGCTGTGCATCACTCTTCGAGGCGGTTACAAGGTCCAGGGCGACACGCCCTGCCCGCTCGTTCGAAAGGACGTGGGCGGCAGGTGGATTGTGTCGTTCTACCTTTCTGGCTGAGCCACCGCTCGGCAAGCAGTACAGGGCTCCTCGCAAGGGGGGCCCTTTTTCTTTGCAGATAAATTCCAAATATTTACTCTTACGTAATTTCTTAGAATTAATTCATAAGCTCAAGCATCATGTGCATAGTGATACTTTTTATGGATAATAAACGTATGAACAAAAACCAAAAAGGCTTAGCGGTTTTTGAAGGTTTACTGTTTTTAATGTTAGTAGGAATTCTGGGTTTTGCTGGGCGGCAGGTTTATCAGTCCCAGGAAAAAACTAACACAATATATGACAATGTGGTGATTAGTGAACCACGAGAAGATTATTCTTTAACAAGAATTGTTGCGGCCGGTGATGTTGCCTGCGACCCGGGAAGTATTTACTTAAATGTTAACGACCCCAGTCACTGCCAATCTAAAGCAACCGCCGCACTCTTTGCTTCGCTAAAACCAGACGCAATTCTGGCATTAGGCGACCTTCAGTACGAAGATGGGGATTTTGATAAATTTAAAGCATCCTACGATAAGGACTGGGGAATCTATAAGTCTAAAACTTACCCAGCAGCAGGCAACCATGAATACAACACCCCTTGGGCTAGCGGCTATTTTAGTTACTTTAATGAAGGTCAAACCTCCGGAAGAGCCGGTGAAAACCGCAAAGGCTATTACAGCTTAGACATTGGTGAATGGCGCATAATTGCTCTTAACTCAAACTGTCAAGAAGTTGGCGGCTGCGGAGAAAATAGCGATCAATACAAATGGTTAAAGCAAAATTTAACCGAAAACCAAAGTAGTTGTACTCTGGCATTTTGGCATCACCCGCACTTTAGTTCAGGCAGGTATGCCAACGATAAGGCCAGTGCCCAGCTGTCTGCCCCGTTCTGGGAACTACTTTCCCAGCATAAAGCCGATGTCGTTTTAAACGGGCACGACCATTTGTATGAGAGATTCTCAACTTTAAACACTGATGGAACCCCCAGTGCTGCCGGCATACGCCAGTTTACTGTGGGCACTGGAGGTAAATCGCTCTATAAGCAAACCGCCAAGAATCCAGGAAGCGAGAGAATGATTGACGACCGCTTTGGGGTTTTATCTCTAGATTTGTCCGGGGAGGCCTACAAATGGCAGTTTGTTGCCACTGGTGGAGAAATCCTAGATTCTGGTACTGGGCAGTGCAATACTTAGAAGCTATTTATAGCAGCCGGGAAAATTGTGACTTTTGTTATGATGTTCATACTATCAATGAACATTTACGCTAAAGTTTCAATCGCTGTTGTTTCAATATTGCTACTGCTGGCAATATCAACGGGGTTATTAATTTATTTATCCACTCGCGGTCCACGCACAGAAGTTCCGGTGGTTAACTCCTCCGCCCAAACGCTGGGCAGCGGCCAGCCGTTGACTTTCGTAGTGCTGGGAGATAGCACCTCTGCCGGGCAAGGTGGAAACTACACCACTGGCATAGCTCAGTCTTCGGCAGAATACTTGGCCAAGTCAAACACTGTCACATTTTATAATTTCTCGGTGTCAGGCGCACGAATAAACGACGTATTGAATAAGCAGTGGCCGAAAGCCGAATCCCTTAAGCCCAATGTGGTTTTAGTGTCGGCTGGAGCAAATGACGTTACTGGCCGAACTTCTCTGAAGAAAGTCTCGATCGACTTTGATAAGCTAATCAACAAAATTATTGAAGCCAACTGTGACTCTAAAATAGTTCTCACCGGCTCGCCAGACATGGGTTCCATACCCAGACTAGTGCAGCCGCTGCGAGCGCTCGCCGGGACACGCTCAGAAAGTCTCAACAAGGTGGTGGATAAGCTAGTTAAAAAATACGAAATTATCCGTGCCCCGATTGCCGAGAAAACCGGGCCGGCATTTAGGAAAGACCGATTCCTGTTTGCCATAGACAAGTTTCACCCTAATGATGCGGGCTATCAAGTTTGGATCCCTGTACTTACAGCAGCTTTGGACGCAGCCAAAAGCATGCAGAAGTCTCGTTGCAGTTAAGTCTAGCTACCCGAAGCTGTTAAGCCCTAGCTCTCCCTTATTTCATGATTGTATAACCGATTTAGGAGAAGTTGGCTCTTCTGCCGAAACTATAGAACCGTCTTCTGTGATAGTTATTTCTTCGATTCCTTTTGGCAAGGGTTGTGCTGTGGTCTTAGAATTATTGCTAGTGGAACGGTGGGAGTCATCGTGAGAAATTTTTATTTCGCCTCCAGTCTCACCCGGTGAATCTTCCGCTAGAGTGTCGACCGGCGGTCCTACTTCGCTTGTGGAATTATAGTATTGAGCAGCTACAGCTTGAGGTGGCGGCTGCTGTGCTGGCAATGGTGTTGATGGTTGAGCAGGCCCCGAGGAAATTTTTTTCACTGCTGCCGGTGGCACTGAAATGGGGTTTGGAGATTGGTAGCTCTTAGAGAATGGAGACTTCCTGCTATGAACTGCCCTTGGTCCAGAACTCTTAGAATCTTCCAGATTTTCCGGGCCAGAAATGGGGTTTTGTAACGGAACTTTAGGCGCGGGATTGGGGGGGGATATATCAGGATCCTTGACTATCGGGGGAGCCGGTGATTTATGTCTTTTGTTGCTGTTACCTTTCTTTGATCGTCCAGATAGCACAAAATAAGAAAGGGCAACTGATACCCCGGAAATTCCAATGATGAGCAGTAGAAGAACAAGTGGAATATAGGGAGGCATTTTTACAGTTGCTTCTTGTAGTTTCGCGCTTGCAAGGGAACCCGGTTGCTTAACGTTAATGGTTGTCTTTTTAGTTTGGTTCTTGGTCTTTACGGTAATAGTGTTGTTACCTGGGGAGAGCTCAACCGTTGCCTCTCCTTTATCGTTTGATAAGGTTTCAACGTTGTTGACCGTTATTTTGCCTGAAACTCCTTTACTGAGCCAAGATTTTATTAATATTTTTACGGGGATACCCGGAATACGAAAGTTACTGTCTAGCTGAGCCTGATCGGAACGATTAATGGCTAAGATAGTAAAGAAGTAGGTAGTATTAGGCTGAAGATTATCCAAAATGGCACTGTGTGTGGCGGTCAAGTTATTGGTAATGATGCTTTTGTCGAGGTTAGCGAAATTTGTACCGTACTTTATCTGAGTAGCAACGGAGGCACTTGTTTGCCAAGAAATTCTTACAGAATTGTAACTTGCTTCAGATAACAAAACATTTCTAATTTCTGTTCCGCCAGTAGGGCTGGAGGCTGAAGTCAAAGGAGGTTGAGTAACGGTTGGTGGGGTTGGCGCGGGGGCCGGAGGTGGTTTGGGCGAACCCGCAGGTGGAGGTGGCGGTGGAGGGGGAGGTGGCGGTGGAGGGGGAGGTGGGTTGAACAGGCTGTAGGTGCCCCCAGATGTAGATGTAATGTTGTATGGAGAAGTATATGAGTTAACAATATTAACCGCTGCGCTGCCAGCATCTATTGCCTTAAAATTTATTGTTGCTACCAAGTGGCTACCATTAGTCAGCCCTCTGCGCTGTTCGATCCTCTCAAATGTGATTGAACCCGTTGAGTTACTATATGATTGCTGATAGGTCGTCTCAAAAGCGCTACCACTTGACGAAAGAGAATTGACCTGCAACTTCGACGTAGGGAAACTTAAATTTACATAAACATGGTCCACCAGAGCGTCGTTACTTATATTTAATCTTACCTGGACATCGAAGTTGTTACCCACGCTAACTGTTTGCGAAGCTGGATTTAGATAGAGCGCTATGCTCGGCGTTTGAGCAAAGCTAGACCACAATACAACGCTCCCGGCAACTCCGAAAGGGATAATAAAAAATACTAACATTCTTTTAGAAAATGTTAGATTTCTAAATGTTTTTTTCTTTGAGGGGCTATGCATATAAAATGTTACTGTTTTCATAAATTATACACTCCTGTGGTCATCATGAATAAGGATGAACGTAATGCTCTTAGCGCTAAAGTTGGACTTCCTCTGCCAGCTCAGAGACTTTTTCTTTATTCGCTTTTCGAGACTCAAGCACGGCCAAGACGATCACGCTAACTCCAAATATACCGGTAACTACCTCGGGTATGTCTAGGAACAAACTAATTAGCAAGCTAAGCGCCAATATGCCGACCGCGTAGTGGGCACCGTGCTCTAGGTATCTGTATACGTTAAGGGTCTCCCGACGGGTTATATAAACAGTCATTGAGCGTACCCAGATTGCTCCCACCCCCAAACCAGCAGCAATAAGTAAAACCTTGTTGGTTAGGGCAAAAGCGCCTATTACGCTATCCAGTGAGAAGCTAGCGTCCAGGATTTCTAGATATAAAAACCCTACGAACCCGGCCACTCCGGTCCGAGCAATACGCCGGTGGTGCAGACGAGGCATAAAATGGGTTGATAGCCAATGGATAACTGCATATATAACAATCCCTGCGAATCCTGCCTTAAGAGTCTGCTCAGGGTGCTGGTTGCTGGGCATGGCTGCAACAACAACTACAATAAATGCAACCATGGCCGCGTATGACCACTTTCCGGGTATAGCTATCAAGCCTTTTTCTAATAATTTGAACCAATGAACTTTCTTTTCGCGACTTGTAAAGAAATGTAAAACTAGCATAAGTAGGAACGCGCTACCAAAAGCGGCTATAGCAGGTTCAGCTTCTTTTAGGGCGATGGCATATTTGTTGGGGTCATTTAGAGACAGGTTAAGTACTTCTCTCCAATTAAGAGTCGTAGTTATTGCAACTATAGCTATCGGAAAAATAATCCTCATACCGAAAACGGCGATAGCAATTCCTACAGTTAGAAATATCTTCTGCCAAAATGGGGATAGTTCTCGGAGGACTCTGGCGTTGATGACAGCATTATCGAAACTGAAAGTTACTTCAATAATAATAAGCGCTACTGCGATTAGAAATGCCGCCGGGCCTGCAAGTATGAATACAGCTACCAAAACGGCGGCGGTAATAAAACCTGAAAAAGAAAAAATTCTAAAGGCTGAGTTTCGGTGCCATAAAGAGGAAAGCATCCAGCCAATTATACTTTTACTTAAAGCTTAAAGCCATTATCGTTTCGCTGTTATTACAGCTCATCAGCACGACTTTATGATTCGTGAACGATTTTGAGAGGAAGTCCCGGGGGGCGGGTTCCCGAAGGAACCCACCACACTCGGAACTCTTGGCGCCCTCTCTTGCGCCTCTTGGATTGAACATCCTGGCTCTAGAGCCAGCCGTGCTGCCGGAGAACCGGCACCGCGAGATAGAGCACGAACAGTGCGGTCGAGCCCCACATCAGCGGGTGAATCTCACGCCCACGGCCCTGGAACATCCGGGCCAGCACGTAGGCAATAAACCCGAAGGCGATGCCGTCGGCGATACTGAAGCTGAACGGCATCATCGCGAACATCAAGACGGCCGCCGAAGCGACAGCAATGTCGCGTAGGTCGATGCTCAGCACCGTATGCAGCTTCCCCAACTCGTCGGTGATCTGGCGTTCGCCCGCCAGCGACTGCATCATCAAGACACCGACCATCACCAACGCCGCCGCAGTTGCCTCTTTGGGCACCATTCCGATGAGCGGGGCAATGAACATGAACGGGAAGAACAGCGCGCCGGTCACTACCGACACCCAGCCCGTTCGGCCACCCTGCTCGACACCGGCAGCCGACTCGATGTACGTCGTCGCCGACGAACTCGAAGCTACCCCGCCAGCCACCGCAGCAAGCGAGTCGACCAGCAGCGGCCTTCGAACGTCGTCCATCCGGCCGTGCTGGTCCACGTAGCCGGCTCGCCGTCCGACACCGATGAGCGTGCCGATCGTGTCGAAGAAGTCGCTGATCCACAGAACGAACGTGAAGACCAGCGCCTTGATGAAGTCGTCGGCATAGGCGTCGAAGCTAATGTCGCCGACGATCGAGAAGTCCGGCCAGTCGAACATGTTGTCGAAGCCGGGCCACCTGGCTCCACTGGTGAAGCCGGCGTCATACCCGGTAACCCAGTTGATCAGGGTAGCCAGCGCGGTTGTGGCGAGAATCCCAAGCAACAGAGCCGACCGAAGGCCGGCCGCCCGCAGACCGAGTGTCAGGGCGATACCGACCAGCGCGACCAGTAGAGGCCAGGTAGTGAACTCGGCGAGATCGAGGGGAGTTCCCTCGCCCCGCACCACCACTCCAGCGTTCGTAAGGCCGATGAGCAGGATGAAGAGGCCGATACCGATTGCAATCGCGTTCTTCAGGTCGTTGGGGACGGCGTTCATGATCGCCTCCCGCAGACCCATCAACACCAGCAGTGTGATGGCCAAACCCTCGATGACAATGAGGCCCATGGCCTCCGGAAAGCCGAAACCTTCGCCAGCCACGAGAGTGAAGGCCACGAACGCATTCAGGCCTAAGCCTGGTGCAATCGCGTAGGCCTTGTTGGTGTAGAGGCCCATCACGATGGTCATAACGCCGGCGACAAGACAGGTGGATGTCAGCACCGCCCCGAAGGGCAGTCCCTTGTCCTCCAAGCCTTCGATGCCGGAGAAGCCGAGAATCGACGGGTTGACGAAGATGATGTACGACATGACCAGGAAGGTCGTGACACCCGCCCATCCATCTCGCATAGCCGTCGTTCCGTGCTCACGGAAACGGAACCGGCGCTCAAGCGCCGAACCCGTATGCCTTGAACTCATGCGAACCCCTTTCGGGTCGGTTGAAACTCATGGCAGAAAGTACAGGTTTTTAAGCCCGCGCCCACCTCCTACGGTTGTCTCTAAAGCTCCTCCTAGATCAAGAACTTTCAAACTTTTTATATCACCAATACGACGTCTTGAATAGAGTATTATTTAATTTATTAAAAATACCCCGATAACAGGAGCTTACCTCGAATTTTATGCTGTACGCGATTAATGTGTCCTTTACGGCCCCAGCGTAAGACAAGTGGTTGTACTTTTGACTTTACTTAACAGACAAGTATGTTATACTGAGCCAGCTAGAAATAGGCTGCTAAATAACCTGAAGTTTCTTCGGTTCGTTCTAGAAAATAGTAAATCAGTGTTTCGTTTGAGGTGCAGCTATCTGGTTGCCAGATTACCTCCGAGCAAGTAAATAGGAGAAGTTATGGCAACTAAACTTTTTGTAGGTTCATTGGCCTACTCCGTCACAGACGATCAACTCCAAGAGTTTTTCGCTTCTGTTGGCACAGTACAATCAGCAAAAGTAATTGTGGACCGGGATTCAAGCCGTTCCAAGGGTTTCGGCTTTGTCGAAATGAGCACAGAGGAAGAAGCTCAAAAAGCTGTTTCTGAGCTTAACGGCAAGGAACTTGAAGGCCGAGCCGTTACAGTTAGCGAAGCTCGTCCCCAAGAAGACCGACCACGCGGTGGCGGTGGTGGATTTGGCGGTGGCGGTGGTGGCGGTGGCTACAACCGAGACAACCGTTCAAACAACAGATACTAAAGTCTGTTTGCTAAAAAGAAGCTCCGTCTTAGGAGCTTCTTTTTATATACCAATATTTAGGTAAGCAGACAGAACGGCAGTGGTTATCTCGTGCATCATCTTCGCACCTTCAATATAGCTATACTGGCCATTTTCACTCATGCTGAATATGACCAGTACAAATGGTCGCTTTCCGTCATCAATAATGGCGGCGTCATGGGCGCGATCCGCTAAATAACCAGCCTTGTGATAAGCTTTTGTGCTCTCGGGGATAACGGCCAGAATATACTGTTTTTCCGATGCAATACGCATATGCGACAGTAGCAAATTGGTATTTTCTTGATTAAGGAGCTCCCCCCTATAAAGTTTTTTAAGTAGAACTGCGATGTCAGATGGGGTTGTGCGATTTCGACTTGATGTATAAGTTAACATGCCAATTTGGCGGGCATATTCATCCAAAGCTTGTCCGCCAAGTATTGCATCAAAGGCTTCCCAAGCGGCGTTATCGCTATTTTCTATAAGAAGTTTAAGTTGGATTCTGGCTGAACTGCCACCAACGAGTTGGTCAAGACTTCGTTGGCCGGATTGTGTTTGCTGTAAAAATAAGGCTGCGGTAATAAGTTTGGTAGTGCTAGCGGCTCTGAAAGTATCCTCGGCACCCAAGTTTAACTTAGCCGAGGTTTTTATATCAGAAAACGAAACGCCAATTTGCATTTTTGGATACTTGCTTATGATGGTATCGATATCAGTTTTAAGAGCTGCAGTATTAATTTTTTCAATCTCCTTCGGAGCTGCCTTCTGCTTCGAAACAGATTTTATCGTACTGGTTAGATTTGTTCCACTAGACTCAAATATACTAAATTTAAGCAAAACCCCGGCGACAATTAATGAAATCAGTAATAAAGTTATGCTCTTAATTGGTCTTTTCTTTTTACGTGGGGGTCGTGGCGGTGGTGACGATAAACCGCCGCGAGGATAGCTAGTTAACCTAGAGGTGGGGGTATAGGCAGACACCCTTTGGAGTTGGTTGGCGTCAAAGTTAATATCCTTTATTAAGCGCTTACTGGTATGCATGGAGTGTTAAGTTTTTTCGATAAAACACTTACGCATTATAGCTTACCCTGGTAAACGGTAACTAAAAGAGGCCCAAGGAGGGCCTCTTAATTCGTTAGTGCTCTGTTAAAGCTTCGCGCTACACCCCTCTAGGGCCACGACGGAAAGTTTTCACTATAGCCAAGAGGACAATCGCACCTCCAATTGCTATGAGCAAGCTGCCTATATTGAAGCCGCTAACTTCATCCCCAGTCAGGGTGCGGTATAGGAATCCGCCCAAGAATGCACCCACAATTCCGACAACTATGTTGCCAAGTGCTCCTTGTTCATGGTCTGTATTCATTACCATTGAGGCAATCCATCCGGCTAATGCGCCAAAAAGGATCCAAAGAATAATTTCTGTCATTTACAACTCCTTTATTTAATTAATAATCCCAGTATCATTTGGTAGGGATATTATTTCTGTAAGATTTTTAACTACAATAGGCCTAAGCCATTGGTGTTAATTAGTAAAGATTTAAGTAAAATACTACAATTAGCTAACTTATAGGGGATTATCCAGTTGAGAATGCGTCTAATTTCGAAAGTGCAAGAACTTGAGGGAGTTTACTCTTTTGTCTTCCAACCTGATGAAAAGATCATATGGACGCCTGGACAATATATGCACTACACCTTAGAGCATCCCCAAACAGATACTCGCGGTAACGAAAGATGGTTCACAATTTCCACAGCTCCCTACGAGAAGAACATTATGATTACCACTCGTATGGCTGCCAAGGGCGGAAGCTCTTTCAAGGATGCCCTTCTCAACCTGCAGATTGGCGATGAGATTGACTCTAACGGCCCGAAAGGGCAATTTATCATCAAAGAAGGAGATTATAATCATATATTAATTGCCGGAGGAATCGGAGTGACGCCGTATCGGTCAATGATGCTACAGCTAAATCGTGATGGCAAAAACTTGCCTATAGACCTTTTTTACGCCAACCGTAACGAAGAGCTAGTTTTCAGTAAAGTGTTTTCCGAGCTTGAAAGCGATCTTAGTAATTTTACGCTTAAACGATTTGTTGGGGATAATCGTATAGAAAAAAGTGACTTCGTCCCATATCTAGGTAAAACAAACTCTCTGTTCTATATCTCTGGGCCAAAGGCCATGGTGGAAACTTATCAGCGTTTGCTAGAATCATTAAAAGTAGCTGAAGAACAGATTTTAACAGACTATTTCCCTGGATATGGCGCGTAACCCACTCTTTCGAAATAAGAAGTTAGAAATTTCACATCTTAAGATATATAGTTAGCTATACAGTAGCTTTTAATTCTACTTTATTATAGAAGTTGGTTATGAAACATACCCGAGCCTTTAAGGCATACAAAAAATTTAAGAGTTTCAGCAGGCGCAAGAAAGTCGCTATTGCTGGCGGTGCTACGGCTTTAGTTCTGCTAGCTATTCCACCCTTAACATACGCATACTTCGTCAGGGACATAGGTAGTAGAGAGCGGCTGATGAACCGAAATAACACAGGTATCGTGCTCGAAGATAAGGCCGGAGAGCCCTTTTATAGTTTTGGGCGCGTAAATCAGCAAAACGACATTAAACTTAGCCAAATTTCCGATCACCTGGAAAAAGCCGCTGTAGCCAGCGAAGATAAGGAGTTCTACTCTCATAAAGGGTACTCGATCAGGAGTATAGCCGGAGCCATGTACGCCAACCTACTCAATAAAGACCTAAGCCGCTACGGCGGCTCTACCATCACCCAGCAGCTCGTTAAGAACAACCTGCTCTCTAGCGATAAAAGCTTTTTACGTAAATACCAGGAGGTTAGTATCGCCATTGCCGTTGACCAGAAATATAGTAAAGATGAAATATTAGAGATGTATTTAAACTCAGTTTACTTTGGTGAGGGAGCTTTCGGCATAGGCTCCGCCGCTAAAACTTATTTCAACAAAACCCCACAAGACCTAGACCTAGCAGAAAGCAGCCTGCTCATAGGGATTTTGCCAGCCCCAAGCGCATACTCACCTATTTCAGGAGACCCCGATAAGGCCAAAGCCCAGCAGCGGAGAGTTTTGGAACACATGGTCCAAGTTGACTTTATAACCGCAGAGCAGAAAGATGCAGCACTTGCTACGGAGCTTACTTTTGATAGCTCAACCGTAGTTTTCAACAGTCGCGCCCAGCATTTTGCCCTAATGGTGCTAGATGAACTCAATGACCGATATGGTGAAGAGCGCGTTACCCGGTCGGGCTTTAAGGTTACGACAAGCCTTAACCTGAAATGGCAAAAAATAGCTGAGGAGCAGGTTAAAAGCAGGGTCAAGCAACTAGAAAAACAGGGCGGCAAAAACAGCGCGGTGGTTGCAATTGACCCCAGATCCGGTGAGATTAAAGCCCTGGTGGGAAGTGTGGATTGGGAAAATTCAGAGTTTGGCAAAGTTAATATGGCTATCTCTCCAAGGCAACCGGGCTCTAGCTTTAAGCCGATTTACTACACGGAAGCCATGGATAAAAAACTTATAACACCGTCCACAATCTTGCATGACAGCCCAAAAACTTTTGGCAGTTATAAACCTCAGAACTATGACTTTAAGTACATGGGCGATATTACAACCAGACGAGCCCTTGCCCAGTCCCGCAACTTAACCGCCATAGAGGTTATGGAGAAGCTGGGGGTAGAGGAAGCTGCTGAAGTTGCCCGGAGAATGGGCATTTCTGACGTAGACGAACCCGATAAATACGGCTTGCCCTTAGCACTTGGTACCGCTGAAGCTAAATTATTAGATATGACAAATGCTTATGCCGCCTTCGCCAACGAAGGTAAACAATTTAAACCAATAACCGTTGTTTCCATAAAGGACAAATTTGGTAAAGAGGTTTATAAAAATAAAGAGCGCAGCAAGAGAGTTCAGAGCGCAGAAGCTTCCTATTTAGTATCCTCTATTCTATCGGACCCCCAAGCCAGAGCCCCAACCTTTAACAGTTTAACCATCCCGGGCAAGCAGGTCGCGGTAAAAACCGGAACTACCGACAACAACAAAGACGCTTGGACTATTGGCTATCACAGAGGAATTGCTGTTGGCGTCTGGCTGGGAAACAATGAGAATGTAGCCATGTCAGGGGTGGCCGGGGCATCGGGTGCCGGGCCCATATGGAGGGGTACTATTCAGCGCATCTTGCCGGATATTAAGGCCGAGGACTTTAAGCAGCCATCCAGAGTTGAAAAAGTCTCTGTTTGCCGAAGCAACGGACTCCGGGCCGAAAGAGACGGTGGAGATACTTACGCCGAGTACTTCATTAGAGGAACCGCCCCTACTCAAACCTGTAACTCTGCCGAGCAAAACCACGGCGAGGACGAGGATAAAAAAAAAGAGGACAAAAGAGAGGAGGGGGAAGAGGACGACAATAACACACCTGTACTGAAGCAATGCTCTGACGCCAAAGATAACGACGGAGACGGGAAAATTGATGCCCTGGATCCGGGATGTTCAGGTCCGGACGATGACAAAGAGTCCGATGACCCCATAATTGCCCAATGCTCTGACGCTAAAGACAATGATGGTGATGGGTTAATAGATATGAGCGACCCCGACTGTTCAAACCCCGAAGATAATAGCGAAGCTGGCTCTACCCCTCTTTAAGCCGCTAAGTACACATCCGGCGAGAATAATTGACTTATATGACTACTGCCTCAGTCGAATTCCTATTACTGCTTAAATTATAAATGCTAACGGGGGTTGCTGTGCTACAATAAAAATATAAATTTAAAGGGATAAACTTTATGAACCCACAAGAAACACCCACCCCAACACAAACACCTACCACGCCCCCACCTGCGGTCGACCCAACCCCAACAACACCTCCAGCTTCACCAACTACTCCGGTCGACCCAGTAACCCCCTCTGCGGCACCAGGTAAAAAGCCTACCCAGAAAATGATCATAGGTATTGTAGCCTTGGTGGTTATCTTAGCCATCATCGTCTACATGGTGTAAGAGCCTTTAATGAAGTTATCCTAAAGCTAATTACTTAACATGTTAAGTAATTATTAAGTGGCGTACTCGTTATCGTTATGTCTTTTCTTTATTTCTGTCAGCCGCGCTATAAAGCCTACAGCCGCTCCGTCTAGGCCCAGGACTTTGAGCGCGCCAATTAGTACATAAAGTTGGTCAAGTTCTTTTTCGATCAGTCTAGGGGCATTCTCGACTTCCTTGAAAAACAATTCGACCTTTTCTACTATCCATTTTTCTTCGCTGGTTTTTAATTGTTTTGGAATAACTTTTGTTTCCGAAACCGATTGTTTAACTACCTCTAAGGAGCGGGCAGAATGTTCTCTCTTCTGCAAGTGCCCTCTTTTTATGAGGTTATTCACATGCAAGGCAACTGTGGCAACAGAGCTATACTCTAGCCCCTTCATTATTTCCCTGAAACTTGGACTATAACCATTGGCACTAATAAACTCATCTATGAAGGATAAAAGTTCCTTCTGCTTCTTAGTCGGTCTAACCCTTGTAGCCGTTTCACTGGGTTCACTCATCTGTGCGGCCTCTTATGTTTTACCTTCCTAGTATACCTTTCTGGGAAAACCCAGAACCTATACCACAGGTAATTCCAGACCGTGAAGAAGCCAGAGGATATGAAATTACCGATGTAAGGTGAAATTCCTACCAGGCGCAGGCCGTAAATTATAAAGTAATCCAAAACAAAATTAACAATCGTAATTATCCCATACCGCAATCCTACCTGTCCCATGTGATCTTTAAGGTAAGGATTACGGAATACCCAATAACGCTGCAGAATAAAGTTAACAATCCAACCAACTACGTTTGCCGCCAGCTTAGCCCACCATAAACTCCAGCCTAAGTACGACCAAGTAAAAGCGAATACGGCATAACCTGTCCAGAAATAGGCACCCCCACTTATCAGGTACTCAACGAACTGGACTACGCGTCTACGTTTGGCTTTTGTTAGCTTTGCCATTTTGCTTATGTCTGTCTGTAAGTATAGCAGGGGTCAAGGCTATACCCGCAAGTCCCCACCAAATATAGCTAAGAGTATCATCCGCCCAGGCATGTGATACCAAATTTACTACGGTTATGCCGGCAAGGCTTATCAGTAGAATCTTAGCTAGCTGCTGACTTCGCTTTTCCCATAACTGCCGCGCAACAAGTAGGTTAATCGCAATAAATACGAGCATCCCAGCAACACCGAGCTCCTGACCTATTTGAAAATAATAATTTTCAGAGATACGCGGCAAAGAGTCATTGCGGAACGACGCCGGCCCTGCGGTGCCGGGACCTCGGCCGAGCGGTTCGCTTACTATATCGCTTGCCCCTTGCTTCAAGGCCTGCGCCCTAACTTCGTTAGAACTTTGCTCGGAAGTAGACTCTGAGCTGGTATGAAAAACGGTATCCTGGACGGTGTTGTTGTATCTTAGAGCATATAAACCGACACCAACCAGCAGCGCGGTAGCTATATACACAAAAACCATCCGACCAAGGTTAAATCGGCGCGAAGCAGAAAATCCTGCAAAAAAACTTAAAGATAAAACTAAGCCTAACCAAGCGCTACGGGAGTAGCTATAAAACAGGATAGTAAGAAGAGCAGCTAGACCAAATAGGAGTTTAGTGCGATTTTTTCGCACTATAACAACGTAGGCCGAAGTCACTAATAAAAGGTAGGCTCCGAGCGGATTAGCCCCGCGGAGAGTGGATTGGACTCGCCGTAGCTCAAACTGTGAATCAACTGTTTGGTAAGCCGGGATGGTATTTAAACCGTAGCCAAAGTGGCGCAAGAAATCATATGGTAGTAAAAACTTTTGAGCTATACCAAAGATTACAACGATGGTGGCTGGGAAAAGCAGTATTTTAGTCCAATTGCGACTTAAGATGCTGCTGTAGCTAGCCGATACCAATACCATTACGAAAAAACCCAGAAACCTTAGATTCACCGTGTAGGAATAAATAAGGGACTCAATATTTACGACGCCAGTTTGGAGAGCATAAAGTCCAAGTACCAAGTGCAGGGCGATATAAATAGCAAGAAGACGCACAGTCCAAGAGTTGAATAAATATCTCCTTAATTTACTTGACCGCCAAGTCAACCACAGTACGGCGGGTAAAGCTAAAATCAATAAAACTTCTTTCCAAGCTCGGATTAAATCGTAATGGCCCACATTGCTTGCCATCCAGGTGGTTGCAAGAGCATGAAATGGTAGTAAAACCAATATTCCTCCCACAACCCACGACAACGCTTGGGCAAGTTTTATGTCAAATATAGACGGTTTCATAGATGTTACAATCATAGTATAACTACAATGAACAGTAATAAGCCTTATCTATCTCGTTTTGATGCAGGGCGAGGCGCAAGCGAAACGCAGACTGAGCCGTACTTCAAGTACGGTGATGTAGCACTGGAGCTTGCAACGACAGCCTGCGCAAAAAGCATCAGCAGTGTTTTTAGCTCTGCTAAAATACTGGCTGATGTGTCGAGGAGGATAAGGTGAAAAATAATTCTTCCCTGCTTTATAGCGTGCTACTAGTCGTGGGGGATTTTTTGGCTCTCGTGGCTGCCTTTGTTGGCGCTTATGTCCTCCGCGTCACTATAGATGCCAGGCCCCTTTCTGCTCCTATTGAATCCGAAACATACCTGGGCATTTTTCTTGTATTACTTCCCTTCTGGATAATGATCTTCGCTCTTTTAGGGTTATATAACAGTTCTATCCAGGAGAAGCGGTTCGCTGAGATGGGCAGACTTCTAGTGGGTTCGTTTATTGGACTTTTGTTCTTGATAGGTTACGCCTACATCTTAAATACTCCGGTTTTCCCAGCCCGACTTGTAGCGGCTTATGGCTTCGGTCTGGCTTTTTTGTTTCTACTCTTTTTCCGGAATCTCATTAGAAGGCTGCGCAGCACGCTATATGCCTACAACATAGGTATAACTAATCTGCTCATCATCGGCGATACGCCTATTGCCCGTGAACTAGTGGAATCCCTGGCAGAAAGCAAGGTCTCAGGCTATAGAATCGTGGGCATCGTGGGAGAAAATGCTGCCCAATCTAAAACTTTCCTGGGCATAAATACCTTCGCCACCTTGGATGAAGCAGTTAAAAAAATACGGGCAAACAGAATACACAGTATCGTTCAGACCGAGCTGTTTGCCAGCAGCAGCAAAAATAACGAAATCTTAGAATTTGCTCAGGCTAACCACGTAGCTTATAGGTTCATACCAGGCAATACAGAGCTTTTTGTGGGCAATATCGAAGTGGAGTTGTTCCGCTCTGCTATTCCTGTGATAGCGGTCCACCAAACCGCTCTAATTGGCTGGGGACGCATTGTAAAGAGGGCTGGCGACCTGATGATGGGAGCAGTTGCCTTGCTGCTGGCTCTACCCTTTATGTTGATTATCGGAGTCCTGGTTAAATTATTCGACCCGCGCGGCTCCATTGTACACAAAGACTCCAGACTTACTCGCTTTGGCCACATGACTAAAATATACAAGTTTCGGACTATTAAGAAAGCCTACAGCGGCATGACCCCAGAGGACGGTTTTACTAAAATGGGCAGGCCGGAGCTAATAAAGCAGTATCGAGACAACGGCGACCAGCTAACTGATGACCCTCGGGTAACCCAGATAGGAAGGTTTCTGAGGCGAACAAGTTTGGATGAACTACCTCAGCTCATTAATATCGTAAAAGGAGACATCAGCTTGGTCGGGCCCCGTGCCCTGCACCCCCACGAGCTTGAAAAGTCTGACAAAAAAGACTTAATATTGGCCGTAAAATCAGGTCTCACTGGACTGGCCCAAATATCCGGCCGGCGCGACATAAGTTTTGAAGAACGACGTAAGCTAGATCTTTACTACGTGCAGAACTGGAGTATGTGGCTGGATTTAACTATTCTTGTTAAAACTATCCGGGTTGTTTTAAGGCGCAGCGGAGCCTAGCTAGCCAAAGGTTAGCATTTTACAATTAGCAATTTACAATTCACAATAATTTTTAGTAGTTAATAGATGGTAGGTAGTAGGTAGAGTGGAGAAAATTCAAACATTTGAGCAATTAATCGCCTGGCAGAAAGCCCAAGACCTTGCAGTATTGTCCCATAACTTGACTAAAAAATTCCCGGGTGACGAAAGATTTTCGTTGATAAGCCAACTAAGACGAGCCTCTAATTCTGTATCTGCTAATATTGCAGAGGGTTTTGGTAGAAGAACCAGTAAAGATAAGGTTCAGTTTTATACGATTGCCTATGGTTCACTACTGGAGGTCAAAAATTATCTATACTTAGCAGAGAAGCTTGGCTACCTTACAAAAAAGGATATGATTGAAAGCCTGAACCTGGTAACCGACACTCAGAAATTGATTAACGCACTGATGAGGTCCATAAAGCAACATGCCCAAACCCCGAACTAATAACTCCGAACTACCAACTACGCAGCTGCGTGTCGCTATCGTCTGCGATTGGCTAACAGGCACCGGCGGGGCAGAGCGTGTCGTGCTTGAACTTCATCGCATGTTTCCTGAGGCGCCAATCTACACCTCTCAATATGATTCAAGGGGCAAATTATGGCAAGGTGATGATTGGTTCAAGAATGCGGATGTTCGAACACTATGGCTCCAGAAACTGCCTAAATCATTTAAAAAGTTTTTACCGGTCCTTAGGGCAAGGGCTTTCTCGCGGCTAGACTTAAGTCAGTACGACTTAGTAATTAGTTCTAGCGGGGCCGAGGCAAAAGCTGTCAAAACTGGACCCAATACAGTTCATGTTTGCTACTGTCATGCTCCAACCCACTACTACTGGAGCCGCTACGAAGAGTATATGCAACGGCCTGGCTTTGGAATTTTTAATCCCTTGGCCCGTCTTTGTCTAAAGTTACTGGTTGGCCCTATGAGGCGCGCCGACTACCGTGCGGCTCAAGGACCCGACTATCTAATCGCCAACTCCATTCATACTATGAGCCAAATAAAAAGATACTACAGGCGGGATTCGACTGTTGTGCACCCACCGGTTGATGTTGAGCGTTTCGCTCTCGCACCAAAGCAAAAGACCAATAGGCACGGCTTTTTAGTGGTCGGTCGGCAGACACCGTACAAACGTATAGACCTGGCAGTTGCGGCTTGCAGCAAGCTAGACTTACCGCTAAAAGTTATAGGGGACGGCCCCGACCATCAAAAACTAGTTAAGATGGCCGGTCCTAGAGTGAACTTCCTAACTGGTATTTCAGATAAAGAATTACCGTGGCATTTTCAACAAGCCCAAGCCTTTATATTCCCAGCGGTTGATGACTTTGGCATTGTGGCCGTTGAAGCACTAGCGGCCGGCACACCAGTTATTGCCTATAAAGCAGGAGGTGCTTTGGACTACGTCAAAGAAGGCAAAACCGGTATGTTCTTTGAGGAGCAGTCTGTGGATTGCTTATCCGACACACTTGATAAGTTTAGGCCAGATCGAATCAAAAAAAGCGACTCGACCCAAGCGGCCTCTCAGTTTTCACCAAACGTTTTCGCCGAAAATATTAGAAAGTTTATTGCCAGCAAAACCTGAACTAAAGCCTGCCGTTGGTTTCAGTATTCCATGTAGGGTTACCTCCGTAGGTATAGACTACGAAATTACCGTCAGTTTGGATTACCGAGAACGAAAGCCCAAACCCCGCCGTCTTACTATCCCAAACTGGTCGGTTTAATGCCGTATACAGGACAAGGTTGCCGTCGGCCTGCATGACGGCGCGGGTCACAGATTTACCAGCCGTTCCGGTAGCCCAAAGTACTCGGTAGCCTGGGCTATAGACCACTAGGTTGCCGTCCGGCCGCAGCAGCACTACGTATCTTTTGTCAGCTGAACGCATGTATTGGTTAAGGCTGAGGGTTTGGTTATTCGCCATGCGGTCAGATCCAACGTAACTAAAAGTCGGCAGCCCTCCTGTTCTTGTATTCCATGTAGCAGCCCACGAAGATGTATAAAGCACAAGGTTGCCGTCATCTTGTATGTACAGGTTAGAAATCCCTCTCCCGGCCGTATTGCTGGCCCAAACCGCAGTCGAGTTGGCTCTATAAAGCACTAGGTTGCCGTCACCCTGCATTACAGCCGCAGTGGCTCCACTGCCGGCCGTATTGCTGGCCCACAAGGCTCTAAAACCATCACCGTACAGGACCAGGTTACCATCGCCCTGCATAACAAGTACGTATTGGGAGTTCGGTGAAAGTAAATATTGCCCGGTCCGCAGGGATTGGTTCGGAGCTAAACGCTCTGAGCCTAGGTATGAAAGTCCACTAACCCCGCCTCCAGCCTCGACTGCTTTAATATCCTTAAAATGTATAAACCCGGAAAACGAGCTACTTGGAACCGTCCGACTGCTATAGGTTCCGTCATCGCCATAAATACCGTTTTGGTTAGAATCAACGTTGTTATACTCTTCTACGGTTACCTTATCGCCCGTAACTGCCTCCACCCAGGCCACGTGGTTCCCTTTATAGCCAACTGAGCCTATGCCCGGTGTCGTGTTAATAGGATAACCCTTCTCCTCGGCAATTGTCGCCCACTTAGAAGCGTCAGCATTAAACGGAATATTAAAACCGTTTCGCACCGCCAAACGCCAGGCCACAAACGATGTACACTCCCGGTTGTACATGTTCCAATCATCAAGCACCGAGTCCATCGGTATGTCTCGCCACTTGGTGGGGTAGTCATCAGAGGCATAAGTTTTGCCAGGTAATAAAATAAAAACGGCAATAACCATTCCCGTAAAAAGTCCTAGGGTTTTTGCTCGTCTGGAAGAGAACCCACGAATGCTCTGTACATTGTACCCTCCAAAGCTCACCGCCAAATAGTATTTGACAGGAAATCAAACTGCAAGCATAACTACTTTAAATTGTGGAAATAATGTGGATAAGATAGACTGAAGAACTTATGTAACGCATAAGACGACTTCTACGGCTAGAGCTGTTTCCTCCCAGCGCGAAACCTGCATACAGTCAACGCCCATAGCTTTAACAGGAAAGTCGTTTCCGCCTTCTTCAAGCCGGTCGCCGATAAATAAAATGTCTTCTTTAGAAATACCCAGCATATCGAGTAATTTTTGCATTCCGTAAGCTTTGTCTACACCCGGTTTAGTTATATCTATAGACGTTCCGCCCCCGACCCGCACTTCGAATTCAGGTATAAGCCCAGCAACCAAATCCCGAAGCTTGTGTTTCTTTTTACCCTCTGGGTCCCATTGTTCCTTTAGCCTCACGCCTTCCTCTCCTAAGACCGCCACCACGTCCTGCCCAAGAGCAGAAAACGTAATCTGACTCCCTCTATCCTCTATCGTTTCGCCCCAGGTCTTTTTCTCCCGGAAGCCTAAGCGGTCAATTCCCTCATTTAGGGCTTTGATAATTTTTTTCTTTTGTAGTTCGGTAAAGTCTTCTGCATAAACCTTCTGCCAGCGATCTTTCCTATCGTTGTGGCGGTAATATCTTGTGCCACAGGTAGGCATAAGATGAAGGTTTTTTAGGTGTGCCGGATTAATTTTTAGGTTAGCAAGTAACTGGGTTTCAAATTGTTCGAACCTCCCGCCAGACATTACGCAGACCTGATACTTTTCTAGGAGTTTTTCCATTAACCCGGCCATCTGGTCGGTAATTGGTGACTTGCTGGCAGCCAAGGTGCCATCAAGATCGAAGGCTATAACCTTTCGAACCATTTTAATCCTTTCGAGCTCTTTTGCAGGCGCTTTGAAAGCTCTCCAACCTTTTGAGCATGGTCTTTATTGGTTATTAGCACTCCGTGCTCGTTGACGACCACGGCAATGTTATCAAGGCCAATTATGGCAATCGGCAGGTTCTCCTCGTTGCGGACATAACTGTCGGATACATTATCTAGTTCGACGTTTTCACCGCTTACATAATTACCTTTTTCGTCCTGCAAGCTTACCTTGTGCAGATCCTGGAATGAGCCGACATCTACCCAATCAAATTTGCCAGTCACGACCAAAGCATCCGGCACATGTTCGGACAGGGCGGTATCTATCGGCTCAGAGACAAAATTCATATAGATTCTTCTGCGTAAGATAGGCAACAGCGTATCAACCAAAGCCAGATAATCGTTCCATAGGCGGGGTGAACGCTCTTTAATTTCATTCTCAAATGTTTCAAGAGTACCGGTAAGATAGCCGGTGTTCCATAAGTACTGCTTTGTTTTAAGATAGTATTGAGCGGTCTTGCGGTCTGGCTTCTCGACGAACTGCTTAAGCTCAAAAGTGTCCTTTTTGTCAGCACTCGTGGGCTTCCCTTTTTGCATGTAGCCGAAACCAGTGGATGGGTATGTGGGCTCTACCCCAATGAAGACCAGATGCTTTTTAGTTTTGGCGAGCTTGGCTGCTTGCTTGGCTGTTGTTGCAAAGCCTCTCCTGTCCTGGATGAGGTGGTCGGCCCATAAAAATAAAATTGCTTCATCTCCAAGATTTCTTCGCTTTATTTCGCTTAAAGCCAATATAAAACAAGAAGCGGTGCCGCGGCGGGCCGGCTCTACCAAAATATTCTTTCTTGGCAGCCGGGGAAGCTGCTTATAAACATGGCGGGCATGGGATTTTTCCGGGATAACGAAAATATGATCAGATAGCCCTTGTACTCGGTCGAAGGTATTTTGAAGCAGACTTTTCTCGTTGGTAAGTTTCAGTAAATGTTTGGGGAAATTATGAGTAGAAAGCGGCCAAAGACGAGTGCCCGAACCTCCAGCAATAATCACAATTATCATCCTAGAGATGATACCAGAAAAAAAATACTTAATTGCTATGACAACGGGTGTATGGCTGTAGAAGCTGCCTGTTTTAGTTTCTTAGCAGCCTCAGATGTGGTTGGCGAACCACAGCGCTACTTAGGGTTTATTTGAGTGATTTATCACTCGTAAATATAAACCTTTATAAAAGCCAGCCGTGTAAAAAACGGCGAACAATGGCATAACGTAAGCCAACGCAGCTGCATCAGCTGTTTCTGTCCCTAGTATTTTGGCAAACGCAAATATAAAAATAAGTAGAGGTATTAAAAGCAACAGCAGAACAGGGTTGAGAATTACTAAAAACAACACGACCGGGACAAGGATTAGATACAGAAGACAGGCATAAAAATACCGGCTGCCTCTGTGGAAATGACCGTCTATAAACACTATACCCCGGTGCAGAGTATGGGGAATAAATGCCCTTAAGCTGCTCCTTGATACATAGGTAAAAGCATAGTCGGGCGAAATATGGATGTCTGATAGCTTAGTAATATAACGTATTAGCGAAGTGTCATCGTTTGCATTCTTAGAATCTGAGTAATTGGTAGTAAAGTTTTTATACGCTTCCAGCAAGAAATCTTTTGGTGCAAAAAACCCGGTTGTGCCTTTGGGATAATAGTCATAGTCTTTTTCGCCATAACTGGTTAAGCGGGGTGTTTTCATATACCGCCTCCATGCAAGAAAAGTTATCGTGTACCAGAACCTGGCAAATGGATTGCCTCGGCGGTCCATATTTATATGACCATTCCACACTATTGCCTCGCGGTTTTTGTTAATTTGACTTTGGAGGTATTTAAAACTTCCAGGAGCTGTATAAATCCTACTATCAAGAAGAAGAACGTAATCTCCGCCAGCGCTTTTTAGGCCATTCTCCCGGGCAAGAAGCCTTCCACTATTTTTTTGTCGAATAATCCTAATAGGAATGCCAATATTTGTTTGCTGTGCATTTTCCGCAGTTTTATCTGTTGAGCCGTCATCTACGACAATGATTTCTATCTTTCGCCAGGTGCTGTTTTTTAATGATCGACCCAAGTGTTCGAGGGTATCACCAATCCATTTCTCGGAATTATAAGCTGGAATTATTATGCTTAAGCTAGCTTCTGATGGAAGTGGGTACTTATGTTTTGTGTCATTGGCTCCCATAGAACTCTAATATAGCATGCTGCTTTGTGGGCAATTTGATATTAAAAAACAGAGATAATGTATAGAATAGTGGAAATGGGGTTTTGGCACGGTAAAAGAGTACTAGTCACCGGAGGAAGTGGTTTTTTAGGAAGCCATCTTATAGACAGTTTGCGAAAACACAGGGCTGAAGTGACCGCACCCAGTCATCAGCAATATGATCTGGTAGACAAAGATCAGGTGGTACAGATGTATGATGAAAATCCGTGCGAGTTAGTGATACATTTAGCAGCAACTGTCGGCGGGATAGGTATAAATCGCGAACATCCCGGAAAATTCTTCTACGACAATTTGATGATGGGCGTCCAACTTATAGAATATGCCAGGCGGTTTAAAATTCCCAAGTTTGTAGCCCTTGGCACAGTATGTTCTTATCCCAAGCACACACCAATTCCTTTCAAGGAGGAAGATCTATGGAACGGTTACCCCGAAGAAACAAACGCACCATACGGACTAGCAAAAAAAATGATGCTCGTACAAAGCCAAGCCTACCGTCAGGAATACAAATATAATTCGATCTTTCTGCTTCCAGTTAATCTTTACGGACCAAGAGACAATTTTAATCCAGATAGTTCTCATGTAATACCCGCTCTAATTAAAAAATGTGTAGATGCGGTAGAATCGGGAGCTAGTAGTATCGAAGTGTGGGGGGATGGGTCGCCTACAAGAGAATTTCTATATGTTCAGGATGCTGTAGATGGAATTTTATTAGCTGCCGAAAAATACGAAAAAAGCGAACCCGTAAATCTCGGCTCATCATTTGAAATATCTATTAAGGATTTAGTGGAACTGATTGCGAAAGAAACTGGCTTTAAAGGCCAGATAAAGTGGGACACCTCTAAACCAAACGGTCAACCACGTCGTAAACTGGATACCTCAAAAGCTGAAAGAGAGTTCGGATTTAAATCGACTACTACCTTTCATAGTGGCTTACGTAAAACTATTGACTGGTATAGGTTGAATAGCAATGGCTAGGCAAAAAAAGCAGACCTCGGACGAAGCTTTAGGGCGCACCCATATCACAGGTTACGGTGGATGGCCGCCACCCCCCAATGTTCACAACCACCTGCAAGTTTTTGCAGATTTTATCAACAAGCACTTAGTAAACGGGACCATGCTAGATCTAGGCTGTGGAGACGGCGCAATATCTCGGATCGTAGCCACGCAAAATCCTAAAAAGAAAATCACGGGGGTCGATTTAGAGCCTCATCCACACTGGAAGATAAAGCCACCTAAGAATTTAACTTTTAATACTGCCTCTATCTACAAACTTCCTTACGAAGACAACTCTTTTGACGCCGTAATTCTTAAAGATGTGCTTCACCACTTGCCTGACCCAGAAGAAGCACTTCAAAAGATTGCTAAACTGGCCAAAAAGCAAGTGCTGATAATAGAAGCTAACCGCTACAACCCGGTTTCTTACATTAGGATGGTGAAGATTGCCGGACATGAACACTTTAGCCAGCGGAAACTAAAGAAGGTTATAAATCGCCCAGTAAAAATTCACACCCTAGAAAACCATGTTTGGCCTGATAAGCTAAAGCTGCCGGGCAGGCTTGTAGATTCTACCTTCTCGCTGCCGCCGTTGAGTAAGTTGCGAAATTATAACCTGGCTCTTTTCGAGCCATAATTCTACTTAAAGCCTATCTTGCCCAGAACCTCTGTAAGAATATCGTTCCAGTCAAACTGCTTAGCATAAATAAGTGAATTTTTATGTGCCTCTGACCATTTTGCCTGATTAGTAATGTATGACTTAATCGCCTCGGCAATTGACTCAGGTGAGTCATTTACTACTATTCCCGCGCCAGCCGACTCTATTCCGGATGCATTAGGGGGTACATCAGTCAGCACTATCGGTAGTCCTGCGCCTAGGTATGCCTTTAGCTTGCCGGGGTCTGCGAACTGGGTGAAGCTTTTTTCGTCTTTAACGTATGGAGCCACCGCTACCGTTGCGCTTGCAAGAATGGCTTCAACGTCTTTATGCTCTTTTACGAATCCGTGGAACTTTGCCTTTTGCGATATCCCTAGCTCATTCGTCATTTCTTTAAGATTGTTTAGCATCGGGCCATCTCCCACTACCTCCAACCTTATATCTATGCCCTCTTTATTTAAGATGCCAATGGCTTTTATGAGCCTATCTACCCCCTGTCTCTCAACCAAATGACCGAGGTAGACTATTTTTTTATTTTTCCAATTGCTGGTATTAGCCTTTGGAATTTTACCCAACCATGCCCCCATTGGTACTACAAAAGCTGTAGCTAAACTTTTATTACTTAACCCCAAATGTTTAGTACGGCCCGCAAGGGCTGCTTTTGAGAGTTCAATTCTAGCGTCTACATTTTTACTAACGTAACCATCGAGTTTGTTATAGGCTCTTGTAAGCACTCCTTCCCCAAATCGGTTAGGCACGAAATCTACCGCCCAATAATACACATTGTCTACAGAACCTCGCTTTCGTCTCACCAATCCTCTTAGAGCGGCCAGATTATTAAATCCAAACCAGGCAGTGCTGGCTGGCAGACTCAAGGGTACTAAAGGGTCAAACAAATATGTATAGGGTGGCTTATTTGGAAGATTATATTTTTTTGCGGTTTTTTCCTTACCTCGGGTATAGGTCGTAACAAGATGCTCGCCTTTATTCTCGCTTACTAAAGGATGATTTAGCACCGTTAGTGTTTCGCACGGTACATCAAGAAGATAATCTCGAAGAGCCTGTGCAGGACCGTCCGCAAATCCATTTGTTGAAATAATAAAGGACGAATCTTTAATATGTATTCTCATATTCAAACTTTTTACAAAATATGGCTAGCCAGTGTTCGTAGAATATACCTAGGTACTTAGTGTTTCTTTTATTTTACTCAAACATAATACACCAACCAGTGCAGCACTTTGTGCAACTATTGAAAGTCCTCTATCATTGGTTGGTAGGTCCTATGTTAAAAATAAAGTTATCAAATTTTTATGTGCGGTCGAGTATGTTTACTGTCCTCTCCCTTGGTGGTGCTTTTTTCAACTATCTTACTTACCCGGTACTCTCTCGTGTTCTAGATACAAGTAGCTTTGGTAATTTCACTGTCATTTTAGCTTTATCTAATCAGGTGCTGGCGATTTTACTAGCATTCAACATAATTAGTATTTACCTTGTGAAAAAGTATCCGGAGAAGGATGCCCGGGAAAAATCGCAAATAATTCAAAAAGTTCTAATCTGGTTTTTTATAGCCGCCACAATACTTGTATTGGCATTTTCACCTCTTATTAATACTGGGCTTAGAATTGATGAGCCCCTTACCTTTTTAATACTCGCTGTGATTCTAATCACGGCGATTCCAGCTGTAATATGGACAGGGTATCTTCAGGGGCATAAGCGTTTGGTTCAGGTAGGCGTATACGCGTTTTCAGGAGCTTTTTTTAAGTTTGTCATGGCGGTCACACTTGGTGCCATATGGGGTACAGTAGGCGCTCTTTGGGGGGTAATGATAGGTACTATCATGGGAATGCTGATTCTGCGGTTGGTGGCCGGAGTAAAATTACCGAAAATTTCTTCCATGTTCTCTCCCTTCACAAATTCAGAAAGAAAATTCCTGAGTAGCTTAACTCTTTATACTGCAGGAGCGGTTATCGTAGTGGGAGGACTAGGTATTTTACAAAACATTGATATTATTTTCGCCAAAGCCCTATTCGACACCCATACTGCCGGAGTCTATAGCGGAATTAGCATTCTCAGCAATGCAGTTTACTACATATCTTTTTTGTTAGTTTGGATAATATTGCCTGAAATGGATCCTAATAATCCTATGAGTAATCGTCGAATTATAAGAAGTGCCTATAAAGTACTGCTAATTATGGGAACTGGGGCACTTTTACTAGAAGTTCTATTTAAGAACTTTATTACTCAAGCATTACTTGGACCAGAATTTGCTAATCAGGGGCAAATCCTTATATTTGCGACTTTGTTTCAATTATCGCTTGTGGCAGTTACGCTCTACGCTTTTTACTTGCTTATACTTAGAAGTCGACGAAGCTTACTTTTAGCTCTTTCGGTGATTTTGCCTTGCCTCCTTTTGCCATGGCAACTTAGCACTAACCCACAAAACATGATAGTCAGCTTATGGGTATCTGTAATTCTAGGAGTTATAATATACTTCATCACTAATACTATTTTTAGAATTGTAGGCAAACATGGGCAAGCAGCTAGTTAGCATAATTATCCCAGTGCATAGCGAGGCTGGTAATTTAGCTTGGCACCACCAAAAAATCTCAGACGTTATAACTACTCTCCAACCTGATTTTGAAATTATTTATGTTGACGATGGAAGTGAAGATGAATCGCTTGATGCTATAAAAAGCCTGGCCAAGAGCGATGAACGCGTACACTACATTTCTTTTTCCCGAAATTTCGGTAAAGAGGCGGCAAGCAGCGCGGGACTAAGTAAATGCAAGGGCGATGCGGCAGTAATGATTGATGCCGATGGCCAACACCCCATAGATTATTTGGGTGAGTTCTTAAAAAAATGGCAATCCGGATATCAGGTTGTAGTCGGGATACGAACAGCAAATGCTAAAGAAGGTTTGGTGAAAAAAATTGGTTCCAAAGTTTTTTATAAGCTGCTTAATGCAATTAGTGACGGAGAAACAATTCCTCGCTCGACGGATTTTAGGTTATTGGATAGGTTGGTAATAGATGAATTTAATAAGCTAACCGAGCGCAGTCGCATTACCCGCGGATTGGTGGACTGGCTAGGCTACAGACGCACCTTTATTGAATTTGAAGCGCAAGCTCGGCATAGCGGAAAGGCGACATATGGATTTAACAAGCTCGTAAAATTGGCGCTACATGCTTTTGTGTCCCAAACCACTAAACCTCTTCGATTTATCGGTTTCTTAGGTGGGTTAGTGACCTTCATTTCAGCTATAGCAGGTCTTTTTTTACTTGTTGAGAAGTATGTTTTTGGTGACCCGCTGGGGTTGGCAGTAACCGGCACGGCACTCCTGGCGCTATTTGTCAGCTTACTGGTAGGTCTGGTTTTAATTAGTAATTGGCTTTTGGCTCTATACGTAGAAAGCATTCATAACGAAACCCAGAACCGGCCACTCTACATAATTAGCGAGCAAGGGTAATATATCCTCCCCTACCCAGATAATTTGTAATTATCTGGGTAGGGGATGTTTGGTTTTCTGAGGCACTTGCTGAGCTGGTCCGTTTTAGTAGTTTTGCTAAAATTTCGGCCACCAATTCAGCTTTCATACCGGTAAGTTCGACGTTCGCTCCTAAACCCTCCATCCTTTCGGTAACTTTGCGGTGCACAACACAAGGAATATTAAGGTATGTGCACTCTTCTTGCAGCCCTCCACTATCCGTTAGTACAAAATTGGCTCCCCCCAGTAGCTTCATGAAGGTTGGGTAGTCCAATTTTGGTAACCTTATTATATTTGGCGACTCCAAGTACTTGCCATATCCAAGAACCCGTATTTTCTCAGCCGTAACGGGGTGTTCCAGAAATATTAAATTACTACTTGTAAGTTCTCCTTCGCTTAAGACTTTAAGAAAATCCCTTAACCCATTCTTGTCCGATAATAGTTCGTTGCGGTGTATTGAAACTATGCCGTAGTGTTCCGGAAGATTTTTAGGAAGTTCTATTGTGTCAATATGGCGCACTAGGTCGATACTGTCCTTGACTGTGTTATAGGCCGTATTAATAACTACACCCTTGTTTTTGTTCAGATTTTTAACAGGCTGATCCCCGGGTGCAAAATGAAGTCTGGCAATACGACTGACGATTCTTCGATTTAACTCTTCCGGAAACGGGTGCATAATATCAAAACTACGCAGCCCGGCTTCTACATGGGCTACCGGCATCCCTAAAAGCCTACCGAAGACAGCTCCAAGAACGGTGGTATTGGTATCTCCGTGTACAAGAACAAGGTTTTGGGTGGATGAATTTTCCTTAATTGCCCTTTTGATTTTCTTGCGGTTATTAAAGAAGTTCTTAAATACCGCAGGCAACCACCTCAATGCTTGAAAATAATTTTCAAGATCCCTTCCCTTATAGCCGTTTGCTAATAAAAAATCGTCTTTAATCAAGAGTTGGGCTTGAAGTTTCGGCAATTGCTTGGCCTGTTGGACCGTATTTATTAACAAATATTGTTCCCGCGGAACAGCTTTCAAGATGGGAGCTATTTTAATTAACTCCCCTGTTGTTCCATATATAAAAATTAACATCAGTTAGCTGACTCCTTTGCACTCATAAAAGTAATGTCTAAAGAGCAGGTTGGTACCAGGTTTATAGGTTTGTCCCCATTTGCCGTAAAACTTATATTTACAGGCAAATCTGCTCCTACACTCCCAGACCATAAGTTTTTCCCGGCTTGATCTACAGTAACTTGAGCGGTCTTATCGCAAACAACGGCCTGCGCATTGAAACTAACGGTGTATCTACCGCTTGCTTGTCCGGACCAAATTTTAAATACTTTCATCGTCGCCGGACCGGTTATGGCGCGATGGCTTATCTGGCGTTCATCCACAAACAAAGACTCGTACCCCTTGCTTAGTATTAAGATCGTATCAAGTGGCGGCACGTTTCTGCTTATTGTGTATGAAAAAATGCCCCCTCTTCCTCTATTGTTTGGGTAATAGGCAGTTAGGTCAGAATTTTTTGGGTCGAAACCATAAGTAGTTACCACGTCTATGCCCATCATTTTTAAAGCCCCGAGTGTCTGGGGGTCATTTAAACCAGCGATACTGGAGTGAAGTGGCCCCTTAATAATTTCAGCGGCGTTGCCGTTTAGTAGGTTTTTATTATGTACTTGCTGAAAGGTAAATACGGAGGGGGAATTGCTAAAGTCGGCTAAAGGGTATTCGGCTATAAGATCAACGTCTGGATCTTTGGCAAGTTGACGGTAAACTTCCGGGCTGTCTTTATATAAGTCGCCTGTGCTGCCAAGTGGTGAGGGCAAGTACTCGAAGAAAAGTATAACCCCGCAAACAGTCACAAATGACACTTGCCAAATTTTCCTCCAACCTTTAGTGATAACGTATAGGCCTAGAGCAGCCAGCATTATCAGCAACGGGTCTATAGCAAGGAAGAGTCTGGCAAGAACACGCCAGCTAGCAGTCAGCTGTACTAAGTATGCTGTCGGTGTTGAAAAAACTTGTCCAAAGACCGTAACTTCCGCTGGTAAAGCAAGGATGAGGGAGGCCAAGAGCACAAGAGTAATAACAAATACCACATTTTGATAATGCAGTGTTTTAAAGGTGATAGACCTGGCCTTACGAAAGAAAAGAGCAAAATAGGCAATTGTCCCTAGTAGAAGAATAGTATACCCAACAAACAAAGTAGCTTCGTGAGAGTTAGAGCCATGGTATTTGGTTGCCCGCCATGCAGGGTAGCCATCTGACATTATTGGATTGTTAAAGCTCGGTAATATAAACTCAATCGGTCTTAAGCCGTATAGAAGAGTCTCAGTCCTGATGTTACTCCTAGCTGTTGCCAATGATTGTTTTATTGAATCCCCTTGGCTTATATATGTGGAGAGGATAGGTAGCAGAAGAAGCGCCAGCACTAAAGCTGAAAATGCGAGATAACGTAAACGGATAAAGGCGGCTTTTAAGATCTTCTGTGTGTCCCGTCGATTAAAAATCAGCCTCCAGACATCCACAAGGAAAGATGAGACAAATAAAGCACCAAGCATTACCCCGCTGATGAAAATGAAATAGCCGTCAAAGTAAAAACCAGAGGCGCCTATCAGGCCAAGCAGAGCTCCACGCCTATAAGATGGTTTACTTATAAACCAAAAGTACGCCCAAATAATACCTATGAAAAAGCTGCCATACACGTAAGTTATATGACTGGTTGATTTAAGTTGATGGTATGGCACGAAAGCGGCTGCATAACCGGCAAAAAGTGCTATGTCTGGGCGCCTAAGCAGCCATTTTATAAACCCAAACATTACCAGTGCTGTAGACATATACCCTAATAGAATTAGTAGGTTTATTCCGCAAGTTGGCGTTGTAAAAGTTGCAAAAATTTTATAAATAAAAATGATTAGAGTAGATGTAATAAAGTGCGGCCTATCAACGGATTCTCCGTATGGGAAGTTCGTTTTCGTACTGTAGTCCCAGGATAAATCATTACCCCCTATCCATTGAAACCAACCAAAGCCACCGGTACTATCACTGTTAAAGGCTACCGAGGACGTAGAGCAATCGGTTATTGACCTGCCCAAGTAAAGCCATGACAACAAGAAGAAGAAGGTAGCAGCTATAAGCCACTGAACCCATCCCTTGGCCAGCCACTGTTTCATGGTTTTGCCACCCTTATTTATCTTCTGCATCTAGGTACTTATTGTATATCAATATGAGAGGTTAGTAAGTTAGTGAGAATTTCCTAAGAACTTATTTGTTTACAATTAAATTCTTATGTTAAAATAAAAGTACAAATTTAAAAACAAACATGGTAACTATTCGAAATAAAAAACTTCGCAAGGTTCTTTTGGCATCGGCGGCGATAATCATCGCAGGTTCCGCGCTTTTATATTTGGCCGTGGCTCGCAATAATAAGGCTCCTCTGAACGACCAGGCCCAGCTAATTACAGAGGACGGCCAAGAGGTTAATCTAGACCCCCCCACAGACGAGGAAAAAGACGAAGCCAATAAACATAAAGAAGAAATCGTAAATCGTGACGAGCAAATTAAAAACCCTCCTTCTTCATCACAGACAAACCCGGCCACTGTAGTAATCACAGAGGCAACTGGTGTTTTAGTAAGGGCATATGTTACAGGTGTATTTGAAGAAGGAGGAACCTGCACTGCAACCGCCACACAGGGCTCTCAAGTTAAAACAAAATCTTCCAGTGGTTTTCAAAACGTATCCTACACTCAGTGCGCCCCTATGGAGTGGGATACTCCTTTAGGAGGCGGCCCCTGGACGATAAAAGTTATCTATAAGTCAGCAACAGCTGAAGCTTTCCAGTCTAAGGTTATAGAGGTATAAACATATGGCACGGTACATAAAATTCTACTTATCGGTCGCCACCATCTCTTTATTAAGTGCACTTGTCTTCAGTCCACCGGCTTCAGCTTTATCAGGCAGCGATTGGCAAGCAGGCCGAATCATTGACGACGCTATATTTTTCAATCCTAACACTATGAACCCCGGTGATATTCAGACATTCTTAAACACTAAAGTTCCAGTTTGTGACACCAACGGAACAAAAATTTACTCTGGCAGCATGACCCGCGCCGAATACGGAACCTCCAGGGGAAATCCCCCGCCTTATACTTGCCTTAAGGATTATTCCCAAGCAATACCCGCCAAGTCGCCCGACGCTTACTGTGGCGGGTCGGTTAGTGCGGGTTCAAAGTCCGCCGCACAAATTATTTATGACGTAGCACAAGCTTGCGGGGTTAGTGCTAAGGCAATGATTGTGCTGCTTCAGAAAGAGCAAAGTTTAGTTACCGACGATTGGCCGTGGAACATTCAATACAGAAGCGCAACCGGATATGGCTGTCCCGATACTGCCCCATGTGACGCTGAGTATTATGGATTTTTTAACCAAGTCTACAACGCCGCGCGCCAATTCCAGCGCTACGCTAAGCAGCCTAATCTATATAACTTTGGCGGTGGGCGTACAAGCTTCGTTCAATATAATCCTAACGCCGGCTGTGGGGGGACAGACGTTAGTATGCAAAACCAGGCTACCGCAGGTCTCTATAACTACACTCCCTACCAGCCCAACGTTTCGGCCTTGAATAACTTATACGGCAGCGGTGATAGTTGCGGTGCATACGGTAACCGTAACTTCTGGAGAATGTACATAGACTGGTTCGGTTCGCCAAATTCAAACATTCCTTGGGCTTGGTTATATGAGGGTCAATGGGCTTACTCCAACTCAGCCAGAACACAAACATTTACTTCTGTGCCTACAGTAGTTCCGGGCGGTAAAATCTACGTCCGTGTTAAAGCTCGTAATATGGGTACCCAAACCTGGGATCAATCGTTTTTCCACCTTGCTGCTTCAAGACCGATGGATAGTGTTGGCATTTTTGCCGACTCAACTTGGGTCTCTAATAGCAGAGCCGCAAAAATGTTGGAAAACACAATATCACCCGGAGGGATCGCTACATTTGAATTTGCTCTTCAGGCACCAAATGCAGCTGGGACGTATAGTGAGTACTACAACCTCGTAGCTGAAGGCCGCTCATGGCTAAACGACCTCGGACTTTTCTTCACGGTTAATGTCAATACAGCCATTAGTCCATCTAACTCGACTAATACGACACTTGGTTCAGGGGGTATATTAAACAAGGACGATTATCTATTATCACCAGACTCTCAGACTGTTTTAACTTTGCAAAAAGATGGCAACCTAACTCTTAATTCTAACTTTAAGTCTGTTTGGAGCACCGGTCCCTTAGCGGGAGCTAGCCGGGTAGTTATGCAGCCAGATGGAAACCTAGTGCTTTATAGTCTCAACAATGTTCCTCTTTGGAACTCCGAAACCTCTGGTAACCCCGGATCGCAAGTTGTACTGCAAACCGATGGCAACATGGTTATTTATAACTCTTCTAATACTCCCGTTTGGGCTTCCTATACTATTCATAGACCAGACCATCTTTCGTATATTAATACTACTTTGGGGGTAGGAAGATTATACCCAGGCCAGAGTATTGAAACTGCCGATAGGCGCTTTCGTCTTATTTTGCAGCCAGATGGAAACCTAGTGCTTTATTCTCCAACTAGGCCTACCTGGGCAACGGGGACTGACGGTAAACAGGTCTCCTTCCTGGCCATGCAGCCAGATGGAAACCTAGTGCTTTACGATAAGTCTACTCGTCCTTTATGGCATAGCTCTACCTCCGGCCGCGGCTCTTTAAGAATGATCATGCAACCAGATGGGAATCTGGTCCTCTACAACAACGCTAATCTACCTTTTTGGCACACCTCTACTTCCGGTGTGCTATAAGAATAATTTAATAATGTTCGCTGTAGTTAGTACTATGTCCTCTGTTAAACTATGACTAAGTCATATGAAGCAAAAATCAATCTATATTGATGGTCTAGGTTTGGTCGAAGGCCATTTCAGCGGTGTTGGCCAATATATCTTAGGTATTTTAAAAGGAATAGATGAACTATTGGAAGATAGAAAATATTTAGGATTAGAAGTCCCAAAAATTAGTGTAATTATTCCTCATGATACAAAAGCGAAGTTTTTGAAATTTGGTTTTAAGCATGTTGGCTTTAAAACCGTACCCCTCTCATTCAGAGTTATGAGTGCGTTGTGGCGCAGGAGAATGCTGCCTCCCCTTGATTTATGGTGTGGTCCAGGAGTTTATATATTCCCAAGGTTTGTTAGTATGCCGCTAGCTTTTAGCAAATCTGCGATTGTAATTTTTGACCTTTCCTTTGAGCTACATCGCCAATATTCTGATGAGGGTAATGCTGTTTTTCTTACTAAACAGGTCCGTAAATCTATTGAAAAAACAAACAGAGTTCTAACAATTTCCCAAAATGCTCGAAATGAAATAATAGATTTTTATCAAATTGACCCAGCCATGGTGGTGGTAGCAACCCCCGCAACTGATCCGAGACTATTCTACAGAAGGAGTAAAAAGGAAATTGAAGAAGTAAAAAGTAAATACGGGATTGAAGGAGATTATATTCTAGCCCTTTCAAACCTTGAGCCTCGCAAGAACCTTGATAGTTTGGTTGAAGCCTTCTGCAGTTTACCTAAAGATATAATTAAGGATACCTCTTTGCTGCTAGTTGGGGTAAGTGGCTGGAAAACCGACACTCTCTTTCAGAAGATCATCAGTAAGGTAAACGAAGGATACAATATCATCAGACCTTCATCTTATGTTAAAGATGAAGACAAACCGGCAATAATATCGGGAACTAAAATGCTAGTTTACCCTAGCCACTATGAGGGTTTTGGAATGCCCCCACTTGAGGCTCTGGCCTGCGGTGTACCTGTTATAACTGCCAATAACTCATCCTTACCCGAAGTGGTAGGTAGTGCCGGGAAAATGGTGCCAAGTGACAACTTAGAGAAATTAACCTTAGCCATGGAGGATTACTTAAGAAATATCGATAACAAAACTGATAAAGCAAGGCTTGAGGGACCAGAGCGAGCAAGGGAGTTTTCTTGGGTAAAAAGCGCAGAAGAATTTTTAAAAGTTGCTAAGGAGTTGTCATGACAATAGGCATCGATATATCTGCTCTCCAAAGCGCTCACAGAATGAGAGGCATAGGTTTTACAGTATTAAACTTTATTAACCATATTTCTGATAAAGATCGCGAAAAGCACCGGTTCGTTTTTTTTATGTTCAAAAGTGATCTCAACAATCCTGTTAGGCTACTAAAACTTGATGGAATGAATTACGAGATACGGTATTTAACAGAAAAGAAGCTCGCCCAGAAGACTTCTCCTATAGGTAGGTTGCAACGCTTAATAAAAAGTACCATCCGACAATTAGGCGAGTTGAAGGACCGTTACATTGGCAGCTCTATAACTAAAGACTTGAAGGGGATAGACGTTTTCATACAACCCGACCAATCTCAGAACTTACCGCGAAAGTGGGGATTAAGAAAAGTATTAATAGTTTATGACATTATTCCTTATGTATTGGAATGGGAATATTTATGGTCATATTCTACTGCTAGAACAAGAGGCTACTCTAGAAAGGCAGCTTTAAGATGCACAGCAAGGCGCTGGCTATACTTGAAAAAATTAAAAATTAATGCCCGGAGAGCTGACCTTATGCTCGCTATCTCTGAGCAAACTAAAATCGATTTTATTAATTTTGTTGGGGCTAGTCCGAAGAAAATTGAGATAACACATTTAGGTGTATCCCCAGTAGAGGGTGACGATGAACCCCCATCGCTGCTAAGGTACGAAAAGACCTCCTGGGGGTATTTAGCTAAACCATTTAAACATGACCTAGGAACGCCCTATCTTTTATATGTAGGTGGAGCTGATAGAAGGAGAAAGTTAGAAGATTTGATAACTGCCTTTAATGCGCTTAGAGCAGAGGGTGTCAAAATTAAACTATTCTTAACTGGAGATACGATGCAGGGGCCGGAAAATATTGCCACGGAAGAAATCCAGGGTTCCCTTAGAAGTTCCTCATACCTTGGAGATATTGTTTTTTTGGGCTTTACTGACGACAAAACCCGTGACTGGTTATATAAACATGCTCTGGCCTTTGTCTACCCAAGCACATATGAAGGCTTCGGGTTACCTGTTCTGGAAGCTATGGCCCATAAATGCCCGGTAATATGCTACAAGAACGGTGCCGTAGTGGAAGTAGCAGGCACCGTCCCATTGTATACAAAAAGGTCTGTTGGTATTAGAAAAGAGGTCCGCAGCTTACTATCCTCGAATAACAGTAAAACCAAATCATTGGTCGAGAATGGTGCCTCCCAAGCAGCAAAATTTAGTTGGAGCAAAACCTCCAATTCCATTTTTCAGATTATAGAAAAGCGAAGTTAAATTACTTTTTAGTTTTAAATTTATACCAATCGACCGTAAGGCCTTTAATGGCCCTTTTTAATCTTCTCGGCCACGTTTGATCAGTCAAGGACAGTCTCGAGGAACGTGCAAGTGCCTCACTAAGGTCTCTAATTGTTTTGTCATGGCGTTTAACTATGTTCGTTAGCAATAATAACTGCTCTGTGTCTTTGGACCAAGACTGTTGTTGGTGTTGCTTCAGAGCACGATAGTCAAGCATTACAATCCTCTCTTCAAAACCATTTGTCGCTTTATCCCATGAATCTTCTGCTACGTAGTACTCGTTTAGGCCATCTGATATGAATAGCTTGTACTTATTTTTTTTAAGATGAGTTTTCCAGTCCTTCGATTGGTGAGTAGCTTCTACGCAAATAAATTCCGGCCTATACTTATCCCAATCATTGCCAAGAATTACTTCATATTCGAATCCCTCAACATCTACCTTCAAAAAATCAATTTGTTTAACTTTATTTTCTGTAAAGATATCATTTAGAGTTTTTATCGGTACCTCATACTCCTTATATTCTGAACTGTCTCCACGTTGCTTTTTAACTTCTTCGTCAAACGTAGAGTGCCCAGTCGCACCTATATACTCGCGCAATAATAAATTGCCGGGCTTTACGCCTGCTCCACACATTAAATTTATGTCCTTTGGTCTCTCTTTAAGTAATTCCTGATGAAGCGACTTAACAGGCTCTATGTTAATACCTCGCCAACCTTTTTCGTAAAAAAGTTTTGTGACTGAATCTATTGTGGGGTAGTTCGCTCCTACGTCCACGTAGAATCCCTCGCTCTTATCATGCGAGAGGGCCAATAGAATCAAGTCTTCATTATATTGCGCAAATGTAGTAATTGCTTTTGTGTCAATCATTGCTAACTCTAAGTGTGAATCCTGGATCTAAAGTATATGGAAGGTGACGATTCTTCTTTACAGTGAATCGCTTTGAATCGTTCCACCAATCAGACACTGTAATACCGTCCTGATGAAGAACGGCGGGATCGATTAAATACTGACCGTCCGCTAAAATGTTGGCAAACCTCCATTCCAAGGTTATGCTTTTGCCCTGCCTTAAATCGTGTATTTTGGTATTTTCTATCGCTGTGTTTGTACCTGTCACTTCCTTGCCGGCAGCGTCCCTGATTCTAAACCCTATTACTGGACCGCTCAAACTTTGGTTAGCCATCACCTTTTGTGTGACAGTAATGGTATTTGATTCTAATTGAATTGACATATCAGAGGTGTAGGCTAACTTGTCGCCCCACCGGTCTTGGCTTGCACCTTCCTTATTGGTGGTAGGGGTTGCGAATAGCTTGTGGTAGCTTTGCGCTATTGAATCCGGAGAACCAATTTTAACAATTTTACTACCTTCAATCATTAGTGCTCGATCGCAATATTCCCTAATAGCGTCCATATCATGAGTAACGAACACCACCGTTTTATTATTACGCTTGAGTGTTTTGAAATATTCGAAGCATTTTCTCTGGAAATCGGCATCACCAACAGCCAGCACTTCATCCACTAGCAGAATGTCTGTGTTAGCTCGGATTGCTAAGGAAAAAGCCAATCGAACCTGCATGCCTGAAGAGTAGTTTTTTAACTTTTGATCCATAAACCGTTCAAGTTCGGCGAACTCGACGATGTCTTTGTACATAGCCTGCATTTCTTTTCTACTAAAACCAAGCAGGGCACCATTCAGAAATACATTTTCTCGACCGGATAACTCTGGATTAAACCCAACTCCTAACTCAATAAAAGGCACTAACTTTCCTCTAACCTCAACTGTGCCCTTGTTGGGCTGATATATGTTAGCCAAAATTTTTAGCAGGGTACTTTTACCGCTACCGTTTCTCCCGACTATACCGAAGAATTCCCCAGTTTTGACCTCGAAAGAGATGTTCTTAAGAGCATGTTGTGTCTCATACCCTTTTCGTTTTTTGGATACCAAGCTTGTAAAAACACCCTTTAAGGTAGAACTTTTCTCGTGAGGAAGTCTAAAATTCTTAGAAACGTTATTTACTCTAATAGCAATTTCGTCACTCATAAGCTAAACATCCTCCGCAAAATAACGTGAGCGTTTTTTGAAGTATACGGCCGCAATAACCACCAGTAAAATAGTTACCCCAACCGGTACCGCCCTTATGTAGTGCGAGTTATAAACTCCGCTCATCGTCAAGGTTTTGTCTGTAACCAAAACGTAGCGCATATCTTGTATTATTTGAGCCATTGGATTTAGCATGATAATTTTAGCGGCATTTTCAGGCAGAAGGCTTAGTGGATATAGAATTGGGGTAATATAAAACGCCGCCTGCATTATAACTTCCCAAATATAATTTATATCTCTAAAGCGAACATAAGCTGCACTTAAGAAAAACGCTAACGCTAATGAAAAAATAAACAGCTCTACGATGAAAATCGGTAAAGTAGTCGCGATAGTTCTAATGTCTACATCGTTGATGTACAAGAATAACCCGACGACAACAAAGTTGATGCATAGGTTTATGAGTGCTGAGAAAGAACCGGCAAGCACAATGACATACTTAGGAAAGTTAATCTTTCTGATTAATTCACCCTTGCCCACAATAGCAGCAACGCTGCCGCTGGTTACCTCGGCAAAGTAATTCCATACGACTATGCCCAGTAGTAGGTAGATGGGAAAGTGAGGAACAGAGTCGCCAATTTTTAGGAACTTCCCAAAGACAACATATAAAATTGCAAATAAAGCTAACGGCCGTAGCAGCGTCCAAACATATCCCAAAAACGAACCCTGATAACGTAACTTGAAATCGGTTTTTACAAGCTGCTTAAGCAAAATAGTGGAATATCGATAGCGATTTTTTAGGTCTTTCACTTCACTTAATTCTATAACTTTCACCTCTTATGAGCAATTGAAGCCGCGAGTCATTGTTCGGAATAGTATTGATTTCGTGTAGGCTATATTTAATGGCAGACAAAATATTAGTAACTGGGATTAACGGCTTCGTGGGAAAGCACTTGACTAGGGCTCTGGTTGACGCTGGGTTCAAGGTTGATGGAATAGCCCGGGAAATAGAATCTAAAAGTGAGATAGATAGGTTAGTTGATGAATTCATCATATGTGACTTAACTGACCAGGAACAGGTCGGTAAGCTTGATCTTGCACCGTACCAGGCAGTAATTAATTTGGCGGGACTAGCTAACGTAGGCCAGTCTTTTGAGCAACCTGATTTATATATGAAAGTAAATGTTTCTGTCCTGAGCAATATTTGCAATAGGGTTAGTGAGCAAAAGCTTAAAACCCGAATACTGGCAATAAGCACAGGCTCGGTTTATGACAGCATGCAACCAATGCCTTTGACAGAGGACTCAAAGGTTGCCAATGATGTTTCTCCATACACAAAAAGTAAAATGGCAATGGAAGACGAAGCTAAAAAATATAAGGAAAGCGGGCTGGATTGCATTATCGTCAGACCTTTTAACCATATAGGGCCGGGGCAGTTGCAGGGCTTTTTGGTGCCAGACCTTATTAAACAAGTACTGGAAGCTGGTGAGCAAGATACTCCTGTTAAAGTCGGAAATCTTAAAACTAGGCGAGATTACACGGATGTTAGAGACGTTGTTAAAGCTTACTTTTTATTGGCAACCAAGGAGTTGAAGTTTAGTACATACAATATATGCACCGGCCGAAGTATAGCTGGTGAAGAAATACTAAATATGATAATTGATGAAACGGGATCAAGCGGACTTAAGGTTGAAACCGACCCTTCTTTGATACGTCCAACTGACGCTCACGAAATATACGGCAGCTACGAACGTCTCAAAAAAGAGACAGGCTGGCAGCCATTAATACCAATCAACCAAACTATCGAAGATATTCTTAGCTCTTAAGTAGATCTTTTGGTCTCAATCCCTAAGTCGTACTGGACCATCATCTTTACTAGGCCAGGAAAATCTACTTGTCTTTTCCAGCCTAAAACGCTTTCGGCTTTTGCGGGGTTTCCAAGAAGAATATCAACTTCTGCAGGTCGCATGAAAGCTGGGTTCTGTTTTACGTACGGCTTCCAATCATCAATGCCTACTTCTTTAAAGGCAAGTTCCAGAAAATCTCCAATAGAATGAGTTTCTCCGGTAGCAAGAATATAGTCTCCCGGCTCATCTTGTTGGAGCATGCGCCACATACCGTCTACATAGTCACCTGCATAGCCCCAATCTCTCTTTGAATCTAAATTACCAAGCTCAATATGATCCTGTTTGCCGAGATGTATCCGGGCAACCGAGTTACTAATTTTTCGTGTCACAAATTCCAGCCCTCGGCGTGGCCCCTCATGATTAAATAATATTCCGCAACTTGCGTGTATACCATAGCTTTCTCTATAGTTTTTGGTAATCCAATGTCCGTATAATTTAGCAACGCCATAAGGACTGCGCGGGTGAAACAGGGCATCTTCATCGTAACCTTTGCCAGGCCGGTTATAGTCAAGCCCCCCAAACATTTCGGATGTTGACGCTTGATAAAAGCGAATTGTTTTTTCGCCGCCAGATAATCGAATTGCCTCCAATACGTTCAGCACTCCTTTACCGGTAACCTCTGCTGTAAGTTGCGGATTTTTAAAGGAGTAGCCCACATGGCTCACTGCTGCCAGATTATAGAGTTCTTCCGGTTGTGCAGTTTCAATTGCCCGGACTAGAGAAGATCCGTCAGTTAGATCTGCCTCTATTAGGTTGACGTATGGCTGTTCCTGTTCGACGACAATACGCTTGGGGTTATGTTGCCCTCGAATAATGCCGTAAACTTTGTAGTCTTTCTTGTGGAGTAGCTCGGCCAAGTGGCCGCCGTCCTGGCCGGTTATCCCAGTGATTAATGCTCGTTTTGCCATGGTGGAATATAAGACTCTTTCTTCTTTTAAGATATAGTAGTAGTTAAAGTTTATGGCACAAGTAGTGATTGACGCAAGGGAACTCCGGACTAGCACAGGCCGTTATGTGGAGCGGCTGCTGCACTATTTGCAAAAAATCGATAATCAAAACGATTACACGGTACTGCTTAAGCCCGATGATTACAAAACTTGGCAGCCAACGAGCCCGAAGTTTAAAAAAGTTGCCTCTCCTTATAGGGAATTTACCTTTGCTGAGCAGTTTGGTCTTCTTCGTCAGATATGGAGCCTGAAGCCGGATTTGGTGCATTTTTCTATGACTCACCAACCGGTGCTGTACCCCAAAAAAACCGTTACCACTGTTCACGACCTGACCACCGCCAGGTTTCATAATCCGACAAAGAACTGGTTGGTATTCAAATTGAAGCAATGGGTCTACAGGGGGGTCGTTTGGGTAGTTGCCCATAAGTCTAAGAAAATTATAACGCCCAGCGAGTTTGTAAAAAAAGACTTGAGCAGCTATACCCGACTAAACTTAGATAAAATTGTTGTAACCTCTGAGGCGGCAGATAAAATTACGGCCGATCCTATGCCAATAAAAAGTCTAGAGGGTAAACAATACTTGCTCTACGTCGGCAGGGCACAGCGCCACAAGAATTTAAGGCGACTGGTGGACGCTTTCCAAGAATTAAAGTGGACGTACCCTGAGCTTAGCCTAGTTCTGGCCGGTAAAACCGACGGTAACTACCAAAAACTCGAAAAATACTTTACAAATAAGAAGGTTAGCGACGTAATATTTACAGATTTTGTTTCCGAAGGGGAGCTTAGATGGCTTTACCAAAACGCTCAGGTCTATGTCTTTCCGTCACTAAGCGAAGGATTTGGATTACCGGGTCTGGAGGCAATGCTTTATGGCTTGCCCGTGGCGTCAAGCAACGCGACTTGTCTCCCTGAAATTTACCAAGAGGCGGCACTATATTTTGACCCCAACAGCTCCAAAGATATGGCCGAGAAGATTCAACAGCTACTTGACGATAAGGCTTTAGCAAAAGAAATGAGTGAAAACGGTCTGAAGCTTGCCCAGCAATATTCTTGGAAAAAAATGGCCCAGCAAACCCTCGGCGTCTATAAAGAAATACTTAACAAGTAAAGTATTTTATTCTTCCTCGGGAGGGGAAGGGTCGGTCGTGGCCGCCGCCGGCTTTAGTACTATATGGCGGTCCCTGCCCTCGCCGACCGATTCGGTTTCCAGCCCGTGCTCGCCGGCTGCCTTGTGCACTACCCTTCTTTCGGCAGCATTCATTGGCCCCAGTTCTTTCGGTTGGCCGCTACCTTGGACCTCTTTAAACCACTGTTCCGCCTCTTTAACCAATCTCTCAGCCCGATTTTTTTTGTAATCAGCTATGTCAACATTAACTCTGGTGTGCGAAAAGTTTTGACTCTTTAAGGCCGTGCCAATTATGTATTGAAGCGAACGCATAGTGTCCCCTCGCTGGCCAATTAAAAACCCATTTAAGTGAGTTGAGGGAACGCTCAGCTCAATAACCTCCTGGTCTTCAGAAGTAGCATGCACATCTGTGTTCAGACCGAAGAATGATAGTAAATCCTCTAAATATTTCTTAGCGTATAAGATTGCCTCTTCCATATTCTCGTTCATTTCTTTCTCCTGCCTTTTGAACGAGAATTTTTTGCATTTTTACGGGCTTTTGCTTTTTGTTTTTTAGTCACTGGGTCTGGCTCGGATACTGCAGCCACGGCTTCAGCTTCCGAAACATCTTCTTTTAAAATCCTTCTCTGCTGGAGGAAGGCAATGGTGCTTCCGGTAAACCAGTAGAGGGGTAGTGCAGAAGGAAAATTTAAGGAAATGATAAATACAAACCCGGGAATAAGGTATAGAGTGGCCCGTCCAACGGCAGCGTTAACCTCCGTTTGATCAGCAGTTTTACCCTTCCCTGCCTCGCTTAAAATTTTCTTAAGCGGGCGGGCGTCTTCGCTCTTGGGCATAAGTTGGCGGCTCTGCAAAAACTGTGCACCAGCGCTCCCAATAACTAGCAGCATTGCCGGCCAGTACACCCCTCCCTCTCCTACTGCCTTGCGCGTAAGGTCAATAACGCCTAATAGTGTTTCATCAAACATGTTAATGTCAGTCGCTAGTGTTTTCAGCCAGCTGATGTTACTTATAAATGAGTACGAAAAGTCGACTATCTGTTGGGGGTTCTCAACGATACGCTTCACGGCATAGTAGAGACCGATTAAAATAGGAATTTGGACCAAAACAACTCCTAAAGAGGCGAAGGGGTTAATCTGGCGCTCTTTATAAAGTTCCATTGTCATCTGTGACTGTTTCTGACGATCGCCCTTAGTACTTAATTTAATTTTTTTAAGCTCGGGTTGTAGTTGGCGTATGGCCTTAGCGTGGTGCAGTTGCTTACGAATTAAGGGCAGCATCAATATGCGTATTAAAATTGTGAAAAGAATTATTGCTAAGCCGAAATTATGTCCTGGGATTAGGGCATAGATAAGCACCAGAAGATTGAAAATTGGCTGGACAACAAAAGTTGTGAACATAGAAATAGATAACCTCTTGGCACTTATAATAACATGTGAGATTTCACCTCATTAGTAAGAAGCAGGTTAGCGAACGAGTTTTACTAGTACGCCTGCTTGAGTAAGTTGCCTTTTGACCTGTTTGCTCAAGGAAATCGGCGGTTCGTCTACTAAAGAATCTTGGAATACGGTTATGACGATATCGTACGGGTGGACGATGCTGTCCTCCAGCGCTCTCACCGCTTCATACAGGCGTCGGCGTAAACGATTACGCGCCACCGCAGACTTGTGTACTTTGCGGCTGACCACAACAGCCAGACGATAGCCTTTTCGTTTTGGATTAGGAGCCGCTTTCAGGGAGAATAAAGGTCCCCTGACTGTCACACCGTTGCGGTATACATATCTGAGGCTGCCATAGCCATGGAAGCGATGCTCGCGGGAAATCATCCTTTTAGCTTAATGCTAAAAGCTAAAAGCTAAAAGCAGAAGTTGTAGGAGTTTGACCGTTAGTAAGCATAGGGTGCAGAGCTACGCGCCGTCAGGAAGCAGACTACGCGGTGCAAACTAACGAGTAAGCAGGGTGCGGCCTTTATCTCGGCGACGCTTGACTACCCTGCGTCCGGCGCTGGTAGCCATGCGCTTTAGAAAACCGTGTTCACGGCTTCGTCGCCGCGTTTTAGGTTGGTATGTTCTTTTAGGCATATTGGGTAATGATGAAGCGTTAAATTAACAATAATAACCCCCAAATTCTAACAGGTTTTCCACTCTTGACCAAGCTTTGTCCACAATATAACAGGGTAAGCAGCATCTTGTGCATAAGTTATCACCTTACAGCCAAAAAACTACCGCGACTGTAGTGATTTTTGTTACGCCTGTGGAAAAACAACCAGCCATTCGCTATAGTTTATAGTAACTTACGATGTTACTTTTAATGAGGGTTTAGGATACATGCAGGAAACCGCCTTGTGGCAAGCAGTTCTAGGGGAAATCGAGCTTAGCATTTCCCGTGGAAATTTTGTTACATGGTTTAAGCATACCCAGTTAATAAAGTGTAAAGATGACTTAGCTGTAATAGGTGTGCCCAATATATTCGTCAAGAACCAGCTTGAAAAAAAATTCAACGAACTCGTAGTTAAAGTATTAGCAAAAAATGGAGCCCAGCCCAAGAAGGTTGAATACAAGATCCACACCGGCATAGTCCCAACACAGCGTCACGGCGAGCCCTCTGGAGCAAACAACCATGCTGCTTCTAGCCGTGCCGTACCGGCAAACCAATTATCGATTAAGTCTCGCATAGCAGATGTCACCCATTCCTACCGTCAAGGACTAAATGAAAGATATACTTTTGAAAATTTTGTAGTTGGCGCCGGAAACGAACTTGCTTACGCAGCCTGCCAAGCCATAGCTCAGAAACCAGGCACTAAATACAATCCTTTGTTCATATATGGAGGCGTTGGGATTGGTAAAACCCATCTTATACAAGCTTTGGGTAACGCCATATCAACTGGAAGAAATGGCGGCAAGGTAATTTATGCTTCTACTGAGCAGTTTGTTCAAGAGTTCGTCGATGCGATCCGCTTTAAGAAAAACGCCAGTAGTTTCGCGGGGTTTTACCGTGGAGCGGATGTGCTAATTGTAGACGATGTGCAGTTTTTAGCTGGCAAGGAGAAAATACAGGAAGAATTCTTCCATACCTTCAACGCTCTATACCAGGCAAACAAGCAGATCATTATGAGCAGTGATAAGCCCCCCAAAGATATCCCCACACTAGAAGAACGGCTACGCAGCCGGTTTGCCTGGGGGATGACAATCGACATGCAAAACCCCGACTTCGAAACACGCTGCGCAATACTTCATAGCAAGTCTTCTAGTTTGAGTTTTGATTTATCTAACGAAGTAGTAGAGTTTTTAGCTACAAGAGTTCAAAGCAATATTCGTGAACTTGAAGGAGCTTTAAATCAGGTTATCGCTTTTTGTGAGATGAGAAAAATAGAACCTAGTCTACAAGCAGTATCAACTATGTTTGATAGCGGCCGTTCCCGTCCTAAACACATCAACGCCAGGCAGATAATAGAACGGACGGCTAAACATTTTCATATATCGCTTGAGGAAATACTAGGTCCCAAGAGAGATAAAGACATTGTAGTGCCCCGCCAAATTGCTATGTATATGCTTAGAAGTGAGCTTCATCTAAGCTTCCCGAAGATAGCTCACGAGTTGGGTCGAAAAGATCATACAACCGCTATCCATTCGGTTGATAAAATCGAAAAAGAGTTAAGCTATGACGGTACGATTAAGCAAAACGTCAACGAACTTAAGGAGAGACTTTATGCTTAAGCTTTGTGTACATCCAGTGGAAAGCCTGAGCAAAAGCTTTGTAAAAATCAGGTTGTTCTACACGCTCTCCACAGGGCTTGGGTCTTTTATTATTGTTAGGTACCTACTTATGAGCAGGATAAGCACATGCTTCAGTAAATCATATACACAATATACGGGCCGGTTTAACAGTAGTGTTTTCGGCTTTTACCCGCTATCCACAGCCCTTACTACTACAACTAAAATAATATACTAATAGGAATTATAGAATGAAACTCCAAGTTACCCAGGAAAACCTAAGCAAAGCAATTAACACAGTCGCCCGTGTAGCTAACACACGCAATACCCTCCCCATTCTTTCCAATGTTTTATTAAAAACAGACAATAACAGGCTTAGTATCGCAGCCACCAACCTAGATATTGCTATCACTCAATTCGTAGGTTCCAAGATTGAGGAAACTGGCTCCATCACAGTCCCAGCCAGATTAATGCAAGAATTTGTCTCTAGTCTACCCGAAAGCGTACTGAAAATAGAGCTTGCTGACAATAAACTGCACATTACTAACGACCAATACAAATCCACAATAAACGGAACCAGCTCTGAGGAATTCCCCGTAATGCCAGCAATTACCGGAGGAAGCACATGGAACACTGACGCTACAGTCTTTAAAAAGGCGCTTCAGCAGATTGTCTTCGCTGCTAGTGCCGATGATGCTAGACCAGTTTTAACAGGTGTTTATTTTCATAGTTCTGACGGGAGCATCATAGCTGCCTCTACCGATAGTTACCGTCTAGCCGAGTACAAGCTAGGAAAAACTAAAACATCTCTCAACTTCCTAGTGCCGGCCACCGCCGCCGCCGACCTACTGAGAATTATCGGGGACAGTGATAAAGAAATAAAAATAACACACGATGATCAACAAGTACGCTTTGAAGTTGGCGACGTTATTTTAGTAGCGAGGTTAATTGAGGGGAACTACCCAGATTACCGCAAGTTAATTCCCGTAAAATTTGCCACAACCGTTCGTCTCAGCCGAACAGATTTTTTAAACATTACCAAGGTTTCAAGCCTGTTCGCTAGGGAAAGTGCGGGCAGTATAACTATCAAAGCCGATAAGGCCAGTGGCGACATAAGTATCAATGCAATCGCTTCACAGTTGGGCGAAAACACAGCCACCGCCAAAGCCGAAGTGAATGGGGGTGGAGAGGTAACGCTTAACTCTCGTTATCTCATTGACGCTTTGAACGCATTTAGCTCAGCCGAGGTAGAGTTTTGTTTTAATGGCAAACTTGAACCCTGTATCTTGCGCAGCCAGTCGGAGCAAAACTATATGCACCTCATAATGCCACTCCGCAGTTAGCTGGGTAGCTGAAGGCTGCTAGATTATCATGGTCACAACCCTTCGTCTACAGAACTTCCGGTCATATACGGATGACTCCTTTGAATTTGACCCGGCAGTTAACATTGTGGTGGGCCCTAATGCCAGTGGAAAGACAAATCTTCTAGAGGCAATTCTTATGTTGTCTAGCGGCAGTTCATATAGAGCTCGAGACCAAGAGCTCATATCTCACAAAGCCCCTTGGGCTCGGTTAGAAGGCTTTTACGGAGCTGACACTAGAGTTTTAAAGCTTACTCGAAGTAATCAGACAGTGGAAAAGTCGTTTCTACTAGGAGATAAGCCTTTTAAGCGTCTTAGCTTGGAGCGCACTGTTCCTGTAGTTTTTTTCGAACCCAACCATCTTCAGATGATTACACGCGGGCCCCAACATCGCCGCGAATATATTGATAGCCTGCTAGAGAGAAGCTTACCGGGCTATAAAGCGCTCGTGGGCAATTATCGTCGTATGCTAGCTCAACGTAACGCACTTCTTAAGCGTGGGCGTTCTTTCGGAGAGTCTCAACTTTTTGCCTGGAATGTTCGCTTGAGTGAGCAAGGCGCCAAAATTGCCCAAGCACGTCAAGTCTTGATAGACAAAATAAATAAAAATATAAGCAAAACTTACAGCGAAATTGCCCAGCACAAGTCGGCTGTCACAATCCAATACGAAGTACAGTTCCCGGTCGGCAGCTACGCTAGCCAAATGCTTTCAAGACTGGAAAAGAACAGTAGTCTCGATTACGAGAGAGGTTTTACCGCTTACGGGCCCCACCGCGAAGACATAACTTTTATCTTAAACCATCAACCCGCCAACCAAACTGCTTCACGCGGGGAAACAAGGAGTCTGCTTCTGGCCATAAAAATCTTTGAGCTTGGTTTAATATCTAAAGCCCGGGGTCAAAAACCGATCCTCTTACTGGACGACGTTTTCTCTGAGCTAGACGGCGCACGCCGGCACGCACTCGTTGATTACTTGAGTAATTATCAAACTATTATAACTACTACTGACGCCGACGCCGTGGTAGAATACTTTTCTTCTGGAACACACAACTTAATACCCACAACAACTGCCTCTAAACTTCGATAAAGCCTGCTCAGGGAATCGTGTTGGTAATAGAATATACTCTCCTGTCTATTCCTAACCGATCTATCTCCTGGTTTATTTTGTCATTAGCAGCTTTTTTGGTGGCAGGGTTGTATCCGTAGCCGTTAGTTCTACTGTCGTACACAAGCTCCCCCAGGTTAGGAGATATAAAGATAAACTTACCGTAGATAGATACATCAGAAACCTCCGGCGTATTGAGGAGCTGGTTTATTTTTTTATCTACACTGTCAGTGTTGTCGGAGCCCGTGTCTATGCGCAGAGCAACCTTTTTATTCTTATTGTTAATTAAACAGAGCAAATACGTTCCAGCATCTTCTTGTATTCCGCAGTAATCATAATCATCAAGGCCAAATTCAATAAACCCGCTGCGTTTGTCCAGGTCCAAGTTTATTATCCCTCGGCCATGTTTGATTAGGATGTTCTTGCCGGAAGTTCCCACCAGCTCCGTCCCATTAAGGGCAAAAGAAAACTTCGGTTTTTCTTGCGCTATATCATAGACCTCGAGCCGCTCGCCTGTGACTACGCACAAAGACCGCTCCCCACATAGTTTAGCCTGTAGAAATTTTTTATTAAAAACATAGTGCTTGGATTTCCCTTCTCGGACAGCCACCACTTCCGACCGGGCATCCTTAGAGCCGTCATCTGTAGTGTATAGCTTAGTAAACCCATTGCTTCGAAAGTCTATATCTTTGAGAATTAAATTCTTTTCACCCGGGGTATCAAACTTAACCGTCATCGGTTTTGCAGCTCTGCTAGGATAAATAAGTACCTGTTGGAAAGAAGTATCATAAATTATGAATCCACTCCCATAGGATTTAATGACGTAGAATTTGTTTACGTCAAGGTTTGGCAGTGCAGTTGAACCAAGTGATTTAAGGCTTTGGTCGATACGGTGGATAAAGTAGCTGCTAACGTCATCTCCTAGAGCGCGGACCAAAGCCAGACTGCCTTCGCTAGTGTTCACTACACCTCCCAAATAGCCGAATATGGATAGGCTTGAGCTTTGGGCAATATAGGTTGGTAAAGAAGAGTTTGCCGGGACGTGGACGTTGACCTTGTTGTAGGTAGTTCCACAGGTATGCGTAACAAGTATACTGTCGTTGTAGTTCATGCATGAACCGGGGTTATTGCCCACGAATTGCCGGCTCTTTTCCGGCTTAAGGCTAGCGCTAATCGAGGAAGTTTTTAGAAATCCTGCAGCTTTTATTATCGATACATAACTGACTTCACCCTGCTTGACCAAAATCTCGTAATTTCCCTTAGACACTCTGGTTTTTAGTTTAGTAGAGCCGCTCTTAATCACCTTCTCCTTAGAAGTATCTTGGTTTATAAATTTATAGGAAATTTCGGAGCTACCTTGGCCGGTAACGGATACTTCAATAAAAGCGGTGCTATATAGGCCGTAGATAACCAGTACGAAAACAATAGCCGAGAGTACTAAAATGGCTTTTTTCTTCATGAGCGTAAACTCCCAGCTTTATTACACTTTATTCTTGGATCAATCATGGTTTTACCCCATGCCACTCAAAATGCATGTAATCTTTTATAGAGCTATAGTTACCACCCCACGCAAACCCATATTTCTCAAAGGTCGACACATAATCCGGGGGTAAATCATAACAATTGCCACTGTCTATCACCCCCGTTGCAATTGGACAGTTGGGGGTGTAGGGTCTTGCCTTGCCATCACTGAAGTAATTATTGGTAAGGGGGTTGATGTCACACCCGGCTCCGTATACATGGTAGCTGCTGTCGCCTATTTGGCCGTCATTTTCTCTTATACACCAGAAACCACCCTTTAAGGCTTCGGGTCTGTAGCTTACATTTTTAGCTATTAGCTCTTGCTCTATGGCTTTGAGGCAGGGAGCAACTAGTTTATGTACTGGTATTTTACTGCCGAAGAAGTCGATGTTAACCAGATTTACCTTAGTGTCACGGACCGGCGGGCCAAAAATTTTTCTTAACTGCTGCTGGGTATATTGACCCTCATAGACTATGCCGTTTGCCTGGCAGTCTCCTGAAATACCTAAGCTGCCACCTAACACGCACTCCGCTGCACCGCCTCCATCATTTGACCCGTACTTAGCAAATATGCTTTTTGCGGTGTCAATCCGAAAAGCAATACTTCCTTGCTTATCCGCCGGTCTCTCAAAACCAGTATAGGGACCATAGCTTTTACCCTCGTACTGCACGGTTCCGCCGGGCTCTGTTCCTTGGAAGGCAACGGTAGCGCTCTCTACATCGGTAGTTCTTTTAAGTTCATCACCTGCTTGTTTCTCGGGTAGCGGCCCTTTGCCCTCTAGCTGTTTCCATAAAAACTCTAGCTGCACCCCAAGTTCGTTAGCCTTGCTTATAGGGTTGATGGTATCGATAAATTTGCTGCCAGGTGTCCACTGCACGATGCCCCAGCCAAGGCTACCGGAAAAAGACTCAGCCGGTGTTTTTACATCTATTGGAGTTCCCTGAAGACGCTGGGGTTCAACACCAGATTCTGCGGTCATATTACCGATGATTCCGGCGGCTTGCCATGCTTCCATTCCCTTGCCCCTAAAAAAGTTAAAAACCTTCTCGGCATTTTCTGATCCAATTAAACTAGCACTTCCGCAGGAAGTGGTCTGGGAGCCGTTTGGGTCATAGAAAGGAGTTTGTAATTTTCTATAAGTACTGCCCTGAGCAGCAGCAATGTTCGGATAAATTATAGTGCAGATAAATAGGATTAGTATCAGAAACTTACTAGCGGATATAATTTTTTCTGCCAACATTTTAGCTTCCCCCCACAGAATAATGGTAGTGGGCGTTTTGAGCGCAATTTTCAGAATTTCTAGAAACCCCATATTTTCCTGCTACGGCGTCAGCGGCAGAAGCGTTGAAAGGGCATCCGAAATCAACTGCTTTACCCTCGTAATGCCTAGACCCCGAACTATGGCATTGCCCAGCCAAAGCATTAATTTGAATATTTTGGCCTTGGCTGACCTCCAGAATAAACTTTAATAGGTTTAGATCCATGGCAACTACTGGACTAGGAGCCTGCGCCCCGCGACCACTGCTTCCGCAGGTAGAGGTGGTCTTAGCTGGCAGGCCAGCCGCCGTTTGTTCAACGTTTTGCTCGGGAGTTGAGCCGTCAAATATATCTGAGCCAAATAGTACATTAAACTTTATTTTCCCAGCCGCAGCTGCTGCCAATATCTGCTTGGCAATTTGTTGCGCGGTGCCGGTAACTGGAGAAGTCGGGTCGCCTGGAGGCGGCGGAGTGGTGCCAGGTGGCGGGCTGCTAGCAACGTTATCTTCTAGACCATTGTCCTTACTGTAGCCGTATAGGTAACCTAAACTGCCGCGAATAGCTGTGTCTAGCAGGTGGCAGTTATAGATCTGAACAGCAATGTCATCGGCATCTTCGGTATTCTCGCCGATTATCCCGTAGATTGTATTATAGAACTCATCGCTGTTTGTCATTACGTCCCAGTCATTGAGTGAATTAATTTCATCTTGCGATAACCCAATAGGCGCGTTTTTAAGATTATATTTTGAGGGGTTGGCAAAAACGTCCAATGCGTTAGTCCCATCTATGGGCTTAGATAGTATTGGGTTCAATGTCGAACACTTAGGCGGATAATCATAGGTCTCTATACCGGCGAACTTGCTGGCCGCATAACCATCTAATGTTGCCGCACTCGACTGCCCTACAAGAATCGTAGAAAAACTGCTACCAAGTCCCCGCCACATATTTTTTAAGCTCGAAGCCATGGCGGCGCTTGGGTTTGATCGTAAGCTATCAGCGGCAATTAAGCTTTTGTATGCCAATGAGTCTGGATTATCTAGCGAAGCTACTCGGTCAAATAAACTCATATCTTCCTGCCTGTCGGTCTGGTGTTGCTTAATAGCTAGCTGAGTTGAGGCGAGGCTGGCGCCGTTAGTCAGGCTTGCGCCCTTTTGGCGAGCGTCTGACTCGGCGGTATATGCACCACCCTGCACTAGCCAGTTATAAAATTTCCCTCCGGATTCGTTACCGGAGATTATGTTGATGCCTATAAAAGCCGAAAGCTTACCGAATACCCAGAATATTGCTTTCTCGACATTATCTTTAAGACCTAAAATATCCAGGATTGCTCCAAAAACACCGCTAAGTGCACTAGCAATTAATCCGCTGAACCACTGAATTGCCCGAATGAACGTTCCTGTTATAATATTGCCTTTAGCTCCCGTCCAGGCATCTGCGATTGGCCCAACAATGATGCCAACCGTAGCTTTATATTCATCTTGAATTTGTTGTGCTTTAGCGGTACTACCTATACGCTCATCGGCACATAGGAGAGCGTACTCTTTCTGATATTTATTGGGTTGTTTTTCAGCCTTGGCTAATTCTTCTCTGCTACACTTGCCAGTCGAAGAGGCGGTGCCGGGGTCTCCCTTACCCTCTACAACCTTTGCCCATCCGTCGCTACTGCCGGCCGAGCTGAGTATTTGCATAAAGTGATTCACTTCTTCCCCTGTGACTTGACCGGTTTTTAGCTGGTCGTTAGCTGTTGAGAATTCTTGATACAAACCAGCGGCTTGCGCCCCTCTTGCCAGCACAACTAACTTAACAAGTTTTTCTAGATTGTCATCAATAAAGGCGATCATATCTAGGGTATCTGGCAAGAAAAGCAAGTTAGTAATAAGATTAGCCCTGGTTAAAATTTTCTTTAATGCTTCCGATAAATCACTTGGGTCAATACCTTTGTCTTTCAGCTGAGCTAAAAATTCCTGTTCTTTTTTAATTTCCTCTTTAGTTTTTGCCTTATCGGTACCGTATTTGGCTTGAACGGTCGCTCGGTTTTTGGGATCAGCAACGTCGCGGCTGGGATTGCACTGCTCGACTCCAAACAAACAACGGGTAACCCTGCCCAGCAGTGTAGCGTCAGGTACCATTTTATCGACCACTTTAGCTCGTACAGCAGCACCACTTTCGTTTGCTTTATCTCTAGTCTGCTCAAAAAATCGCCAATCTCTTACTCCTGTCATGTTTTGGATAGATTTACGCAGGTGGCGCCGCTGATAAATTTGGTGCCAGAGAGTATTCTCTTTAACCACCTGCTTGATAGCTTTACGGGCAGCTTTATCATTTTTGAACACTTCTGTATCAACGTAGGTTTGGTATTTGTTTATTGTTTCGATGTCTCCGCTGCTAATTTTGCTAAAATCACTAGCACTTACTTTGATAGGTATGGAGTCTTGACCCTTTATGTCTATGCGGCCAGGCCTAATCTTGCCATCAGCCGTTACTGCTGAAGTAAACTTGATACCTTGTTTTTCAAAGACCTCCAATTCAAATTTCGATGCTCGAAGGGTTTTGTACCAGTCTGTGAAAGGGCTGTTTGTGTCAACCTTATTGCTCCGAAACAGTATATTTTCATTATTGTTCATGTCAGCGCTGTCGCCCATATCAAGCATCCTGGCCTGAATGTAGGCCGAAACCCATTTGCTAGACCTTCCGTCTAAAACGGCGCTGCTCCGCAGGAAGGCCTTAGCTGTAACATTGCTCATTAAGCCATCGAGTTTAAAAATATTCAAAAAACTAAATAGCAGAACAGCGCCTACTATCGTGGCACTTCCTAAGGCACCTATACCAATTAAGGCCCGGCGACTAGTAAAACGCGACATCAGTCCTTTTTGCTTGCCAGCAGATTTATAGCCATCACCTACCGGGTTTTCGTGTCGTTGAGGGCTTACTTCTGCACTACTCTCTGCCTTTAGTAAATTTTCTGATGTTGAATTTTCATCCTCAGCATTACTGCGTAGATTGTCCTTTGGCCTTGAAGGTTCTCCGCCACCCTCTAGAGCTTTTAAATTAGGCTTGTCAGGAGTGGATGATTCATTGCCAGGCTGATCATATGTGGGTTCTTTTGCCGCAACTAATTTTCCTCGTGGTATGGAGTCGCCTCCACCGTTACCCTCAACTATTCTTGGCTCAAAAACTTGTCCCGGCTTATGGTTATCGTGAGTATTACCCTCCCGTTCGTTTAGTTGGCGTGCTGGTTCTGCCATCTAGTTTTATGCTCCGGTGGCCTGCTGAGACTCTGGCGGTAGATTATCGGAATAAGTAGGTTCGTTTTGGGGGTTTGTATTCACGGCTGGTCGTCGAGTAGGGCTCGGGGTAGTGCTTATTAAGCCAGATTCAGTCGGACTGGCGATTACTTGGATGTGTACGTGGCTTTGGCCGGCGAAGAACAAGCCTTGACCAACCGGGAATTGGCTAAGTCTTTTCTTTTCTTCGCTGGTTAGCTTAAATACATCAGCCAGTACATCTACCGCCGAAGGCGATTGTTTGAGAAGCATTTGCATGCTGGCGTTAGCCACTATTGCTCGACCCATCCTTGATGCCATAAAATCTTCAACATCTTGCGAAATGGTAGTTATACCGAGGTTATATTTTCGAGCACGCTTGGCCAAAGAGAAAAGGAAGTTTGCACTGTCTTCATAGCGCATCAACTGCCAGGCCTCATCAACGATTAATAGTCGTCGTTTCTTGTCAGCTTTTGTTTTGTTCCAAATATAGTTAAGGACTATATACATAGCTACCGGCCTTAGTTCGTCTTCCAGATCGCGAATGTTGAAAACTACCATAGGGTTATTGACGTTAACATTGCTCTGTTGACTGAAAATGCCGGCAAATGTACCAGTCGTATATTTGCGCAACCTTTGGGCTAGCTGCGGGCCAGTGCCGCCCATATGAAGCAGGGTGTCGTAAAGATCGTTAACCGTTGGCGGTAGCGAACCGTGGGTAAGAGGGTCTGGAGTGATACCCGCCTTAGCGTAGGTTTCTATTAAAGCGGCGTCAAGATCAGCCTCTTCTGATGGGCTTAGGGCCGGCATGGTGGCAGTCGTGCCGTTACCTAGCATTTGGGCCTGTGCGCCGCCCATCATAAGCCTAAGTAATCCATGCAATGTTATCAGGTTGCTTCTAAGGGCGTTATCGGCTTCATCGGTATCTATGACCTGCGGTAAGTCGAAGGGGTTTATACGCGTTGTACTGTTTAAGCTCAAGCGAACATATGCCCCACCTACGGCGTCGCACATTTTTTGGTATTCGTTTTCTGGGTCGATAATAAAAATATCGGTACCAAACATCATACTCCGTAGAGCTTCAAGCTTTACCGTAAAGCTCTTACCGGCTCCGGACTTAGCGAAGACTACGCTGTTTCCATTTTCTAGAGAGAAACGGTCAAAAATAACTAACCCAGAGTTATGCATGTTTATTCCGTAGAGAATGCCGTTATCCTGGGTTAAGTCAGCAGAAGTAAATGGAAAACTGGTGCTTATAGCTCCGGTGTCGAGGTTACGGTATATTTGGAGTTGATCTGTAAACTGCGGGAGAGTGCTGTTAAAGGCTTGTTCTTGTTGGGCGCTAGCAGGCTTGGAATATATTAGTTGCTGTCCAAGCAAGGACTCCACTTTGTGGCTTACAATTTCTAACTCCTCCATGGAGTTGGCGTATAGAGTGAAATAAAGCCCAAAGCGGAAAAAGCGCTCTTCTCCCACCTGAAGTTTATCGCGCATCTCCTCGGCATCTAGGATGGCTGCCTGTTTAGCGGGGTCACGAACTCGACCTTTCTCGGAGTCTATCTGGATGCCTGCTTCAAGCTGGCTAACCTTTTTGCGAAGGTTATTAAGTACCACCTCGGATTTTACGGGCTGAACTATCATCGATAGGTCTACTATTTCATCCAGGTTAATCATGCCGGATAACCAACCGGTGTATACCTGGTGGGGGTAGCCATAAACGTAATATGAGCGCGCATAGCGTGTACCCAGTTGAAAATAATTGCTATTAAATTCAAGAGAACTAGGAGCGATAAAATCCCGCAGAGCCGTTACGCCCTTCTGAAATGCCGTATTCACCTCTTGCTGCTCAAGCATCTGATTATTGAACCCGGCATCTTCAGGCACGGGCGGCTTCTTGTTGAAAGGAAGTTTCATCTTATTGCCCCCGTGGTAGCGCCGGGCGCTGGAGCTGCAGCCTTAGTGACAATGGGGGCATTTAAGTCGTTAAAATTTTTAAGCTGTTGTCTGGTAGCCGTATCTGGATTATAGGCACCGTAGAATAGTTCAATTAATTCCTGTGTATCTAAAGGCAAACTTTGAACGCCGCATTGCTGCAGACCCTGCATAACAGCTTGAACACGATTCTTTAACTCGGTTTTAGCATTTTCTAAAACACTTTCATTGATGACTACATGGGGAGGCTTGTTACCCCGGAACAACTCAAGCATGCCATTAAAAAATCCTGTACTTTGTTTAATCGCACTTCTAAAATTTTCATCAGGGTCTGGGTAGCTGATTATTACATAAGACCTTTTATCCATTATATTTGTCTGCTGGGCAACATCAGATAAGAAGCCAATATAGTCATCCATCATCATGGCCAGTAGCATGTTAGCTTGCTCGGTCCTGGTTTTATCAAGCTTTTCTAGGTAGGGGCGGAGGTCTACTTTCTGACTACGAATGAAAATCTGAATTGGAAAATAAAGCGAATTTAAAAACCCTTGGTAGCTAAATTCCACCGCTTCCCGCTCCTGGTCGCTCATCAGGTCAAAATTTATAGACTTACACATCAGCGCAGCCCTAAAAGACCCGTCGCTCATAATGCCAATGCCGTCGCGTATTTCGCTAATCTGGAGGCTATTTTGAGTACTATTTGGGTTAGTTGGCTGAGAAGTCTTGCCTGTCTGGACGGCAACAGGAAAAGCCTGACTATTTGGCATCTGACTGGGATTTATCTGTTGGCTAGGATTCATGCTTTTCTTCCACCCGTTTTGGTTTAACTTAAGTTCATTCTGAATGAAGGGTAATTTCCACTTCGTTGGGTCCGTTTTGAACAACCCGGGCCCGACGATTGGCCAGTTTAGCGAGCGTGGAAACCTTATCGTTTTTAGCGGCCTTTATGAGTTCAATTTTATCAGCTTGCGCTAAGCCTGTCACCTTAGGAATGGCGTTTGGCGGGGGAACAGGAATGATACGGCTCACTTGCTTGGGTTCAGGCCCAACTATCGTGTGAGTAACAAACCTGGTATGCCCAGAACTTTCTGTGGCTACTTGTTGTTCATCCAGAAAGCTAAAATCCACCGGTTGTTGGACCACTCCCCCTCTAGCGTCATTAACCCTGCTAACAGTTTGAATCCTTCTGTTTGTTTCGGCTTGCTGCATAAGCCTTGCAAAATTTTGAGCGGTTGGGTTATTTTGTTCGTCAAGAATATCCTCAGATGCTTGAATATCCAAAGATGAAACGTCTTGAGGCATATTGCTGGCGGTTACTAGTCTGTCGGAACCTGGTTGAATTATTTGAGCGCTATATCCCTGGGTAGGATTAAGGTTTATATTCACGTTTTTTACGGCCCAACCCCGGCTATCCAGCGTCATGGCAAGAGCTTGGAGGCGACTATTTACTTCGTTGGGGCTAAAATTTTTAGTCAGCTGCCTTTGCACTTTCTTTGGAGCGGTGATTGTTACCAGTTCAATTACTCCGGCTTGGTCCCAGGTTCGTTTACGGGGCTTCAAAAAGTAACGTACATGGCTCAACAGCCACACTTCCGTGGGCTGGTCGCGCCCTAGTGGCGAGGCTAAAACCCCAAAAAGAAACATTGGAAAGGATAATATTAATACGATTAGAATACCCAAAGGGTTAAAACCGGTACTAAGCAATATACGGAAATTAAGATAGGCCAGGGTCATTGCAATAATTGCGTAAATAAAACCCTTCAGGCTTAGCGGTCCAACAAGCTTGTCCTCGGCCTCAATATCCTGAATTACCTTATAAATAGCCATAGCTTACAGTATCTGATACATAAGCGTCATTGGCAACTCTTATGCGCTAGGGGGTTGCTGAGGCGGTTCTGGCTCAGGAGGTTTTTCGGCTGGAGCCGAAGGCGGAGAATAAGTAGACGTACCTTCGGTAGGATGAAAAACGGTTTGGGGGCTGGTACGCAAAACTTCCTTGAAAGCACTGGCTACGGCTCCAGCGAGAGCATCGTGGTCAATTTTTAATACACTGGGGTCACCACCTATCGGACCGCCTTGAGATGAGCCTGGAGTTGCTGCTGCTTGAGTTCCAGCTGTTTGCTGGTTGGCAGGTGGAGGTGCGGGGCGTCCCCTACCAGAAGCTTGAGAATGATGAAGATAATCATCAATGTTATTACTGGCTGTACCATTCGCCAGCGCTTTATTAACGTCTTCTCCTAAGCTACCACCCGATAACCTGGCGATTACCTGCTGCCCGGGAAGCCCCGTATCGGCCAGACCCTTGAGTACTCCGTGCAGAGCGTTAGAGACCCGTTGGCCGTCAACAGGGTTGCCACCTCTTTGGGCATCTCCCAGCCGAGCAATCTCCTGATAGAAGCCTTGAGCCACGCTGGAAAGATCTTCGGGATTCATCTGGTCTTTTATGGACATTATCATTCTGTCTGCATCTGAGAGCCTTTGATTCTTGTTTAAGCCTCTACGTTGACGGACCTGGGCTGCTTTGGCCGCCACTGCATCGTGGTTGCTGGAATCAATGCCAGCAAACTCTTCTGGGTAGAGGTCCTTAACCTTATTATCACCGTAAGTGTATTGGAGCATATGTGGCACAAGATCCGGTCTGCTCCTAAGAGTTTTAGAGTAGTGTTCAGGGCTGGTGGTAAGTGTTTTCTCCCAGATTTCGTTGGCTCCTGCGTCAAATATCCTTTTCCCGGCGTTAGCGCCTCTCGTAATTGTACTGCCTTGCAGCTCAATCCATGAACTAGTATCAATCAATTGTTTGGCTGCGGCCTGCCCGGCTCGCTTCGCATGGTCAGAAGTTTGGTCGGTACCGGCCAGGTCTATAAGAGCTTGCTTAGCTGCGCCTACCCCAGGAGTCCAAACTCTTTCATTACCATTTTTATCTTTAGCTATTACATCTTTGCCGTTGGCATCCTTGATCCGGTTGCCGTTTTTATCTAGCTCATATGCCGTGTAGCCTTTACTCATTGCTATTTCTGATACTCTGCCGGCATAAGCGGTGGCTTCTTCATTACGGTCTGCGGCCCACTGGTCACCGGCGCGAATGGTTAGCCGACGGGAACGTTCGGTGGGAAGGAAGTGTCCAGAACCGATACGGCTAAGCGCCCGTCTGCCTCTACTGGCATCGGGATTATATTGTTTGGCAATGCTACCTTGTCGTAGCTGCCCGTATTCTTTTATTGGCTTTTCGCTCACTTTTTTTACATTTCCTCCAAAGCTCGAGGCTGCATTGCCTGCATAGGCCATTGCCGAGCCACCCCATTTAAAGGCTTTTGGCAGTAAAAATAAAGGCCCAAAAAAGCCAACCAGCACTAGGATAAGGCTTAGAAATTTATTATTATCCTGTGTACCCACCACGTAGGCAAAGATTCTACCAGACGCCACAATGGCAATTATTATCGGGAACATAACCAGCACCTTCGTAAAATTATCCGCCCATAGCTTCCAGTAGCGCTGAGTTCCGGGTAGAATCCAGGCCAAAAGCGCCAGTGGTGCCAATATAAGACACATTATTATTATTATTTTTCGAAGAACTAAGGTCACTAAAGCAGTGAAGAGGGCTACTATGGCTGCAAAAACTAGGAATAGTGTCGTCGGGAGTGCGGCGGCAGCCAAGCCAACTACGGCTATAAGGGCCACCCAGTTTATGGCTGCGGCTTCTACAACGCTTATACCTGCGTTGGCCAGAAGGGCGCCAAGTTCTAGGTTATCGCTGCCCCCAAACGGGGCGAACATAAAGGCCGCTAGGCCGTTTCCTATGTCGTTAACCAGGTTTACTACAAAGCCAAAAAGCGCCCAAGACAACTGCATGACAATGGCCGCTATTGCCAGTCGCGGCAGAATTTTTTTAATAGTGTAGGCATCGAACAAGCCGCTGCCAACAGCCTGGGAAAAGACCATAATTAACATGATGATGACGAGACCGGCACTTGATATGTTTTTTACAAGTGACCAGGCGAGCTTTACTCTGTTTTGGCTATCCTGGTTGCCAAGGTCTTGATTCACAGTAAATGAGAGCTGGTCCTGAAAAAGATTGAGCATTTCGTTAGCTAAAGCATTACCGGCGCTTAAAAGCGGGCAAAAAACCCATGCTAGCGGAAAACCACCGGAATCAATGTAACAAACATCGGGCGCTTCGTCATTACCCACGGTTCCAGCTCCGCCCCCTGTCCCAGGCGCGTTATAGACGGGGTTAATTGGTAGCTTAACAACAATTTCGTCAGCGTTATTAGTACACTTTTCGTCTGTATTATTCATATAATTGACAGTAATAAACCCGGCGTAAGAGCTGCCACCACCCGGTATTGGCTGCGGTTTCCCGGTTATGGTAATACCGGTTGTTGGGTTTTTTTGCTCGCAGATAAAGCTATCATTAGTGGTGGTTTTTAGGTTATTGTCTTTATCGGTTGTATTTTTATCGGTAAAAGTAAAATCTTTGCCAGCTATCTTTACGGTAATAGTTTTGGGTTGATCATTCTCAAGAGCGGTAATCACATACAAGGTATCTCTAAAACTATCGTCGTTGACTGGAGCAGCTTGCACCTTTTGTCCGCCTAATACAAAAAACCCTAACGCAATAAAGAAGGATAGCCCAAAGAATATTTTTTTGTTCGTTTTCATTTTATGGGTTCTGTATCTGATGAAACTATACCACAAGCGTTTATACGGCACAATCTGTACTGTCCCCAAGAGCTGTCAGTCAAACTCGATTATGGTATAGTTCACTTAAGAATTTCTCCACTGCGTATGAAAAAGATAAAAACTCATTTTAGACGAATCGTGATGGCAGCGACTGCATGTTTTGCTTTAGCGTTATTTATATCCCCAGCGGTTGCACTTGCTATTCCTGACCCTGGTGGAGGCGGAAGTGGTGGCACCACTCCTCCCCCAGCTAAAACCGAGAAGTCCACTAGCATTGGTGACCCGAAGTGCGATGATGCTAATACCACTAAGAAACTCCAGGAATGTTTAAAGGAGAATGCTGTGGTAAAAAAATTACAGCTGCTAGTTAACTTCTTGAGCATAGGGGTTGGCGTGGTAGTAGTGGCGATGATAATATTTGGAGGGATTCGTTACATTATGGCGGGCGATAACCCAAACGCTGTCACCGAAGCCAAAAACCACATAACTAACGCTCTGATTGCCCTGCTAGCATTTATATTCGTATCGGCATTTTTGCAATGGCTAATACCGGGGGGAGTGTTTGATTAGCGATGCAATGGTTTTTAGCGCAGCTCCCGAATATAAATAATGTTGATATCGGTGATGCTTGTGACCTCGATCAGTCTAAAAATCCGTTTTTTGGCTTGCCGCGTTGGTGGAAATACATTAAGGACGGCGAACGCGATGGCCTTGGAAATTGTACCCCCAAAGTAAAATTTCCTGATGATGTTTGGGCTATAGCTTTCGCCATCATAGACATGATGCTCTACGCCGCTGGTATATTGGCGGTAATATACATAATTATAGCCGGCGTCGCCTACATGACATCTGATGGAAATCCAGAGAAAGCTGCTTCTGCCAGAAAGAGAATTTTGAACGCAATATTCGGTCTGGTCATTGTGATGATGGCCACTGTAGTTGTATCGTTCATTGGAAGGGCAATTGGTTAAGAAATGAAGCGACTGTATTATCTAGCCGGTCTTTTAGATAACAGCAATCTGCCGGGTACAAAAGCAGACGGCAAGACGATAGATAAGATTTTTGCACTCGTCTATGTAATTTTAGGGGCGCTGGCGGTATTGCTTTTTGTAGTTGCCGGTCTTCGTTATATAACTGCCCAAGGTGATCCAGCTAAAATTGCCCAGTCAAAGATGAGGCTTTTACATATAGCCGTCGGATTAGTAATCGCAGCCCTGGCCGTTGCTATTGTTAATTTTGTGATTACAAGGGTTGGAAATTGATGTTTAGAAATAGAATAAACCTAGTTATTCTATCCTTGTTTTTATACAGCGCGGTACTGCTTGCAAGTGCCCCTACCGTTAGCGCCCAGTTCAATTTTTTTAAGGGAAGCTGCAAAGATACTAAGACTAACTCGTCTGCGGAAAGCTCGGTTTGCAAAGACAACGAAGAAACTAAAAGCGGCACCTCTAACCCCATAACAGAAACAATTAACGATGTTGCCACCATCATTGCCTCAGTAGCTGCCGTATTTGCAATTTTCATAATATTACTGGGTGGTTTTAATTTAATAACTTCAGGCGGAAGCACCGAAGCAGTAGCTTTAGGCAGAAGGCGCATTGTTTATTCGCTTATTGGACTGGTTATTATTGCACTAGCATGGGCTATGACTAGATTTATAACCGACAGGGTGCTTCAATAAAGCTTATGCATCGACTATTAAATAAAGTATTGGTTTTTATAGCTACTATTATTTTTACGTTCAGTTTTTTATTAGGTTCCGTTTACGCACAGTGCCCGGGCACCACTACGGCCGAACAGATTAAGTGCGGTGCAAATGCTGGTGCCGGAGAAAGTGGCAGCAACGACCCCAAAAAGTTGGACAGTACCATAGAAAGCGGCTTAAACGTCTTCTCGGTAATTATTGGAGTAGTGGCGGTAGTTATGATTATGTTTGGTGGGCTGCGGTACATAACCAGCGCCGGAGATACAACCAAAGTAGCCAACGCAAAAAATACTATATTGTATGCGGCTATAGGGCTGGTCGTAGTAGCGCTAGCTCAGGTAATAGTTAGATTTGTGCTAAGTACCGCAACGGATACAACCCCTCCCCCTAAATCGAAGAGTTCTAGCCAGCCCAACACCACACCGCCCCCTTCGAGTGGAGGGATTAAACCCGGTACTCAGCCAGATTGATGTAGATGACTGCCATTCGTTGCCATAAGCGTGTTGACTGTGGTATAAGAGCGTATATACTGTAAGATAAATAACCAAAGGAATTAAAATGTTTCAAAAAATTAAAAACAAACTGTTAATCTTGAGTTCAGCGCTTATGTTTTCTGTACCTACTCTGGTGCCAGTAGTCGCGCATGCACAAGGCACAGGGCCGATACAGGGAGGTCTGTGTAAAGGTGCTCAGGAGTTAGTTATCGCAGAAGGCGAAGCAACCTGCGAAGATCCTAATACCTCAACGGGCAACTTCAGCGATTTACTGCGCCGCATAGTTAATATATTGTCGGTCATCATTGGAGTCATAGCCGTTATTATGATTATATTTGGTGGTTTGCGTTACATAACAAGTGGCGGTGATAGCACTAAAGTTGGGAACGCTAAAAACACCATACTTTATGCCTTAATCGGCCTAATCATTGTTGCGTTGTCCCAGGTAATAGTACGGTTTGTTCTAAGCAACACCACATCGATAGCATCCTAACTTAGCGCAATTATAGAAGTAAAACCTGGTAAAATAAAAGTGATGTATAGAATAACTGGTTTCCTGGCCTCAATAGCTATAGTCTTAGGCTTTAATTTTGCTCAGGCTGTTCCGGCATATGCCCAAGAGAACGATATTATTGGCGGACTTTGCACCGGTGCTGAACTAGAATTCAGCGAAAATCCAACTAGAGACTGTAGTAGTAGCGGCGATGCCACTGAAAAAATAAACGACTTAATTCGGTCTGTCATTAACTTACTTTCAGCCATTGTAGGGGTAATTGCCGTCATTATGATAATAGTCGGTGGATTGCGCTACATAACAAGCGGTGGAAACGACACGAGTGTCACAAGCGCTAAAAACACCATACTCTATGCCATCATAGGTTTGATTATAGTAGCCTTAGCGCAGGTCCTGGTGAGGTTTACGCTCAGTAAAATAGCCAACGGATAGTTCCCTTTTATTGCTAACAAAGTACGATACTGATTAAAAACACCTCCTATGCAGGGGGTGTTTTTAAATGTTCAATATTTGTTTTACATGACTTGAATTTTCTTGACTGTGTCTTGTTTGAGTTTAGCAAAACCTACAGTCAATACGCCGTCTTTTAAAACAGCCTCTATCTCATCTTCTTTAACGGGTACAGGCAAAACTATGCTCCGGCTAAACTCACCCCAGTAGCACTCTTGCAGAAAGTAGTTCTCTACCCCATCTTCATTACCGGCGTTAAGGGTGCCGCGAATAGTAAGCGTATTATCAGAGATACTAACATCGAGGTCACTTTTATTGACACCTGCTACACGGCCTTTGACTATCAACTTTTCCTTGGTTTCATAAACATCCACTGCTAGCTGTCCAGCTACGGGAGACTCGTCGTCCCATTCTTCAGCTTCCGGTGTACGTTGTGGTTCGCTAGAATTATCAACTTGTACTTCATCCTCTTCACTCAAAAAAGCTGCGGTTATGTCATCACCCATCAAAAGGTCATCTTGTTGGCTACTTCTAGCCATGGCTATTCCTCCAAACTTACGGATTATTTTCTAATTTGCATGTTTATGTTAAGGCTAGTATAGCCTATTAGCCCTCCCAAGCAACATGTTATAGCTAACATTTACAACAGTAGATTTACAACACGGTTCTTAGGCCAGTAATTATTATTTAAAACGGTCATGGTTGACTTTTGATACAAAGACCATAGATTATATACATTAATCAAACCGGCCGAAGCTAAATAGATGAGTATGATTGAGTTAGCTATAGGGTGGTTGGCTCCTCCTCTATGCGTGATCTGCGCATCAGAAGGCAGTGCTCTTTGTCGGGCTTGCATATCCAGCGAGATAATTCCTTTTGGGGCTCGTTGTTGGCGCTGTGGTAGTTTGAGCGAAAAATCACAAACTTGCTCTGGGTGTAGACATTTTGGTGGCCCCCGACATATCTGGGTAACTACAGATTACCGGGGTGCAGCAAAAGAGCTAATTAGAGCTTACAAATTTGGCCATCTGCGTGCAGCCGCTACGCCAATAGCCAGCCTGATGGCCGAAACTTTCCTATCTTATAGCGGTGATGAGGAAATAAAAAACACCAATTACTCAGTTGTGCCTATTCCTACCGCCACGAGCCGTATGCGCCAAAGAAGTTTTGGGCATGCCGAACTACTGGCTGGCCATCTTTCGAAAATATTAAAAATAGAAAGCTGTTGTGCTCTAGGGCGCCTTGGACAGCAGCGGCAAGTTGGTAGTCGGCGAGAAGCCCGGCGCGCTCAGGCAGGTGGCAGTTATTATCTCCGTCGACCAAATTTAGTAAAAGGTCGCAGCGTACTTCTTATAGATGACGTAGTGACTACCGGAGCGACTCTTGCTGCGGCGACCCAAATGTTACGCCAATCGGGCGCCAAACACGTCGATGCTTTAGTTTTTGCTAAAAGCCTTTGAATATTCACACCTGATAAGTCAAATGCTTAAGGATGCCGGAATAGTCGAGCATGGAGCTATATGTGAAGCCTAAAAGGCTTATTTAAGGAATCCCGTAAGTTCCTTAAAGTGCCTGCTAGGAGCAGGCAGGGTCTCTATTACCGGCTGGGTTCCAGACAGGAGTCTTCTGCGGCCCAGACGCAAGCGATCGTAAGTATTTAGCTAGCTCGTTGGGCATGTAGACGTAGTCGTCTGAAGTTCCTAGTACATCGGACGCTACATATGGGTCGTTCTGGTAGGCCATACGGCTATTGAAGTCGAAGGCAAAGTTACCTCCGTAATCCACGAAGTATGCTCCATACTCCTGGAGCGCCCTCGCAACAATCTTCTGCCACCTGTTAAGAGCGGGCTGGAAGGTGTCGAGATTCAGATTCGGGTCTAGTTGGATGCGTCCACCCTCGGGTATCGTATACGACTCTTCGGAGCCCGAGTAGCCGGAGACACCGGAGTAGGTTGTCAAGCTCGGTCCCCACATATCGGATGAATTGGCGGGATCTACCGGAGCCTGGCCCCAGCTACCTTGGCCGCCTACGCGGCCACTGACACGGTGGAATGGGTACTTGAACCTAAGAGCGTGATCGATTCGACCCGCTTTTATCTCCTCAGGGAAGATGAGTCCTCCGGGAAAGGCGGAGCCTGAGGCACTTGGAGTTCCAGAATATTGTGACCAGCCCGGTGAGTCTACCTTGTAGTTCCAGGCGTATTGAGTATCAAGGTTGCTATCTGTTGTCCTCAGCTTGACTCCGCCCATATCCCAGACGCAACCACGCTGTAGGTCTACTGTGACCAGCGAAACGTCTAAGAGAGGAACATCTTGAGGAAGGTATATCTCATTCGGGATTGGCACGTTGTAGAGAGGCCCGCCCTCTACCGTGTAAACAGTTCGCTTCGGCGTGGAAGAGTCTACGAAATATGTGGCCGCGGTATAGGCTCTAGTGCCCATCGGCCACCCCCTGGCGTTCACCAGCTCGACGATCTTATTTATTTGAGCTGAATTGTTGGGGGATAGTGCTGGATTTAGCGGGATACGCTGATTCCAAGAAGCCAAGATTGAAAAGAGACGGCCGCCGTTACGTGGGTCGTAGTTTGTGCCTGAGGGTGGCGGAGGTGGTGGCGGAGGCGTAGCAGTGGTAACCGTAACAGTGGTACTAGCATTGGCATCCCCCCCACTTCCAGTGCACCCTAAACTATAGGTGCTGGTATTATTTAGGGCTCCGGTAGATGTAGAACCGCTTGTAGGCTGGAATCCACTCCAAGCTCCGCTGGCTGTACAGCTGGTTGCATTAGCCGAATTCCAGGTTAGCGTAGCCGGCGACCCGGGACTTACAGAAGATGGTGTAGCACTTAGGGATATAGTTGGCGGAGGGGTAACTTCATTAGTCGGTCCATAAAAACGGCTAACATCCAAATAGAGTGTGGTCGTGCAGTCGCTTCCACCGGTGTAGCTCACATAGACGTTACGACTACCACTGGCAGCGTTGGTGTTGGCACTATATGTCTTCCAGCTATTAGATGAAACTACGGTACTAATAAGTTGAACTCCACTCAGTTCAACTCTCATGGATGGCCATTTACCGTGGCACTTGTTAGCTTTTGCTACTATGTCAAATGATGTAAGCGAGGATGGCAACGATACAAGTCCCTGGATTACACCGGAACCCCTTAACTTCACAGCTTTACCGCTACTGGCATTGGCGTCAGCAATAACGCTACCACCACCGGGTAATGTCATTTGCTCTGCTTCTAAACTAGCCACCAAAGGCCCAGCTGCAAAAGTCCTATATAGAAAAAAGCCCCCAATGACCGCAAACAACACAGCGAATATAGTCATCTGACGCTTTGAAAAGGAGGAACTACTATTTAATAGTTTTGTTTTTAGCATTTGTAGGTCCTTCATAAGTTAAGGTTATGTATTCATAATTATTGTTATGTTTATTAGGGGGTATGTCAATAAAAAAATGTAAAAAACAATGCTTGGGACCCCGACTCTAATTCAACTAAGACTAGTATGGCGGAGAGGGAGGGATTCGAACCCTCGCGGGAGCTTGCGCCCCCCTATCGATTTAGCAAACCGACCCCTTCAGCCTCTTGGGTACCTCTCCTTCCTCAGAGCTTGTCCTTGGATTTGTTTTTCAAATGACGTGCCGTATTTGAAAAACAAATTTTACGAACAGCTCTTCGTCCATAATTCAAGACAAGCTGTCTTGAATTTTATAAGCGACACTTTACACGAAAGCCGACAGTAGCTTATCGGTTGAGTAAATTACGAAGCTTCCAGTGTTGAATGTGCTGGCGGAAGGGGTGGGATTCGAACCCACGAAGCTTTCGCTTGCCGGTTTTCAAGACCGGTACCTTCAACCGCTCGGTCACCCTTCCTTATTTGTTAATGTAGCTAAATTGGTAAAATAACGGGGTAAGTATATCAAGAAACACCTTACATAGCCAGGCAGCCTTTATGGTCTAAAGCAATCGATTCCGTTACAATATGCTTAAGTTATAACTACTACTAGATTATTATTATGGATGAAAACTCAGACGCATCATGGCAGTATAAGCCAGACAGCAGCGATGAAAATCAGGAACCGGTACCGGACAATTCGGGTGCTAATTCCGAAAAGCCCTTAAGTAAAACTGCTGATACAATTTCTTGGACTGCTTCGGAATATATAGACCACCAACACAGTAGCGGATGGTACGGTGCCCTGGCAGGCGGTACATTGGTTCTTGCTGCCGGAATTTATTTCTTGACCAAGGAATATTTTGCTACTGGCGTTATATTGGCCGTTGGAATAATTGTTGGAGTTTTTGCTTCTCGTAAACCACGCGAAATAAAATATGAAATATCAAACTCCGGAATACGAATAGCCGATAAAAAGTACAGTTTCAGGCAATTTAGATCTTTCACAGTGGTTAACGAAGGAGATATTAATAGCGTAAGCTTGCTGCCACTTAAAAGATTTATGCCACCCATCTCGGCTTACTACCCGCCTGCGGATGAGGAGCGTATTGTAAATGCCTTAGGCGAACATATCCCCCACGAAGACCGCAAGCCAGACCGAATTGAGCGGCTCACTTCCCGATTACGGTTCTAATATGGGGAAAACCTAGGTTCTCCTCATCGTGGTGGGTGCGGAATGAATCCGTTGCTAAAGTTGCTCTTCCCTTCAGTTTCTAGTATTTATACCTACAGCGTGATACAATCACCCCTGTTCTTGAAACGTGCACCCGTAGCTCAGCTGGATAGAGCGTTGGCTTGCGGAGCCAAAGGTCGTAGGTTCGAATCCTGTCGGGTGTACCAAAAGTGCTGTGACGGAGCCAATTGCGCTCCGCACTCAACATTTAGGGGAAGGTAAGGCCGGGATTTAAGTGAGTAATGCTAGGCCGCCTTGCGCAGTTGCAAAGCAATTTTGTCGCAGG